>NZ_DATJDZ010000018.1:0-205089 GCF_035497195.1 Asticcacaulis sp.
TGAAATGATCATGCCTGGCGACAACGCCGAGCTGGACGTCGAGCTGATCACCCCGATCGCCATGGAAGAGAAGCTGCGCTTCGCTATCCGTGAAGGCGGCCGCACCGTCGGCGCCGGCGTCGTCTCCAAGATCGTCGAGTAGGTTGAAGGCGAGGGGCCGCAGGCCCCTCGACCCCGATACGCGACCGTGGTTAGATAACGAACGATAAAACTAAAAAACCCTCCGGCCCAAAAGCCGGAGGGTTTTTTAGTTTTGCAGGCTGTCATTTAGCCACTTCCGAGTATGGTATCAAAGGGCCATGTTACGTATCTTGGGGTCCTTTGTCTTCAATCTTGCTTTGACAGCCTAACCTCTCGCGACCATCATGCCGTCGGCGGGCTGCCGGAGATAAGACATGCGGATAATAGTCATCCTGATCAGTGCACTCCTGTGTACAGCCTGCGCCAATATGTATGGCGGCGTGGGTGTCAGTAACGCCGTGCCAAAAAGCCAGGAGCCCGCGCGATGATCCTTATCGGCCAGTATGATTCCCCTTATGTCAGGCGCGTCGGCATTGCGCTCACGCTCTATGGTTATACCTTCGAGCATCGCCCGTGGTCGACCTTTGGTGACGGCGACAAGATCGCGCCTTTCAATCCGCTCCGCCGTGTGCCGACCCTGGTGCTTGATAATGGCGAGATTGTCCTGGAAAGCGCCTATGCACTCGATTGGCTGGATGAACGGGCAAGGGCGCTTGATGATATCGCGCCGCTCATCGCCGCTTCAGGCCCTGACCGGCAAAAAGCACTCTATTATATTGCTCTCAGCATGGGGTTTTCCGATAAGGCGATCGCCCTGTTTTATGAGCAGGTATTGCATAAGGAAAAGTCGCCGATCTGGCTGGAGCGTTGCCAGACACAGATCGCCGCTGTGCTGGACGTGCTGGAAAATATTCGCGCCGGCGCCAAATCGCAATGGCTGCTGGGAGGCGCCATGACCCATGCCGATATCGCTCTGGCGTGCAGTCTGCGTCACGCGCGTGAGGCGCATCCCGCGATCGATTTCGGTCAATGGCCGGCTCTGGCTTTCCATAGTGCGCAATGTGAACAGATGGACGTTTTCAAGCTGATTTCGCAGCCGTTTATCGGGCCGAAAACGGAGGATTAACGGGGCGCTAACCGTGACGCTTAGGGGGGTATAAACCCTGTCGTGGTAGGGTCTCGGCTCAAAACCGATATTGCGAGATCCCATGCCCCTGAAACGTTCGACCCAAGTCAGTACGCTGAACAGAATTGAGATCGTCCGGATCAGTGACCTGACGGCGCGTGACGCCAGCCAGTGGACGCAGTGGCGGGCGCAGCGTCCGGAACTGGTTGGGCCGTATTTTGATGTCCGCTATGTTCAGGCCATCGGCGCCGATGTGCCGGGCGCCCGCGTGGCCAGGCTTTATAATGAAGGCCGGGTCGTTGGCTATTTCGCCTATCAGATTCGCGCCGGCGTTCTCCAGCCGCTAGGCGCGCCGCTTAGCGATTATCACGCATTGATCAGCGCGCCGGGCTATGTGCCGGACCTCAATGCCCTGTTGAAAGCGACCAAGGCGAAGCGCCTCGATTTCCAGGGCTGGGTGGGGCCGATGGACGCCCAGGGGCAGATCGTGCCGCTACAACGTCGCGCCGCCCTGACGCCGGATGGCTTCGACGCCTGGTATGAAAAGCAGGACCACGAGCACCACAAGTTCTTCAAGAATGTCGGCCGTTGCGAGCGCAACATCGTCAAGGATTTCGGCGGTTTCGATTTTACCTGGGAGCGTGTGACGCCTGAGGTGATGGACTGGATTATCGATCTCAAACGCGAACAATATAAAAAGTCCGGCCTGCACGACATTTTTAACTGTGGCTGGACACGCGAGCTGCTGGTCAATCTCGCTAATCTGCACGACGAAGGCTACGGTTTGCGCGCCGGCGTCTTCCGTCATGAAGGCAAGCTGGTGGCGGCTGAGATCAGCCTGGTGGACAAGGAGAGTGTCCATCTATGGTTCCCGGCCTACGATCCGGCCTATTATCGCTATACGGTGGGGATCGTGCTGACCCTCGCGATCATCCGTCATCTGGCGCCGCTCGGTTACAAAAGCTTCGACTTTGGCACCGGCGGCGAGGATTACAAGTCGCCGATGACCACAGCCGGCGGGGAATGTCTTGAAGGCAGCGTGCAATACGCGCCGGCGCTTGGCAGCCGCATGATGGATATGGCTGTGGCTGTCCTGCCGGCGCGACGGAAGCTGGAGCAGGCGCGTCTGTCGCTGCGCCGCCGCGTCAATGTCATCCGTTCGACCGAGGTCAGCCTGGCGGGATGGAGCCGCGCCCTGATTCTGATGGCGCAGCGTGGCCTGATGCGTCTGAAGCCCGCGAAGGCCTGACTTTTACGGATATTGTGTGGTAAAGGTCGCCGATCCGGTAGTCGGAGCGGTGATATCCGCGCGTCTGGCGCAAAATAATCCCCGTCGCTTATTTTTTCACGCTTTGCGCCAATTGCCGCTTGACGAAAGCGAGTCGTTTAGGCATAAGCGCCACTCTGTTAGATCGGCTGTGGCGTCTTAGGCGCCAAACGCGGTCTGCAAGCATAAAGCAAGGCAGGTCTTGCATCCTCTTCTAAGAGGCTTTGACCTGCTTGTTCAACGGCCCGCGCTGGGAAACCTGCGAGGGCTTTGTTTTTGCGGATATCGCGTTCGTGCTCAGGTTACTGAGGACGAGTTGGTCTTTGAAATGGTTCACTGGACGCGTTAAACGCACCTTCTTTGGGAATACGAGCGATATGGATCGTCAAAATATCCGCATCCGCCTAAAGGCCTTCGATCACCGCGTCCTGGATCATTCCACACGCGAGATCGTCAATACGGCCAAGCGCACGGGTGCTACCGTCCGGGGACCGATCCCCTTGCCCACGCTGATCGAGCGTTTCACCGTCAACCGCTCGCCGCACGTCGATAAGAAGTCGCGCGAACAGTTTGAAATCCGCACGCACAAGCGTGTCCTCGATATCGTCGATCCGACCCCGCAAACCGTGGACGCGCTCATGAAGCTCGACCTGTCGGCCGGCGTCGACGTCGAAATCAAGATTTAAGGGCGCGGACAATGAGTCAGACTCAAAGAACAGGCCTTCTCGCCAAAAAGCTCGGCATGACCCGCTTCTTCGATGAAGCCGGCGTCCATGTGCCGGTGACTGTGCTTTCGCTCGAAGGCTGCCAGGTCGTCGCCCAGCGCACCAAGGACAAGGACGGCTATGTCGCCCTGCAACTCGGCGCCGGGACGCGCAAGGCCAAGAACGTTTCCAATCCCGAACGCGTCCGTTTCGCCAAGGCTCAGGTTGAGCCCAAGGCTATCCTGACCGAGTTCCGCGTCACGGAAGACGCCCTGATCGAAATTGGCGCCGAGCTTTCGGCCGACCACTTCCTCGAAGGTCAGCGCGTCGATATCCAGGGCACGACGATCGGTAAGGGTTTTGCCGGCGCCATGAAGCGCTGGAACTTCGGCGGTATGCGCGCCACTCACGGTGTTTCGGTCTCTCACCGTGCTCACGGTTCGACCGGTCAACGCCAGGATCCGGGCAAGGTCTTCAAGGGTAAGAAGATGGCCGGTCATCTGGGTGTCGAAACGGTCACCACGCTGAACCTCACTGTCGCTCGCATCGATGCCGAACGTGGCCTTGTCTTCATCCGTGGCGCTGTCCCCGGTGCGGAAGGTTCCTACGTCAAGATCCGCGACGCCGTTAAGAAGGCGGCTCCGGCTGGCCTGCCTTTCCCTGCTGGCATCAAGAAGGCGGCCTCGGCTGCTGTTGAAGCCGCTCCGGAAGCGCCGGCAGCAGAGGGAGCTGAATAATCATGAAACTCGCAGTCATTAAACTCGACGCCTCCAAGGCTGGTTCGGTTGATGTGTCCGATCTCGTTTTCGGGATTGAAGACATCCGCTCGGACATCCTGTCGCGCGTCGTCAACTGGCAGTTGGCTAAGCGCCGCGCCGGTACGCACAAGGTGCAGACCCGCAACGAGAATTCTCGTACGGGTAAGAAGATGTACAAGCAAAAAGGCTCCGGCGGCGCGCGTCACGGTTCGCGCCGTGCTCCGCAATTCGTCGGCGGTTCGCGCGCCTTCGGTCCGGTCGTTCGCTCACATGCGTTCGATCTGCCCAAGAAGGTTCGTGCGCTCGGTCTTCGCCATGCGCTGTCGTCCAAGATCAAGACTGGCTCGCTGATCGTTCTCGATCAGGCTGTGGTCGAAACCCCGAAGACGCAAACCTTGCTGGCTTCTTTCGAGAAGTTGGGCCTGAAGAACGCTCTGTTCATCACCGGCACTGAGGTTGACGCAAACTTCGCTCTCGCTTCGCGCAACATCCCCAATATCGACGTCCTGCCGACGGCCGGTCTGAATGTTTATGACATTCTGCGCCGCCATACGCTGGTACTGACGAAATCGGCGGTTGAGGCCATCGAAGCTCGCTTTGCAGTGGAGGCATAATCGTGGCCGCTACCATACGTAATTTCGACGTTCTGCTGTCGCCGCACATCACGGAAAAGGCCACTCTGCTCTCCGAGCAGAACAAGGTCGTTTTCAAGATCGCGCTCGACGCGTCCAAGGATGAAGTCGCCTCCGCCGTTGAAGCCATCTACAACGTCAAAGTCACCAAGGTGAACACTATGGTCACCAAGGGTAAGACCAAGCGTTTCAAGGGCATCATGGGGCGTCGCGTCGACGTCAAAAAAGCCATCGTGACCCTGGCCGAAGGCCAGACGATCGACATCACAACCGGTCTGTAAGGGAAGGGCATAGCAAATGGCATTAAAGCATTTTAATCCGACTTCGCCCGGCCGTCGTAGCCTGGTGCTCATCGACCGTTCGGAACTCTTCAAGGGCAAGCCGCAAAAGGCTCTGACCGAAGGTTTGACCAAATCGGGCGGTCGTGGTGCGCAAGGTCGCATCGCTGTTCGTTTCCGTGGCGGCGGCGCCAAGCGCCTCTATCGCATCGTCGATTTCAAGCGTCGCAAGTTCGACGTGCCGGCGACGGTCGATCACCTGGAATACGATCCGAACCGCACGGCGTTCATCGCGCTGATCACCTATGCTGACGGCGAAAAGGCCTATATCCTGGCCCCGCAACGCCTGAAGGCCGGTGATACGGTCATCGCGTCCGAAAAGGTCGATGTGAAGCCCGGCAACGCGGCGCCGCTGCGCTCGATGCCAATCGGCACGATCATCCACAACATTGAACTGAAGCCCCTCAAGGGCGGCCAACTGGCCCGCTCGGCCGGCGCCTATGCTCAACTGGTCGGTCGTGACAACGGCTACGCTCAGATCCGTCTGGGTTCGGGCGAACTTCGCATGGTTCTCGATGGCTGCATGGCTACGGTCGGCGCGGTTTCCAACCAGGACCACATGAACCAAAGCCTCGGCAAGGCCGGCCGCGTCCGTCACATGGGCTTCCGTCCGCACGTTCGCGGCGTCGCCATGAACCCGGTCGACCACCCGCACGGTGGTGGTGAAGGCAAGACCTCCGGTGGTCGTAACCCTGTGACACCTTGGGGCGTTCCCACCAAGGGCCGCAAGACTCGTACTAACAAAGCGACGGACAAGTACATCATCCGCTCGCGTCACGTTAAGAAGGCTCGCTAATTATGGCACGCTCCGTATGGAAAGGCCCCTTCGTGGATGGCCACCTTCTCAAGAAGGCGGAAACCGCGTTGAACAGTGGCCGCAAAGAGGTCATCAAGACCTGGTCGCGTCGTTCGACCATCATGCCGCAATTCGTGGGTATCACGTTCGGCGTCTACAATGGTCAGAAGCACGTGCCGGTGCTCGTGTCGGAAGACATGGTCGGCATGAAGTTCGGTGAATTTTCGCCTACGCGGAACTTCCCCGGCCACGCCGCCGACAAGAAGGCGAAGAAGAGGTAATCATGTCGCAGACTAAGAACCCTCGCCGCGTTAACGCCAATGAAGCCCGCGTGAAGCTGGTCTCGATCCGTATCAGCCCGCAAAAGCTGAACCTGGTCGCCGCCTCGATCCGTGGTCTGAAGGTGCAACGCGCGCTCAACGAACTGGAATTTTCGCGCAAGCGCATCGCCAAGGACGTCCGCAAGGCGCTCTATTCGGCGATCTCCAACGCGGAAAACAACCATAACCTCGACATCGACAACCTGATCGTTGCCGAATCGTACGTCGGCAAGGGCATTGTCATGAAGCGCTTCGCTTCACGTGCCCGCGGCCGTTCGTCGCGTATCATCAAGCCGTTCTCGGAACTGACCATCGTCGTCCGTGAACTCGGCGCAGAATCTCAAGAGGCTGCATAATGGGTCAGAAAGCTAATCCGATCGGTTTGCGCCTCGGCATCAACCGTACCTGGGACTCGCGCTGGTTCGCCGCGCGTCAGGAATACGCCAAGCTGCTTCATCAAGACCTGAAGATCCGCAAGGTTCTGAAGGAAAAGCTGAACGCTGCCGGCGTGTCGCGCATCATCATCGAGCGCCCCCACAAGAAGTGCCGCATCACCATTTACGCCGCCCGTCCGGGTGTCGTGATCGGTAAAAAGGGCCAGGACATCGACAAGCTGCGCAAGGATGTTTCCGTCCTGACCGAAGGCGAAGTCTTCCTGAACCTGGTTGAAGTGCGCAAGCCCGAAGTCGACGCCCAACTGGTCGCCGAATCGATCACGCAGCAGCTCGAACGCCGTATCGCGTTCCGCCGCGCCATGAAGCGTTCGATCCAGTCGGCCATGCGTCTCGGCGCCAAGGGCATCCGCATGAACCTGTCGGGTCGTCTCGGCGGCGCGGAAATCGCCCGTATGGAATGGTATCGTGAAGGCCGCGTGCCTTTGCACACCCTCCGTGCCGATATCGACACCGGCTTTGCTGAAGCCCTGACCACCTACGGCATCATCGGTGTCAAGGTGTGGATCTTCAAGGGTGAAGTGCTCGAACACGATCCGATGTCGCAAGACAAGCGCTGGGCCGCGGAAGCTGCCGGCCCTTCGTCGAACGAGCGTGCGGAACGTGGTGACCGTAACAACCGTGGCCCGCGCCGCGATCGCAACAATAAGGAGGCGTAACTCCAATGATGCTTCCCAAGCGTACAAAATACCGGAAGGCCTTCAAGGGCCGTATCCACGGTAACGCCAAGGGTGGTTACACACTGAACTTCGGTTCGTATGGTCTGAAGACCGTCGAGCCGGAGCGTCTGACCGCTCGCCAGATCGAAGCCGCCCGCCGGGCCATCACGCGTCAAATGAAGCGTCAAGGCCGCGTGTGGATCCGCATCTTCCCTGACCTGCCCGTCACGGGCAAGCCCGCCGAAGTCCGTATGGGTAAAGGCAAGGGCGCTGTTGACCATTGGGCTGCCCGCGTGGCTCCTGGCCGCATCCTGTTTGAAATCGACGGCGTGCCGGACGACATCGCGCGTGAAGCGCTCCGTCTCGGCGCCGCCAAGCTGCCTGTATCCACCCGCGTCGTTACCCGTATCGACGCCGGCGTGGCGATGGCGGCGGAGTAGGAATTATGAGCAAGATCGAATCCCTGCGGAGCCTCACCTCCGATCAACTGCACGAAGAGCTTCTGAAGCTCAAGAAAGAGCAGTTCAACCTGCGTTTCCAGAAGGCGACCGGCCAGTTTGAAAAGACACACCGCGTCTCGGAAATCCGCAAAACTGTCGCCCGCATCCAGACTTTGCTGACCGCGCAACGCGCCGCCAGCAAGTCGGCCGCTTAAAGGAAATAGACCATGCCCAAGCGCATACTTGAAGGTCTGGTTGTCTCCGATAAGGGTGACAAGACCGTGGTTGTGAAGGTGGAACGCACCGTTCTGCACCCCGTCATGAAAAAGACGATCCGGGTGTCGAAGCGTTACCACGCTCATGACGAAACCAATGATTTCAAGGCTGGCGAGAAGATTCGTATCATCGAATGTGCGCCCAAGTCGAAGCTGAAAACGTGGGAAGTCCTCCCGCGCGAAGCCAACTAACTAGGAAAGTTTGAACCATGATTCAGATGCAAACTAACCTGGAAGTGGCCGATAATTCCGGCGCACGTCGGGTCATGTGCATCAAGGTGTTGGGCGGCTCGAAGCGCCGCTACGCCTCGGTGGGTGACCTGATCGTCGTGTCGGTCAAGGAAGCCATTCCTCGTGGTCGCGTGAAGAAGGGTGACGTCTTGCGCGCCATCGTCGTCCGCACCGCCAAGGATATCCAGCGCAAAGACGGTTCGGTGATCCGTTTCGACACCAACGCCGCCGTCATCGTCAACAAGTCGAGCGAGCCGATCGGCACGCGTATCTTCGGTCCCGTGCCGCGCGAACTGCGCGCCAAGAACCACATGAAGATCATCTCGCTTGCTCCGGAGGTCATTTAATCATGGCTGCGAAGATTAAGAAGGGCGACTCGGTCGTTCTGCTGACCGGCAAGGACAAGGGCCGCAAGGGCACTGTCACCAAGGTTGTCACCAAGGATGGCCTGGCTGAGCGCGTGCTCGTCCAGGGCCTTAACATGGTTCAGCGCCACACCCGTCCGTCGCAGGGCAACCCGCAAGGCGGCATCATCAACAAGGAAGCGTCTGTACACGTTTCCAACGTGTCCCACGTTGACTCGAACGGCAAGCCGACCCGCGTCGGTTTCCGCATCGAGGCCGACAAGAAGGTCCGTTACGCCAAGACGACGGGAGATGTCATCAATGGCTAATGCTGAAAAATACGTCCCTCGCGCCAAGCAGGTCTACCTGGATACCATCCGGGACGCCCTGAAGGCCGAGTTCGGCTATACCAACGAAATGCAGGTTCCCAAGCTCGACAAGATCGTCGTGAACATGGGTATCGGTGAAGCGACCGCCGACTCCAAGAAGGTCAAGACGGCCATCAAGGATCTGGAAGCGATCACCGGCCAGAAGGCCGCCGAAACGCGCGCCCGCAATTCCATCGCCGGCTTCAAGCTGCGCGAAGGCATGGTGGTCGGCGCCAAGGTGACCCTGCGCAAGGATCGTATGTACGAATTCCTCGACCGCCTGATCACCATCGCCCTGCCGCGCGTGAAGGACTTCCGTGGTCTGAACGGCAACAGCTTCGATGGTCGTGGCAACTATGCCATGGGTCTGCGCGAACACATCGTGTTCCCGGAAATCAATTACGATCAGATCGATCAAATGTGGGGCATGGACATTGTTGTCTGCACCACGGCTCCGAATGACAAGGAAGCTAAGGCGCTTCTGAAGCATTTCCAATTCCCGTTCACGTCCTAAGCGGGTAGAGAGATAACATGGCAAAGAAAAGCGCTGTAAACCGCAACGAGATGGTCAAGAAGCTGGTGGCTCAATACGCCCCCAAGCGCGAAGCCCTCAAGGCGACCGCTAACAATGAAAGCCTGCCCCTGGAAGAGCGCTTCGCTGCGCGTCTCGCCCTGGCCAAGCTGCCCCGTAACTCGAACGCGACCCGCATTCGCAACCGCTGCGAAATCACCGGCCGTCCGCGTGCCTACTATCGCAAGCTTCACATGAGCCGGATCGCGCTCCGTGAACTGGCCAATAAAGGTCAGATTCCGGGCATGACCAAGGCCAGTTGGTAAGGGAGGATATACACAAATGTTCGTTAATGATCCTCTGAGCGATATGATCGCCCGCATCAAGAACGCCGCCATGCGCAAGCGTTCCAAGGTGCTCACCCCGGCCTCCAAGCTGCGTGCCCACGTGCTCGACGTCCTGAAGGACGAAGGCTATATCCGGGGTTACGAAGTGCTGGAAGTTCCCGGTGAATTCCCGCAGTTCGAAATCGAACTGAAGTATTTCGACGGCGCGCCGGTCATCGCGGAAATCTCCCGCGTGTCCAAGCCCGGTCGTCGTGTCTATTCGTCGATCAAGGACCTGAAGCCGGTAAAGAACGGCCTGGGTATCTCGATCCTGTCGACGCCGAAGGGCGTCATGTCTGACAACAACGCCCGCGACAATAACGTGGGTGGTGAAGTTCTCTGCCGCGTCTATTAATTTAGACACGGCCGAGGACACTTAAGGCATTAGAAAGTTTTAAAATGTCCCGGATTGGTAAAAAAGCCATCGCAGTCCCGGCCGGCGTGACCATCACGCTGAACGGGCAAGACATTTCGGTAAAGGGTCCCAAGGGGTCGCTGAACTGGACTGTCGTTGAAGAAATCGAAGTCAAGCACGAAGGTGCGAATCTCAATGTCACGCCCCGTGGCGAGACGGCCCGCCACAACTCGATGTGGGGCCTGTCGCGCACGCTGATCGCCAATATGGTGAAGGGCGTCACCGAGGGCTTCGAGCAGTCGCTCGAAATGGTCGGCGTTGGTTACCGCGCCGCCATGCAGGGCCAGAAGCTGGAGCTGCTGCTCGGTTTCTCGCACCCGGTCATCATCGATCCGCCTGCCGGCATCACTTTTGTGGTTCCCAAGCAGACGGAAGTGAAGATCCAGGGCATCGACAAGCAACTGGTCGGTGAACTGGCTGCCAAGATCCGCAAGATTCGTCCCCCTGAGCCTTATAAGGGCAAGGGCGTCAAATATGCCGGCGAAAAGGTTCGCCGCAAGGAAGGCAAGAAGAAGTAAGTCATGGCTCTGTCTCCTCGTGAACAATTGGCTCGTCGCGCGCAACGTAATCGTACGCGCCTCAAGAAGCTCTCCAACGGCCGCCCGCGTTTGTCGGTCTTCCGTTCGGACAAAAACATCTACGCCCAGGTCATTGATGACCTCAGCGGCGTGACCATCGTGTCGGCTTCGTCGCTGGAAGGCGACAAGAAGCAAGGCTCAACGGCTGCCGTCGCTTCGGAAGTCGGTAAGCTGGTCGCGCAACGCGCAATCGAAAAAGGCGTCAAGGACGTCGTGTTCGATCGCGGTGGCTACATCTATCACGGTCGGGTGAAGGCGCTGGCGGAAGCCGCGCGTGAAGCCGGTCTTAACTTCTAAGGGAATCGTTCATGGCCCGTCCTAGCGAAAACCGCTCCCGCGACCGCAACGAAGAACCTTCGGAATTCGTTGAAAAGCTGGTCGCTATCAACCGCGTCGCCGCCACCGTCAAGGGTGGCCGCCGCTTCTCGTTTGCAGCTCTGATGGTCGTTGGTGACCAAAAAGGCCGCGTCGGCTACGGTCATGGCAAGGCGCGTGAAGTGCCCGAAGCCATCCGTAAGGCGACTGAAGAAGCCAAGAAGCAACTGATCCGCGTGCCTTTGCGCGAATCCCGCACCCTGCACCACGACGGTTACGGCCGTTGGGGCGCCGGCAAGATTCAGATGCGCGCCGCCCCTCCGGGCACCGGCGTCATCGCGGGTGGTCCGATGCGCGCCGTTCTGGAAACCCTTGGGATTTCGGACGTCGTCGCCAAGTCGCTCGGTTCGTCGAACCCCTACAACATGGTGCGCGCCACCTTTGAAGCGCTGAAGGTGCAATCCTCGCCCCGTCAGATCGCTGCGAAGCGCGGCAAGAAGGTCGGCGATCTTCTGAAGTCGCGTGCCGATGGCGCTTCGTCGCCCGAATCTCTGGAGGGCTAACTCATGGCTAAGGCTCCTGCAAAAACGGAAGCGAAGACCGTCACGGTCAAGCAAACCGGTTCTCCGATCCGCCGCACCAAGGACCAGCGCGCCACGCTCGCCGGTCTGGGCCTGAACAAGATGGGCCGTGTCTCCGTACTGGAAGATACCCCTTCGGTTCGCGGCATGATCGCCAAGGTCGCCCACATGGTTGCGATCGTCGAGTAAGACATAAGCAAGCCCGCGAATTCCGGTTCGCGGGCTTGCTTATTTTAGAAGCGTGCTGTAACAGGCGCGCTTCATGTTTTTAGCCGAGTTGGTTGTATGACCAGCGCACCTGTCATTGAAAGGCATTACAAATGACCAAACTTAACGAACTTCGCGACAATCCCGGCGCCGTCAAGGAACGCATGCGCGTTGGCCGTGGTCCTGGCTCCGGCAAGGGCAAGACTGCCGGTCGCGGTGTCAAGGGCCAGAAGTCCCGTTCGGGCGTCTCGCTCCTGGGCTTTGAAGGCGGCCAGATGCCGCTGTACATGCGTATGCCCAAGCGCGGTTTCAACAATCCTTTCGCCCTCAAGCTCGCCGAAGTGAACCTGTGGCGCCTGCAACAGGCGATCGACGCTGGTAAGCTCGACGCCAAGGGTGATATCGACGCCGCTGCCCTGATCGCCGCCGGCGTCATCCGTCGTGAACTCGACGGCGTGCGCCTCCTCGGTGAAGGCGAACTGACCGCCAAGCTCAACCTCAAGGTCTGGTCGGCTTCGGCCGGCGCCATCAAGGCTGTCGAAGCCGCCGGTGGTTCGGTCGCTCAGGCGCGTATCGAAAAAGAAGCCAAGGTCGCCGCCCGCCAGGAAAAGATCGCCGCTGCCAAGGCTGCCCGCAAGGGTTAAGCCGACAGCCGGTATCACGCGCATTTGACGTTTCAATATGCGTACCCCATATGGGTTGGATTGGGTGAGGGTGCGGTCTTCGAATCGCGTATAAACCTAGTCCGCCCTTTGGGGGTGATCACAAGGGCGCCCGCGCCCGCGCGAATTTGAGGACTTTATGGCTTCTGCTGCTGAACAACTCGCCGCCAATATGAATTTCGGCGCCTTTGCCAAGGCGACCGATCTGCACAAGCGTCTGCTTTTTACGCTCGGCGCCCTGATCATTTACCGCCTCGGCACCTATGTGCCGTTGCCGGGCATCAACATGCTCGAATTTACCAGGGCCTTCTCGGGTCAGTCGAACGGTATCTTCGGCATGATGAACATGTTCGCCGGGGGCGCCGTCGAGCGCATGGCTGTGTTCGCGCTGAACCTGATGCCTTATATTTCGGCCTCGATCATCGTCCAGCTCATGGGGTCCGTCTACGCGCCGTGGGAAAAGCTGCGCAAGGAAGGCGGCGAGGCCGGCCGCAAGCAGCTTAACCAGTATACCCGTTACCTGACCGTCATTCTGGCCCTGATCCAGTCGTTCGGTATCTCCGCCGCCATGCAGTCTTCGGGCCTGGCCCTGCAATCCGGACCGTTTTTCATTATTTCCTCGATGGCGACGCTGACCGGTGGCACCCTGTTCCTGATGTGGCTGGGCGAGCAGATCACTTCGCGCGGCATCGGCAACGGCTCTTCCATGATCATTTTCGCCGGTATCGTGGCGGTTCTGCCGCGCACCGTCGGCACCCTGCTGTCGATGGGATCGACGGGCGACATCAATCCCGCCATGCTGATCATCATTGTGGGCGTGCTTATCGCCACTATTGTTTTCATCGTCTTCATGGAGCGGGCACAGCGCCGCCTGCTGGTGCAGTATCCCAAGCGCCAGGTGGGTAACCGCATCATGGGCGGCGAATCGTCGTTCATGCCGTTGAAGGTCAATACGGCCGGCGTTATTCCGCCGATCTTCGCGTCATCCCTTTTGCTGATGCCGACCTCGGTCCTGACATTTGTGGGGCAGAACCCGGACAAGATACCGAGCTGGCTGAACTGGCTGCCGATGCTCAGCACGCAACTGACTCACGGCCATCCGGTCTTCATGATCCTCTATGCGGGCATGATCATCTTCTTTACCTTCCTCTATACCTCGCTGGTCTTCAATCCGGACGAAACGGCGGAAAACCTGCGTAAGTATGGCGGCTTCCTGCCCGGTATTCGTCCTGGCAAGCGCACGGCGGAATATCTCGATTTCGTATTGACGCGCATCACGGTGCTCGGCGCGGCCTATATCACCATCGTCTGTCTGCTGCCGGAACTGCTGATCGCCCAGATGGGCAACAGCTTCTATTTCGGCGGCACCTCGATCCTGATCGTCGTGACCGTGACCATGGATACCGTGGCGCAGATCCAGTCGCACCTGCTGGCGCACCAGTATGACGGACTGATCAAGAAATCCAAACTCAAGACCGGCAGCAAGGGGGCTGCATCCACCACGCGCGGAAGGATCGGCCGATGAACATAATCCTGTTTGGACCCCCAGCGGCGGGCAAGGGTACACAGGCAAAGCGTCTGGTGACGACGCGCGGCATGGTTCAGCTCTCGACGGGCGACATGTTGCGGGCGGCCATCGCGGCGGGTTCTGAGCTGGGCCTCAAGGTCAAGGATATCCTGGCGACGGGCGGACTGGTTTCGGACGAGATCGTCATCGACCTGATCAAGGAAAACCTGCCGGCGGCGGAAGCGGCTGGCGGCGCTATTTTCGATGGTTTCCCGCGCACTGTAGCCCAGGCCGAGGCGCTCGACGCCATGCTGGGTGAGCGCGGCGCGAAGATCGACAAGGTGGTTCGCCTGAAGGTGGATGAAGCCGCTCTGGTGACGCGTATCGAAAAGCGTTTCGCCGAAGAGGGCCGGTCGGATGACAACCCGGAAGCCTACAAGGTGCGCCTGGCGGCCTACAATGCCCAGACCGCGCCGCTGCTGCCTTACTATGCGGCGCAGGGCAAGCTTTACGAAGTCGATGGCATGGGCGCGGTGGAAGATGTCGCCGCCCATATCGACAGCGCCCTGACTTAAACTATTCGCCGAAAACCGTGAAAGCGGTAACCGGCAAGGACATTTCGTCCGGATACCCCTGATGCGAAGTGCCTTTCAGTGCGGATCATCTGAGTAAACTTAAAAAAGCATTACCGAATTAATTTTGGCTTGCTTTTTTAAAACTAAACCATTGACGGAAGTTAAAAGCCTTCTATAAGGGCAGCTTCCGCGAAATCACGCGTACGGACCACGGCTGAAGGTCAAATCTTAGCCGTGTGGCGTACGTGTCACCTTTCGTTTTATGAATGCGTTCTTCGGGACGCGTCGCAGGAGATACCTCAAGTGGCCCGTATTGCTGGCGTCAACATACCGACCAACAAGCGCGTAGTGATCGCGCTCCAATATATTCACGGCATCGGCGCTCACCACGCCGTAGAGATTGTTAAGAAGGTCGGCATCGAAGATGCACGCCGCGTCAATCAGCTTTCGGATGCCGAAGTGTTGCAAATCCGCGAAACGATCGATCGTGACTATACGGTCGAGGGCGATCTGCGCCGTGAAGTTTCGATGAATATCAAGCGCCTTATGGACCTAGCCTGCTATCGCGGCCTGCGTCACCGTAAGGGTCTGCCTGTGCGCGGTCAGCGTACGCACACCAATGCGCGCACGCGCAAAGGCCCGGCGAAGCCTATCGCCGGCAAGAAGAAGTAAGGAATAGTCTGACCAATGGCTAAAGAACCTTCCCGCGTTAAAAAGCGCGAACGCAAGAACATCACTTCGGGTGTGGCGCACGTCAACGCCTCGTTTAACAACACCATGATCACGATCACCGACGCGCAGGGTAATGCCGTGTCGTGGTCGTCGGCCGGCGCTATGGGCTTCAAGGGTTCGCGCAAGTCGACCCCTTACGCCGCCCAGGTGGCTGCCGAAGACGCTGGCAAGAAGGCCATCGAACACGGTGTCAAGACTCTCGAAGTCAGCGTCGCCGGTCCGGGTTCGGGCCGTGAATCGGCCCTGCGCGCCCTGCAGGCGGTTGGCTTCACCATCACCACCATTCGTGATGTGACTCCGATCCCGCACAACGGCTGTCGTCCGCCGAAGCGTCGTCGCGTTTAATTTTATTTTCCCTATTTTTTCAGTCGCTCTGCCGGGCTTATTTGGTCTGGGGCAGGGCGACCTTTCCTGTCTTGAGGGACGTAAATGATCGAAAGAAACTGGCAACAGCTTATTCGTCCCGAGAAGCCACAAGTCGAAGCGGGTTCCGATCCTTCGCGCAAGATGCGTCTTGTCGCGGAGCCTTTGGAGCGCGGTTTCGGCGTGACCCTCGGTAACGCGCTGCGTCGCGTACTCCTGTCCTCGCTGCAAGGCGCGGCTGTCACCTCCGTCCAGATCGACGGTGTGGTGCACGAGTTTTCCTCTATCGAAGGCGTCCGCGAAGACGTCGTTGATATCATCCTGAACATCAAGCAACTGGCGTTGCGTATGCACGCCGAAGGCCCGAAGCGTATGGTTCTGCGCGCGTCGGGCGCCGGTCCGGTAACGGCTGGCCAGATTGATGCGCCTGCCGATATCGAAGTTCTCAACCCCGACCACGTGATCTGTACGCTGGACGAGGGCGCTTCTGTGCGCATGGAATTCACCATCCAGAACGGCAAGGGTTATGTCCCCGCCGATCAGAACCGTCCGGAAGACGCCCCGATCGGCCTGATCGCCGTCGATGCGCTCTATTCGCCGGTCAAGAAGGTGGCTTACCGCGTCGAACCGACCCGTCACGGTCAATGGCTCGACAAGGACAAGCTGATCCTTGATGTCGAAACCAATGCGGCCATCACGCCGGTTGACGCTGTCGCTTTCGCGGCGCGCATCCTGCAGGATCAACTGCAGATCTTCATCACCTTCGAAGAGCCGAAGGCCCCGGTCGTTGAAGAAGGCAAGCCTGAACTGCCGTTCAATCCGGCCCTGCTCAAGAAGGTCGACGAACTGGAACTCAGCGTCCGTTCGGCGAACTGCCTGAAGAACGACAACATCGTCTACATTGGCGACCTGATCCTGAAGACGGAATCCGAAATGCTGCGCACGCCGAACTTCGGCCGCAAGTCGCTGAACGAGATCAAGGAAGTGCTCGCTTCCATGAACCTCTCGCTTGGCATGGATATCCCGAACTGGCCACCGGAAAACGTTGAAGACCTGGCCAAGAAATTCGAAGACCAGATCTAGGATTTCTGCTATAAAAATGAGTGGCCCGGGTGAGCGATCATCCGGGCTTCCTATTTTTAGGAACTGTTTTTTCGGTTCTGCTTACCGCGAAAGACCAAAACCTTGTCGCGGTAATTTCCTTCCTGAACGGGAAGGACGTTTGAAACGGGCAGGGGCCATTCGGGCATCCCGCTTTTGTTTTCAGGCTCGCTTTTGGGAGATCGGTCTTGCCCGTGTGGCCGCCGGTCTTTTGGAGATTTTATTATGCGTCACGGTTCAGGCCATCGTAAACTCGGTCGTACTTCGGCACACCGTACCGCCATGTTCGCCAACATGGCCGCTTCCATCATCAAGCACGAACAGATCGTCACCACCCTGCCGAAGGCCAAGGAACTGCGTCCCTTCGTCGAAAAGCTGGTGACCCTGGCCAAGTCGGGCACCCTGCATGATCGCCGCATCGCCATCTCGCGCGTGCGTGACGTGACGCAGGTCGGCAAGCTGTTTGGCGTGCTTGGCCCGCGCTACAAGGACCGCGAAGGCGGCTATATCCGCATCATGAAGGCCGGCTTCCGCCACGGTGATAACGCCGCTATGGCCATCATCGAATTCGTTGACCGCGACGAAGCCGCCAAGGGCCTGGATTCGGGTCCGGTCTTCGAAACCGCCGGTGACGAAGAATAGGAACGGGCTTTATTGCCAATTCAAAAGCCGTCGGAGCGATCCGGCGGCTTTTTTAATGCTTTGGTGACATTGGTTAACGAAAGCGTGATCAAACGGCATGAAGCGTTATTTCGCATTTGCGGTATTTCCGGTTAATGTGCGCACCGTAGGCAAGGTCCTGTGCGCCGCGTCTGCATTCCATCGCAACATTAGGAGGGCAATATGATTGACGATCTTACCATCGCCGACCCAGCCGAAGAGACGCAGGAAGTGTCCGGCGATACAAGCTTCAACCTGTCGGAAGACAGTGGCGATACTGAGGCCGCGCAATTGTTCTGCGCACCCGTGCTGGATCGCATCCGCACCAGCGACTGATAGTAAACGTCATTTAGTAAAAGAAGCCCCCGGTCCACGCCGGGGGCTTCTTTTTTGTGTCACGTATGCTGGCTAGGGTAGTCACGATCAGTCGGTGGAGTGCGTGATGTTGCAAAAGCGTTTGAGTGTATTGGCCGCCCTGGCTGTTTTCGGTTTGGCGGCGTGCAGCCATATTCCAGCCAATCCGCCAATCGCCGAAAGCGCCGGCCCGTCAGAGGCGCCCCGGCTTATCCTGATCTCGATTGATGGTTTCCGTGCCGACTATCTCAAGACAGGCATCACGCCCAACTTGCAGGCCCTGGCCGATGGCGGCGCCCGTGCGGCGATGCGGCCATCCTTTCCCAGCCTGACTTTCCCTAATCATTACACGCTGGTCACTGGGTTGCGTCCCGATCATCATGGCATCGTCAACAACACCATGCGCGATCCGCAAAAGCCGGATGTCACCTTCAAGCTGTCTAACAGGGAAGCCGTGGCCGATGAGTTCTGGTGGGACGACGCCAAACCGTTGTGGGTGACGGCACAGGCGCAAGGCGTCAAGGTGGCGACCCTGTTCTGGCCGGGTTCGGAAGCGGTCAATCACGGCACGCGTCCGGCCTACTGGCTGCCTTATGATGAAGCGATGCCGGCGTCTGATCGTGTAAAACAGGTGCTGGACTGGATCGACCTGCCGGCGGCGGATCGCCCCGGCGCCATTACGCTCTATTACTCGACGGTCGATCACCAGGGCCATGATTTCGGTCCCGGCAGCCCGGAGGTTGATGCCGCCCTGCGCGATGTCGATGCCTCGATCGGCCAACTGGTCGATGGCCTCAAGGCGCGCGGTCTTTATGGCAAGGTCAATATCATCGTGGTGGCCGATCATGGCATGGCCAAACACAGGCCGGAGCGCTTTATCCGCCTGGCTGACCTGTTGCCGGCGGATAGCTATGATCTGGTGACGGGCGGACAGGTGGCCGGCCTCAAAGCCAAACCGGGACACGAAACGGAAGTGGACAAGGCCCTGATCGCTACGAAACACGACTATATGCAGTGCTGGCACAAGGCGAAGATCCCGGCGCGCTTCCATTATGGCCATCATCGCCGGGTGCCCGAAATCACCTGCCTGGCCGCTGTCGGCGGCTATATTGTCAGCCAGTCGAAGGATAACTGGATGCCGAAACCGAATGGCGGCAGCCACGGTTACGATCCGGCCGCCCCGGAAATGCAGGCGCTATTCATCGCCAATGGCCCGGCTATTCGCCCTGGCGTGAAACTGCCGGCTTTCGATAATGTCGATGTCTACTCGCTGGAAGCAAAGCTGCTCGGCATCAGGGGCGAACCGAACGATGGCAGCCTGCGCGCTTTGAAGCCGGCGCTCTACTGACAGAAACCGGCAACAGGTCTTATAGAGGCATGTCTGGCAGAACGCGGTAATTTCGCGTACAGACAGGCCATAACAAGAAAGACCGAACATGCCGGAAACGCCCGCTGCCCCTCGCAAAGCCGCCGCTGCTTTTATCCTGGTGACGGTCTTCCTCGACATGCTGTCGATCGGGGTCATCATCCCGGTCCTGCCAAACCTCATCAAGGCTTTCCTCGGCGGTTCGGTCTCCGAGGCCGGACTATGGACAGGGATATTCGGTGCTGCCTGGGGGCTGGCGCAATTCATTTTTTCGCCGATCCAGGGCGGCCTGTCCGATGCTATTGGCCGGCGACCGGTCGTGCTGGCGTCGAACTTCGGCACCGGCGTCGATTTCCTGTTCATGGCGCTGGCGCCGGGATTGTGGTGGCTGCTGATCGGACGGATCATCTCTGGCATGACCTCGGCCAGCATCTCGACTGCCTATGCCTATATGAGCGACGTGACCGCGCCGGAAAAGCGCGCCGGCGTCTATGGCCTGATGGGCGCAGCCTTCGGTGTCGGTTTTGTGGTCGGGCCAAGCCTCGGCGGCATTCTCGGCGGTGGGCTGCACTGGGGAATGATCCAGTTCAACGGCGACCACCACTATCCGTTCTTCTTCGCCGCGGGCTTAAGCCTGTGCAACTTCTTCTACGGCTTGTTCGTCCTGCCGGAATCGCTGCCGAAGGAAAAGCGCAAGCCGTTCAGCTTCCATACGTCCAATCCCCTCGGCGCCTTCAAATTCCTGGCGCG
Organism: Asticcacaulis sp.; assembly: GCF_035497195.1. GTDB lineage: Bacteria > Pseudomonadota > Alphaproteobacteria > Caulobacterales > Caulobacteraceae > Asticcacaulis. The sequence goes on from NZ_DATJDZ010000018.1 coordinate 19,795, forward strand.
GTCGGCGCAGGTGCTGCGCCTGTCGTTCATGTACTTCCTGCTGATGTTCGGCCAGAGCGTATTCCCGACGACGATGGTGCTCTATGCCGGTTATCGCTTCGGCTGGGGACCGACCGAGGTCGGGCTGATGCTGGCCGTGGTCGGCATCCTGTCGGCGGTGGTTCAGGGCGGCCTGACCGGGGTGATCACCAAATGGATCGGTGAGCGCAAGGCCATGTATATCGGCGTGATCGCCTCCCTGATCGCCTATACCGCCTATGGGTTGGCGCCGAACTGGATGGTTTTTGTCGGCTTTATCTGCATCGGCTGTTTTGGCGGGCTGGCCATGCCCAACATCCAGTCGCTGATGAGCAGCAAGGTCGATCCGAAAGAGCAGGGCACCTTGCAGGGCGCCAATATGAGCCTGACCACCATGGGCAACATCGTCTCGCCGCTAATCTTCGGCTATGTGCTGTCCGTGGTTACCAAACCGGGCGTAGCTACGCTGTGGAGCGGCGCAGCCTTCCTGGTGGCGGCTTTCTGCACGTTGCTATGCCTGTGGCTGGCGACCGGCGTAACGCAATCGCTGAAAATCGAAAAGGCCTATGGCGGCGAGCATTGAGATTATGGCGCAATCTCGTCGCGGTACAGCCTTGATACCGCCGCAATAGTTTTTACATTTAAGGCCTTGAGATCAAAAAGCTGGGATTGCTAAATGAACCTGCGCGCACCTGTTTTAATATCCGCCGCCGCCCTGCTGATGGCCTGTTCGCCATCGCACTCACAGGACGCCCAGAAATACTCCGGCAGCTTCAACGACACCCTGACTCAGCCGTCGAAAGTGCCGGATAGCGCCATCGGCATGAAGGCCTCATTTGCGCCCGTGGTGAAAATGGTCGCGCCGGCCGTGGTCAATGTCTATGCGCGTGGCGTGGTGCGCCAGCAGGTCGATCCGTTCTGGCAGATGTTCGGCGCTGTGCCGCGGCAGCAGGTGCAGCAATCGCTGGGGTCCGGCGTTATCGTGCGCAAGGACGGCATCGTCGTCACCAACAACCACGTTGTGGCCGGCGGGCAGCAGTTCATGGTGGTGCTGAATGACCGCCGTGAATATCCTGCCAAGCTGTTGCTGGCTGATGAGCGCACCGACCTGGCCGTGTTGCAGATCGATTCCAAGGAAAGTTTCCCGACACTCGAAATGGACGACGATCGTAATCTGGAGGTTGGCGATCTGGTACTGGCCATCGGCAACCCCTTCGGCATTGGCCAGACCGTCACCAATGGCATCATCTCGGCGCTCAACCGCACCGAGGTTGGCCCCGGCGGTGGTTCCTATATCCAGACCGACGCCGCCATCAATCCCGGTAATTCCGGCGGCGCGCTGGTCGATATGAATGGCCGCCTGATCGGCGTCAATTCGATGATCGTCTCCGGCTCCGGCTCCTCCGCCGGTGTGGGCTTCGCCATCCCGTCTGCCCTGGTGCGCCGGGTGGTCGAAAGCGCTGCGGGCGGCGCCACCCATCTCCAGCGCCCGTGGCTCGGCGCCAAGGGTGATACAGTGACCAGCGATATCGCCAAGTCGCTTGGTATGGATCGCCCCGAAGGCGTGCTGGTGTCGGACGTCTATGCCGGTGGACCGGCGGATCAGGCCGGGCTGAAAACCGGCGATGTCATCCTGAATATAGATGGCCAGCCGATCAATGATGCCTCGTCCATGCGCTACCGTATCGATCTGATGACGCTTGGCGCATCGGCCAATGTGCAGGGGCTGCGCAATGGCAAGCCTTTCGCGCTTAAAATCAAGGCCCAGGCGCCATCGGCCTCGCCGGCGCGGGATGAACGCACCATCTCTGGCAATAATCCTTTTTCCGGCGCCAAGGTGGTCAATCTGTCGCCTGCCGTGGCCGAAGAGATTGGTGTCGATCCGTTTGACGCGCCAAAAGGGGTGATGGTCTATTCCATCGATTCCTCGCGCAGCTATGCGGCGGGGATCGGTCTGCGTCCGGGCGATATCATCCGGTCGGTCAACGGCAAGGCGATCGCCACCACCGCCGATCTCGACGCCGCCACCAAGGCCGGCGCTCGGCGCTGGCAGATCAGCATCATGCGCAATGGCCAACTGATAACGGCGACGTTTAGCTAGGTAGCTGCCAGGTATCTGGCGTAACCACTTTACAGGCCGCGATTCCCCGCCAATAGTGCCGCCTTCACTTCGGGAGGCGTATGATGTTGAAGGTATCCGGCCTGGCTTTGGCGCTGGCTTTGATGGCGAACGGAGCCGTCGCGCAACAGCCTTTACCGCTGCCCGCGGCGGAAACGCCTGCGCTGCCGGCGCCGCAGGATATCGACTATCCCGGCGCGATACAGCTTCATGTTGATGCCACCGATCTCGACCGGCATATCATCACTATCCGAGAAATTATTCCGGTCAGCAAGGCGGGGCGTCTGACCTTGCTGGTGCCGAAATGGCTTCCGGGCCACCATTCGCCGGGCGACAGCGACCTTACCAAGATCGCCGGTCTGCACATCACGGCCGGTGGAAAAGAGTTGCAGTGGCGGCGTGACGATGTGTCTGTCCATGCCTTCCATGTCGAGGTGCCGGAAGGCGTCAGCGAGGTCACGGCCGATTTCCAGTACCTGGCGCCGGTGCAGGAAAAGGACGGCGTCATCGTTCACACGCGCCATATGCTGGACATGCAGTGGGAGAAAGAAAGTCTTTACCCGGCTGGCTACTTTACCCGCCGCATCCCCATTCAACTGACCCTGACCCTGCCGCAGGGCTGGCAATATGGCTCGGCTCTGGAAACGGAAAAGCGCGAGGGCGATATCGTCACCTTCAAGCCGATTTCCTATGACAATTTCGTAGATTCACCGCTGATCGCGGGGCGGTATTTCAAGCGCTACGATATGGACCCCGGCGCGAAAGTGCCGGTATGGATGGACCTGGTGGCCGATGATCCGAAGGAACTGGAAGTATCGGACGACGTGCTGAAGATACATCGCAAGGTCGTGCAGGAAGCTTACAAACTATTCGGCGGCCAGCACTATGATCATTATAACTGGCTGGTGGCGGTCTCCGATGAGATGGGCGGTATCGGCCTTGAGCATCACCGCTCTTCGGAAATCGGTATCGAACCCGGTTATTTCGCTAATGTCGCCGGCAAGGGTTTCGGCCGCAATATCATCGCCCATGAATATATCCATTCCTGGGACGGCAAGTTCCGCCGTCCGGCCGGGCAATTCAACGCCACCTTTGAAGAACCGATGCGCAACGCGCTTCTGTGGGTTTATGAAGGCGGCACGACCTACTGGACCGATGTGCTGGAAAGCCGCGCCGGCCTCTACAATTTCGACCAGCGCCTGCAAATGCTGGCGGTGACGGCGGCGGGTTATGACATGTTGCCGGCGCGGCAATGGCGTGATTTGCAGGACACGACCTATGATCCGATTATCTCGAACCGCGGCCCGAAATCGTGGCCGACCTGGCAGCGCTCGGAGGACTATTACGCCGAGGGCGGGTTGATCTGGCTGGATGCCGATACCTTGATCCGCGAAAAGACCGGCGGGAAAAAGTCGCTCGATGGTTTCGCGCGCGGATTTTTCGGCGTGGATAATGGTTCGTATTTGCCGGCGCCCTATACCTTCGACGACGTGGTGAAGGCGCTGAATGACGTCTACGGCTACGACTGGGCGACTTTCCTCAATGCCCGCTTGAACCGGACCGGCAAAGGGGCGCCACTCGATGGGCTGGCGCGCGCGGGTTACAGGCTGGTTTATGACGATACGCCGTCGGACTATATCAAGAGCGGGGAAGCCCGGCGCGGCATTAGTTTCGGTTACAGCCTGGGCCTGAGCATCGCCAAGGATGGCACCCTGCGCGATGTGCTGTGGGATGGCCTGGGCTTCAAGGCCGGCCTGACGGCGGGCATGAAGGTGATCGCGGTCAATGACCGCGCCTATGACGGCGGTCGACTGAAGGATCTGATCATCGCCGCGCACAAGCCGGGCAACAGCGACAAGATCACCCTGCTGGTGCAGGCGGGAGACTATTTCCGCACCATCACCTTCGATTATCATGACGGCCTGCGCTATCCGCATCTGGAACGGATTGACGGCACGAAGGATTTGCTCCGGCCGATCTATGGCGGCGACGACAAGCCTGTGAAGAACGCCCGCAAATAGCTGGCGAAAAGTCTTAACGCGCGTTAACCTGTTCCGGAGCGGAGAGTCGGTCTCCGCCGCGGAGGTTCGGGTGTTATTTGCAGGCGCAGGACAGGTTGAGACAACGGCGAGCGCCTATTGGCGCCAGCGCGTTCAAGCCGTTGCGCCCGCGGCTGGCCGCATGACGCGTCAGGCTTTCCCGGAACAACACCATGAGCCGGTGCATGGCCCGGCTGTCTATGTCACTCTGTCACCGGCCGCGCAGGCCCGACTGGATGGCCTGCGCAGAGACCTGGCCGGACAACGGGTAAATCGTTAATTTCGCCTTCCCACGTCGGGAAGGATGTTCTATATTTGTTTCATGTCAAAAGCCCCTGTTGCCGACCTGTTTGGCGCTCCCGAAACCTCATTAAAGAATACAATGCCGCAGGTCGATGAGGCTTCAAAGCCGCTGGCCGACCGTTTGCGGCCGAAAACGCTCGCCGAAGTGGTGGGGCAGGATCATGTGCTGGGGGCGGAAGGGGCGATTGCCCGCGTCATCGAGCGCGGTTTTCTGCCGAGCCTGATCCTGTGGGGACCGCCGGGTGTCGGCAAGACCACGATCGCACGTTTGCTGGCCGAGGCCGCCGGTTATGAATTCCAGCAGATTTCGGCTGTGTTTTCCGGTGTCGCTGATCTGAAAAAGGCCTTCGAGCAGGCGCAGTTCCGCCATTCCCAGGGCGCACGTACCGTCCTGTTCGTCGATGAAATCCATCGTTTCAACCGGGCCCAGCAGGATAGCTTCCTGCCCTATGTCGAAGCCGGCGTGGTGACGCTGATCGGCGCCACCACCGAGAACCCGTCCTTTGAACTGAATGGCGCTTTGCTGTCACGCTGTCAGGTGTTCGTGCTCAAGCGACTGGATGACGCGGCGCTCGATCTGTTGATGGTGCGCGCCGAGGCACATCTGGGCCACGGCCTGCCACTGACGCCGGAAGCGCGCGACACGCTGAAACTGCTGAGCGATGGCGATGGCCGCTATATCCTCAGCCTGATCGAGTCGCTCGATCATATGGGCTTTGATGCCCCGATCGATTCCGACGGCCTGCTGGCGCATCTGCAAAAGCGCCGGCCCAATCACGACAAGGACCGGGAAGGGCACTACAACCTCATTTCGGCCCTGCACAAGTCGGTGCGCGGCTCCGATCCGGACGCGGCGCTGTACTGGCTGGCACGGATGCTCAATGGCGGCGACGACCCGCTATTTATCGCCCGCCGCATGATCCGCATGGCGTCGGAAGATATCGGTAATGCCGATCCGATGTCACTGTTGATGTGCCATGCCGCGCGCGACACCTACGAAGTGCTTGGCTCGCCGGAGGGGGAACTGGCTCTGGCGCAGGCCGTGGTCCATATGGCGTCGGCGCCGAAATCCAACAGCGTCTATACGGCCTTCAAGGCGGCGCAGAAGGCGGCCAAGGAAACCGGCCATCTCGATCCGCCGGCGGTCATCCTCAATGCGCCCACCAGACTGATGAAGGATATCGGCTATGGCGCCGGTTATATCTATGACCCGGACGATCCGGATGGCTTCTCCGGCCAGAACTATTTCCCCGACGGTATGAAACGCCCGAAATTCTACGATCCCAAGGGGGATGGCCACGAGGGCAAGACAAAGCAGCGGCTTGAATTCTTGAGCGAACTTCGGAAACAAAAGCAGAAAAAGGACTGATGAATGTTGCCGAGTGGTTACGCCGTTCCGGATGAATTTCTTTTCTTTATGGCGCTCGTTTATGGATTACCGCCTTTGTTGCTTATGGCCGGATTGGCCTTCAAGAAACCGGGTGCCCCCGGTCAGTTTGGACCTCCGCCCCAGGGAAAATCGATTGCCAGCGCTGTGCTGACAGTCCTGCGCAAAACGCCTGTGTGGCAGGGGCGAGCCACGCGTTCGGAGTTCTGGTGGTATTTTCTGTTTGGCATGACTGTAATTATGGCCTTGGTATCGATTGTCTTGGGGTGGAACAATACAGCCGGTTTGATCGTCTGGTTTATACTCTCCATTCCCGGCTTTGCTGTTGGTACGCGGCGGCTACATGATATTGGCCGTAGTGGATGGTGGCAGGTGTTTGGTGTGACTGGCACCGGCATAATAGTTCTGCTGGTCCTATGGATGCTGCCGTCTGTCCGGCAAGTCGAGGTTTCACAAGCAGACGTTTTCGAATGATTTGACCTTCGCGGTTCATCCGGTTAGGCATCGCCTATGTCCAAGCATTCCCATCATCATCAGAAAGCCCTTGAAAGCGGTCGCAGTCGTCCGCCGCAGAAAAGCAAGAGCGATAATCCGCGCAAGGCGCCAAAAGCCATTCCGGAAGCCGATCAGGCGTGGGTGAAGTCGATGATCGTCTATGAGGACGCCGATATCATGGGTTTCAACAAACCGTCGGGACTTTCCTCGCAGGGTGGTCGCGGCGGCGGCAATAATCTCGACGACATGATGTGGACCTTCGTCAAGCCGAGCGGCCGGCGGCCCATGCTGATCCATCGCCTTGACCGCGATACATCGGGTATACTGCTGGTGGCGAAAACCCAGCCGGCGACTTCGTATCTCGGCAAGGCGATGATCCGCCGCGCCTTCGCCAAGACCTACCTGGCCGTGGTTTCCAATCCGCAAAACCTGCCGGAGTCGGGCGTCATCACCTTTCCGCTTTGCCGTGAAGAGATCGGCCGGGAAGCCTATAGCCGTGTCTGTGCCGCGGATCATCCGGACGCCCAGAGCGCCGAGACGGCCTTCCAGGTATTGGGTCGCACCGATGACGCGGCGCTGGTGCGCTGTGAACCCCATACCGGCCGAATGCACCAGATTCGCGTTCATCTGGCGGAAATGGGTTCGCCGATTGCCGGTGATGTGCGTTATGGCGGGGCGTTGTCACTCGGTGGCGCGGCTGTGACACGGCTTATGCTGCATGCCCTGCGTCTGACCTTTCCGCATCCGGACGGGCGCGGCGAGTTTATGCTCGAAGCAACGGTGCCGGATGATATAGGCAAGCTCTGTCGTGAAATTGGCCTCGACCTGCCTTGAGCCTTTTTGCTTTTCGCCTGTGTTATCATGGTATAAGGGCAGGGAAACGGATTGGAGCCGCCTATGAATTCGAAGATCGACTGGAGCGAACTGTTTTTCTCGTCCACGGGCCGGGCCGGGCAGATGCCTTCGATCATCGCGGCGGCGGTGCTGTTGCTGTTCCTGGCGGTTTATGAGTCGGTGGTGACGGGCGCCTTGTCGTTTCTCAACTGGGTCGTCTATCCGGTCTTGTTCTATTGCGGCGCCTGCGTGCTGTCCAAGCGCCTGCATGACCGTGGCCGCTCCGGCTGGTGGGCGGCGGTGATCCTGCTGGCGGTGGTGATGGTGTGGCCACGTCCGCAGGGCTTTTTCGATTTTATTGCTGTGGTGGTGTTGGCCTGGGCGGTCATCGACCTGTGCGTCATGCCCGGTGAGCGCGGTGATAATCGCTATGGCCGGACATTGTTTCGCCTGACGCCGCGCGAAGGTTAAGGGCGAAAGTTAAGCAAGAACCCCCACCACCACGCCTCAAGCGAGGCGCGGTCCCCCTCCCAACCAGAGGTGGGAAGGTACGAGAAGAGCTACTCAGTTTGTACCTCCCTGGCTTTGCCGGGGGGGGGGGCGCACGAAGACAGCGCTTGCGCTGGCGAGATGTGGTGGTGGGGTTTCTTACTTTTCTTCCACCGGCCCGAAGATCGCTTCGAAGCTCGATTTCAGTGCATAATCCACCTCATCCATCGTCACCGGCAGACCGAGGTCGAGCAGGCTGGTGACGCCATGTTCAGTGATGCCGCACGGCACTATGCCGTCGAAATGTGACAGGTCGGGTTCGACGTTCAGGCTGATGCCGTGGAAGCTGATCCAGCGGCGCAGCTTGATGCCGATGGCGGCGATTTTATCTTCGGTCAGCGGCTCGTAACCCTTGTCCCTGCGCTCAACCCAGACACCGACGCGGCCGTTGCGGATATGTCCCTCGACATTGAAGCGCCATAGTGTAGCGATGATCCACTGTTCCAGCGCTTCCACAAAGGCGCGGACATCCTTGCGTCGCTGATTCAGGTCGAGCATGACATAGACGACGCGCTGGCCGGGACCATGATAGGTATATTGCCCGCCGCGTCCGGCATCGAAAACCTCAAAACGATCCGGCGCGATCAGGTCTTCCTTTTTCGCCGAAACGCCGGCGGTATAGAGCGGCGGATGCTCGACCAGCCAGACCATTTCGCGCGCCTCTCCGGCAGCAATGGCGGCCACACGCGCCTCCATAAAGGCCAGCGCCTCCGGATAAGGGACGGCTGAGGGCGCCACGATCCATTCGGGCGGCGCGCCGTCTTTTTTGGCAAAGGGCGGAGGGTTTAACGTCTCGGAAAGCATGTCGCTTCAATGTGTCATAAGTTGTTAAGAGGCAAGGGCCTAATATAGGGCTTCCCTCTGAGATGTGTGGGTTTAAGGGGCTTTTTTTCGTGTCAAATCAGGTGGGCGCTGTTCCCGTCGAAATTTCGGTTCTGCTCGGGCGTTCGGTTCTGCCGATGGCGCAACTGCTGCGCATGGGCCGGGGCGCGGTGATTCCGCTCGATGCCCACGAGCATGACGAGGTGTGGATTCTGGCCAATAACCATCCGGTGGCGCGCGGCGAAATCCAGATTTTCGAGGAGAAAATCTCGATCGTGGTGACCCGTCAGGCCAATGTTTATGATTTCATGGCGATCGGAAGCTAATATTTTGGGATAGTTGCGATTAAGGGCTTCCCAAAGCGCTCAAGTGTTGCTATCTGCGCCCCTCTCCGGATGGCTTGCGGTCATGGCGGAATTGGTAGACGCGCAGCGTTGAGGTCGCTGTGGGGCAACCCGTGGAAGTTCGAGTCTTCTTGACCGCACCAGCCTTCGCTCAGTGAGCTATATCAGGCCAATACCAGGGCCGGGTAGACGGACGGCAGGTTAAATTTTTGAGGTATGCGCATTCGCATTAAGGGGAGGCTGAGCCATGAGCCAGAAATCCGAAACCCCTCAAAAAGCATCCGACGCCCTGCAAAATGATATGGTCGTTTCTGAGGCGCCCCTGCGTGAAGCAGCGCGTGACCGCGATGCGGACCTCCTGACGCCGGAGCAGATCGAAGATTTCGCCCTAAAGGACGATTACGCCCTTAATCCGCAATATATCTCGTTGGTCATCGACGCCGCCGATCGCGGCGACGGCCTGCGCCTGCGCGAATTGCTCGACGCCCTGCATTACGCCGACATCGCCGACTTGCTCGGCTTCCTGTCGGAAGATTACCGCGAGGAGGTCATCCCGTGGATTCCCTCCGACGCCCTGGCCGATATCCTGCCGGAACTCGATGACGATATCCGCGAGGAAGTCATCGAGAGTATGCACACGGCGGACATCGCCGAGGTGTTGCAGGAACTCGATTCCGATGACGCCGCGGCGGTTTTTGAAGACCTTGAGGAAGACCAGCAAAGGGCTGTTCTGGCCGCCATGCCGGAAAGCGAACGCGAGGCCATCGTCACCTTTATGGCCTACGAAGAGGAATCCGCCGGCCGCCTGATGCAGCGCGAGGTTATGGCCGCGCCGGCGTTCTGGACGGTGGGCCATACCATCGACCATATGCGCGAAAACGGCGATGACCTGCCGGAGCTGTTCTTCGACATCTATGTCATTGACCCCAGCCACAAGCCGGTTGGCGCTGTGCCGGTATCGGTGCTGATGCGCACCAAGCGCGACCTGCCGCTGTCGCAACTCATGGAACCGATTACCGAAATAACGGTCGATCAGGACCAGGAAGAGGTCGCCTATGTCTTCGAAAAATATCACCTGATCTCGGCGCCGGTGGTCGATGCCTCTGGCCGTCTGGTCGGGCAGATCACGGTCGATGATATCGTGAATATCATCCAGGCAGAAAACCGCGAAGATATTCTGGCCCTCGGTGGTGTGTCGGATATCGAAGGCCGCGATACCGGCATCATGGGCATGGTCAAGTCGCGCCTGCCGTGGTTGCTGATTAATCTCGCTACCGCCTTCGCTTCGGTGACGGTGATCAACGCTTTCCAGACCGAGATTGTCAAGATGGTGGTTCTGGCCAGCCTGATGCCGGTGGTGGCCTCGATCGGCGGCAATTTCGGCACCCAGGCCCTGACCGTTTCGGTGCGGGCCTTGTCCGCCCGCGAACTGACGGCCGCCAATGCCACCCGCACCCTGTGGCGCGAAGTGGTCTCCGGCTGGCTGGTGGGCGCGTGCGTGGCGGCGGGCCTTGCGGCGGTGACCTTTATCTTCTGGCATGATCTCAAGCTGGCCGGCGTGATCGCCGGCGCCATACTGATCAACTTCACCATGGCGGCGCTGGCCGGTACACTGATCCCTATGGGCGCGGCGAAAATGGGGGTTGATCCGGCGGGGGCGTCGCCGATCTTCGTGACGCTCGTCACCGATTTTTGTGGCTTTTTCAGTTTCCTCGGCCTGGCGGCCATAATACTCTTGTAATGCTTAAATGGTCTGTGGTTTGCTAGAAAAGGACACAAGGCCCGAAAACTGTCTTGTTTTGGGGCAATCAGGCGTATTGCGCCTGTCGTGTTCGGCCTTGGGGCCAGGTTCAGGGACTGGGATTACGGATGAGAGCGCGTCAAAAAGTTTCCCGCGCGGGGGTCGAACTCATCAAGAGTTTTGAAGGGCTGCGCACCGCCGCTGCCCGTTTGCCCGATGGTCGCTGGACCCTGGGTTACGGCCATACGTTTTCCGCCCGTGAAGGGGCCAAAGTCACCCAGGAAGACGCCGACGCCCTGCTGCGTTTTGACCTGCTTCCGGTGGTGGATTCGATCAATAATCTGATCCTCGTGCCGCTGAACCAGAACCAGTTCGATGCGCTTGTGTCATTCTGCTTCAATATCGGGGCTGAGAATTTCGCTCACTCAACCGTGCTCAAGCGCATCAATGAAGGCCGTTTCGCCGAGGCGGCGCTGGCCATGGATAGCTGGCGCTCGGCTGAATTCAACGGCCAGACCTATGTGCTGGCCCCGCTGATCCGCCGCCGGGCCGCCGAAAAGAACCTGTTCCTGACACCAGAGGAGATCAGTCATCAGGCCGCTATGCTTGGGCGTCCGGTTGAGGATCTGGCGGGCAATGATCAGGTGGCTGAGGCTGCGCCTGACGCCGGCTACATCAATCCGTATGCGTCGGCGGCGAAGCGCCAGGTTATTGATTTGAATGCGCCGCAGGAAGCGGTTGTGGAAAGCTTGCCGCAAGGATTTGCCGCCGCGCAGGAGGCACAAAGACGGCTAGAAGACTCCCGCCGGGCAGAAGTCGAACGTCTTGACGCACAGCGGGAGGCCGAGGCGGCGCGTCTGCGCGAAGAGGCGCGCGTGCAGGAACAGCAACGTCTTGACGTTGAACGTCTTGAGCAGGCCAGACTAGAGCAGGCCAGACTAGAGCAGGCCAAATTAGAGCAGGCACGTATCGAGGCTGAGGCGGCCGAGGCGGCCCGTCTTGTCTCGATCCGTGCTGAAGCTGCCCGCCAGGAACAGATCCGTTTCGAGCAGGCCAGACTTGAGCAGGCCAGACTTGAGCAAGTGCGCATCGAAGCCGAACGCCTGGAGCGCGAGCGCCAGGCCGCCGAGAAGGCGCAGGCCGAACAGGCGCATCTGGAGCAGGTGCAACGCAAGCAGGAAGAGGCCGCGCCCTCTCAGGCGCCCCAGGCCGATGACGAAGCGGAAAAAACGCGTAAGGCCGAAGCGGCCGCTGCCTTGATGCGACTTTATTCACCCTATGGCGGCGGCAATCTCGGTCGCCCGCTGGGGGGGACTTTAAGCCGGAAAGCCGTGCCCGAACCGCAGCCAGCGCCTCCGGAAAATACCGTCTCGACGCCATCGCCCATAGCGCAGTCTGATCTCGAATTTACCAATCACAGCGTCATTTCACCTTCCACTGTCGAATCGACGCCGTTTGAGATTTCCTCGCGTGCGGAAGCCCTATCGCCAGAACCAGAACCCGAAACGGTCGTTGATTTCAGCCCGACCGGTTCGGCCTCGACCATGCCGGCGCCGGTGATCACGGCGCTGAACCCTTACGCGAAGCCAATCCCGGCGGCTACAATGGCTGCGGCGGAGACAGAGGCGCTCGTCGAAGTGCCGCGTCCCGCACCGGTCGATTTCTCTGCCCCCTCCAATGCGCCGATCGCGGCCGAAATCAGCGGCCTGCATTGGCGCGACCAACTCCAGCGTCCGCTACCGCAAGATTATCAAGCGCCACAAGCCGCCCGGCCTGAGCCGGAACAGCCTTTCCTGCGCGCCGGCCCGTCATCGAACTTCCAGACCGCGACCTATGAGGACGACAACGACACGTGGATGACGAATGGTGACCGCATCGCCCTGTCTTCGGAAAACACCGAAGAGGAACACGACAGCCTGTGGCAGATGATCGTCAAGACCCTATGGTGGATCATTATTAGCGCTATCGGACTGGGGTGTCTTGGCATCGCCACCGGCGCGTGGTGGCAGGCGACACATGATCAGACGGTGATCCGCAATGGCATGGTCGACAGCTATACCTTTATTTCCATTGGTACGGCTGCGCTCGGCATCCTGTTCGTGTCGATTTCGGTCTGGCTGATCATGAAGCGGCTGGGTGGTCTTAAAGACTAGGTTCGGCCCAACCTGTCCGGTGGTTCGACCGCGGTCGCCATATAGCTGTCGTCAGGCGTGAAGGCTGGAATGTTCGGATGGACGCTCTTGCCCATCTTGCGCAGGGTCGTCACCGGCGAATCGAGCTGGGCCAGGGTCGCCACTGTCGTCTGGTAACCGCTCTCCACCGCCTTGTCATAGGCCTTCCAGTCACGGATCTCGACACCTTCCGGCTCCGGAATGATCAAAAGATCCGTGGCCGCGCGTGACAGCGCCAGGTCGGCGGCGGTGGTGATGGTGGCCGAGCGCATCATGACTGAGACGATCGGCGGTCCGCGCCGCCATTCGCCCCGTGCGAACCATGAAGTCAGGCTTTTCGGCATACTCAGCGCCCGCGGATCAAGCCCACGCGCCCGCGTTACATCGACGCCGATGACGGTGCCGAGGTGGGTATTGCGCATCATGGTGGCCGGGAAGGAGCGCATCACCGCGCCATCGACCAGCACCTGGCCATCCTCCACCACCGGGGGCAGGACGCCGGGCAGGGAGATAGACGCCCGCAACGCCTGACGCAACACACCGGTCTTGTGGACCTTGAGCACACCGGTCGTCAGGTTGGACGACAGGCAGAAATAGGGGATCGGCATATCCTCGATCTGGATGTCGCCGAAATGCTTTTCCAGCCGCTTGTCGACCTTGGCGCCGGAAACCATCGAGATGAACGGCATGACCACATCATCGAGCGGCGATGTATTCACGAAGGCGTCGCGGATGCGCCAGTCGATCTCGGCCTCGTCCCAACCGAGCGCCAGACTGGCGGCGAGGATCGCCCCCATAGAGGAGCCGCAGACGAAATCGATCGGAATGTGGGCTTCGCGCAGGGCCTGGATAGCGCCGATTTCGGCGAAGGCGCGCGCCCCGCCACCGGAAAAGACAACACCGACGCTGTGACCGGTAACGATACGCGCCAGCCGGGCGGCGTCATTGACATTATCAGGATGGGTATGAAACCAGCGAGTCGGCTCGATGACATCGAGCCAGGCCTTTGTGCGGCCTGGGATGTGGGGCCTGATACTATCCGGATACATCAGCACCAGGTCGGGCGCGCGGTGAAGGAGCGATTTTTCCCAGCCACTGGCAATGGCGTCGGGCGGGCGCTCGGCATTGGCCAGCAGGAAGACGTGATCGACCTGGCGGGCGCTCAGCAGCCGCCAGTGGCTTTCGTGGCATTCGGCGACATGCAGCACATAGTCGTTTTCGGCCTCTATCCGGGTAAAGGCTTCCGGCGAGGTGCCGTGGAAGGTCTTGTCGATGACGGCGACCTTATAACCCAGCGCCCGCACCTGCACCGCCACGCGATCGACCAGCGGACGGATCGGCTGGTCGCAGATGGCGTAAAAGGCGAAGACGTTGGGCGTGACATTGGGCACTTCGCGCTTGGCGCGCTCGATCATCTTCTTGGCCAGGGCGAGGGTCAGTTCCGGGCGTGATTCCATGGCGGCGAAGAAGGCGTCACGCGGCATGGCCAGCAGATCGGAATCGCGCAGGGCCATGACGGTCGAGGTGTGCGAGGTGCCGGCGATCAACGACATTTCACCGACGGGTTCGCCGGGGCGGATAATGCCGATCAGGGACAGCTCGTCGTGGTCCTCGTCATGACGGAACGCGCCGAGGCGTCCGGAACTCAGCAGATAGAGGTGATCCGATTCATCGCCGGCGCTGAACAGGCGCGAGCCGCCGGGCAGGGAGATCAGGCTGGCGCTCTGGCCCAGGGCCGTGCCGAACAGGCTTTCCAATGTCGCTTGCAGGGAGGGGGTGTCTTTAGCCATACCTTTTATGCGAAACCGCTTCCTCATGACACAAAAGCACACTTTTGATATAGAAGTGCGCCTGATTTGCTTCTAAATATTTAAGCTTCTTTTTTAACGCTGTTAAGGCCTCAGTCCGTTTGAGTGATATTCATCTGGTAAAATTATGCGTTGGGGCGGACAGCCTCGATGACCTGCTGCGCTGGGAAAAGGCGCGCGGGGAGATTTCCTACATCCATACGCGCAATCGCCCGACGCGCTGGGAAGAACTGCTCGATGGCGGTTCGCTCTACTGGGTGATCAAGGGCGTGATCCTGTGCCGGCGCGAAATCGCTTCATTCGACGAAGAGGCCGATCACTGGCGGGTCGGCCTGCGGACGAAGAATATTCTGACCGAGGCCCAGCCGCGCCGCGCCTTCCAGGGCTGGCGTTACCTCAAGCCGGAAGACGCGCCGCGCGATATTATCGAAGGTGAGACCGACCTGCCGCCGGACATGATGAAGGCGCTGAAGGAGGCGGGCGTTTGGTGATTCTCCATTTGCATAAGATTGCAAATGGCAAGGCCAAAGGCCGTCGCGCCCGTTTGTGCGTCGAGCCATGCGGCGATTGAGCTAAATCAAGCTTGAATATTATCGATCAAACGAGTCTTGCCGAGCCATAGGGCGGCGAGCAGGCGGCGGGATTGGGTCTCTGGCGTGATGTCGCCCAGCGTATCGGCATCGCGCAGGGCGATATAGTCGATCTGGCCGAAACCGGCGCCTTGCAGATCGGTTTTCGCCTGTTCGATATCGGCACCATCGCGGATGGCCTCAAGCGCCTGGTGCAGCTTCGGCGCTATGGCGCGTTCTTCAGGCGTCAGATAGGCATTGCGCGAGGAGAGGGCGAGGCCGTCGGCTTCACGCACGGTCGGCATCCCCACAACGTCTATCCCCATGTCGAAATCGCGCACCAGGGCGCGAACGACGGCCAGTTGCTGGAAATCCTTCTCGCCGAAGACCGCCACATCCGGACGTACCTGGTTGAACAGCTTCGACACCACGGTGGCGACGCCGGAGAAGAACTGCGGGCGGAAGTTGGTTTCCAGGCCCAGCGCCGGACCGTTCATCTCGATGCGGCTGACGAAAGTTTTCGGATAGAGCACATCGACGGTCGGCAGATAGACAAGATCGCAGCCGACGCTTTGCAGGCGGGCGATATCACCGGCCTCATCGCGCGGGTAACGGTCGAGGTCCTCGGTCGGGGCGAATTGCAGCGGATTCACGAAGATCGACACCACCACCTTGTCGCACAACGATTTGGCGTGGCGGACCAGCGCCAGATGACCGTCGTGCAGGGCGCCCATTGTAGGGACGAAACCGACAGTGGCCCCGCCGGCGCGCAAGGCGACAAGCTCAGCCTTCAGGGCGGGCAGGGTGCGGACGCGGGCGGTTTCAAAGGGGTGGGCGGTATCCGGCATAAGCGCTTTCCGAAAAGTGTAATGTACCGCGCCGGCGATCCGGTTTTCGGACTAAAAAGCGCGTAAACTAAAAAGATTAGAGCGTTTCAGATATGGTGATCAGATAAGAAACGCTCTAATCAACTGTCCGTTATTAACCATGTTCGCTAACCCTATTTTTGCGGGTCTGGTGCATAATCGGCCTTATGACCGATCTTGCCCCCCTTCGTAAAGTCTTCATTTTGTGCGCTGCGGCGACGCTGGCGCTTAGCATGTCTTTGGGTCTGACCGCCTGCGATAATCAGAACCTCAAGGAATCCCTTGCCAGGATCAAGGAAATCCCCGTCGATGACAACGGTAAGCCGGCCGATCATGCAGATGCGAAAAGCCTCAATAGGGAAGACGTCGAACTGGTCGTCAATACGGCCAAGGAACTGACGGTCGGCAAGGGCGGCCTGCTGCGCGATGGCGACGGCCCGATTGCCCGTCCGAAATTCAAGATCGCCATTGTCGATCCGCTCAAGATGCCGACGGAAGTCAATGCGCCGCTCAAGACGGGCGTTGTAAATGCGGCCCCAGCTCCGGCAGCGATACCGGTGGCGACGACCATTACCCCCCGTAGCGATCGCCTGATCCAGGTCGGCTCATTCGGCTCGACCGATGCCGCGCAAAATGCCTGGCTGGGCTTGCAGGCCCGCTATCCCGGCGTCGAGCAGTACCATCCGGTCTATCAGAAAATCACCACCGCCGCCGGCAAGCCGATGGTGCGATTGAAGGTCGGCCCGGTCACTGGCGACGATCAGGCGCAGTCGCTATGCCTGCAACTGGATATCCGCGACAACTGGTGCAGCAAGTCCAGCTAGACCGCATCACCGAACTGTGGTGAATAGCCACATATGACGGCTAGGGTTAATCTCAATCATATTCTGTTCGATTTCGCCACGCGGATGATCCCGGCGGCGTTTGCGACCGTAATGTTCGCGGCCGGCACCCTGCTGCTGCTGTCGATCCTGACGCCTATCGATCCCGCTGTCATGCCGATGGTGCAGAAGTGGCTGCCCCTGGGTCTGGTTGAATTCTCGCATATTATTGGTCTTGTCATCGGGGTCATGATGATCTTCCTGGCGCGCGCGCTGTGGGAGCGCATCGAGACGGCGTGGTATATGGCGCTGATGCTTTTTTGTGCAGGCGCCGTGTTCTCGCTGACCCGTGAGCTGGCCCTGATCAACGCCGTATTGCTGACCATCTGCGCCCTGCTGCTGATTCCGTGCAAGAGCGCCTTCAACCGCCGGTCAAACCTGTTCAGCCTGTCGATCAACCCGTTATGGGGCCTGGTCAGTCTGTTCACCCTGGGCCTGGTCGTTTGGGGGGGCTTCTATGTCTACAAGCATCACCCGTACGCCCATTCGATGTGGGTCGATTTCTCCTATCGCGCCAATACCTCGCGCTTCCTGCGCGGCGTCGTCGTCATTATCGTCACCATCACCCTGATCACGCTTTACCGCCTGTTCGGCATCGCGCGTCAGACGCCGCCAATGCCGGATGTAGAGGATATGGAACCACTGAAAGCGGTTGTTTCCGGTGCGTCTAATCCCCAGGCCTGGCTGGCTCTGTTGCGTGACAAGCAGATACTATGGAATGACGCCCGCACCGCCTTCATCATGTATGGCGTATCCGGCAATCAGTGGGTGGTGATGGGCGAACCTGCCGGCCCGCAGGCAGAAGCGACGGCGCTTTGCTGGGCGTTAAAGGAAATGGCCGCTATGGCCAATGCCCGCCTCAGCTTCTACCAGGTCAGCCCGGCGCTGCTGCCGCTCGTGCTCGACCTTGGCCTGTGGCCCTATAAAATCGGCGAGGAGGCCCTGGTCGATGTCCGTTGCTTCGATCTGGCTGGCAAGAAGGGCTATGGCTTTCGTCAGACTCTCAAGCGCTTCGAGGGACTGAAGGCCACCTTCGAGGTCATCGCGCCGGCAGATCTGGAGCCGCATATGCCGCGGCTGAAAGCGGTCTCTGACGCCTGGCTGAAAACCAAATCGGCCAGGGAAAAAAGCTATTCGCTCGGCTCCTTCAAGGCCGATTACATGCGCCTGACGCCGGTGGCGGTGGTGCGGCTCGACGGCGAGATCATGGCCTTCGCCAACCTGTGGCCAACGCAAGATAAGGCGCTGCTGACGCTCGACCTGATGCGCTACGATCCGGCCTCACCGCCGAGCATCATGGAATATCTGTTCCTGCAACTGATCGCCTACAGCCGCGAACAGGGCTATGGTCATTTCTCGCTCGGCATGGCGCCGCTGGCCGGGCTGGAGGCCAAGCCCCTCAGCCGGGCCTGGTACAAGATCGCTTCGGTCATCTATCAGTTCGGCGGCGATTTTTACAATTTCGAGGGCCTGCGCGCCTACAAGGAAAAGTTCAAGCCGGACTGGCAGCCGCGCTATTTCGCCGTGCCCGGCCAGGAAGCCGCCTTGATGCCGGCCCTGCTGGCGGTGGTGGCACTCGGTTCCAAGCGGCCTAAAAAGGCGTAGATATCAGGCGATTTCCAGAACATGAGCCAGTCGCAGACCTTCCATTGAAAAACCAAAACTGACGGCGATAAATTCCACGCCGGCTTCGCGGGCGGCGTCATAGGCGCGGCCGAAGCCCGGATCGCAGTCGCGGGCGATATCGAAACGCTGGCAATCATCGCGCTGGACGCAGAAAACCACCACGGCGCGGTAGCCGACCCTCACCATCTCGATCAGTTCGTACAAATGCTTGGCGCCGCGTTCCGTCACGCAATCGGGAAACTCCGCCAGACCTTTTTGACGTGAGAAATGGACGTTCTTGATCTCGATATAGGCGTCGGCAAAGAAGGTGTGACCGCTGGCGTATAGGTCGATGCGCGAATTATGACCGTATTTTTTCTCCAGCTGGATCGCGCCGTAGCCCGTCAGTTCCGGCAGCAGATCCTGTGCAATGGCCTTATGGATCAGGCGGTTGGGCCATTGGGTATTGACGCCGACCCAGATGCCGTTTTCTTCCAGCGCTTCCAGCCGGTATTGCAGCTTCCTTTTCGGATCGTTGAAGTGCGTCACCAGGGCCGGCGTGCCGGAATCGAGCAGGCCCGGCATCTTGCCGGGGTTGGGACAGTGTGCTGTAATGGTTTCCCCGGTATCCAGTTCGATATCGGCGAAGAATCGCTTGTATCTGGTGACGAGCCGCCCTTTTATGAGGCCGCTAAAGCCGATAAGCGAGTCTGATACCACAGGAGTCCTTTCCTCATGACGACCAATCCAACCGCCGCTATCGTGATTATCGGTGATGAGATCCTGTCGGGGCGTACCACCGACAGCAATATCAACACAATCGCCAAATTCCTCGGCGCGCTCGGTATCGACCTGTGCGAAGTGCGCGTAGTCCATGACGATGAAGCGCAGATCGTCGCTACGGTCAACGCGGTGCGCAATACCTATGAATATGTCTTCACCACTGGCGGTATCGGCCCGACGCACGACGACATCACCGCCGACTGCATGGCGAAGGCCTTTGGCGTCGATATCAGCGAACATCCGGCGGCGCTGAAGCTGCTGACGGATCGGTCGGTCGTTATGGGCTGGACGCTCAACGAGAACAGCCGCCGCATGGCGCGCATTCCGCATGGCGCCGACCTCATCAAAAATCCGGTTTCAGCGGCACCCGGTTTCCAGATTGGCAATGTCTTCGTCATGGCCGGGGTGCCCAAGATCATGGAGGCCATGCTGGAAGACGTGGCGCCGCGTCTGCGCACCGGCGCCCGTGTGCTGTCACGTACGGTCAAGCTGTCCTATGTCGGGGAAAGCGCCGCGGCCGACGCGCTGCGCGAGATCAACGGGCGTTATCCCGACCTGTCGCTGGGCAGTTATCCTTACGGCCTGTCGCTCAATGGTGAATTCGGCACCCAACTGGTCGTGCGAGGACGGGATGCCGGGCAGGTCGATGCTGCCACGAACGAGCTAAAGGCCGCTTTAGTCTCTGTCGTTGAGGCCGGTAAGGCGCGCAACGCCCTGGCCAGTTTTGAAGAAATAACCGCGTAGTCTGAGGAATAATCATGAAATTTGCCGCTACGGGCCTTGCTGCCGTGCTCGCCCTGACTGCCGTGCCTGTTATGGCGAAACCAAAGCCGGCCCCTGTGGCGGCGGCCATGCCGGTGGAAGACCAGGCCGCGGCCTTGCGTGATGACGCGCTGAAATCCAATGTCGCCTATGACTTCCTTTCCGAACTGACGACGCGCTTCGGGCCGCGCCCGGCCGGCAGTGACCGCGAGAGGCAGGCGGCCGAATGGTCGGCGACGCAATTGAAAGCGCTGGGCTTCCAGAACGTCCATATCGAAACCTTCCCGCTGCATGTCTGGGCGCGCGGCGGCCCGGAAACCATCGCCATTACCGGTGAATTTGCCCAGCCGCTGGTCGGCGTGTCGCTCGGTGGCTCGACCGCTGGTTCGGTCGAAGGCGAGGCGGTGATGTATGATACCTGGCAGGCATTTCTCGATTCCAAGGCCGACGTAACCGGCAAGATTGTTGTCATCCTTCAGTCGATGGCCAAGGCCAGCAATGGCTCCGGCTATGGCCGCATGTCGGGCACGGTGCGTGCCAAGGGGCCGGTCGAGGCGCAGAAGCGGGGTGCAGTTGGGTTCGTCATGCGGTCATTGAGCACGGATGGGGATCGTTTCGCCCACGCCGGCGCTTCCATATGGTCAGATGGCAAGGGCATCCCTGCTATGGCGATCAGCGCGCCGGACGCCTCGCAGCTCGGCCGTATCGAGGCCTTGCAGAAGGCGGGAAAGGCCGGGCCGCTCCGCCTGCAAATGACGACTACAGGGCAGTTCCTCGGTCTCAGGACCTCCCAGAACGTGGTGGCCGATCTCGTTGGGACGGAAAAGCCGGAGGAGGTCATCGTCGTCGGCGGCCATCTCGATAGCTGGGACCAGGGCACCGGCGCTATCGATGACGGCGCGGGCATCGCCATCACCATGGCAGCGGCAAAGGTGATGATCGATCACAATTTCAAGCCAAAGCGCACCATCCGTGTCGTCTTCTGGGGGTCTGAAGAGGTGTCGCAACCGGCCGGCGATACGACGGAAACCGGCGGCGGCGCCTTCCGTGAGGCGCACAAGTCCGAGTTGGCCAATTATGTCGCCCACGCCGAATCCGATTTCGGTGCGGACAAGATCAATAATTTCTCACTGTCGCCGACCGATGATGCCGCCTTTGTCACCAAACTCGGCAACCTGCTCTATCCGCTCGGTATCTATAACGACGCCAAGGCGACGCCGGAAGGCGGCGAGGATTCCGGCGCCATGAACGGTTTCGTGCCGGCCTTCGACCTCAATCAGGATGGTTATCGTTACTTCGATACCCACCATACGCCCAATGACACGCTGGATCGGGTCGATCCGCAGCAGCTAAACCAGAACGTCGCCGCCTGGACGGCCACCCTGTGGCTGATGGCCAATACGGATATCCGCTTCAAACTGCCGCTAAAGGACGAGAAGTAGGGGACATCTTGTACCTCCCCACCTCTGGTGGGGAGTGGGACCGCCGGCCTCTGGCCGGTGGTGGTGGGGTTTCTTGCTTTCTTGAGCTTCTGCGTCTTTACGACTCCTTCCATTTCAGGCAGAAGCATCCCCCTGCCTGCCTGGACATGCGGCCATGGCGAAATTGGTAGACGCAGCAGACTTAAAATCTGCCAGGAGCAATCCTATGCCGGTTCGACCCCGGCTGGCCGCACCAGGGGGCAAGCCCCCTGGACCCTGATCGTTGAAAAGGTGTGGGGCAACGTCAGCGGTTTATCGCCGGAATGTTTTGACGATAGTTCCTTTGCGGGCCACCAGTGTCGTTTGTGGCGGCACATGGATCCATATCTCATTGCGTGTCAAAGGCGTTGACGCCACCACCACCACGCGATCGTCCGGCGTGGTTTCCTTGGCGAAATCGACCTCCATATCTTCATCGATAAGCGTAGCGGGGCCGAAAGGTGCGCGGCGCTCGACGTAGCACAGCTTGGTCGAGCAACTGGCATAGAGCGAACGGCCGTCACTCAGCAGGGCATTGAAAACCCCCAGGCCGCGCAGGTCCGCGAACAGGTCCGCTATGGCGCGGGCCAGGGTCTGGTCGGACGGTCGTTTCGGGTACAGGATGCGCAGGCGATCGAGCAGCCAGCAGAAAGCATGTTCGCTATCGGTGGTGCCGATTGGCGCATAGAAGGTCAGGGGCCGCTTCTTGATCCCCTTTAACTGGCCGTTGTGAGCGAAACTCCAGGCGCTGCCCCACAGTTCGCGGCTGAACGGATGCGTGTTTTCCAGCGCCACACGCCCGCGGTTGGCCTTGCGCACATGGGCAATGACGATCAGGCTCTTGATCGGATAGGATTTGATGAAGCGCGCCAGTTCCGAATGCGCGCTTGGATTGGGATCGTGGATGCTGCGGCAGCCCTTGTGCTCGTAAAAACTGATGCCCCAGCCGTCGGTATGTTTGCCGGTGGCGCCGCCACGCTGCGACAAAGCAGCGAAGCTGAAACGCACGTCGGTCGGGACATTGGCGCTCATCGCCAGAAGTTCGCACATAAGGTTTCTCGTTCGCTATATCTCACGACTGTAGAAGCATAAATGCGTCGCTTAGGCCACAAAAGCCCTGTTGATTCCGGCTTAAATAAATGTTCTTATTTTGTTCCGTAAATGAGATCGTAAAATGTCCGCAAGTCTGTCACTGTTTGAAGAAGAGGCCATCGATGGTTTGAGCTATCTGGACGACTATATCACTCCGGAAGAAGAGGCTGGGTTGATTGCGGAGATAGACAAACAACCGTGGTCGATGGAGCTTTTGCGCCGCCGGCAATGGTACGGCTGGTCGCCGGACGATACCACCTATGGCGCGCTGGGCGAATATAAACCGCAGCCGATGCCTGACTGGCTGTGCTGGTTGGGGGAGCGCTTGCACCGGGATGGTGTTTTCGCAGGTGTGCCAGCGCGGGCGCTGATCAACGAATATCATCCGGGGCAGGGGATTGGCGACCACAAGGACCGCGATACGGAGCGCATCAAGTCCGTGGCCATTATCAGCCTGGGTTCGCCGATCATGATGGAATTTACCCGCATGGATCATGCCACGCGCAGCCAGTATCTTTATCCCCGCAGTCGACTGATCATGCAGGGCGAGGCGCGCGACAAATGGATGCATGGTATTACCGGCCGCAAGACGGATAAGGTGGGTGGGCTGATCCTGCCGCGCCAGCGACGGTTGTCCGTCACTTTCCGTTATGTCAGCCCTTAACGAGTTCGGCGCGCTCTTCCGGAGTCATAAAGCGCCATTGGCCTTCGGGCAGGTTGCCGATGCGCAAACTACCGATGCGGACACGGTAAAGGTCGGTGACGCGCAGTTCGCACATATCGCACATGCGGCGGATCTGGCGGTTGCGGCCTTCTTTCAGGATGAAGGTCAGGGTCTGGTCGCCCGTCTGGACCACCTTGGCGGGCTTGAGCTTGCGGCCGTCGAGTTCGAGGCCGTGGCGCAGCCATTTCAGCTTTTCCTCGAAAATTGGCCCGCGCACGACGACGCGGTATTCCTTTTCTAGGTCGCTTTCCGGCCCGATAATCGCCTTGGCCAGCACGCCGTCTTCCGACAGGATCAGCAGGCCGCGCGAATCCTTGTCGAGCCGCCCGACCGGCGCCAGCCTGGTCTCGAAGCCGGGATAGACATCCGCCGGTCCGAAAACATTGGCGCGGCGGATCATGCGGATGGCCGGAGTTTCGCCCGGTTCCGGCTGGCCTGACACGATGCCGACTGGTTTGTGATAAAGGATGGTCATGCGGGCGTCGAGCGCCGCGGCGCCATCCTGATCGAGCGTCAGGGTCTGGCCGGGTTCGATCCTGTGGCCGGCCGAGGTCACGGTTTCGCCGTCGATGCGCACAAGGCCCTGTTCGATCAGGGCATCGGCCTCGCGCCGCGAACACACGCCGCTCTGCGCCAGCCATTTGTTGACCCGTACCGGCTCGTCGCCGTCATATGTTTTTGTTACACTCATGCGGGTGTCCTACAGCGTGATTGCCGGGCGGGCAAGTCTGCGATAGGCTCAACCAGATGACATATGATCTCTATTCCGACTGGCTGAAAACCGCCCCGCCGCGTGCCGAGATCATGGCTGGCCTGCATACGCATTTCGAGCCGATCCGTCTTGATGCCGAAGGGGCACAAGCCCTGGGTCTGAAAAATGGCCTGCCGGGGGATGCGGTTCTGGCGAAAGGTCTGCTTGTCGGCGGCTATGACGAAGAACGCGCCATCTATTCCGGGCCGGTTTTCGCGGCGCCGGACGGGGCTGAACCGCGCACCGTTCACCTTGGCATCGATCTTTTCGAGGCCGCCGGCGCGCCGGTTTTCGCGCCTCTGGCTGGGGTCGTGCACAGTTTTCAGGACA
Organism: Asticcacaulis sp.; assembly: GCF_035497195.1. GTDB lineage: Bacteria > Pseudomonadota > Alphaproteobacteria > Caulobacterales > Caulobacteraceae > Asticcacaulis. The sequence goes on from NZ_DATJDZ010000018.1 coordinate 44,248, forward strand.
ACGCTAACCCGAAGGACTATGGCCCGACGATTATTCTGGCGCACGCGGTTACCTCACAACTGACTTTTTACACGCTTTATGGTCACCTCAGCCGTGACAGCCTCTATGGCCTGGCTATTGGAAAGCCCGTGGCGGCGGGAGAAGAGGTTGCACGACTGGGCGCAGCGGCGGTAAATGGTGACTGGCCGCCACACCTGCATTTCCAGCTTATCCTCGATATGCAGGACAAGCGGGGCGATTATCCCGGGGTTTTCAAGAAGAGCGAGCGTGAACAATGGAAACGTATCTGTCCCGATCCCGCCCCCTTGCTGGGGATTTGATAAAGCCGTTATTTGCGGGCGTATGCCTGCTGCTGGCCCTGAGCCTGCCGGCCTGTTCCAGGGCGGCGTCGCCGGAGCAAATTGCGGCGGGTAAAGCGGTTTTCGCCGCCAATTGCGCCCTCTGCCATGACGCCAGCCCGGCGATGGGCGCCTTCCAGGGACCGCCCCTCTTCGGCGTGGCCGGGCGCAAGGTCGGCGGTGTGGCGGGCTTTGATTATTCGGATGCGCTGAAAACGGCCCACGACCGCGGCGAAACCTGGAACGACAGTAATCTCGACGCCTTCCTCGCCGATCCGCAACAGGCCATGCCGGGCACGCAGATGCCGGTCAATGTGCCGGACGCCACAGACCGCCGCAACCTGATCGCCTATCTGACAAGCCTGACCGGCAAGACGGCTGCTGCTGCCAAAACGGCTGAACCGGTGAGCGGACCCATAAGTGGAAATGACAATCTGGATTGGCGCAAGGACGCGCCGGGCGTGCTGCACCGGGTGACGGTGGCTGATCTGCCAAAGCCCTTCGCCACCGATTCGGCGGGCAACAGTGCACGTTATGTAGCGCCCGGCGATGATTTCCTGCCGCAGGCGCCGGCCGGCTTTACCGTGTCGCTGTTCTCGAAAGATCTCGATGGCCCGCGCAATATGCGCACGGGGCTGAACGGCGACCTCTATGTCGTTGAATCCGGCAAGGGGCGCATCAGCGTTTTCCGTAACCAGGGCGGCAAGCTCAGCGCCACGCGTGAAACCTTTGCAGAAGGGCTGAAAGAACCGTTCGGTATCGCCTTCCTGGGGCCATATGTCTATGTTGCCAATGTCGGATCGGTGGTGCGGATTCCCGTCGCCGGTGGCAAGGCCGAAACGGTGGTGGCCAATCTCTCGACCACCGGCGGGCATTCGACGCGCGATATCGCCTTTTCGGCCGATGGCCAATATATGTATGTCAGCGTGGGTTCGGCGAGCAATGTCGCGGAAGGCACAGGTAAACCGCCCGCCGGATTTGTGGCAGGTCACGCGCTCGGCGAAAGCTGGGGCAGCGAGGCAGGTCGGGCGCTGGTGTTGCGTTTCAAGCCTGACGGCAGCGACCGGCATGTCTTCGCCACCGGGATCCGCAACTGTGTCGGCCTGGCCTTCAAGCCGGGGACGAACGACCTCTATTGCACGACCAATGAGCGCGATATGCTGGGTGACAATCTTGTGCCCGACTATTTCACGCGCATAGCCGATGGCCAGTTCTACGGCTGGCCGTGGTATTATCTCGGCGACCACGAAGATCCACGCCAGGCCGGCGTTCGTCCTGATCTCAAGGGCAAGGTCAGTTTGCCGGACACGCTGTTCGTCTCGCATTCGGCGCCGCTCGGGTTCACCTTCTATCAGACGCCGGTGGGGGCGGCCTCGGCCTTTCCGGCGCAATATGCCGGCAATGCCTTCATTGCCCTGCATGGCTCGTGGAACCGCTCGGCACGGACCGGATCAAAGGTGGTCATCGCCCATATTAAAGACGGCAAACCCACGGGCGAATATGAGGATTTCCTGACCGGCTTCATCCTCGATGACAAGCGCGTTTCGGGGCGTCCGGTTGGCGTGGCGGTCGGGCCGGAAGGCGCCCTGTATGTGTCGGATGACGCGGGCAATCGCATCTGGCGGGTGGCGCCTGAGTAGGGTTATAATAATTTCGGCCGCATTAGCGCTTCTTAAATGACCTTCGTGTAATCTGGCTTCATTATATTTGCGTAGAAGGTTTCCCCAGAATGGCCATGCCGGAAAAAGCTCAAATTATTCAAGTGCCCAATACCCTGCGCGCCAAGGTCGGCGGACGGATGGCGGCTGTGGACCCGCAGGCCATCGCCAGGGCGGAAGCGGCGCTGGCTGATCTGTCGAGCCACTTCCAGGACTGGCTGATGGATGAAATCAAGAAGCTGGAAGACGTGCAGGCCCTGATCAAGGAAGAGGGCCTGAACATGGTCAACGCTGATCAGCTCTTCTATCGCGCCCATGACCTCAAGGGCCTGGGCACGACCTATGGGTTTCCGTTGATCACACGCGTCGCCGGTTCGCTGTGCAAGATGCTTGACGAAGATGAAAAGCGCATGATCGCGCCGTGGAAGCTGGTGGAGGCGCATCTTGATGCGATCCGCGCCATCGTCCGTGGCCAGATCAAGGCCGTGGATCACCCGACGGGCCTCATGCTGTCCGAAACGCTGGAAGCCCGCGTCAAGGAACACCTGGAAAAAGCCGGCCTGTATACCTGAACCTCGCCGCAACGGCCTAAAAATAAGCCCCCGCCGGCAAGACCGGCGGGGGCTTTTGTTCGTGTTGCCGGAGTTAATCCAGTGAGACGACCGTCACCGATTCCGGCGCAACCTTCAGAATCAGGCCACCATTTTTCGCGGTGGCGGAGATAGCTTTCGGTGCGACGGTATTCGGCTTGTCGAAGGTGTTGATGCTGTCGATCTTCGGCGCCGTCAGGGTTTGGCCAGAGGCAGATTTCGCTTTCAGGCCGAGCGCTGACAGATCGATTTCAAGCGGCTGGGTCGGGTCGATATTGGTGATCGAAACATAGACCTTGCCGTCCTTGGCTTTCGCGGCGGTGATATCGGCGCGTGGCAGGGTGACGCCGCCGTGGCTGTAGGCGCCGGCGTCATAGCTGACGGGGATGAAGGTCGCGTCCTGCCACGGCACGTACATCTTGAAGACGTGGTAGGTCGGAGTCAGCACCATCTTGTCGCCGTCGGTCAGGATCATGGCCTGGAGGACATTGATCATCTGGGCGATATTGGCCATGCGCACGCGATCGGCGTGGCGGGTGAAGATATTGATCGACACGGCGGCCAGCACGGCGTCACGCTGGGAATTCTGCTGGTAGAGAAAGCCCGGATTGGTGCCAGGTTCGTTCTTCAGCCAGGCGCCCCATTCATCGACCACGAGCGCGACCTTCTTTTCCGGGTCGTACTTGTCCATGATGGCCGAGTGCTTAGTGATCAGTTCGTCCATGCGCAGGGCGGTCTTGATCACCTTGGCGTACTCGGTTTCGTCAAAACCGGAGGCTGGTTGATAAGGCGGCCAGTTCTCAAAGCCCGAATAGTAGTGCAGTGACAGGCCATCGACATCGTTCGACTTGTTCTTCATGAACACTTCGGTCCAGTTGTAGTCGTCGACATTGGCGCCGGAAGCGATCTTGAGCATACGCTTGTCGCCCACCTGCTCCGGGTTGTAGTTCTTGGCGTAGGTGGAGAACTGGCGATATTCGTCGGTATAGTGTTCAGGCGTCATGTTGCCGCCGCAGCCCCAGCTTTCATTGCCGATGCCGAGGAAATGGACGGCGTAGGGGGCGGGGTGGCCGTTTTCGCGGCGCGCCTGGGCCAGGCTGGTTTCCTTTTCCGAGGTCATGTATTCCAGCCATTCGGCGGTTTCACGCGGATTGGACGAGCCGACATTGGCCGAAACATAGGCATCGGCGCCGACCTGGCTGAGGAAGTCCATATATTCATCGGTGCCGAAGGTGTTCGGCTCGATCACGCCGCCCCAGTTGGAATTGAGCGTGACGGGGCGCTTGCCTGTGCCGATGCCTTTTTCCCAGTGATATTCGTCGGCGAAGCAGCCGCCGGGCCAGCGCACGTTGGGCACCTTGATCGCTTTCAGGGCGGCGACGACATCATTGCGGATACCGCGGGTATTGGGGATGGGCGAATCCTTGCCGACCCAGATGCCGCCATAGACGCCGGTGCCGAGATGTTCGGCGAATTGTCCGAAGATTTGACGGCTGATTTCAGCGCCGGGCTTGGTGGTGTCGATCGTCGCCTTGGTGACCGGCGTGGCGGCGGCGGCCATAGCCGTCCAGCCGAAGGCCAGCAAACCGAGCGCGGTTAAAGAAATCGCGTAATGACGCATGAAAAGTCTCCCTGAAGTGTCCGGTATTATTGTTGACGGTATTTGTAGGACAATTGAAACGGACTGACAAGGCGTCTTTTTCGACTATTTTTCGCGCAGGTTCCGGCCGAGCGCCTTGACTTCTTCATGCAAAGCCATGAGGCCCTCCAGTTCCAGGCCTGAGGCGCACAGCATGGCCGGCGGGATGGCGCGGGCACGCTCGCGTAAGGCGCGGCCATGATCGGTCAGATGGATGCGCATGATGCGCTCGTCCTTCGCGTCGCGCTGGCGGGTGACCAGGCCGGCCTTTTCCATGCGCTTGAGCAGGGGGGTGAGGGTGCCGGAATCGAGATGCAGGGGCTGGCCCAGTGCGTTGACCGAGCGGCCGTCCTGTTCCCACAGCAACAGCATGACGAGATATTGCGGATAGGTCAGGCCCATCGGGTCAAGGTGCGGCTTGTAAGCCTGCGCGAAGGCGTGCGCCGCCGAATAGACGGCGAAGCAGATCTGGTTTTCGAGCAAAAGCTCAGGAGGCGATGAATTAGACATAAAAAATTATATAGCGCACAATTTAATTGACATCAAATTGTGCACAATATAATTGTGCATTATCGAACTTAACCAAGGAGACTAAAAATGACCGAAGTTGTAACCGTATTGTATACCGCCCACGGCAAGGCCACCGGCGGCCGCGAAGGCGCCGCCACGGCGGGCAATCAAAACCTCAAGCTGTCGACGCCGAAGGAACTGGGCGGCGCCGGTGGTGACGGCACCAATCCCGAAGAACTGTTCGCTATGGGCTATGCCGCCTGCTTCATCGGTGCGCTGAAGGCGGTGGGCGCCGGTCAGAAGATCGCCGTGCCGGCCGACACCAGCATCGAATCAAGCGTCGGCATCGGCAAGATCAGCCACGGTTTCGGCATCACGGTCGAGCTGAAAATCTCGCTGCCGGGCCTGGCTCCGGAAGTCGCCGACAAGCTGATCGCCGACGCGCACCAGGTCTGTCCATATTCAAACGCCACGCGCGGTAATATCGATGTGAAGCTGTCGCGGGTCTAGGTTTCGGCCCAGACGCCAGGATGAAGCCCTCCGGTTCGCCGGAGGGCTTTTCTTATGCGGCCGGTTTGGCCGCATGGTAGATATCGGCGATGATGTGCCAGTCGGAAGCGCTGGGCCCGTCCTTGCGCCAGACGCGGATATAGTAGCCCTGTACAATAGCATCGTGATTGTCGGTGGCGGCATGGCCCCAAGTATAGCCGAAATCACCGGCCTGCGAGATGCCCTGGCCTTCGGGTGCCCAAGTGAGGCCTTGGGGCCGAGCGTCGAGAATCGGCTGGCGGGCGTCCAGGGTCTGGGCCGGGGCGCCGTCGTCCTGCGTCACGATGGAGGGGGGAACGAGAAAGCCATTATAGGCCGTGGCGGCGGCTTGCAGGTTCAGCGCCTTGTTGAGCATGACATCGGCCGCCATCATTTCGCCGGCGGCGGTGCCGGGGCTGTCGCTTGTGCCATGCGGAATGAAATCGGTATAGGTCGGTGATTTCGCGGGCAGGGCGTCGACCGCTCCCTTGCCGGCGCGGGTATCGATCAGCCATTTCCATGTGCCATCGGCCCGTTTTTGCCAGACGGTGAAGAACCATCCGCCATCCGGGTTGTCGCCATAGGTCCAGCCGCCGAGGTCATAGGCGAGGTCGCCGGAGGACGAGATGCCAATACGTGACGGCCACCATCTGAGCAGTGAGGCTGTTTCGGAGGGATCGGCGGCGATGGCTGTGGCTGTCTTGCCGTGCGTGCGTTCAGGCGCGGGGGCGAAGGTCAGGGCATTGGGCGCCGAATATTCGTGAAAGCCCTTATTGAAGCCGTGTGCGAAGGTGAAGGCATCAAAGGCGCGTTCGGCAGCGATCACCTGCTCCGCAGGCGTCGGCACCGGCGGGGCCTTTTTGGCAAAGGCCGGCGCCGTCAGCGCCAAACCGGTGAACAGAAGACCCACGACAACGCGTTTCATGCCGACCCCCATCATAACCCATGCGGATTATAATGCGCCGCAATATGAATTTTGCAAGAGGCGCACACCTGAAAAGCGAATCAGGTCAATCCGGCGGCTACCGACAAGGCCACGGCTTCGCTGACGGCGCGGCTGTGGTCATTGTCGAGCGGGAAATATTCCAGCCCCATTGGCCCTTTATAGCCGGCGGCGCGGATGCCCTTGAGCAGGTTGACGTGATTGACCTCGCCGGTGCCGGGCTGGTGCCGGCCGGGCACGTCGCCCAACTGAACGTAGCCGACCTGATCGATCCCGGCGGTGAACTTTTCGATCAGGTCGCCGTCTTCGAGTTGCATATGGTAGAAATCCCATTGCAGCTTGATCATCGGTGAATTGACGGCGCGCAGCATGGCGGTGGCCGGTCGTGAGCCATTGAGCAGATGGCCCTGATGGTTGACGGTGTTGAACGGCTCGACCAGCGCCATCAGCCCGGCTTGCTCCAGCAACGGCGCAATGCGCATCAGTCCGGCGGTATAACCGGCTACCATGGCTTCGCGGCTCATACCATCGACCACATGGTGGCCGACCAGCGTGATCTGCTTGCAGCCGAGAATAGCCGAATCGGCGATGGCTTCGCGGATCATGACCACAAGCGCGTCATGATTGGCGGGATCGGAAAAATTGGGTGCGGCGGGCGCATACTGGGTGAGTGTCAGGCCATTGGCATCGAGCAGGGCGCGGGCCTTGCGGGCGTCCATGCTATCTCCATTATTGGCCCGCCGGACGGGCCAGAATTCCACGAAGGTAAAGCCGGCCTTGGCGGCGAGGGCAAAACGATCCGCGAACGCACTGCCCTGATACCAAGTATCGAGGTTACAGGCGAAGGGCTTGAGCGCCGCCTTGATATCCGTTTTCGCGGCGGCCGGCATGGCGCTTGCGGCCGTTGTTACACCGGCGGCCAGTAAAGCCATTCGTCTGGTCATTTGAGTCATTATGTTCTCTCCCTGTTTCGGAGGAGCATAATCACTTTCCAAAAACTGTAACCTGTTTTTGCTAAAAAGTGTGACAAATTGGCGATCAGGCGATCCGCGCCAGTCCGCGATCCAGTGCGGCGATCAGGTCGGGCGCGTCTTCCAGACCGATTGACAGGCGTATCAGGCCGTCGCTGATGCCGGCCGTGGCCAGGGCTTCCGGCGACATGGCGGCGTGAGTCATTGAGGCCGGATGGACGATCAGGCTCTCGATGCCGCCGAGCGATTCCGCCAGTGAAAACAAATCGATATGGTCAAAAAGCTGCTTTACAGCTTCAAGTCCGCCGGCCAGTTCAAAGCTCATCATGGCGCCGAAACCGGCCTGCTGCTTTTTCGCCAGTTCGTGCTGAGGATGCGAGAGCAGGCCGGGATAATGGACGGCGCTGACCTTCGGATGGGCGTATAGGTATTCAGCCACGGCTTGAGCCGATAGCTGCTGCTGGCGGACGCGAACGAACAGGGTGCGGACACCGCGCAGGGTCAGGTAGCTGTCGAACGGCGCGGCCGTGGCGCCAACGCAGTTGGCCCACCAGCGATAGAGCGTTACGTCCTCCGGCGTGGTGCAAACCAGCGCGCCGCCGATGACATCGGAATGGCCGTTGATATATTTGGTCGTCGAGTGGACGACGAAATCGGCGTCGAATTTGATCGGATTTTGCAGGGCAGGGGACAGGAAGGTGTTATCAACCGCCACTTTCGCGCCAGCCTTGTGACCCAGGGCGATCAGCTTTTCCAGATCGATCAGGCGCATCAGCGGATTGGACGGCGTCTCAAGCAGGAGCAGGGCGGTCGGCTCGGAAAGGGCTGTCGCGACGGCGGTATCATCACCCTGATCGACATAGATAACCTCAATCAGCCCCTGTTTGGCGCGGGCATTGAGCAGGCGCTGGGTGCCGCCGTAGCAATCGTGAGGCACTACCACGCGCTTATTGCCTTTAAGGTCCTGCCATAGCAGGTCAAGCGCCGCCAGACCTGACGCGGTCATGACCGCGCCAACGCCACCTTCCAGTTCGGCGATGACCTCAGCGATGATCTCGCGATTCGGATTGCCCGACCGGCCGTAATCATAGGTCCGCTTCTTGCCGAAGCCCTCGAAGGTGTAGTTGGTCGTCAGGTAGATCGGTGGCATGACCGCGCCATGCGCCGGATCGGAATCGATGCCGATATTGATGACCTTGGTGCCGAGGCCGGCGTTTTTTAGATAGTCTTTGGACATATTATTTCTTGAGTGAGGTGCGAACGATATCGGAAACGAGTTTGATTTCCTTGAGGAAAGCATCGTGCCCATAAAGTGAGGGGAAATCGATGAAGACGCTGTCGGTCAGGGCTTGGGAGAGTGCTTTCATGTCTTCGTAGGGCACCAGCCGGTCGGTCGGGACGGCGGCCAGGAACACCTTCGCCTTGATCTTTGACGGATCGACGCGGTGGCGATCAAGACTGTCGGACATCGATATCCAGCGGTTGACGTCGGTGGCGGAATAGGCGTCGCCGCGCGCGCGCAGATAGCTGCAGACGACATAGTTACCGCCGGCCGCTTCTGGTGGCGGGCCGTCGAAGCGCTCGGAAAACTCGGCATCGGAACGGTAGGTCGTCATGGCCAGTTGGCGGGCCAGGGAAATGCCCTCGGCGGGCTTGCCGTTCTCCTTACCGAAGACCAGCAGACGGCGCTGCAGACCACGAAAGGCGGTCGCCATCGGGTGGGCGCGATGCGCGGCCGAAATGACGCACAGGCGCTCGACGGCATCGGGATACAGTTCAGCGAAGGCCAGGCCGATCATGGCGCCGTAGGACGCGCCGATGAAACTGTAGATTTTGTCAACATTGATTTTATCGAGCAACAACTTCACCAGCCGCGCCTGATCATGGGTGGTGATGGTGTATATGTGCGAGGCCGGCAGGCGCGGGGCAAATTCGATGGAGAGCACGCGGTAGGTGTTGAGATCGAGCGCTTCGCCGGGACCGGCCACGCCTTCCCACCAGCCGGGCGCGGTGTCGGTGGTGTCTTCCTTGGCGAACAGCACGCGGCCGGCCGAAATGCCGCCGGCCGCCACGACGACGGGCGCATCCTTCGGGCCATAGAGCCGCGCCACCACATCCGTCTGTTCCAGCTTCATGCCGCTTTGCAGGCGGAAATCGGCGGGAATAGGGGCGGTAATATCGGTGCCGATCAGGTCGGGGGCGGTAAGGGTGAGGGCGTTCATGGTGTGTCCGGTCACGGTAAAATCGAATCATCGTGACCAGTCGAGAGCAGACACCGCACCGCGCTTTCGCACGGGGACTGTCATCCTCTCATCTGTCGGGGAAATGCGCCCCGTAGGAGTTGGCACCATACTGCGTTTGCAGCGGTTGCCCCAGCGTCGTCGGGCCTTTCCCTCGGCTGGTCTCGATGAGTAGGGTCTATATGCGCAAATGCTGCGCCTGCGTCAAGAGGGCGCGTTTCAGGACATCAAAGACTTCACCATCCGCCATCTGGGTAATATTGAAGCGCATGAAGCTGCGCGCGCCCTGCGACAGGCTGAAGGCGTTGCCCGGCGCCAGCACGACGCGTTCGGCAAGCGCCAGGCGCGCGACTTCGGAGGCATCGACGCCATCAGGCAGTTCGCACCACAGCAACATGCCGCCTTGAGGCACATGCCAAGGCTGGATGCCGAGCGCGGCCAGCTTCCTGATGATGACGGGACGCATAGCCGCCAGTTTTTCGCGCACATCGGCCATGTGCTTGCGGTAATGACCATTGCTCAGCAGATGGTACAACAATTCGGCCGACAAGGGATCGTGGGTGAAACTGGTGGCGATCTTCATGTCGATCAGCGGCGCGATCCACTCCGGGCGGGCCGCGATGAAACCGCAGCGCACGGCGGCAGAGAGGGTCTTGGAAAAGCTGCCGATGTGGATGACACGCTCCAGCCCGTCAAAGGCGGCCAGGCGCGGGGCGGGGCTGTGCTCGAAATCGGCATAGATATCGTCCTCGACGATCAGCAGATCGTGGGCCTGGGCCAGTCTGAGCAGGCGGTGGGCGGTGACTGGCGACAGCGTGGCGCCAGTCGGGTTATGCAGGGCGCTGTTGGTGATATAGAGGCGTGGCTTGTGCTGGATCAGCACGTCGGCGAAAGCATGGATATCCGGCCCCGTTGGGGTCATCGGTACGCTGACGACCGTGACGCGATGGGCGCGCAGCAGGGCCAGAAAATTGAAATAGCAGGGATCATCGACCAACACCGTATCGCCCGGATTAAGCAGGAAGCGGCAGATGAGGTCGATCGACTGAGTGCCGGAGCCGGTCAGCAGTATCTGCGCCGGCGCGGCGTCGATGCCGTGCTCGGACAGGCGGCGGGAGAGTAGCTGGCGCAAGGGCGCATAGCCCAGTGGCGTAGCATATTCGGTCAGGTTGGTGGCCTCGGCCCGCGCCAGGGTGCGCAGGGAACGGCGGATGTCGTCTTCCGGCAGCCAGGAAGAGGGCAGCCAGCCGCAGCCGGGCTTGAGATAATCGGCCTCGGTTTCCAGCGATTGTCGGGATATCCACAGCGGATCAACCTGCCGATCCAGCCTCGGCCCAATCTCGGCCAGCGACATCGGGGCATGGGGCGCGGCGACAAAATAGCCGGAGCCGCGCCGGGCCGAAATGACCCCCTCTGCATGAAGGCGGTCATAGGCCTCGACCACGGTTGATTTCGAGACCTTCTGCGCCTCGGACATGGCGCGGATCGAGGGCAGGCGCGCCCCTTGAGACAGGTGCTGGCGCGCGATGCGGTCACGGATCTGGTCCATGACCTGGGTGGTCAGGGTGGCGGCTGCGCTCATAACTGTACTGGTCTCCGTACCATAACGGTTTGATGGAATTTTACCGGACCATGCCTGTCAGGGCCAGCCTTTTGTTTGCATAGGAAGCGCCTGTTGCGATGGAGCGCGTTATGGACAAGAAGACAATCGGCTGGATCAATGGCGGCCTGGGCGTGCTGGCCTTCAGCGGTTCCCTGCCCGCGACCAAGGTGGCGGTGCAGGCGATGTCGCCGCTGTTCCTGACCAGTGCGCGGGCGGTGATCGCGGCGGTACTGGCCGCCGTGTGCCTGATCGTCTTCCGGGCCGCGCGGCCGGAAAAGCGCGATATCGTGTCGCTGGTTCTGGTGGCGCTGGGCGTGGTGGTTGGGTTTCCGCTGCTGTCCGGCATGGCATTGCAGCACATCAATTCGGTGCATTCGATCGTCTTTACCGGCCTGCTGCCGATCTCAACGGCGGTGTGCGCCAGCCTGCTGGGCGAAAAGCATCCGCCGCGCCTGTTCTGGCTGTTTTCCGGACTGGGCGGGAGTTGCATTGTTATCTATGCGTTGACGCAAGGGTTTTCGGTGTCGCCGGTGGGCGATCTGCTGATGCTGGCGGCCATTGCCGTTTGCGGATTCGGCTATGCGGAAGGGGCGCGTCTGTCCCGACGGCTGGGCGGCTGGCAGGTGATCTGCTGGGCGCTGCTGGTGGCGTCGCCGGTCATGCTGGCGCTGGGGGTGATGACGTGGCCGATGGATTTATCGGCCATACATTGGCCGGCCTGGCTGAGCCTGGGCTACGTGTCGCTGTTTTCCATGCTGATCGGTTTCATGTTCTGGTATCGCGGTCTGGCGATGGGCGGGATCGCCGCTGTCGGGCAGTTGCAGTTGGTTCAGCCGTTCATGGGGCTGATTCTGGCGGCCTGCCTGTTGAAGGAGCCGATCGGCTGGGCGGTGGTGGCGGTGATGATCGCCATCGTGGCCTGCGTGGCCGGGGCGCGGCGTTTCGCGTCCTAAGCTTTCGCCGGCCGAAATCGGCGCCATTCCGACAGGATTATGCCGGCGCTGACCAGGGCAAGGGCGATCAGGTGGTAAGTGTGCAGCGGTTCGCGCAGGATAATGACCGCCAGAAACACGCCGAAGATCGGCAGCAAATTGATGAACAGGCCGGCGCGATTGGCGCCGATCAACTCAATGCCGGCGATATAGGTGGCCGAAGCGAGCAGGGCGACGAACAGCGCGGCATAGACCACCACACCCCAGCCGGTGGCGTCGGGCGCCGGAAACGGATGCGTCAGGTGCCGCCAGATCAGAAAGGGCACGCAGGTTAAGGCCGCGCCGATACAGGGCACGGCCAGCAGGGTCTGCCAGTGCATGACCGGCTTCCATTTCAGGGCGACCGTGTAACCGCCATAAACGATAATCGCGCCGAGCATCATGGCGTCGCCGAGATTGAGCTTGAGGTGCAGCAACTGGCGCGGATCGCCATGCGTGGCCGTGAGGATCACGCCGGTGACGGTCAACACGAAGCCAATCAGTTGCGCCGTCGTCGCCTTGAGACGGAACAACACGAAATTGCCGAGGAAAATGATCAGCGGAATGCCGGCCTGTTCGATCATGACATTGACCGCCGCCGTTTGGGTCAGGGCGGAGTAGAGCAGGATATTGAACAGGGCAAAACCCGACGCCCCGTAGCCGAACAAAAGCAGCCAGTGGCGTTTGATCACCGGCCAGTCGGCTTTCAGGTGCTTGATCGACAGCGCCGTGATGATCAGGGCGGCGATGGACCAGCGCAGGGTGGTCAGCAGGATCGGATCAATATGACCGGCGGCGATCTTCCCGGCCACACTGTTGCCGGCCCAGATGAGGCTGGTCAGGATCAGGAGGCCATAGGCTTTCAGGAGAGTGGCGCGACTGTGCATGGCGCTGCTTTGCCGTATAGTCGGCCGGTATTCAAGTCGCTTGCCGGTTTCATCTGAAACGGAGCCAAAGAATCACAACGATTTGCACGTTTTTTCTTGGCTATGACGTCAAAGTCTTATAGCGACCGTGCAAATTGGTCTGAAACGGGTGAATTATGTCTGTCCTCGTCGTTAAATTCGGTGGTTCGGTGCTTACGAGCGAAAGCGCGCTGCAACGCGCCGTAGCGGAAATTTACCGCTATGTCCGTGACGCCCATAAGGTGATTGCCGTGGTGTCGGCCTTCAAGGGCCAGACCGACCAGCTTATGCGCCTGGCTGGCAGCTATACCCAGGCTTCGGTGTCCTCGGCCACGCCGCACCTGGTGGCGACTGGGGAAATGCGCGCCGCCACCTTGCTGGCGATGGCCTGTGAGCGGTCGGGCATCGTGACGCAGTTCCGTTCGGCCTATGAAATCGGTCTGGTGGCCGAGGGCGAGCACCTGAACGCCAATCCGGTGTCGATCAGGGCCGAGGTGCTGACGGACGACCTGCAAACCGTCGATCTGGTCGTGGTGCCGGGCTATGTCGCCGAAAACGCCGAGGGCGAACCGGTGCTGCTCGGCCGGGGCGGTTCGGATCTGACGGCGGTCTATATCGCTAAAGCGCTCGGCGTCACCGCCCGCCTGATCAAGGACGTGGACGCCGTCTATGACGCCGATCCGGCTAATGTTGGTGATTCCGCCAGGCCCTATGAGTCCCTGAGTTGGGAAGAGGCGCTCAAGATCGCCTTCCCGGTGGTGCAGGGCAAGGCCATGCGTTTCGCCGCCGATAACGGCCTGACGGTTCAAGTGGCGGGGCTGGCCAAGGGCTATGAAACCACGCTCGGCACGACAACCGCCTATCGCAAGACGGCTGTGCTCAAGCGCCCCATTCGCATCGCCGTCATGGGCGCCGGCGGGGTCGGCTCGAAATTCCTGGAGCGTTGCCTGGAATGGCCGGAACTGATCGAGGTCGACCGTATTCTGGTGCGCGATGCGAGCAAGCGCCGCGATCATCCGCTGGCGGCGAAATTCACCTCGGATGCGCGGTCGTTCGTGCGCAACGATGTCGATGTCTTCGTCGATATCGGCACCGGCGTATCGCCCTCGGCCGAACTGCTGGAAGGTTTCCTGAAAGCCGGCGTGTCGGTCACCAGCGCCAATAAGCAGGCGGTGGCCGCTTCGGCCGACAAGCTGCGCGCCGCCGCCAAAGCCTCCGGCGCCATGCTGACCTATTCGGCCTCCGTCGGTGGCGGTGCGCCGGTCATCGAGGCGCTGAAGCGCGCCGCGGCGGCGGGTCATAAAGTCGAGTCGCTGGCGGGCGTGCTCAATGGCACATCCAATTTCGTTATCGATCAGGTGGAATCAGGCAAGACCTTTGACGCCGCGATGGATGAAGCGCGCCGTCTGGGTTTCGCCGAGCCGGATTCGACCGCCGATCTCGATGGCACCGATGTCGGCGCCAAGCTGAAACTGCTGCGTGAAATCGCCTTCCCCGGCCAGATGCCGAAACATATCGAGGTCGGCCAGATCACCGAGGACTCGCTGGTCATTCCGAAGGGCAAGGGCCTGCGCTATGTGGCGCGCGCTTATCCGACGGCGGAGGGGCTGGAAGGCTCGATGAAGCTGGAAGTGCTCGATGCCGATCACTATCTCGTCGGGGCGCGGGGCGAACAGAACCGCGCCATTATCGAGTTAGATAATGGCGAGACCTGGTATGTCACCGGCAAGGGCGCCGGCGCCTGGCCGACATCGGAAGCGCTGCTGGCCGATACCCTGCAAATCGCCCGCGAGATGCCGCTGAAATAAGATGACACCTGAAGCCTTCAACGCCTTCTGCGCCACTTTGCCCCACACCACCCATGTGGTGCAGTGGGGCGGAGCGGATGTCTGGAAGGTGGGCGGTAAGGTCTTCGCCATTGCCGGCTGGCAGGAGGGTGGGGGGCTTGCGGTCAGTTTCAAAGTGACGCCGATTGGCTATGAAATCCTCAGTGATGCCGATGGCTGCCGGCCCGCGCCCTACCTCGCCTCACGCGGCATGAAGTGGATTCAGGTCAGGGGCATTACCGATAATGATCTGATGGACCATGTGCGCGGGTCTTATGATATGATCGTCGCGGCCCTGCCGAAGAAGACAAAGCGCGAATTGGGACTTTTATGAACTACAGACACGGCTTTCACGCCGGAAACTTCGCCGATCTCGCCAAGCACGCCGCTGTGCTGACCTTGCTGCGCCTGTTGCGCAACAACGAAAAGCCGCTGCTGGTAGTCGATACCCACGCCGGCGCGGGCTATTACGACCTGTCCAATCCCGATTTCTCGCGCTCGAAAGAGGCAGAGGCCGGCATCCAGTACCTGATGAGCCGCGACGTGCCGGATAGCCTCAAGCCGCTGGCCGATTATGTCCGGGCCAAGAACACCAAGGCGGGTTTCAAGGACCGGCTGGGCATTTATCCCGGTTCGCCGGTGCTGATTCTCGATCACCAGCGCGCCGGCGACCAGTATGTCGGCTGCGAACTGCGCGATGACGATGTGCGCCTGCTAGCCGAGCGCATCGAACCGCGCGGCCAGGCGATCAAGGCCGACGGTTACAAGGTGGCGCGGCAAACGACCGAAGGCGACGAGGATCTGCTCTATCTCATCGATCCGCCGTTCGAGAAACCGGACGATTACAGGCAGATCACCGAGACGGTACGCGATGTGCTGACCTTGAGGCCCGATGCGCGGTTTCTGATCTGGCTGCCGCTGAAAGATCTGGAGACGTTCGATGCCTGGCTGCGTCATATGGAGCGCGAAATCGGCGAGACGGCCGAGATGGTGGTGGCCGAACTGCGTTTGCGGCCTCTGTGGAACCCGATGAAGATGAACGGCTGCGCCCTGGTGACGGTCAATGCGCCGGATGATTTTGCGCCGCTGCTGACCGCCATCTGCGAGGATGTGGTGGCGACCTTCGGTGAAGCGGGCGGTCAGGCGCGTGTCCGGATTTTGTGATCGCGCGCCATATTGGCGATTTATCCCCAGCGTGTTATGTTGCGTCGCAATATGCCCTCCCCATAACCCCAGAGGCTGAGATGTTGAGCATGACCGATTATCCAACGCCGAAATTCCCCGCCACGCCTGAAGAGGTCAAGGCCGCTTCCGAAAAAGTGGTGAACTTCTGGGTCGGCGCGCTGTCGCCGATGTGGGTGCCTTTCTGGGCGGCCTCCAGCTTCGGCCTCGGTGCCTGGGCGATGACGCAGAGCCTCACCAAGAATGAAGGGCTGCTCAAGGACATGCCGCAGATGGCGGATATGGCTGGCAAATGGCCCGGTTTCACAGGCGTTTGGGGCGTAGCGGCGGCCAGGGCGGAAGCGGCGGTGAAGGCTGCTGAAGATACGGTGGAAAAGACGGCGGAGGCTTTGGTTGAAACGGTCGAAGCCGCACCGGAACCCAAGGTGGTCTTCGATCCGGTGATCGAGGCGCCGGTGGCGGTCAGTGGAGCGGTGGTCGAAGCGCCGGCGGTGCTTAAGGCGGCGGCCAAGCCGGTGAAAGCGGCGCTCAAGATCGAACCCAAACCGATCGCCAGGGCCGTTTCGGCTGTCAAGAAGCCGACAAAGAAGGCCTAGTTCCTGGCCGGGCGTACATCGACGACGATAGGCCGGTGATCGGACCCGTTATCCGGGCCGACCTTACGGCGGGACAGGCTGAAATGCTTGCCGGCGAAGGCGTTATCGATGGCGATACGCAAGACCCCCGGCAAGACCGATGGCCAGGTGCCAGTGGGCGCCGCGGCAGGTTTGAAATCCATGTCGTGCGCGAAGTCCTGCAACAGGTAGGCGCTCAGGCTTGAATTGAAATCTCCGACCATAACTGTGGTGGGGCGCTGATCTGTGGATATGTCAGCTTTCAGCCGCGCGATTTGCGAGGACTGGCAATCGTGCGTCTGGATTTTCGGCTGGCAGAGATGGACGACCGCCAGATGCATCAGCCCCTGCGGTGTCCGGATGTCGAGCGTATCGAAACTGTAATCCGTTTCACCCCGATGGCTCGACAGGATCGGGTAGCGGGAATAGACGACCGTATCGTGGTATTTATATTGGTAGGGATAGCGGCGATTGACCGTCGGCGTGTATTTGGGGTCGGTCAGGTTTTCAACCGTGGCGATGATGTCGGGCTTTTCCGCATCGACCCAATCGAGCAGACGTTCGGGCGTCTTGTTGTAAATATACAGATTGGCGAACATCAGGCGCACGGCCGGTGCAGTTTCGTCGGCTGGACGTTGTGGGGCGAAGGCCTGCGGCGACAGCGCCAACAGCCAGACGCCGCAGGCGACTGCGCCAAGCCGCCAGGCGGTTTTCTCGCGGATCAGCCAGAAGGCCACGGTCAGGCCGAGCGTCGCCGTCAGCAGGGGCAGGGTGAAGATATCGATAAGGTAGAGCAGGGGATGATGGAACGTCTTCAGGCAAACCAGTCCTGCCAGTAGCGCCACGCCCGACGCGCCAATGCACAGGCCTGACCAGACTGTTCTGAAGGCAGAGATCAGGCGCATCGGGTTCCAATCGGTATTGACAAAAGCGGCGTTCGCACCGCTATTTCGTTAACAGGGGTTAACGGCCTCAGTCTATATTTAGCGATCGATCGGGGGGCAAGGGCTATGTTCGCAAAAACCCAGGATGAGGTGCGGCGCATCTACGACTCGGTCGATACCATCAAGCGCCTGTCCGATCGCATCATCGGCATCGGGCCGATCAATATCATCGGGCTGGACGGCATATTGGCGTGGGTGCCGATTCCGGGCCTGGGTACGGCCTATTCCGTGCTGGCGGGGGCTTTTATCCTCTATCAGGGCCTGCGCGCCCGCTGTGACTCAACGACCCTGGCGGCTGCCTTCCTGGCTCTGCTGGTCGATGCCGGCGTCTCCCTCGGCGATACAGTCATTCCGATTATCGGCTCTACGGTCGATACCTTCTTCCAGGGGCATCTCTATGCCGCCCATATGATCCAGAAGGATATCGATAAGACGCTTTACATCGAAGGCAGCGCTTCGCAGGCGCATCGTGACGGCAGCCATCAGGATAATGTCGGTGAAATGCGCGCGACCAAGGGCAAGAAGCGGCTGGTCTATCTCGGATAACTAATCCCCGCACGCCTGGGCCGGCCCCATCCTTTCAGGAGCATATTCCTGAACAAAAGGTGAGGCGTGAGCGATACGACACCCCGATTACAACTGCCGCTGATTGGCGATCACAGCCAGAAGCGCATCGTCATGAACGCCGGCCTGATGCGGCTGGAAAGCCTGGTGCAGGCCCAGGCGATCAGCCGCACGATCAGTGCGCAACCGATAAGCCCCGGCGATAGCGACAGCTATACCCTGCCAGCGACACCCACCGGCGCCGTGTGGGGCGCGCTGGCGGCGGGCGCTTTCGTCCGTGCCGAGGGCGGCGCCTGGGAAACGGTCGATTTTCCGGAAGGGGCGATTGTCTACATCAAGGCCGAAGGCGTTTTCCTGCTGCGCACGGCATCGGGATGGACCGCGTTCGAGGACGCTATCAAGGCCCTCGCCAATCTCAGCCGCCTCGGCCTGGGAACGACCGCCGACGCCTACAATGTGTTGGCGGTCAAGGGTGCGGCGGCCCTGCTCAGTGGCAAGACCGTGGCCGAAGGCGGCAGCGGCGACATCTCCTTAAGCCTCAACAAGGAGGCTGATGGCAACAACGCGCAGATTCTTTTGCAAAAAGGCTACAGCACGCGCGCTGTTCTGGGTCTGCTGGGCGACAGCAATCTCAGCCTTAAGGTCTCGCCCGATGGCAGCAACTGGCGCACGGCTTTCACCGTCAATCGTTTCAGCGGCCGCGTTCGCTTCGGCAAAACGTTTTACAAGACTGTTGGGATACCGCAGCGGAATTATGTAACGGGCGCGGCCTGGCTGATCAGTTCCTCGGCGGCTGACAATAATTGGCAATCCCTTTGCTGGTCGGCGGAGCTGGGGCTGTTTTGCGCGGTAGGCGCGTCGGGCACAGGCAATCGCGTGATGACGTCGCCGGACGGCATCATCTGGACGGCCCGGATTTCGGCGGCCGATAATCAGTGGCTGTCGGTGTGCTGGTCGCCGGAACTGGGGCTGTTCTGCGCGGTTGCCAATACCGGCACGGGCAATCGGGTCATGACCTCACCGGATGGAATCACGTGGACAATCAGGACCAGCGCCGCCGATCAAGCGTGGTATGGCGTCTGCTGGTCGGCTGAGCTGGGCCTGTTCTGCGCCGTCTCTTCCGGGGCCTATGCCCAGACCTCGCCTGACGGGAACAACTGGACCTTGCGGACCCTGCCGGTCAGTCTGCAATGGCGCAGCGTTTGCTGGGCAGCCGAACTGGGCCTTTTCTGCGTCGTGGCCGCATCTGGAACCGGGAACCGCGTCATGACTTCACCGGATGGCGTGTCATGGACGACGCAGGTATCGCCGGCCGATAACAACTGGAACGCCGTGTGCTGGTCGGCTGAACTGGGCCTGTTCTGCGCCGCGGCCAGTACAGGTGCAGGCAACCGCGTGATGACCTCGCCGGACGGCACGGTATGGACGCTGCGGACCTCGGCGGCGGACAATAGCTGGATGACTGTCGCCTGGTCGCCGGAACTGGGGCTGTTCTGCGTCGTGGCCAATACCGGCACGGGCAATCGCGTCATGACCTCGCCGGATGGTGTGACGTGGGCGACGCGCACTTCCGCGGCCGACAATAACTGGACGAATGTCTGCTGGTCGCCGGAACTGGGCCTGTTCGCCGCGATCGGTAATTCGGGCGCCGGCGCGCGGGTCATGACGTCCGTTTCCATGTTCAAATATCCATACAGGAGCTAAACTCATGAAGTTGATCAATAACTGGCGCGAAACTCTGCGTGCCTATTCCACCTGGGCGCTCGGCGCAGTAGTGGCGATTCCCACGATCTGGCTGCAAGTGCCGGATGAACTGAAGGCGCTGATCCCGGCGCAGGGTATGGCGAAGATCACGGTGCTGGTGGCGGTGGCCGGCCTGATCGGGCGCTTCGTAGATCAGACGCCGTACAAGCCTTAGCCGTCTATCATTCTGCGAAAGTAAACATATTCAAGAGCCGCCATTCTTCGGGGTGGCGGCGCTTTTGTGTTTCAAGCCCTCTGTGGTAGCGTCAGCCACCTATATGGGAGGGCGCTGTGGCCATAAATGAAAATTTCAAAAAGAATTCCTTGGCGCATTTTCGCGGAAGGGTTCCTTCTGAAGGAAGTCATACGCTTGATGGCTTCGGCGAATTGGGGATGTATGAGTCCCCGCTATTGGGCAACTCCGACGATGATAAAGTGGACAGCAT
Organism: Asticcacaulis sp.; assembly: GCF_035497195.1. GTDB lineage: Bacteria > Pseudomonadota > Alphaproteobacteria > Caulobacterales > Caulobacteraceae > Asticcacaulis. The sequence continues at coordinate 64,463 of NZ_DATJDZ010000018.1, forward strand.
TGTCGTGTTTCATATGATGAGAACGATCCTATTGACGGGAGTTACTCACCACATGATAGCTTTTGAAGAATTAGATGCGAGGTCGGCAAAGATAATGTCAAATGATTGGCATTTGTTATTGGATGCCGCAAAAAGTGTAGTGAGGACCCAGTTTACAGAAACGAGGGGCGAGTCAACCAGAAAAACAAGCGCCGATGATTCAAGAGATGTTCCGAGGGTGCTTGTATATTGCTCAACAGTATTGGGCAACCTCGGGGAGATTTATAGAATATTCGAAGCGGGAAATCATTTCGTGGAAATTATAGATGAACGCAATTTGTATAAATCGGTCTACATAGCTTATGGCGGCCCGGATGAAGCAATAGCGGAGAGGGTACGCGACTTCCTGGTTTCAAAAGGCGTTTCCACTGCTTTTTTTTCACAAACCAGCCAAATTGGACAAAAGCTTCACCGTTTTATGTCCGACGGGATCAACACTGCAGATTATATGCTTCTTATCTGTTCAGAGAAATCATTGACGCGTAATGGGGTGTTGAATGAGATCGAAGAGATTATGTCAAAGCAAGCCAGTGAAGGCGGAAAGAATCTTCTTCTGCCGCTGGCTATAGATGAATTTTACAAAACCGATTGGTGCCCTGATCGGCCTGATTTTGCGAGAAATCTACGGCGTATCGTTGTTGGCAACTTACGCTTAGATTCAGATGATGCGTTTCAAGAGGATATGAACCGGGTGTTATCTGCCCTAGCGGTAGCTTAGCAAACATCACTCCGACTGATCTTGATCCGAGTGGTGGCCGACTTGCAAAGCTTCCTAACGATTTACGCGGAAGCGTTTGAGGCCACCAAGCATGGGTAGGCAAATCACGAATTATGGCGCAACAGACGAGTTGAATCAGGGAGAGGGATGTTAGAGGTAAGTGCGGAACGCCTGGAGAACAAACTGCACGGATTTTGCACGTAAATCCAGTGCGGTTTGCGTAATGTTCTGCTTCGAAACGTCAGTATCGGTGAGTATGTCCAAAAATGGCAAAGGCCCAAGTCCTTTAGGGACAAGGGCCTTCGTGGTGCCACGTGAGAGACTCGAACTCTCGACCTCAGCCTTACCAAGGATGCGCTCTACCACTGAGCTAACGCGGCGAACGGGGACGCGAACATCACCCGAGGCGGCGGCTATAGCCAAAGTTTGTGAAAAGACAAAGCGAAAAATAGCGACACTTGCATTTATTCCCCGGATTTCTTAAGCCCAAAGCCTCTCGTCATATTCCGAGCGGCTTTTTTATGTCTGATACCCCCAAAGCGCCAAAAGCCGCCAAGCGGCCCCTGACCCAGGCCGAAATGCGCGCCGTGCGTCTGCAATCGGCGCTGCGGGATAATCTGCGTCGTCGCAAAGCCGCGGGGCAGGCCGCTGACGAACAGCCAACCCCTGATAACGAAAAAGGGAAGCAAAACGAGTCCTAAAAGCGCAAGCATGTATTGCGCGCGTTTCAATGTCATGTAGAACCGCGTATTCGCCGCTTTGGCGCAGACCTTGAGTTACAGGCCGGTTTATGGATCGCATTGCTATCGAGGGCGGCAGCCCTCTCTTCGGAGACATCCCCGTTTCGGGCGCGAAGAATTCCGCCATCAAGCTGATGGCCGCCTCCCTGCTGACCTCCGAACCGGTGCGCCTGACCAATATGCCGCGCCTGGCCGATACCCGGCTCCTCGGCCGTCTGCTGACGCGCTTCGGCACCCAGATCACCGAATCGGACGGCCCTGACGGCCAGCAGACCCTGCTGCATACGCCCGAAATCACCTCGGCCTTCGCGCCTTATGATCTGGTGCGCCAGATGCGTGCCTCGTTCAATGTGCTGGGGCCGCTGATCGCCCGCACCGGCCACGCCAAGGTATCGCTGCCCGGCGGCTGCACCATCGGCGCGCGTCCGGTCGATCTGCACCTGAAGGCGCTTGAAGCCTTGGGCGCCCATATCGACATGCACGAAGGCTATGTCTTCGCCCAGGCGCCGCGCGGGCTGAAAGGCGCTGAGATCGACTTTCCGTTCGTCTCGGTTGGCGCGACCGAACACGCCCTTATGGCGGCGGTGCTGGCCCACGGCACCACGGTCATGACCAATTGCGCCTGTGAACCGGAAATCTCCGACCTCGCCGAGTGCCTCAACGCCATGGGCGCTAAGGTCTCCGGGCAGGGCACTACCACCATCGTTATCGAAGGTGTCGCCACACTGCACGGCGCCGACTGGTCGGTGATCTGCGATCGTATCGAAGCCGGCACCTATGCCGTTGCCGGCGCCATGGCCGGCGGTGAAGTGCGCCTGACCAAGGTGCGGCCCGAACTGATCTCCATCCTGCTCGACAAACTGGTCGAGGCCGGCTGCGAAGTCCATCGCGGCTTCGATACCGTGACCATCAAACGTTCCGGCGCCATCAAGCCGGTCGATGTGACCACGGATGTCTATCCCGGCTTCGCCACCGACCTGCAAGCGCAGTTCATGGCGCTAATGACGCTGGCCACGGGTGAGAGCGTCATCAAGGAAACCATTTTCGAGAACCGCTTCATGCACGTCCCGGAACTGAGCCGCCTCGGCGCTGATATCCGCGTCAGCGGCAGCGAAGCCCGCGTCTATGGTGTGTCTGAACTGCGCGGCGCTCAGGTGATGGCCACCGATCTGCGCGCCTCGGCCTGCCTGGTGATCGCCGGACTGGCGGCGCGCGGCGAAACCACGGTCAATCGCGTCTATCACCTCGATCGCGGGTTTGAGAATCTCGAAGGCAAGCTGTCGGCCTGTGGCGCGAATATCCGCCGCATCAAGGGCGATGAACCCATGATGGAAGACGAATAGATGGGATTGTTCGGGTTAGGGAAAGCGCCGGCAAAGCCCTTGCGCCTGATGGCGCAGGAAGCCGATGATCTGCCCGCCATCTCGGCCCTGGTGCAGGATGCCGCTCTGCGCGCGGGCGATCTCAGTTATGATCCGGCGGGCCGCCACTTCACCCTGCGGATGAACCGTTTTTGTCATGAGGCCGATAAGGGCGTGCCGCTGCGCGCGCCGAGCGTTCTGCGTATTTCGTGCGTGACGGCGGTGAAAATGCGCGGGTTGGATATCAAGCAGGAGAACCTGCCGTTGAGTCTGCTCGATATCTCGCTCGAAGCGCTGGAAGCGCCGGCCGTCGCCCTGACCCTGCGTTTCGCCGGCGCGACCAACCGCGATGTCCGTATCGAGGCCGAATGCGTCGATGTGCTGCTGCTTGACCTGGCCGCGCCGCGCCGCGCCAAGCGTATGCCTGAGCATTTTTAGGCGCTCAAGCCGCGGGGCTTGCCTCGCCCATGCGAAGCCCTACCGCTTCGCTGCTTGAGGGTCGCCCTTCCCAAATCAGCCAGCTGATTTGGACACTACAGGTGTCTCTTGCCAAACCAGGCGGAGTTATGCTCATCCTGCTTTGAGACTGAAAGTGAGGTTCCGCCATGCGTATCGCCCGAATCGACATCGATGAAGCGTCCTTAAGCGCGCCCTCTGATCAGGTGGAGCACGAGCGCAAGGTCGCCATGTTCGATCTGATCGAAAAGAACAGCTTCGTGCCGGATGGGGCGGCGGACGGGCAGGGGCCGTTCGATTTGCGGCTGGCGCTGGAAGACAACCGGCTGGTCTTCGATATCACTGGACCTGATTTCGCCCGCAAGATCATGCTGTCCCTGGCCCCTTTCAAGATGATGCTGCGCGATTATCGCCTGATCTGCGAGAGTTATTACGAAGCGTTGAAAAACGCCACGCCCACGCAGATAGAGTCGATCGACATGGGGCGCCGCGGCGTCCATAACGAAGGCGCCGAACTCCTGGCCGAACGTCTCAAGGGCAAGATCGCCATCGACCACGAAACGGCGCGTCGCCTGTTTACGCTGGTGAATGCGCTGGTGCGCGCCTGAGTCGGCAAATTTTTCCTATCTTTATGATTTAATTACATTTTTGTCATTCATCTCCATTCACCAATGGGGCGGGAATCCGGCCAAAAGCGGCCATATATGACGCGGTTCGCCTTAGTCGGGGCGAGAGGGTGTTCATATGGTCTTATTTGACCTTAAAGACCTCAAAAAGACCCCGCAAATGCCCCACGAAGGTCCGGTGGCGGCACCATATTGAACTCAGACGACAAGATGATCGTCCGGCCCGCATCCTCCCCGATGCGTGACCCGTCTAAATATGGAGCACATACTATGAAGAAGACCCTTTTGATCGCCGCGGCCGCCGTGGCCACCCTCGCTATCGGTACCGCCGCCACGGCCCAGGACGTGGGCAAGGTCTACGGTTCGCTCGGTTACCAGCAAACCGACAATGATACGACCAATACCAAGCTCGGCAGCGTCAATGCCCGCGTCGGCACCAAGATCACCCCCCATTTCGGCGTTGAAGGCGAGGCCGCTTTCGGCACCAATGACGACAACGGCGTCGGCGGTAACTACAAGCTGACCAATAAGGCCGCTGTCTACGGCGTCGGCTACCTGCCGGTCTCGCCGAGCTTCGACCTGATCGGCCGCGTCGGCGTCTCCGACACCAACCTGAAGGCCCCGGCCATCGCCGGCAAGGCTGAACAAGGCACGGCCCTCGATTACGGTGTCGGTGGCCAGTATCACATCAACCCGGCCTACGCCGTCCGCGCCGACTATACGCGTTCGGATTTTACCGGTGACAAGGGGAATGCCGATACGGCGACCCTCAGTCTGGTGAGAAAGTTCTAGTTTCCCCCGACAGAACTTCTTCCCCAAGGTGCGTTGAGCCTGGCTCAGCGCACCTTTTGCGTGCGACGGCACGCCGCCGCTGATGCGGCGAGCCTGCGCGGCCTCTGAGCGCATATTGACGCTCCCTGCTCACCGGCAGGGAGCGCTTTACCTTTTTGGGCTTTCCAGTGGCAGGCTTTGGGTATAAAGGGCGCAATCGAATATTTGAGCGATGTGAGTCCCGCTGAGGAGTCCATCCGCATCCAGAGGGGCCGTATGGCAAAAGAAGAACTTTTAGAATTTCCCGGCACTGTTGTTGAATTGCTTCCCAACGCGACCTTCCGCGTGAAGCTGGAAGAAAGCGGCCATGAAATTATCGCTCACACGGCGGGCAAAATGCGCAAGAACCGCATCCGCGTGCTGGCTGGCGACCGGATTCTGGTCGAGATGACCCCCTATGACCTGACCAAGGGTCGTATTACCTACCGCTTCAAGTAAAAGCGCCTGATGGCTGAGCGCGCCCCTTTGATATTGGCCAGCGCCAGCCCGCGCCGCCGTGACCTTCTGGCCCAGATCGGGCTTGTGCCTGATCATATCGCGGCGGCTGATCTCGACGAATCTCCTCTGAAAGATGAAACCCCGGCGCAACTGGCGCTGCGATTGGCTGTGTCGAAAGCGCAGGCTGTCGCGGCCGTGACGCCGGGCTACGTGCTGGCCGCCGATACGGTGGTCTGCGTTGGCCGTCGCGTGCTCGACAAGGCCGAAACCGAAGCCGATGTGGCGGCGTGTCTCAAACTACTCTCCGGGCGCGGCCATCGCGTCTATACCGGCGTGGCGGTGGTCAACCCGGCGGGCAAGCTATCCTCGCGCCTGGCCGAAACGCGCCTGACCTTCAAGCGTCTGAGCGATGCCGATGTGGCCGCCTATCTGGTCTGTGGCGAGGGCATCGGCAAGGCTGGCGGTTATGCCATCCAGGGCCTCGCTGGCAGCTATGTCACCCAACTGGTCGGCAGCTATACCGGCGTGATGGGGCTGCCGCTTTACGAAACCAAATGCCTGCTCAATGGCGCCGGATATGCGCAGTGATTACCCTTCACTATGACAGCCGGTTCGGTCTGGCGCGTGGTGCGGTCTGCATCGATGGCCAGCCGCATTTGTATGCTGAGGGATATGAATTCAATCAATCATTGACTATGGTTAATGTGCAGTCAGTGGCGCGCCTGAAAAGCAAGGCGGGCGGGGTGGCCTTCCTGACTTTGGCCGATGGCGCTGAAGCCGTTCTCGACGTGCCGCAGGAAGGCTTTGCTAAACTGGTCGAAGGCGCGACGCTGGAGATCGAGATCATCGCCGAACCGCGTCAGGAAAAATTGGCACGCGCCCGGCTGATTGCGTCGGCCACCGGCGAACCGCGCCGGATTTCCCCGGTTCAGTCTCTGAAAGATCGCCTCCTGGCACAGGTTAGCGATGGGGATGACATTGTAGAATCAACACTTGATTCGGATGCGCTGGATGGGGCGGAAGATGCCGCGTTAAATCCGTCCTCGCCTTTGCCCGAAGGTGGCTACCTCAGCATCGAACGTACCCGCGCCCTGATCGCCTGTGATATCGATTCGGCGGGCGGTGAGGGGAACGCCACGCCGAAAGCTTTCGCCAAGGCTTGCAACGAACGCGCCGTTTCCGACATCGGCCGGCGGTTGCGGCTTTCCGGTTTGGCCGGCCTGATCGTCATGGACCTGATCGGCAAACGCCACGACGCGGATCGCCTGCGCCATCTGTTGCAGGCGGGTTTCGGCTCTGAGGCCGACAAGCTGATCATCGGTCCGATCGGCAAGTTCGGCACACTGGAATTTGTCCGGCCGTGGGGCGCCACACCGCTGATGGATATGGCCCGGTCACCTGTCCGCGCGGCGCATCTGCTGCTGCGTAATGCCGTGAAGCGCGCCAAAGAGGAACCCGGACGCCTCCTGACCTTGCGTGCGCCGGCAGGCACCCTAGATATTATACGTCCGTTACTGGCGGCCTCCCATGATCCGTTATCGGCGATCATCCGCCTGGAAGCCGCCACCAAGTCCGAGGTTATCGTCACATGATCCGCAAATGCGCCCGCTGTCAAAAGCCCTATGGCGAGGCCCTGGAAGGCGTCGTCAATGCCGCGCCGAGCTTCGCGCCCTTCTGCTCGAAACGCTGCGCCGACATCGATCTGGTCCATTGGCTCAAGGGCGATTATGTCATCAATGGCGCCGGCGGCCTGTCGGTCAGCGAGGAAGATACAGATGCCGGACTGGCCCCGGCATCTTTGTCTGAAGATGATGGGGATGAATGACTATTTTTCAGAAATCCTTGCCTTTTTCGGCTGGACAAGGTGATTTAGCTCACCTATAGACCTGCCTCCGCCCGAAGCACCGTGAACTTACCGGTTTCTGGCTGGCGCTGGCTTTGAGGGCCTGGATAGCTCAGTTGGTAGAGCAGCGGATTGAAAATCCGCGTGTCGCTGGTTCGATTCCGGCTCCAGGCACCATCTTACCTTCCGCCGGTGTCCGGTGGTGTTGAAAAAACCCTTATATTATGGTAGTTTATAGCTCGTGACGTCCACGAGCGTCCTCACACGTCCGAGGACAGCCCCCACCTTTTGGGGGTCATTTGGGGGTCATTTTTTCAGCCTCAGGAAATGACCCCCAAAATGGCTCTTTCAGACACTGTAATCCGTAACGCTAAAGGGAAAGACGCCCCTTACAAGCTCTTCGATGACGGCGGTTTGTTTATGATCGTCTCACCCGCCGGGGGGAAGCTCTGGCGCCTCAAATATCGCTTCGCCGGAAAAGAACAGCAATTGACGGTTGGAAAGTACCCGGCTGTCGGGCTGAAGGACGCCAGAGGCAAGCGAGAGGAGGCCAAAGATCTTCTCGCCAAAGGTGTCGATCCAACCGTTCACAAAAAGAAGCGGGAGGTTGCTGAGCGCATTCAAGCCGGCAATACGTTCAAAGCCGTAATGGATGAGTACATTCAAAAGATTATAGATGATGGCATGGCCGATGCGACCAAGGTCAAGACGCTATGGCTGGCCAAGCAGCTAGAGCCGGCTTTGGGTAATTTTCCCATCGCGGAAATTGAGGCCTACCAAATTCTGGATGTGTTGCGAAAAGTTGAACGCAAGGGCAATCTGGAAACGGCCCATCGCATGAGATCGTTCGCCAGTCGCGTGTTCAAGTACGCCATCTGGACGACGCGCGCTAAAGCCGACCCGGCGGCCCTGCTTGCGGGGGCGCTTCGGACACCTAAGGTCACCCATCATGCCGCTATATTAGAGCCGAAGCGGGTTGGTGAGCTCCTACGCTCCCTCGACGCCTTTGAGGGGCATCTGACGACCAAGTACGCCCTTCAGCTATCTCCGCACGTATTTGTACGTCCCGCAGAGCTTCGAAAGGCTGAATGGCCCGAGTTCAATTTTGATGAGCGGTACTGGCGCATCCCCGCCCATAAAATGAAGATGGGTATCGAGCATTGGGTCCCGCTGTCGCGCCAGACGATCGAACTCCTTCTGGAACTGCGCGAGATCACCGGTGATCACCACTACCTGTTCCCGAGCGTGCGAACCTGGCTGCGTCCGATGTCAGAGAACACAATCAATGTAGTGCTACGACGTCTTGGATATACGAAAGATGAAATGACCGGCCACGGCTTCAGAAGCACGGCCAGCACTCTATTGAACGAGTCAGGCGCCTGGCGGCCCGACGTGATTGAGGCTGCCTTGGCGCACCAGGACAAAAATAAGGTCCGTAGGACGTATAATCGCGGCTTGTACTGGAATGAGCGGGTTGAGATGGCGCAATGGTGGTCGGATTACCTGGATGGACTTCGAGACAACGCAGCGTGCGGCATTGCCAATGCCGCTTAGGTCAGGGCGGTGCTTAAGTGTTGATCTTGCCTCATGTGCCTTGGTTAGCATTAAGGGCCATATTTGACCCCTTGAAGCTGATAACCTATGACTAGGGGCCAACTTTGTCCCTTTAATTGAAAATTTGCCTTCTTAATGTTAAGGGGACATATTAGGCACTTTAACGCCTAATATGTCTATAAGGTGCCAATTGTGTCCCCTAACGTATCAACATCTGTCGAGACTGTTAAGCAGTACCAAATTGAACTTGGAATTCAAGTGACAAGGATACGCCTCAGCAGGAACTTAACTCAGGCGCAACTGGCCGATGAGGCGGGAACCTCCGTTCGAACGATCAAACGACTAGAGGGCGGTGAGGGGGGCACTCTGGACAGTTTCATTCGCGTGCTCATGGCCTTACGCTTAGATGCTGGATTGCTGGCGTTTATGCCTGATCCAAACGTTCGTCCTATCGAACGTATAAAGCACAAAGGGCAGGAACGACAGCGAGCAAGTGGCGGGCAACCAACCGGGCCGACAACAGAGTGGGTATGGGGTGAGGACGAAGAATGACTGACGCGATCGTCCGCCTATGGGGCAGTGATGTTGGGGCTGTAAGTTGGGTGGAAGATCGCTCGATCGGCGTCTTCCAATATCAGCCGGAGTTCGCCGGCAGCCGTATTCAGTTGGCTCCCCTAACCATGCCCCTCAGTAGAGACCCATTCGAATTCTCCGGTTTGTCAAAAGAAGCGTTCAAAGGTTTACCCGGCTTGTTAGCCGACTCCCTTCCAGACAAATACGGCAACGCCCTGATCGATGTCTGGCTCGCAGGCCAAGGGCGTCCTGCCAACAGCTTCAATCCTGTCGAACGTCTTTGTTACATAGGCTCACGCGGCATGGGCGCACTCGAATTTCATCCGACCATAATCGGTGCGAATCCGCGCGCTAAACGTCTGGATATTGAAAACCTCGTAAACCTGGCGAATATGGTTTTGAATAACCGCTCTGAATTGGCCGGCGTTCTCACTGGCCACGATGACAGGGAAATGCTTCAGGAAATTTTGAGGGTTGGGACCTCTGCCGGAGGCGCCCGCGCCAAAGCGGTCCTGGCTTGGAATGCAGAAACCGGACAGTTTCGATCGGGTCAGGTCAGGGCTGGTGACGGATATACCTACTGGTTGATGAAATTCGATGGAATCAGTAATAATCGCGATAAAGAGCTGGCAGATCCACAAGGGTTCGGTGTGATCGAGTACGCTTTCTATTTGCTCGCTGTCGCCTCCGGCATAGATATGAGCGAAAGTCGTATACATGAGGAGGGTGGGCGTTCCCACTTTATGACACGAAGGTTCGATCGCACGCCGTCCGGACAAAAACTTCACATGCAGTCTCTTGCGGCCATGCGCCACTATGACTTCAATGCAGCGGGGGCTTATTCATACGAACAAGCCATCGAAACCATCCGTCTCCTCAACCTTCCTACTTATGACATTGAGCAACAATTCCGGCGCGCTGTTTTCAACATTCTCATTCGAAATCAGGATGACCATGTAAAGAACATCGCGTTCTTAATGAACAGGAAGGGCGAGTGGCGCCTATCGCCCGCCTTCGATGTCAGTTACGCCTACAACCCCTCCGGCTCCTGGACCAATAGTCACCAAATGAGCCTGAACGGCAAACGAGACCATTTCGAACTTGCAGACCTGCTTGCGTTCGGAGAATTTTGCGATTTGAAACCTCGCAAAGCGGAACGCATAATCCGAGAGATCCACGATCGCGTGGAAGCTTGGGGCGATTACGCCGAGGAGGCGGGCGTGAGCGGGCACGATGCCACGCGGATATATAAAGCCATGCGCAGAGAAATAGTTATTCCGAGAATTCGCCCAATCCTAGAGAGTTGACGGTGAAGAAAACATTCTGCCCGAGTGCCGTGTAAAAGAGTCGTGGTCCGAAAACGTAGAAATCTCGGATGCCGGCGAGACGGGGCAGTGGCCACCGAGCATGGCGGGGAAGTTCTGGGGGCTGCTTTGCCGCGAGAACGGCCTTCAGGCCTGTTTAAGGGCCTATCCATGGGTCTCACCGCCTGCGGGTGTATCCTTCCAGTGCGATATAGGCAGTCTCAATTTGCGAGACGACTGAAGGATGGTTCGCCAAATGTGCCGGAAAAATGCTGCGGATGGCGAGGAAGAGCGCCACGTCTGTTACATCATCCTGGCATATCTGACCGATAGCAAAGAGTTCGCGGCCCAGAGGGTCGGTGATCTCTTCGCCGGCGACAGCTTTCGTGCGAACGAACCGCATCCAGGCAGCCAGCGGCAGACACAGCCGAGAAATATCCCGCCCTTGGTCGAGGGCTTCGCCGAGGCTGCTTAAGATCCGGATTGGTAGCTTTATCGACCCATCCCAGGCTATCTGAGACAGCTTGTGCACAATTGCTGGGTTGTGGAACCGTTTCAGAATATCTTCGCTGTAAGCGATTAGGTCGAGGCCATCCGGAGCCTCAAGTAACGGCACGATATCCTCTATCATCAGTCGTCGGATGACATCCGCCAACTCTGCATCGTTCATCGCCTCGGACACGTTCGCGTACCCGCGGTTTAGGCCTAGATAGGCAAGAGCGGAGTGCGGTCCATTTAGTAGGCGCAGTTTGGCGCGTTCATATGCCGGGACATTGTCGGTGAGGGTGACGCCGACGCTTGTCCAATCCGGACCATCCTGGTGGGCGTGAGACTCTATGACCCATTGACTGAAAGCCTCTCGCTGGACCGGCCAGGCATCTTCCAGGGTAGTCGCCGCCGCAACGCGGCGGCGTAGATCATCGTCCGTGGCGGGGGTAATAGAGTCAACCATGGTGGACGGGCAGAGCAATTCGTCGCTAATCCATCGCGATAGTTTGACATCGAGCTGACTAGCAAATGTCACCACCGCCGCTTTCAGGCGCTCCCCATTTTTAGGTAGATTGTCGCACGGAATCAATATGAACGGTGGAAAGCCAGCCGCGCGGCGGCGGCGAAGGGCCTCCGTCACATAACCAATCACCGTTTTCGGGGTCCGCGGGTGCGCCAGGTCATGCGCGATCTCGGCGTGCTTGAGATTCAGAGAAAAGTCCGATGCCAGGCAGTACCCTTTCTCCGTTACTGTCGAAGTCACGATTTTTACCGAAGGCTGTCGCAGGCGCCTGAACACAGCTTCGATATCTTCAGGCGCCACCAGCACCTCACGCACGGCGCCGATAATCCGGTAACTAATTTCATCGTCAAGGATCCCCAATGTGTAGAGACCGTCCTGTGGGGCGAGGGCGTCGCGCACGCCAGTCGAATGCAGCGATACGCCGCAGATGCCCCACCGTTTGTCTGTGGCGACCAGCGCATCGAAATACGCTGCTTGATGCGCGCGATGGAAGGCGCCCGGGCCGAAATGAACGACGCCGATTTCCAAAGACGCCGGATCGTAGGCAGGCTTGATGGCGTTCGCCGTCGAAAAGGTAGCGAGAGAGAGGGGCATATCGAACAGACTCAGATTTGGTCGTGTCGCGCCGGATCAAGATTTCCTCGCCGGCGCGACGGGCTATTCACTGCTAGGCAACGGTCAGGATGGTCGATTTAAGATCCACGCTGTTTGGTCCGGCGTGGATTGTGAAGGTCCCTGGTTCGACCACACGCTCCATGTCCGTATTGTAGAACCAAAGGTCTGACGGTTTGATTTCAAAAGTTAGCGTGCGGCTTTCGCCGGGCTGCAAGGTAACACGGTCAAAATGTTTGAGTTCGAGAACAGGGCGGGTGACAGACGAAAAGTCGTCACGAATGTAGATTTGGACGACTTCGTCGCCGGAACGCGTCCCCGTGTTTTTGACGTCGACAGAGAGGGACACGCTGTCATTCACAGCAATGATTGTCTTGCTCAATCGCGGGGTGGAAATCTCGAAGGTTGTGTAGCTTAGTCCAAAACCAAACGGATAAAGGGGCTTGGTCTCGCCATCCAGGTAACCCCGGCGGGCTGTTGGCTTGTAGTTGTAGAAGATGGGCAGTTGGCCAACGTTGCGCGCTATGGATACGGGAAGCTTTGCGCCGGGGTTTGCGCGACCGAAAAGCAGGTCGGCAAACGCGTTGCCTGTCTCCTGTCCCATATACCATCCCTCGATCAGAGCGTCGGCACGTTCTGCCAGCAGGTTCACCGACATAGGGCGGCCATTTAGTAGAAGGACGACTGTCGGTTTGCCCAAGTCGAATATGGCCTTTGCGAGATCGTTCTGCTGGCCAATCAAATCAAGGGATTGTCTATCTCCCAGGTGAGCTTCCGCGTATGCCTCGCGGCTGGTTTGCTCATTGTCACCCAGCACCATGACTATCGTGTCGGCATTTTTCGCCGCCTCGACGGCCTCTGCGATCAGCTTGGCATTGGTTTCCGGCGGCGTGAGCGTAATCTTATCTTCCTGCCAAATGTGAGGCTCGGTAATACGGACGCCTTCCTTGTAAATTACGTCGAACCCAGAAGCCTTCCCTTCCGCCTTGAGGCCATCTAGAACGGACACCAGGTGACGGGGGACATCGGAGTAGCAGCCGAGCGGAACTTCCTGGGCGTAGTGTCCCAGCACAAGCATTTTCCCGACCTTTTTTCCATCCAGCGGTAGAAGGCTTTTTTCGTTTTTCAGAAGGACGGCTGTGCGTGTGGCCGCTTCGCGAGCAAGCGCCACCGATCCCGGCGTGGCCGTTAGCGCGTCGGCCAGTTCCGTATCGACAAACGGGTTTTCGAACAGACCTGCCAGAAACTTCAATTCTAGGAGGCGTCGAACGGGTGCGTCGATCTCAGCTTCAGAAATTCGTCCCGATTTTACGAGTTCGACCAGGTTGGGATAGGCGGCGCCATCGGGCAATTCGATATCGACGCCCGCTTTGATCGCGTACCATGCCGCTTCTTTGAAGTCGGGCGCAAGTTTATGACGCAGGTTGATTTCCTTGATACCAAAATAGTCGGAAACCGTCATTCCTTTATAGTCCCACTCACCACGCAGGATCGTCTTGAGCAACCAGGTATTTGCGTGAGATGGCACGCCGTCAATCTCATTGTAAGACGGCATGACTGACCGAAGGTTGGTCTCTTTCACGATCTTTTCAAACGGCGGCAAAATGTCCTCTCGTAAAATGCGCTCGGATATTTCCGCCGGGCCGGCGTTCGTGCCGTTTTCGGGCTGCCCGTGGCCGGCGAAATGCTTGAGGGTGGCGTAGACCTTGCCCTTGGCGAGGGGCAACTCAGTCCCCTGGAAACCAAGTACGGCGGCCTTGCCGATCTCGCCGCACAGGTGCGGATCTTCGCCGTACGTTTCCTCGATCCGACCCCATCGCGGATCGCGAGCAACATCAACTACGGGGGTGAGGGCGATATTGCCGCCGCGAGCCCGCATCTCGCCCGCCACTACAGAAAATATCCGTGTAACCAAGCCGGGGTCAAATGAAGACGCCAAGCCGATGGCTTGGGGAAAGCTGGTGGCGTCTCTGGCCAGGTAGCCGTGAAGACCCTCTTCATGCATAAAGACCGGTATGCCAAGGCGCGTCTCCTCTCTCGCCCACTTCTGAATAGCATTGGTTTGAAGCGCCGTCTGGCGCGCATTACGTGTAACCACGTGGCCGTCGATTGGCGCCGGTGCGTGTTCAGGCGCAACGCCGCGATAGTCATAGGGTAATGCGATCATACCAAAGCTGTGCGGATAAGCCTTGGAGGCCTTAGCCGATATGAAAGTGCCCTTGTCATCCTGGATCAGACTCTTGTTCTCCCACACTGATTGCATCTGCATGACCTTTTCTTCCAAGGTCATGCGACTGATCAGATCGTCTACACGCGCTACCACAGGCGCGCTGGCGTTCTTGTACAAAGCGGCGACCTTTGCCTGAGATCGGGTGGCCGCGCCCAGGACGAGTGCGAGGGAACTGATGCCCATTCCCAAAGTGAATGCGCGGCGTGTCGTTGTTATTGCGGTCATAGGCTTTGTCCCCTGTGATGCTCGGTGAAGAGTTCGGCATTTGCCGTAGATTATTTTGGGCGCCCATTCATAGGCTAGACCTGTTAGACAGGTTATTGTGTCGTTGTCAAAAATCAACCCGTTAAAACTGAACATTTCGACATTTTCGGTATGGGTATGAATCGAAATAACGTCTAATTGATTTAAAAATGATTGTTTTAGATGAATTTTGTAGCATTTTTGTTTCAATAAGATGGAATTGCGCCGATTTTTCGGTTTAAAGGCTGTTCAATTTGCAAATAGGTTGTTAGGTATCTTTCAGATAGGTCGCAAAGAACTTATCAGATGTGCCGGAGCGATGATGCCATGTCGCCCCAGTGCTGGAGATGAAATGGGAGTGAGAAACGTTCGGAACGCCACCTACGATTCGATCGGTTCTGCGACGCACTGGTGACGACGTTTCGGTTTTGGCCGTGCGTATGCCGGGCGTCGCCACCTTCCACAGATCTCCAAATGCTTTGCAGCAGCAGCCTTTATGGCGGGTATCCCGCCAAGAGGACACTCAAGGAGGACAGGGATGAAGAGTAAATTGAATTTGGCTCGAAAAGGGCCGACTATGTTAAATTCTGGCGTATCCATGTTAGCGCTAACTGCGTTGGTTGCTGGTTTCGCTTTACCGGCGAATGCGCAAGATGTTGTGCCAGTGCCAACGGATGCCGCCAGCGCGCCGCAAGAGGTTGTGGTCGTCGGCACCAAACGGTCTCTGAGGACCGCGCAGCAAACCAAGCGAGACGCCGACACAATCGTCGATTCAATCACAGCCACCGATATCGGGTCCTTCCCGGATAAATCGGTTGCTGAAGCTTTGCAACGCGTCGCGGGGATTACTGTTACGCGTTTCGCGGCAACGATGGATACGTCGCACTTCTCCGCGGAACCTTCGGGTGTTCTTGTTCGCGGTCTTCCGCAGGTGCGTTCCGAATTCAACGGTCGCGACACCTTCTCGGCAAATTCCTCACGCGGTCTGAGCTGGGGGGATATCTCCCCTGAACTGATGGCAGGCGTCGATACCTACAAGAACCAAACTGCCGACCTGATCGAGGGCGGAATCGCAGGATCGATTAATCTGCGCACGCGCCTGCCATTCGATTCCCGAGGTCAATTGATCTCCGTCTCGGCCGGCGCCTCCTACGGTGATATCTCTGACAGCGTAACGCCTGATTATTCTGGTATCTACACCAATCGCTGGCAGACCTCGGTCGGTGAGTTCGGTCTTATGGTGAACTATGCGCATTCCTATGTCGAAACCGCGACCAACGGGGTTCAGATGGGACGGTACGGCGCGTTCTGCTCCACCGCCCCCGCAACAAACCCGGATGGAACGGTCATTCTTGCCAGTGACGGCAGTGTGCCCTGTGCCAGCGGGTCGCCATATGGCACCGATAGCTGGGCATATATTCCGTCGCTGATAGCCTTCCGCGATAACAAATATGAGCGGACGCGCGACGGCGTGGCTTTAGCGGCGCAATGGCAGAACAATAGCCATACAATGCTGGCAACGCTCCAATACAATGATTCAAAATATCACAACGAATGGCATGAGCGCGTCGTGACAGCCAGTGCGTTCGACATATATGCGGCGCCTGGCTATAACACGCTGACGAGTAATCTGGCGCAGCCTCTGGACGGCACGCCCGCATTCACCTTCGACGACAATGGTCTTTTCCAAAGCGGTGTGATGGTCAGCCCGATCGGTTGGTGGGGTGCTGATAATGCGGCTTCGGCCCTGGTCGCCGCCAATGCATCGGGTCAGCAGATGGTCAACGCTTGCTACGGTTTGCCCGCGTGTGGGCCGGCTCAGCAAGGCGCCACTATCTTCACCGCCTCACGGATCAATAATACCCATGACCGGACCCGCGATCTGTCCTTCAACTTCCGTTGGGATGTCAACGATCACTTCCGCACAACCTTTG
Organism: Asticcacaulis sp.; assembly: GCF_035497195.1. Taxonomy (GTDB): domain Bacteria; phylum Pseudomonadota; class Alphaproteobacteria; order Caulobacterales; family Caulobacteraceae; genus Asticcacaulis. The sequence goes on from NZ_DATJDZ010000018.1 coordinate 80,977, forward strand.
ATGTTCAGTACATAAAGGCAGAGTTGACTAACACGGATGTTGAGGTGGACGCCAATAGCTTCACCAATATGATCCTGGATTTCTCGGGTAAGTATCCGACGATGGATTTGGGTAATCCCGTTAATGTCAATCAGTCCCCCGGCGGGCTGGCGAACGGAAACAACTACTATTATCGTTCCGTTCAGGACCACTTAGAAAACAGCGAGGGCCACGAGTTCGCCACACGCCTTGACGGTGAGTATAGATTCGATAACGGGGGATGGTTTGATACGCTGAAGGTGGGCGTGCGATATGCTGACCGTGAGCAGAAGATTCGCTGGTCCGTATATAACTGGGCAAACATTGCCAACACCTGGAGCAACAACGCTTCTTACTGGAATACTGACAGCCCCGTTTACCCTGCAGGGATGACGGAAGCGGCCGGTTTTGGCTCTGACTTCATGGACGGGAATGTCCTTCCGGCCAATGCTCAGTTCCTATTCGTCAAGGACAGCATTTTGGAAGACAAGGCAAAGGTCATCAATGGCTTTAGCATGAATTCCATAGGTGTCGGTAGCTGGGTGTCGGCCTGCGAGCGTGCAAACCTTGTCGATGGCTGTTTTAACCAATCCGAGCTCGATACCGTCGGCGAAAAAACGCAGGCAGCCTACGCCATGCTGAAATTCGGCGGGCGCGACAAGACCATCTTTAACGGAATTTCTGTTCAAGGTAATGTCGGTGTGCGTTGGGTCCAAACCGAGGACGTCTCTGACGGCTACGCCATAGCACCGACAAATGCATGGTTGCAAAGTGTCGCTGGAACTCCGTGCAATACGCCGCTTACCGGTAATAATGTCACGAATGCCAGTTGCTGGATCACCCCAGATGATATTGCCTTCAGTAATGGAGCAGGCTCGGCTTTGACGTCAAGCAAGACTCACATCAACTGGCTTCCGAGTTTCAACGTTAAGTTCGGTTTGTCTGATCAGTGGGTCCTACGATTCGCGGCGTCCAGGTCCATGTCGCGACCTGACATGGGCTCTCTGAAAAACTATGTGGCAATGAACTCGGGCGCCCTGAATACCGGCAGCGATAGCACGCAGGTGATATATAGCAGCCCTACGGCAGATCACATCCCGGCAAACGTGACCGGCTTTAACTTTCAATACACCGCCGCAGCAGGCAATCCCAATCTGAAGTCGATGACTGCGGATAACCTGGACTTGTCGGTTGAGAACTATTTCGCTTCTGTTGGGTCACTGACGTTCGATATTTTCTATAAGAAGTTCTACGATTACATCCAGAACGGGCAGTATAGCCAGGACTTCACCAACAATGGCGTCACGCGCACGGTTCAGGTGACAGGCCCGATAAATGCGGACGGTGCGTCCATTAAAGGCTTCGAAGTGGCTTACCAACGCTTCTTCGACTTCCTGCCGGCCCCATTCGATGGATTCGGTGTTCAGGCAAACTATACGCATGTTGTCGATTCCGGAATTAGCAGTGCTTACAATGGTCAGGCCCAGGCAAGTAAGCTCATAAATCCTCATGCGCTCGAAGGGCTTTCCGAAGATGCCTACAACCTTGTCGGCATGTACGAAAAAGGGCCCTGGGCGCTCAGGCTGGCGTATAACTGGCGTTCCAAATTCCTAGTCACGGCGCTTGACTGCTGCATAATGATCCCGATCTGGCAGGACGATTATGGCCAACTCGACGGATCAATTCGGTACAAGGTCAACGACCACATCGAATTGAATCTCTCGGGTAGCAATCTGAGCGGTTCGGACACTGTCCTGGAAGGTCAGGTCTTTGGCGACATCCCAGGTGTAACGCCAAACGCCAAACCTGTGTTCACACCGAACGCATGGTTCAAGAATGATCGACGTGTGCAGGTCGGTATCAGACTGCGTTACTAAACAACTAAACAAGCGAGCGGGTAGGCGCACCCCTGCGCCTGCCCGCTTCTACGATCTTTTGTGAATTGTGAGGACGGTATGACACCATCCATGAGGGTACCCGCACTCGATCTGGGCATTATCATCGCGTATATTATTGCTATTTTGCTCGTCGGTATTCTGGCCGCACGCAGCAAAACGGTGACCGGTAAAGTCTTCTTCCTGGCCGGACGTTCGCTGCCTTGGGGGATTGTCGGCACGGCGCTGTTTGCCTCCAATATATCCACCATCCATCTCGTCGGTCTGAGTGCGTCAGGCTATAAAGATGGCCTCGTGTGGGGCAATTTCGAGTGGATGGCGGCCTTTACGCTGATCTTGCTTTCGCTGATATTCGCGCCGTTCTATTTCCGGAGCGGCATCTCCACGTTGCCAGAATTCCTCGAGCGAAGGTATTCCTCCGCATCGCGTTCCGTTCTTGCGATCATGGCTATCATGGCTGCTCTGTTCATTCATATCGGCATGTCGCTTTATGCCGGCGCGATCGTCTTTGAACAGTTCTTTGGCATCCGGGTGGAAATCTCCATCATTATCGTGTCGGTCATCATTTCGATTTACACAATTCTCGGAGGCCTGAAGGCGGTGGTGGTTACAGAAACCTTCAATACAGCGGTCTTACTAGCGGGCGTCTTCCTAATTACCGGTTTCGCCATTATGGCGCTTCCGTCCCATGGCATCCATACCCTCGCTGACTTCAAGGCGGCGGTTAAACCGGATCAACTGCACGTGATCCAGACCCACAGCACGGCCGGGTTGAATTGGTACGCCGTATTTCTCGGCTATCCGATCCTCGGTATCTGGTACTGGTGTACGGACCAAACCATTGTACAGCGCGTTTTGGGCGCGAAGTCCGAGCGCGACGCGCAATTGGGTCCTTTGCTCGCAGGTTTTCTGAAACTCCTGCCCATGTTTGTTCTCATTCTGCCGGGCGTAATCGCCTATGTCCTTTTCAAGGATAAAATCGGCGAAAACGCCAATGACACTTTGCCGGTCCTGATTAACACCCTTATCCCGACTGGGTTGCGCGGCCTGATTTGCGCGGCTGTGCTTGCAGCGCTTATGAGCGCGGTTTCGGCCGCGCTCAACAGTTGCGGTACTTTGGTCGCCGTCGATATCGTCAAGCGTCTGAAGCCGGATATCTCGGACCGTCGCCTGGTGAACACGGGGCGCGTCGCGTCGGCTGTCGTCATGGTTCTGGCCATTTTGTGGTCGACGCAAGGGGGGCGGTTCTCAAGTATTTTCGAGGCGATCAATGTCATTGCTTCAGATCTGGCGCCCCCGATCACCACGGTCTTCCTGTTCGGCGTTTTCTGGAAACGCGGCACGAAGGAGGCCTCGCTGGTAACTCTCCTTGCCGGCATGGCCATGGGCATTACAGCCTTCCTATTCGACCTGCCGGTGATCGGCACTACGCGCGTGCTAACGGACGAATGGGGCATTCCCTTCCTGATGCAAGCCTGGTGGATGTTCTGCATCTGCAGCGTGATCTTCATCATCGTCAGTCTGGTGACGCCAAAACCCGAAGCCCGAAATATTGAAGGACTGACCTGGACCAATCCGTGGGCGGTGCTCAGTGGGCCTGTCTCCAGCGTCACCGATCCCCGGTGCATTGCCGGATTGCTGTTCGCCACCATGATCGTTTTCTATGTTATCTTTCGTTAGTGAGATGACCGATTGGATAGATGCGCATCATCATCTTTGGAAGTACGATCCTGACCAGTATCCCTGGATGTCCGATCGTATGTCCGGGCTTCGCCAGGATCATGGGCTCGATATGTTCAAAGGCGTCGCTCAGCCCTTGGGAGTAACGGGATCCGTCGCTGTCCAGGCGCGTCAGATAGTGGAAGAGACCGACTATCTGATGCATATCGCCGAACATGACGACTTCGTGCGCGGGGTCGTAGGCTGGCTTCCCTTGATCGCTCCGGATGTCGAAGAGTACATAGACCGTTTCGCGCACCGGCCCAAACTCAAGGGGTTACGACACGTCCTCCATGACGAACCCGACGCCTTCTATATGCTGCGGGATGACTTCAATAACGGAGTGACAAAGCTCAAGCACCATGGCCTGACCTACGACCTGCTGATCTTTCCCGATCATTTGCCTCAGGCGTTGATCTTTGTCGATCGCCATCCTGAACAGGTTTTCATAGTCGATCATATCGCCAAACCCTCCATCACAACCGGCGCTATGGAGCCCTGGAAAACCGGGCTGCGCGATCTGGCCAAACGGGAAAACGTCATCTGCAAGATTTCGGGAATGATGACCGAAGCTCGGTGGGACGGATGGTCCGATGACGATTTCACTCCCTATCTCGACGCGGTGCTTGAAGCTTTCAGACCGGAGCGGCTGATGTTTGGATCCGACTGGCCGGTGATGACGATGGCGGGCCATTACGCTGATTGGATGCGGATTGTTCGATCCTGGTCGGCGCGCCTGAGCGGGTCCGAAATGAACGCAATACGAATATCGACCGCAACCCGAATCTACAGTTTGGGCGATTAGATTATTTATTTGAGGAACCTATGTCAGCAATAGACAGAAAAATATCTCCGGCTCTGGGCGATCACATCCACGCCGGCGCGGCAATCATTCGCTCAGCCCGCGTCATCGTCACCTCGCCGGGGCGCAATTTCGTCACCCTGAAGATCGAGACCGATCAGGGCGTCTACGGTATCGGTGACGCCACCCTCAATGGCCGCGAGCTTTCGGTCGTGTCCTATCTCGAAGATCACGTCATCCCCAACCTGATCGGCAAGGACGCTCAGCGCATCGAGGATATCTGGCAGTTTCTGTATCGCGGCGCCTACTGGCGGCGCGGGCCGATCACCATGTCGGCGATAGCAGCGGTCGATACCGCCCTGTGGGACATCAAGGCCAAGCTGGCCGGCATGCCGCTCTATCAACTGCTCGGCGGCCGCTCGCGTGACGGGGTGCTGGTTTATGGCCACGCCAATGGTTCCGATATCGAGCATACGGTTGATGAGGTCGGGCGCTATATGAGTCTGGGCTACAAGGCGATCCGCGCGCAGTCGGGCATTCCCGGTGTCAAGGGCGCATATGGTGTTGGCCGCGGCGACATGTATTACGAGCCCGCCGATGGCACCCTGCCGACCGAAACCCTGTGGAACACCAGTTCCTATCTGAATTTCGCGCCGAAACTGTTCGAGAAACTGCGCGATGTCCACGGCTTCGGCATTGAACTGCTGCACGACGTTCACCATCGCCTGACGCCGATCGAGGCGGGGCGACTGGGCAAGGATCTGGAGCCTTACCGCCTGTTCTGGATGGAAGACGCGACGCCCGCCGAAAACCAGGAAGCCTTCCGGCTGATCCGCCAGAACACCACGACGCCGTTGGCCGTTGGTGAGATTTTCAACACCATTTGGGACTGCAAGGATCTGATCCAGAACCAGTTGATCGATTATATCCGCACGACGGTGGTCCATGCCGGTGGCATCACCCACCTGCGCCGCATCGCCGACCTGGCCTCGATGTACCAGGTGCGGACCGGTTCGCACGGCGCTACCGATTTGTCGCCGGTCTGCATGGGCGCAGCGCTGCATTTCGACACCTGGGTGCCTAATTTCGGCATTCAGGAATATATGCGCCACACGCCGGAGACCGATGACGTTTTCCCGCATGATTACAGCTTCGATGATGGTTACCTCAAGGTCGGCGATACGCCGGGCCATGGCGTCGATATCGATGAGGCCCTGGCGGCGAAATATCCTTACCAGCCCATGCAGCTGCCCGTCGCGCGCTTGCAGGACGGGACCATGTGGAACTGGTAATCTTTCCGACAGCGATCCAATTCTTCTCCCCCGAGGATCGTTTGTCAGGCTGGCCAGCAACCGGACGCCTCCTACCGGTTGCTGGCCTTTTTTATTAGCGGATCGTGATCTCTAGCACTCAACGATCGCCTTGATGACACCTGCAGAAGGTTCCATCCATTTGGGCAGCGTGTAGGGGAGCTCCCGAAGTTTGGCCCGGTGGGTATTGAGTGCAGCGCTTGGCACCTTTCCGGCTTTCATAGCCGCGAGAACGCCCTCGAAATCCTCAACCGTTGCATTTCGGCTGCTTTTCAAAGTCGTTTCGCGCTTTTGGAATTCCGGGTCATTGAACGTGATATCTGCGGCCACGACGGATATGAAAACGTAGGTTCCGCCGTGAGCCACATAGCCAAAGCCGGTTTCCATAGCCTTGGGCGCCCCAGTGGCGTCAAATGTTGTATCGAAGAAGTTGTTATTTGTAATTGCGGCCAATTCGTCGCGGGTTGTCGAACTGAGCGGCACGGCATGATCAACCTTCAAAATATTTTGACAAAAATCCAGACGAGATTGGCGACCATCAACGACCGTGACTTCAGCACCCGCAATTTTTGCAAAAAGTGCTGCGGCCATACCAATTGGGCCTACGCCCACAACCAGTGCTTGGTCTCCCGGCTTAACCTCTGACCGGCGGACGGCGTGGTGTCCGATAGAGAGGAACTCCAACATCGCCGCTTCATCGAGGGAGATGCCATCGCACTTGAACGCGAACGCCTCTGGGATAGCGATGAACTCTGTTAGGCCTCCGTCGCGATGCACGCCGAGTACCTGAATATTCATGCAACAATTCGTCTTGCCGCGCTGACACGCATGGCAATGGCCGCAAGCAATATAGGGCATGACATAAACCACGTCACCCGTCTGGAAATCGCTGCCGGGCGCAGCCTCGGCGACCTCGCCGGAGAGCTCATGACCCATGACGCGGGGATAGCTAAGGTAGGGTTGTGTGCCGTTGAATATGTGCATGTCCGTGCCGCAGATACCGACTCGACGAATACGCAGGAGAATCTCTCCCTCGCCACGCAAGGGTTTGGGTTGCTCGATTAAAGCCAGCTTGCCGGGGGCTTCACAAATAACAGTGTCCATGGATTGTACTTTCTGATTAGGCTTGGGGAAGGGGAGCAGAAGGGTGCAGCAGGCCGGCGGCCTTGAGGTCGGACCAAAGGCTGGAAGGAATTTTCATCGAAAACAGGTCGACATTGCTGATGACCTGTTCGGACGAGGCCATGCCGGGAATGACACAGGTGACCGTGGGATGCGCGAGCGGAAATTGCAGGGCGGCCGCGGCAAGGGGTATCCTGTGGTCGGCGCAAATGGATTGTAATCCAGCGACGCGGCGAATGATGTCCGCGGGCGCAGGTTCGTAATTATAGTGGGTGACGCCGCCAGGCTTTATGCCTTCAATTAGGATGCCCGAATTGTAGGGACCTCCGACAATAATGCTGATGTTACGCCGTTGGCATTCTGGCAAAAAGCTATCGAGCGCAGTCTGTTCCAGGAGGGTGTAGCGGCCGGCAAGAAGAAAGACGTCTAAATCCGTGTAGGGCAGAACGTCGGCGCAAACTTGCCATTCGTTCACCCCGAGGCCAATTGCGCCGACGAGACCCCCATCTTTAAGTGACCGCATGGCTTTGTAACCACCGTCAAGAAAATCTCTCAAGTGGCGGCCATGATCTGCGCCGTGTGTCTCGCGCCCGAGATCATGCGCCAAAAGCACGTCCACGCGATCCCGTCCCAAGCGCAGCAAGCTATCTTTGAAGGCGCGCATCACCCCATCATAGGTGTAATCGAAAACGGGCTCGAACGCGTCGCCGTCCACAAATCCATGGCGCATAAAGCCAGCCGCCGGCGGGGCGATGGCTTCGAGACGACGGCCTACTTTGGTAGAGATCTTGCCGCGCCAATCCGACAGACCAATCCGGCGTTCAGAAAGACCTTGTCCGTAATGTGGGGCGGTGTCGAGGTAGGTAATGCCGGCCTGACGCGCGGTGTCTATGGCAGCAAGAGCCACTTCATCACCAATGGCGCGATAGAGATTACCGAGCGCGCCGGCGCCGTATCCCAAAAGAGGAAGATCGACAGGCGTCGTTCCCACTGGCCGGGTGGTTGAAAGAAGGTAGGTCAAGGTTGTACTCCTGTCCTAGTGCGCGATATGCCAAATAGATTGGGCGCGAGGCCTGGAATGTCGGTTGTAATGGCGTAGAGCGCCCCTTCGCGGGGATGACTTTCTTGCGCTGCGGGTAGGCCGAAACGGGCTGAGGTCACGTAGAGCGTTTTCAGATCAGGACCGCCGAAAGCGCAACTCGTTGGCAATTGGCACGGGACGTCAACGATGCGGTCGACCGATCCATCAGGTGCGAACCGAACGATACAGCCACCGCCGACCCGGGCATTCCAAATGAAGCCATCAAAATCTTGGGCGGAGCCATCCGGCAGGCCGCGGGCGAAAGTGGCAAACGACTTTTTCGTCTCAAGGCCATCCTCTCCAAAGCGATATCGATACAACTGGTTTTCTAGCGTATCAGCACAGATAAACGTTCGGTCATCCGGCCATATCATGGTGTTGCAAATGCCAAATTCGGCCGGTGTCAAGGATTCGACTTGACCGTCCATTTGGACGCGGTGGAACGCGCCAGAATGCTTCGATATTTCGGTAGGCGCGTTGTTCGGGCCAATATTGTTCTGCATGGTACCCACCCAGAATGCGCCATCCGGGCCAACCGCGCCTTCATTCAGGCGGTTGTCCAACAGGTCGGGCTCCGGTGTCGCCAAATGTATAAAAGGGCCGCCAAACTCCCACAGGGCGACAGTTCGGCGTAGCGCGACGACCGCACCACCATCTACCCTCAATCCAATGGCGGTCACTAAGTCGGGCGTATCCCACTTTTCAAAAACGCCAGTCGTCGGCGTGAATGCATGGATCGTCTTGCCGCAAATATCAACCCATTGAAGGCGTTGTCGTTTTTGGCACCAAACTGGACTTTCGCCCACGATGTTGCCGATGGCGTTGATGAGGTGCACCCTGTGGTTCGACATAAAATTCTTCTTGCTTCATTTCAAAGTCAACTATAGACAAACCTGTACTACAGGTCAATGTGAAGGTGTAAAATGATAATTCGCGGTATCGAAACCATTAGGATCGCGGAACAGCCGAATGTCCTGTGGGTGCAGATCCACTCCGATGAAGGCCTGATTGGTCTGGGAGAAACTTTTTTCGGAGCCGAAGCCGTCGAAGCCTATATCCATGAGACAGCGGGTCCGAAGCTTATCGGTAGGGATGCCTTAGCGATTGACGCCATATCGCGCGACCTGGTTGGCTACCTGGGTATCCGGTCTTCTGGTGCTGAGACCCGCGGTAATTCTGCTATCGACATTGCGCTTTGGGATCTATTCGGCAAGGCGATGAACCAGCCGATCACACAGTTGCTTGGCGGGTTTACCCGCAGACGTATCCGAACATACAACACCTGTGCCGGCCCCGTTTATATGAACGGAACCAAAGGTCAGACCAGCGCCAACTGGGGTATCGGTGAAAGTCTGCATCAGCTTGACGACCTTCATAGCTTCCTTCATCGCCCGGCTGAATTGGCCCAGTCGCTCCTGGAAGAAGGCATCACGGCGATGAAGATCTGGCCGTTCGACTTGGCAGCTGAAAAAAGCAATGGACAACACATTGACGCCGATCAGATGCGTCAGGCCTTGCGACCGTTCGAGGCAATTCGGGCAGCGGTAGGCGACAAGATCGATATCATGGTCGAGTTCCATTCGCTTTGGCGTTTGACCCCCGCGATAAAGATCGCCAAGGCGCTTGCACCATTCAATACGTATTGGCACGAAGACCCTATCCGCATGGATAGTCTGGCCAGTCTCAAGGTTTATGCCGACCAATCACCGGCGCCACTTTGCGCATCCGAAACCCTCGCCGGGCGTGGGGCGTTCCGTGATCTGCTTATGCTCGACGCCGCCGGCATTATCATGCTCGACCTGTCCTGGTGCGGCGGTATTTCGGAAGCGAGGAAGATTGCGTCGATGGCCGAAGCCTGGCAATTGTCAGTCGCGCCTCACGACTGCACCGGGCCTGTGGTGCTGTGTGCGTCGACTCATCTCGGCCTGAATGCGCCAAATGCATTAATTCAGGAGAGCGTACGCGCCTATCTGCGCGGTTGGTATGCTGAAGCGGTCACAGCCTTGCCTGTGGTGGCGGATGGGCACATTACGGTGCCTGAAGGGCCTGGCCTCGGACTGGAGCTTATGCCGGACTTGGATCGTCGCTTCACAGTTAGCCGGCGACTCAGTGGCGCCAGTGTCAGTCGAGGGGCCTAAAGAGATGACGAGTTTGAAATTGCATGGGCGAAACGTCCTTCTAACTGGGGCGCTAGGTTCTTTGGGACGGGCGCAGGCCACGCACTTTTTGGAGGCCGGCGCGCAGTTATATCTTCTGGATCGCCCGAATCATCCGGACGCCGAGACTTTCGTTGCCGAGCTTCAAAAGAGTGCGGCCGGTCGAGCAGCCTATATCGGCTTAGACCTTGAGGATGTTGAAAATGCCGCGCAAGAGATTGCTGAATTGGCGATCGAAATCGGCGGCTTCGACATCCTGGTCAACAACGCAGCGCTGATCGTGAACAAGCCGTTCGAGACGTTTAAAGTCGCGGAGTATGAAGCTCAGATGCGTGTCAACGCCGGGGCGCCATTCGCCTTGTCACAAGCGGTCGCACCTGCCATGAAAGCCAACAAAAGAGGGGTCATTATCAACTTTTGCTCCGTTACTCTGAATGGTGAGTGGAATGGCTACGTCCCTTATGTCGCTTCCAAGGGGGCGATGCTGGGGTTAACAAAATCACTCGCGCGCGAATTAGGGCCATTTGGCGTGCGAGTGAATGCGATTGCACCCGGCGCTGTGACCTCCGAAGCGGAGGCCCGGGTTTTTGGAGATCGCGCCGAGGATTACGAAACTTGGGTGCTGACGCGACAGTCTCTGAAAACGCGAATTATTCCCGATGATATCGCGCGAGCCGTGCTTTTTCTGGTGAGCGATGACGCGAACATGATCAGTGGCCATGTCCTTGATGTCGACGGTGGCTGGTAATCGCACCGCTCCATCACAGCGTTTGCATGTGCCGCCACGAGCGATTAAGCTAACGATTATCGTAAATAGGAGTCGCAGTTGATCGCTGACAAAGATGATATGCTGGAAGTGGGTACGACGGGCGAAGGCATGGTGGATCGAGTTGTGCGGTCGGTAATCGCCATGATTCGCAGCGATGATTTACGCGTCGGTGATGCGCTCCCCGGCGAGAACACTTTGGCCACGCGTTTCGGGGTGTCGCGCGCTGTCGTTCGCGAGGCCTTTCGCTCGCTGTCTGCCTTGCGTATTTTAGATATTGGAAACGGACGAAACGCCCGTATCGCGGTGCCAGACTCAGACACTTTTGGCCTGTTGTTCGACCACGTGGTTCACACGCGGCACGTCACCGTCCAACAGGTTTTGGATGTGCGTCGCTCGATTGAGGTCCGTACCGTTGTCCTCGCTGCAGTGCGCCGCACTGAACGTGAAGCGCAAACGATTCTGCAATGTGCGGCTGGCATGCGGGACAATTTTGAAGACCCGGCTCTAGTTTTGGAGCACGACCTGCAGATGCATGCCGCCATCGCCGAGGCCGCGAGAAATCCAATGTTTACAATCATGGTCAAGTCTTTTGAGGCTGTCACCAGAAACAATTGGACTGTCGGTTGGAAAAGCCGTGAATCGGAACAGGAACGCATGAAAATGATTTCCGTGCACGAAGCGATTGCTCAGGCCGTCGCCGATCAGGATGTCGAAGGTGCCCGCACGGCTATGTCCGCACACTTTGATGAAACCATTCGAGCTCTTGCCATCGCAGGCTTCAATTAAGTCTCAGATTAGTCGTCTGGCGTGAAGATAGCTGTTGCAATACCTGTCCTACAGGTGTCATGATGTGGAAAAACCGCTTCAGGAGACAGGGATGAATCGTAGGCACTTCTTGGGCGCAGCCGTTGCTGGATCTGTAATGCTCGTCGGTAGTCGGGTTGTCGCATACACAAGTCGTCCGCTCCGTATCACCATTGCCAGGGACTGTCCTGATACGCCGAAAACGAGGCTGGCCGTCCAGGAGCTTCGTGCCGGCTTGCTCTCTCTTCGATTGGCTGACGAGATATCGGAGGGGAATGCCAAGGGTAGCCTGGTGCTTACCTTGCGTCTCGATTCCCGCCTTGTGGGGGAAGCCTACGAAATCGCGGCGGCCGAAAATGGAGCCATTATCAGCGGGGGACAGGAGCAGGCGCTGCTCTACGGCGTTTTTGACTTCTTGGAACAGCAGGGTATTTTATATGGCATCGATGGCACGGTTGTGCCGGTAGATTTGCCGCAAACACTGAATCTGCCGACGCTTGGCGCAGCTTGGAAGATGCGGCCGGAATTCGCAACCCGTGGTTTGATTCCCTGGCCCGACTTTCTCAACTGTATCAGCATTTACAACGACGAAGACTTCAAAGCCTATTTCGCGGCGATGCTTCGCATGCGGATGAATATGTTCGGCATGCATGTTTATACCGGCGGTGCGCCCGTGGAATCCTATTTGTCGTTTGATTTTGCCGGTGCGGGCCATCAAGCCGAACTGGAAAACACCACGACAACGGGCTGGGGGTATCTGCCGCAACGTACTTCCACATATAAGCAGGGCGCGGCCCAGTATTTCGCTGGCGAGACATTCGGCGCGGACGCCCAAATTCAATCGCGCGACATGTGGGAAGTGGCGGATCGCACCACTGCGATGCTCCGGTCCGGTTTTGAATTCGCCAGAAGCCTGGGTATCAAGACCGGGATCGGGTTTGAGCCCTATGTAAATCCGCCGGGGATTACATCCGCATTGCCGCCGGAAGCTGCAAAAGCAAAAGGTGGCTTAATAGAATCCCGCACTGGCCGGCTCCTGCTCGAACGCCGACTGGCTGATCTGCTGGAGCGCTATCCCAGTGTCGATAATGTTTGGCTATGGGAGGACGAAACGACCAACTGGAACAGCCGCAACAGCAATATTCCATTGTCGGTCACGCCCTTCATGCAAGCCTATGAGTTCCTCAAACGCCATGCCCCGGAGAAACGTCTGGTGTTGGGCGGGTGGGGTGGTATCACGCGGAATTTCAAGTCTCTGCACGAGCGCCTACCAGAAGATATCATCTTTTCGGCGCTCAACGATTCATTGGGTTGGGATCCTGTTCACGAGGCCTTCGGTGACCTCGGGGGCCGCGAACGTTGGCCGATCCCCTGGCTTGAAGATGATCCCTCGATGTGGCTTCCGCAGTTTCGGGCATCGCAGGTCGAGGTCGACATGAAGCAGGCCAGTGCGCTCGGTTGCCAGGGGATGCTAGGCATTCACTGGAGGCACCGGATCGTTGATCCAACGGCGACCTACTTTTCTCGCCGGGCCTGGAGTCCAGGTTTGTCTCCGGTTGAACATTATGGGCATTATGCATCCACCCAGGCATCCGGCAAACGCGTTGCGGAATTGACCACGCTGTTAAACGACTGCGATACGGGCCGCGCCATTGTCTCGACCTTTACAGGCGATCGGGACAAGGAGGGGTTCGCGGTTGTCAACGGCTTAACGCCGGACTATGAGGAGGGATTCGTCTACTGGAAATATCGACCAGACGCTAAGGCGCTGCCGATCCAGCGCGATACGGCCGCGCGCTTCAAGGCGTTGGCCGACACGGCCGAAACGCCGCTCGAAACGGAGCGTTTGGGTTACTTTTCAGGCTTTGTCGCTTTAATGGTTCCGTACTGCGATGCGGCGGAACAGGCCTGGCAGCTCGACGCAGTGCTCAAAAAAGCAATCGAACTCAGGGAAGCGGACAAAGAGCCCGAAGCCAAGAGGCTGGTATTGCAAAAAGGTGTACCGTTGTGGCTGCATATCGCACCTGAGATACGTCAAACTCTGCTCGATTATCAAAGTATTGTTTCCACGCGCAACGACCTTGGGCAATTGGCGTCCATGCAAAACAAGGCCGTGCGCATGGCGCTCGAACGGTTGCGGTTGTCTGTGCAGGAGTTTGCCGGGGAACTGCCAGAAATGGACCGGGCCTACGCGGCCGCGATAGCGCCAGCGCAGAATCCCGCGCCTCGGCTATTTCTTCCTACCCGGCTGAGTTTGCTGACCCAGAACGAAAAAATGCGTCTGTTCATTATGGCGCCTGACAGTCCGGCCGAAAGCGCGATAAGTCTGAATTGGCGGGTGCAGGGTGCCAGGGGATGGAACCGCGTACGCGCGCGGCACGAGGGGCGAAGTGTGTATAGCGCTGAACTCGGGCCTTTCACAGCGAAGCAAAAGGCGATTGAATACACGGTCTCAATGACGGCTGGTGCGCAAACCTTGACGAGCCCGCCCCAAGTTGATCGGGCCTATCAGGCGACTATCCTCGGGTGATGCATGGTCGATCTGAGCTTGAATCCAGCGGCCAGGCTGTCACTGCGCCATGTCGGCGGCGAGCGTAATCCTCTACTCATCATCGACGAGGTCCTGAAGGTGCCGAAAGACCTTGTCGATATAGCTTGCGATGGCCGATTTATTCGACCGGAAAATACGGTTTATCCCGGGCTTAACGGCAGCTTGCCGGAATCGTACAGTCAAGACCTCATCCTCTCCCTCCGTCCTGTTCTTGAACGTGCGTTTGGGTTGCCTAGCTTGCCTTTGAGTTATTTTGGATTCTTTGGCATGGCTACGGCGCCGCCGTCAGATCTTGTGGCTGGGCAGAGGGTGCCGCACTTTGATTCTACCGATCCGTTCCGACTGGCGCTGGTCCATTATCTGTGTCGGGGACCTTTCGGTGGTACGGGCTTTTTTCGTCACAAATCGACGGGGTATGAAGGCGTAGATCGTAATCGCTTAAAGGCATACCAGGAGGCGAGCCATATGGATCTTGCGAGCGCCCCGGCGGAACATGTCGGAGCCGATACGGCCGGGTACGAAATGATCGAGTCGGTAGATTTGATGTTCAATCGTTTGATCGTCTATCGAAGCCATGTGCTTCACTCTCCATTGCTTCGCAGCCAAATGCTCACCTCGGATCCGCAGTCGGGCCGGCTGACGGCCAATAGTTTCGTTTATGTCAGCGGATAGACCTAAAGCTATGGCGTACGTGATTGATGAAAAGCGATAAATGGTCGCCACATAAATTTGAAATCGCGCGCCATAGAGCGAATAGGACTTGATCAGGCGGCAGATGAGCCACCTGACCATTCCTGGCATTAGAAACATGCAAGACCCGCTTTTTTTCCTTCAGGGGACAGGGGTGATCGTCACTGTGCTTGGCTTCGTTATTTGTATAGGCAGGTAGACCACCAACCGCGTCGATGTCAGCCCCTGCACGTACCCTAGTTTTAAGCCGTCGACATCGTGCCCATCGACAGTCACTTTTGCCGCTCCTTTCCAGTCTTCAATAACAAAGGCGGGATCGAAGAGGGGAGACGCATCGCTTGCGGCAAGCTGCAAGGTGAGAGGTCCAACCACAGGGGGCTCACTTTGAATGGTAAAGGCGCGTTGGGCGGGATCGTAACTTGCGGTTACTGTCGACGGACCGGAGATGGTTGGCGGAGATATCCATGAGCGCGCCAGCGGAAGCAGGGCAGTCGCCGCTTTCGTCGTCATCCCGGTCATCAATAGTTTCGTCTCCGTCAACGCGTCACGCGCGTAAGAGTCCCAGTAAATATGGGACAACGAGCTATGCGACGGCCGATCAGCAGCTACTGCCGGGCGTCCGCTGGAGGCCAGTTGACCGACCGGCCAATGGTTCCACCACTCGAACATCGAATAACTTTTTTCGCCGTTATATGTGCTAAAGGATACGTTTTTTGGAAACACGACTTGGAAGGGTTTCTCCACCGCTTTCAGGTTAACGACCTGAATGTTGGCGGCGGCGGGGAGGTCCAATTTGTCCGGGCCACGTGGGTAGTCAAAGCTGTCGTCAGGTTTCGGGCGCCACGTGTAGGTATGTGTCTCCCCTGCCATATTGGCCAGAGTCAGGGCGTCCGGGGCTATGTTGTCCTCCGGCTTTTGTCCGGGGCCGTTGATTACAATGGATTCCTGCCACTCGTGGGGGGCGCCCACCTTGTGGTCGAGATTACTACTCCAAAGGGTTTGCTTCCGAATCGCCGCACCATCGGGATAAACGTACCAGTATTCTTCCGCCCAATCGAACCAACCCGTGTCGGGATCTTCATTCGCGCCTTTTTGGTAACGACTTTCGACCAAGGCGTATCGCCAGCGTAGGACGACGCGCGCCGGGGTGGATTCCATAATTGTGACCTTGGAGAGATCTGCATGTTTATCGGACATGGGTTCACAGTCGCCGCCTTCGAGACAGCCCGGGGGCGCCCAGGCCTCGGTGAATTGATCAGTGTACCATTTACCATTGCCGGTTACCCAAGCCGGGACGAAGTTTGTGCCTTGCCAGAAAACCAGCCGCATCGGTGATTGTTCGAAACGAACCACAACATCCGAGTCCGGACCGTATCGGCGCAGACCATCCCAGGCCGGGTCCCATTTCAATGAGGTATAGTAGGCGCCGAAGTCCCCCACCCCGCCAGGACCTGCGGGTAGGGCATAATTGGGGATGACATCTCCGGCAGGCGCCTTAGCCGACGTGAAACGCGTTTTCTCTTCTTTTGCCGATACGGCGTAGTCAAGCACCTCAACATTATCAAGCAGGCCGTCCAGTGAATAGCCGACTTTATCGTGGGGGTGAATTAGCCACGAGGGGTAAGGTAATTGGGGCTCACGTACGCGACCAATATAGATATCAGCCTTATCTGCCTGGTCGAAGGGCCCCTGAATGGGTGCCGTCACTTCGGCCTTTCCGTTGATATAGATGGTTACGCTTTTCCTGTCGAAAGTCGCCGTTACCATCGACAGGCGCTTCAAAGGCAATTTGGACTCGGTTGTCAATTGGCGCCAAATCCCGTTTGACGCATAGCTGAATGTTATATGACCGAACGCATCCACACTGAGCGAGTAACCTAATTGATTGTCGACACTCTGATCTATCAGAGGCAAGGCATTCCAAGGATAGGTATTAAATGCGACCCATGTGGACACAGTGAAGTTATCACCTAACGATGGGGTGTCGGCCGCTGCGCGCACAATGCGGGTTGTATATCCGTCGAAAACGAGACCGTTTCCCTGAACGCCGGCTGCGTATCGCACGTTGCCGGTTACGCCAGGTGTGGCGCCGTCCTCAAATGTCAGATCAATCACCTTGGAAGGGTCTTGCGCATGCACGTTTGCAATGCCACAGGCAAAAGCGAGTAGCGCGGCCCCGCATCCAGCAGCCAGCAATATGGTATGACGTGGTCTTTTCGGGCGGATCCCAGAGAAAGCGGCATCAACCATAATCGTGCGATTCGACATAGATATTATCATCCCTGATTTTTGAAAAAACGGTCGCGTTTTTATCGAACCTGTTATACAGGTTAAATGGAACGTGTCAAAATACAAGTGCAGTTGACGGATTGGGCTTTCTATTATCGTGGTAGTTCTAGCCCGCGCCTGTGTTCAAATTAGCTGTTTAGCAACGTTGGCAGGCGCTACGCCCCCGCGAGCTTGCAGCTGGTGATCAGGCCGGCGACTGAACGCAATTTTCTTTTGGCGACAAGGCAATCCCTTTCGAAGATTACTTTTTCCCGCTAGGACAGGATATTCGCCAATGTACCGTCATCTATTTCTGATCCTCGCGCTCCTGAGCATGCCGGGCGCCGCTTGTGCTATCGAGGGCGACGCACATGTAAACGTCACACTTGATGGAACAGCTTCTGGCCGTGTGTTTGATGGAATCGGCGCAGCGAGCGCAGGAGGTTCGTCGCGTCTGTTGATCAACTATCCCGAGACGCAGCGCGCAGCGATACTTGATTACCTCTTCAAGCCAAATTACGGCGCAGCCTTGCAGATGCTTAAGGTCGAGATTGGTTCAGACGCCAATTCAACGGATGGAGCCGAACCCAGCCATCGCCGGTCGGCATCTGACGAGAACTACGGTCGCGGTTATGAGTGGTGGCTTATGACTGAGGCAAAAAAGAGAAACCCGGATATAAAATTGGCAGCGCTGGTATGGAATTTTCCGGCATGGGTTGGACCGCCGAACTCTCAGCGCGCAGCGGATTACATCGTGAGTTTCATTGAAGGCGCTAAGCGTGAACACCACCTGACGATTGATGACGTCGGCATTTGGAATGAAACCCGCACCGACTACAATTTCATCAAGATTCTCCGGCGGACCCTCAACGCGCATCACCTGACAACCCGCATCATTGCCGACGATACGGTCGATAACTGGAATATCGTATCCGCAATGGAGGATGATCCCGAGCTTCGCAAAGCCATTGATGTCATTTCCACGCACTATCCGAAATACGTTGGCGGCGGCACGGAGACGCCAAAATGGCCGTTAGCTCAGGCGCGATCTGAGGAGTGGGGAAAACCGCTCTGGGCATCCGAGGACGGTCCATGGAACGATAGTTGGGGCGCCGATGGCCAACTTTCCCATGCGTATGCTGAGCTACTGAACCGCAATTATGTCCAGGGGCGGATGACCTCAACTCAACTTTGGTCACCGGTCACCGCCTATTATGATAGACTTGATCTTGCGTATTCAGGATTGATGCGCGCCATGTCGCCCTGGTCGGGCCACTTCGACGTCATGTCGCCATTGTGGGTCGTTGCTCATACCACTCAGTTTGCAAAACCCGGCTGGCGCTACATAGATCAGGCAAGTGGTTTGCTGCCTGATGGCGGTAGCTATGTCTCGCTCCACTTAAACGCCGAATATAGTGTTGTCATCGAGACTCTCAAGGCGACGCGTCCACAGACTGTGAGCTTCAGCCTGACGGGAGGACTGTCAAATGAAGACGTTCATATCTGGCGCACGACACGTAGAGACGCGTTCCGAGAAGTTGCCACCTTAACACCCGTCAAGGGGCAATACAGCTTCGTGTTTGAACCCGATGCCGTTTACAGTTTGACCACAACTAGTGGCCAGGCAAAAGGACAGGCTTCATCGCCGCCAGACCGCCCGTTTCCGTTCCCTTACAGCGATGATTTCGAATCTTATCTGGTGGGGGACACGAATACGCGGTATTTTGTTGAACAGAATGGCGCCTTCGAAATTTCGACGTGTCCACTGCGCCCCGGTCAGTGCCTTCATCAGGTAGCAGAGAAGTCTCCCGTTCCCTGGCTTTACTACGGGCGATGGGGCGATACGGGTGTGCCAAGCGTTATCGGTGACGGCAATTGGCGAAACTATTCGGTCAGTGCTGACGTCCTGTTGGAAGAAGGCGGATATGCCATGGTCGTCGGGCGAATGGACCGCCAGAGCGCGGACGGAGCCTTCTCGGCGTATCAGTTCCGGCTCTACGCGGATGGCCGTTGGGAGCTCCTGGCAAGTGAAAAGGGCGTGCCTGTCACCAAGGGGCAGATTGCAATTCGCCAAACCAGTTGGCATCATCTTGCCTTGATTATGAGGGGGAATGTTCTGGTGGGCGAGATCGATGGTAAATCGGTGCTCAAACAATCTGACGATAGGCATCTCAGCGGTCTGGCAGGTCTCGGGAGCGGCTGGAACAAAGTGCAGTTCGACAACTTTCGAATTGGGTCTGTAGCTGACTTCCCGTTGTATGAAGTCCCTCCGCCGCCTGCTTTTCCACCTCAAGTCGCGCCCGTCCTTCTAGTGCCGCTTACAGATACAGATAGTTACACCGTGCGTTGGGCGAGGGTTCGGGACGCGGATCGATATCGGGTACGGATTGCACTGTCCGAAACGGGGCCCTTTCTTCAGGATGTTGCCGTAGGAAATCAGCTCGACCATCATTTCGACGGACTGAAGAGCGGTGTAAAATACTATGTCGATGTGACCGCAGGAAATGAAGCGGGAGAGGGGCCTGCCGCAAAACAATTGGCCATTCCTGGGTTGCCTTGAGGTAAAAAAGATGTATTTCAGATGGTATGAAGAAGCTCAGCGCGCTAAAGCCAAATATTGTTGATGTCGCCCGTCAGGCGGGCGTTTCTACGGCGACGGTTGACAGGGTCCTGAATAATCGTCCTGGTGTGCATCCACGCACCCAGACGCACGTATTTCAGATTGCCGAAGAACTGGGATACATCGCCCACGCACCTGGGGGCGGTCAGTTCGAATTGACCTTCGACTTCATCATGCCAGGCGAAAACAATGCGTTTATGCAGCGACTTGGCGAAGAATTGCTGCAACTTAGCTTACGGCACGCACGGCTGCCTAAGATCCGGCTTCATTGGCTTGACGATTATGCTCCGGAGAAGGTAACGGCGCGCATCGAAAAAGTGCGTCACGATACGCAGGGGATCGGGCTCATAGCCCTAGACAATATCGGCGTGCGGGAAAACCTCCTCACCCTTATCGCCAGCAAGATTCCGGTTATAACTTTAGCCACCGATATTTCTGGCATACCCCATCAAGGATATGTCGGCACCGACAATCGAATGAATGGTCGGTTGGCCGGTCACCTGATCGGTCGATTTCTGGATAAATCCCCGCATAACATTGCTTTGTTTAGCGGCGCATTGGCCTATCGGGGACATGAGGAGCGAGAGATGGGGTTTCGGCATATTTTGGCCGACGAGTATCCTCACCTGACGCTTCTGAGAACACAGGAAGTGCGTGAGAATGATGATATGGCATTCCAAATATTGAGCGACATGGTGCGTAGCGAAGCGAAGTTTTCCGCCGTCTACAGTATTGGTTACGGATCAATGGGCATCGCACGAGCCTTGGTTGAAATGGGCCTAGCCAGGGATGTGGTTTTCGTCGCGCACGAACTTCATCCGGAATCGCGAAAGTACCTGATCGATGGAACGATCGACGCGTTGATTGACGCTCATCCTAGAATTATGGCCGAGCAGGCGATAGAGCGACTTGTCGCAGCCGCGACATCACAGCCGCTGGCCCCCCTGATGCCGACAGATACACGAATTATTCTGAAAGAAAACGTTCCGGCGAAATAGCCTAACGCCGTCCGAAGACAGGCACACGCTTTTCCTTGAAAGCGGCGCGGCCTTCGTGGGCATCTGCGGTGGCGAAGCAGATGGTTTGCAGGTCGCGCTCGTATTCCACGGCCTTTTCATAGGGCATGGTGTGGGCGGCGCGCAGGTTGAGCTTGCCAGTTTCGGCAGCGATCGGCGCACGGCTGGAAATGGTTTCGGCAATGGCGCTGGCGCGGGTCATAAGTTCCGATTGCTCGCAAACTTCACTGACCAGACCCCACTGTTCGGCCTTCTGGGCGGTGATGGCATCGCCGGTCAGGATCATCAGTGAGGCGTTCGACGCGCCGATCGAATGGACCAGCCCCGCCGCCATGCCGCCGCCGCCGATCCAGCCGAGCTTGATCTCCGGCGCGGCGAATTGCGCATTTGACGAGGCGATGCGGATATCGCAACTCATGGCGGTTTCCAGCCCGCCGCCGAAGGCATAGCCGTTGACCGCCGCGATGGTAGGCTTGAGGCACAGGCGGATGGCGTCGCAATAATCACCGCGATTACGAAAGTCCCACGGCGTGGCGTAATCGTCGAGCGTGCGGATATCCGAACCGGCGCAGAAGGCCCGCTCGCCGGCGCCGGTGACAATGACGCAGCGGATGGTGTTGCTTTTGTTGCACTCGGCTACGGCGGCTTCGAGGGCATAGGCCATTTCCGGCGTCATTGAATTGAGCTTGGCCGGGCGGTTGATGGTGATGACGGCGACGTGGCCATCCACTTCAAAGAGGAGTTCTTCAGACATTAACGTTCCGATCCCGGAGTTCGTGTTTCGGCATAGAGGGTTTGCAATTGAATCAACAGTTGATCGTGCGAGCGCTGCCGATAGAGCGTGTCGCGGATGGCCTGTGAAGCGGCCGTCTGGAAGGCGATGGCGCGGTTGTGGCGCGGCCGGACATAGGCGGCTTCCAGGGTGTCGAAGGTGTTGCGGTAGAAATTGCCCCAGCGCGCATTGACGGCCGCGTCCTGCCAGGCAGCGCGCAAGGACGGCTGGCCGTCATTCGCCGGGATAAAGCCGGTCTGCGCCTGCGGCGACATCAGCCAGCGCAGATGATCGAGCAATTGTGGCGTGATCTGGCAGCGCTTCGAGATACCGATCCCCGTGCCGCCGAGCGTGCTTCCGATACCACCAATGCCACGCGGCGCATTGGCGAAGGTCAGATCATTGGCGTAATTAACATAGCCATAGATCAATGGACACAGGGCGACATCGCGGTAGTCAACCATATGCTGAAGGATGCCAATCGGGTTTTTCTCGCGCACGCTGAGGGGCGATTTATCCGTCAGGCGCTGCATGATATCGAGCGCGTTCAGGCTCACGGCTTTGCTGATTAGTACGTCGGGATCAGCCGTTGCTGGCCGTTCGCCAAGCGCGGCGCAGATCGACTGGAAACTGAGCGCGGCGTGCGGCCCGGCCAGCGACAACGCCACCGGCCCGTCAAAGACCAACACCTCATCCCAGGTCTGTGGAATATCGAATCCGGGTCTGACGGCCATCACCTGCGTGGCGGCATCGAGCGGCAGCGCCCAATGCTTTCCGGCGAACCGGTAGCTGGCCAGCGAAGGTCCGATGCAATCCCGCGCCCAGCCGGCGATTTCATCCGGCGTGAAGATGTCTTCCAGCGGCCGCAGGCAATCACCCGCCACCGCTTCGCCGACATGCGGATGATCGAGCACGATCAGATCGAAGTTCGTGCACAGGTCAGCAATAGGGTGCGTCTCGAAACCTTCCAACGCGTGCATGGCCCACGACAAGCCAAGCTCAGGCGCGGCCTTGGCGGCGGCATCCAGCGCATTGAAGCCGCGCGGATGATCCCATGTAAGTCCCCTAAACATTAGCCTGTTTCACCGCGCCGCTCGCCAGGAGGGCGTCGATCTCCGCTTCGGACTTGCCAGCGGCGGCCAGGATTTCCCGCGTATGTTCACCGATGCGCGGCGCCCCGCGATCAACGGTTGATGGCGTTTTGGAAAACTTGATCGGAAAGCCCGGCGTCTTCACGCGGCCTTCGGTCGGATGATCGTATTCGACGAAGGTGCCGTTATGCTTGATCTGCGGATCGTTGACGACATCCTCATAGCCATAGACCGGTCCGCACCAGATATCGACCGGACGGAACAGATCGAGCCATTCCTGCGTTGTCTTTTCTTCCAGCTTGATGCGCGTCATGGCGTAGATTTCATCGCGGTAGGTCCACGAATCCGTCTGGTCTTCGAGATCGAGGAAGAAGGGTTCGCCGATCAGTTCGCCGAGCTTCTTCAGGTTGGCCATGGCGATGGTGATATAGCTGTCTTTGGTCTTGAAGACACCGTAGGGGGCACGAATATAGCTGTGGGCGTGCGGCTCGGATGAGCGCGTCTGCGGCTTCTTGCCGACGGTGAAGACCGACAATTCCTGCATCTGGATCGTGGTGATGGCATCTAACATATTGACCTCGACCTTCTGCCCCTCGCCCGTCCGTTCGCGGTGGAACAGCGCCGCCAGCGCGCCCTCGAAGGCCGTATAGGCGGTGATGGCATCGACCAGATACTGACCGGCCGGTGACGGCGGTGTGTCCTTCGAGCCGGCCGACATCATGGCGCCGGACATCGATTGCAGCAGCAGGTCCTGTCCGGGATAGTTCTTGTAAGGCCCGTCCTCGCCATAGCCAGACATCGAGACATAGATCAGCTTCGGATTGATGGCCGAAAGCGTCTCGTAATCGACGCCGAGGCGCGCCGCCACGCCGGGCCGGTAATTCTGCAAAAAGACATCGGATGACTTGACCAGATCGAGCAGCAATGCCTTGCCGTCGGCCGACTTCAGATCAACCGCCAGCGAGCGCTTGTTGCGGTTCAGCGACAGAAAAGAGACGTTGATCTCATTGCCCCAGGCGCCGCCGGCCGGCGCGTGACGCTGCCATTCGCCAGTCACAGGCTCAACCTTGATAACGTCCGCGCCCATATCGCCCATGCGCTGCGCCGCGAACGGTCCCGCCATGGCGATGGAGCAATCGAGAACGCGAATGCCGCTTAAGATACCCATTTTAATTCAATTCCTTATCGTGAATTTTTAATCCATCACCCAGCCGCCATTGACGTTCAGCGTCTGGCCGGTGATGAAGCCGGTTTCCTCGGCGGCTAAGAAGGCGATGGCATTGGCGATATCACCGACATGGCCGCGGCGCTTGATCGCCTGCTGGGCCAGGACGTGGCGGTTATAGCCTTCGGGATCGGGATTGATGGCCTCGGCGTCGGTCGGAAAAGCGCCGGGCGAAATGGCGTTGACCGTCACGCCGTAAGGGCCGAATTCGCGCGCCCAGGCACGGGTCAGGCCGATCAGCGCGCCCTTGGAGGCGACATACGGATAGATGTTCGGCCAGCCGCCGGAAAGGGTGATCGAGGCGATATTGATGATGCGCCCGAAGCCCCTGGCCTTCATGCCCGGCAAGGCTTCCTGCACGGCGACGATGCCGGCGTCAACATTGACGCGCTGAACCTTCTGATGGTCCTCGATAGTGAATTCTTCAAACGGTTTCGAGGGATAGATGGCGGCGTTATTGATCACCACATCATAGCCACCGGTCTCTTCCAGGCGCGCGCGTATATCGGCGCGGAAGCCTTCGAGATCGGACATATCCGAGCGCGTCACCAGCAGTCGGCCGGTAGGGATCGCGGCAGCGGCTGAGGTCAGGGCGGCAACCTTGGCGTCGTCATGATCGACCGCCACGACGGTCGCGCCGCGCGTCAGGAAGTTCAGCGTGGTTTGCAGGCCCAGGCCGCCCGCCGCGCCGGTATAGAGGATAGTCTTTCCGTCCATGATCCTATGTTCTTTTTATCGGGGGAAAAGAGCCGGAGGGGACCGGATAGTCCGCCTCCGGCTGAGTTGCGACGGTCGCAATGCGGGCAGTGCATTCTGTGACCGCCGCCGCATCGGGGAGGATGCGTAGCTGTGTCTCGTAATTCCGCTCGTCGCCATGTTCGAGCCAGATCAACTCGTCGCGCTCCCTAGCAAAGGGCTTGCCGAAGACGTGATTAGTGGAGGGTTCTATACCGAGCGCGTAGTGGCCGGCTTGTAGGTTCTGCCATTCATACATGGCCGGGAACTGGCTCTTTCTGGTTACGATCTCGATGCCGAAACCGAGCTTATCGTTTACCAGGGCCACGCAGACGCGATCCGCATTATCCGGTTGCATGTCGTGCTGCCAAACCTGCTCATGGAAGTTCAGTTTCGGTTCGGACAAGGTGCGATAGCCAACGCCCTGCTTCCGGTAATCGTCGGCATGGGCGGCCCAGACCACATCGCGGATCGGCGCCACGTAGCGGGAGCCCTCACCCAGAATGGGATGGCCGACATTGATATGGTAGCAGTACATATGCGGCGTGCGATAGAATCCGTGGTTGACCACGCGATCATGCAAATGGATCTCGTTTGAACCGACCTTCGCTTCGATACGCCGGATCAGATGCAGATCCTCGCCGAACACGGTCGATTGCTGGACAACGCCCTCGGCCCACAGGGTGCACTCGTCGCCATCCCAGCTTTCGCCATAACCCGTCAGCCGCGCCGGAATCGTACCGATCCGGCCATGCAGGGAAGAGGACACAGTTTTGCGGGCGCTGTAATGATACTGGCTGGCATCGTCCTCATCCATGAACAGGATGTGATCGAGGCCGCAGGTCACCATCAGGCCGGAGAAGGAGCGAAACCAGCCTAAACCGCTCTCGCCTTCGTAGTCATGCAGGCCGGGATGCCTGAAACCGGATGGTGAATGCCAGCCGACAGCGCGCCCATTATGCTCGCAATCGGCAATATCCATCGCGCGATCGACCAGCACAGTGAAGCGCAAGCCAGAGCCGGTGCGGAACTCCAGCATCCGCACGCCGCGCTCGACGCCGTCACCCAAGGTCATCAGACGCACACCGGCGAATTGCGACAACTGTCCGGTGTGCGCCGCCAGAGCGCGGCGCGAATATTCTTTGCCGAAAAGACTGATCATTTTACCGGACCATTCCAAGCGTTTGCGATGTCCTCCAGAGAACGGTTGCGCGTTTCCGGGACGAAGAAATGGAAGAATAATGCCTGAGCAATACAGGCCGCTGCGAGCAGGCTGAAAGTTCCTGCCTGGCCGAGCCTATGAAAGACAACGGGGAAGAAGAGCACGACGACAGCGTTCGCTACCCATTGTGTCAAGACGGGTACGATCAACGCTTTACCCCGTCCCGCATTAGGGAAAATCTCAGGCAACAGGGTCCAGAAGACAGGACCGATACATGCGCTGAAAAACATTATGTAGATCACAATGAAAGTCAGAACGAACATGCCGCTGAAATGGCCGGTCAGCACTGCGCCTACCATGACGATCAGGGAAATCGCCATACCGAGCGATCCCCATACGTAGAGTGGGCGACGCCCAAAACGATCGATGGTGAAAAATGAAACGATGGTGAACGCGAAGATAGCGATACCGACCACGAAGGTTGAGAGGAGGGCGGCGTCGAGTTCGAAGCCCGCGGATTTGAAAATGCTTGGCGCATAATCGATGATCGTATTGATCCCGCTTAGATGGATCAGGATGGCAAGGAAAAAACTGACGGTGAGGGCGCGGACCAACCCAGATTTACTCGCTGGAGTCCTGTCGGTTTTGACCTCCGCTAGATCCTTTTCGATAGCATTGAGTTCCTCATCGGCGGCCTCGCCAGCAATGCGGTTCAAAACCAGACGCGCCTTGTCATGCAAGCCTTTCAGGACAAGGTAACGAGGTGTTTCCGGGTTGATTAGCATTAAAAAGAAGAAAAGGGCGGACGGTACGACACCCGTGTAAAACATATAACGCCATGCATCGGGGCCAGTGTCGCGCAATGCATAGTTTATGAAATAAGAACCCAGAATTCCGGTCACCACTGCCATTTGATAGGATGCGCCCAAACGCCCACGTAACCTGGCCGGCGCCACCTCAGCGACGTACATCGGGGCCACGAGCGAGACGGCGCCGACCGCGAGGCCGCCCAGAAACCGTGCGATTAAAAAGCTTGGGAAATCATTCGCCATTCCCGTCGCTACAGTCGTGGCCGCGAATACTAGAGCGACGGCGAGCATAATCGCCCGCCGACCAAGCAAATCAGCTAATGTCCCCGCTACGGCGCACCCTATGACGCACCCGAATAACAAGGAACTGAAAGCAAGGCCGAGTTGGAGGTGATCAAGTTGGAAGGCCTGTTCAATAAATGGGCCGGCGCCGGTTATAATCGCGACGTCAAAACCAAACATCAATCCGCCAAGGGCGGCTGTCGCGGCCACGCCAACGACATATAGCGGATTGTGCGCCGCCGGGTTTCTCTGGCTCATTTGGCTTCCCTGTACTGCGCAGGTTGCGACCTGCTGCATTATGCTTGACCTGTCTGATAGGTCGCATTGGTTTTAAGCGCCTATTGTGATGTAATGTCAAGCATTTGAATGATGTAAAAATGATGAAAATAGTTATGCCGTCAATGACATTGTAGTGGGTTATGTGTGTCGAATATTGATAATATAATGTATTTAAACAATTATATTTCGTAAAATTTACACAGTGGTAGCCGTGTTGTTTAGGGAAAGTCCTTTCAATGCCTCAAAAACAATCAATATTTTTCCCGGATGATATTCATTCGCGAAGGCCTGAAATTATGATGTTCTCCAATCCATGCTTCAGCTAACGCACTTGTGCGCCGAGAGATTCGCCATGTTGCGTCGGCTGAGCTCGCCCTGCAGATGCAGGAATGGCAATTGGCCTCGAGGCAAATGCAAAAACCATCCTTTCGCCATCGAACGGGTAATCTGTCGCGATAGCGAAGCTGGGCGTGCATTTGAACGGAATGGCTCCTCAAGCGCGATAGACTGCCCAAAACGCCTAGGACGCCGAGCACCGGTCCACCGGCGCCAAGGGCCATTTAGTTGCCTTCATTCACGTTCTTCTGTCGACGCAAGTCTTCGGGATTTCTCGGGATTTCTCGGGGTTTTCGTACAGTCTTCGCCTAATTGGTTCGCGTCATCGCGGAGCAGTGCTGTGCAATAAAGGCGTCGTGACTGGGCAGGGTCATTATCCGGTCCTGTACGCCTGTTCGTATTTGCGATAGCCGCTGTTTGAGTTCGCTTTCTGTGATTGTGTCGGCTACCGGATGATAAGTGGCAGGCAATAGGCCTTGACCGATCAGTATGGCGAACCAACTCGGTTCCTTGAACAGTTCGGTTTGTTGAACTGCCGCCTGACCTGTCTCAGTAAAGATATTGAGGCGGGCCCGTAGGCTCTCGGGGATGCCCATATACTTACAGTGTCTCCAGAACGGCGTATCCTCGCGTTGCGTGATGTGATAGTGCGCAATCAGAAAATCCTTTACGTTTTCGTATTCGGCGAGCATTTCGCGGTTATATTGCTCGGCCACATAGCTATTGATGAACCTCGGCAAATAGCCCAGCAGTTTTGCCAGGCCGATCTGCACCAGATGGATCGAGGTCGATTCCAGAGGCTCCAGAAAGCCCGACGCCAGGCCAAGCGCTACGACATTCTTATTCCACATCTTGCGACGATGGCCGGTGACGAAACGCAAGACCTTCGGGTCTTTCAGCGGCCTTGCATCTAGCCGCGTCAGCAGCTTTGAAACCGCCTCGTCTTCGCTAATAAATTCGTTGCAGAATACATAGCCGTTGCCGGTGCGGTGTTGTAGTGGAATACGCCACTGCCAGCCGGCTTCCCGCGCCGTCGACCGTGTATAGGGAGTGATTGGCCCTTCCGGTTTTTCGGTAGGCACGGCCGCCGCTCGATTACACGGTAGCCATTCGCTCCAATCATGATATCCGCTTTTTAAGGTTTCTTCGATAAGGAGGCCGCGAAAACCGGAGCAATCGAGGAAGAAATCTCCATCAATTCCCTTGCCGTTGTCTAGTTCCAGTGACGTCACAAAACCGGTTTCAGGCTGCTGATTGATCTTGACGATCTTGCCCTCCTGACGGATCACGCCACGTGCCTCGGCGTATCGGCGCAGAAAGGCCGCGTATAGATTGGCGTCGAACTGGAAGGCATAGTTGATCTTCGGCATAGTACTTAGATCGGTTTTGGGCGTGCGGCCGAACCGATTATCGCGCGCCGCCATTGTTTCAGCATTATAGCGGCCATAGTCAGGGTTCCCGCCCGACCGCGCCATCCTCTGCCAGAAATGCATAAAATTAATACCGTCCATGTCGACGCCGAAGGTCCCGAACGGATGGAAATAGGACTGGCCGACAGCTTTCCAGTCAACGAAATGGATGCCCAACTTGAAGGTGGCGTGCGTTTCGCGGATGAATTCATCTTCGTCGAGGCCCAACACACTATTGAACATTAAAATCATTGGAATAGTGGCTTCGCCTACGCCCACCGTGCCGATTTCCTCAGATTCAATAAGAGTGATTTTATGGTTCGTCTTGCCGAGTACTTTTGACAGGACAGCGGCGCTCATCCAGCCAGCGGCGCCGCCGCCGACAATGGTGATATTGCGAATGGGGGAGGGTATGTCTGGCATCTTCGTCAAGCGTAATTTTTTGAAGCATGAAGTTCGAGGTATGCGTCATGCGACGTCATGTCCTGGACCTGGTCCTTGATATAGCCGAGCATACGCTGGAAAAGCGGGATCAGTTGATCATCGGGCAACATCTCGACAAGTGGATCATACGCCTCCGGTGTCAGGCCGTGACCCAAAAAGCTGGAGAGCCAACTGTCGATTTCGAAAGTTTCGTCATCATACATGGGCATCAGGGCCCGCGCCTTGAACATCTCGATCTTATGAGCCAGGTGGGACGGCGGTGGTTCGGTGCGGGCGGCGTCCCAGAATGCGTCGCCAACCTTTTGGTTCAGCTTGAAATGACTAATCTGGAAATCCCGCAGGCGTTCGAAATGGCTCGCCATGATGCGGTTGTATTCATCGCGTTCTGTTCCTTCACTGCCGTTGACGGGGAATAGGCCGATTAAGTGGACCAGGCTCTGGTGAATGGCGTGCAAGCCGAGGCTGTCTATTGGATCGAAGTTCGCTGCGGACTCGCCGATCGCTACGACATTGCCGGCCCATGCGACGGAACGTCGGCCCGGTTCCAGCGTGTCTGCGACTGCGTCAGCGCGTAGGCGCAGCTGGCTGGCCATAGCTGCAATGTTCAGAGCTTCGTCGTCACTCGCCAGCGTCGAGTCAAATGCGAAAGTTAGCCCTGTCATGTCCTGCAACGGCGCAATGTGCAGGCAGCCCGACTTCAGAGCGCGGACCTGGGAATAGGGCGGTAGGGGACGGAGCGCGGCGGCCGATGCTGTGATAATACGATTGCAGCCGAACCATGTGCGCCAGCTTTCCACGCCGACGTTTTGCGCTCCGCCTAGCAACAGGCTGTCAGGGCCAGTCGCGTCGATAAAGAGGTCGCCGCTCACCTGTGAACCGTCGCTCAGGTTCAAAGCGGCGATCTCTCCTGTCTGGTCGTTTCTTATCGCCTCAATGTGGCGGCTGGTTCGTACGCTTGCACCCCGGCGCAGTGCCGTGCTTTTCAGGCTTTGAACATATGGTGCGGCCTTTAGGTGATAGGCATAATCGCTGCGAGCGAACATATCTGTCTGATCGTTAGGAATGAAGAAGCGCCCTAGCTTTGCAGCGGCGGCGTTAAACGAGAAGTCTTCGAAATCGACTTTCATTCCACTGTGATGCGCCCTCAGCCACAACTGGATGAAGGGTAGGCGATCCAGCGCCTTACCGTGCGCGCCATAGGGATGAAAAAAAGCCGGCCCCGAAGGCGAGAAATTGGCAAAGCTCTGGCCCAAGCTGTAGGCGCCTGAAGCCGTCTTCATGATCTCATACTCGTTGAGGCCTAGCATGCTATGGAACGCTTCCAATGCCGGCAGCGTGGCGTAAACGTCATGAGGGCTTAGGCGACTTGGCAATTCTACGACTTCAACCGCAAGTCCAGTCGGACCGAAAGCCTGTAGGAGGGCGTTGGCGGTCAGCCAGCAGGCGGCGTCCCGGCCAGCGATAACGACTTTATTTACGAACTGGGGCGTCATTGTGTGGCTCCAAGCATGATGGATTCGGCCTTTCGGGACGCGGCCAGGAAGCAATAGTCGCGCACCAATTCGTCGTGGCGCGGCATTTCGCTGACATTTGCCGCAATTCGCGCAGACAGCTCATCCATCTTTGCGTGGATTGCGCTCTCATCGAGATTGTCGGCCAGGCGATCATACCCTTGCGGTATGATGTCCTGGCCGGTGAGAACCGCCAACCAACTGGCTGGATTGAACAGGCCGTCTTTATGACGCAGGATCTGGCCGCGGTGGCGGAACTGGTCGATCTTGTAAGTCAGGCTGTCGGGCACGGACATATTTCGTGTATATTCCCATAGTGCTTCGTCACGCTGATTGGCGTGATAGTGCAGGATCAAGAAGTCACGAATGCGCTCATATTCGACGTCGATCAGGCGATTAAATTCCTTGGCAAGGCGCGAATCCATCGACCTGGTTGGGAAGAGTTGAATCAGGTTAGCGACAGCGATCTGCACCAAATAGATGCTCGTCGATTCCAACGGCTCAAGAAAGCCGGAAGCCAGTCCCAGCCCTATGCAGTTTTTAAACCACGAGTGTTTGCGCCGCCCCGCCTGGAAACGTACCTGCCGAGGCTCGGCCATTGCTGTAGCATCAAGATTGCCCATCAGACGGTCGCTAGCGGCCTGGTCGTTTATGAACCCGCTGGAATAAACATACCCATTTCCGGTACGGTGCTGAAGAGGTACGCGCCATTGCCAGCCTGCTTCCAACGAGCTCGACCGGGTGCAGGGCATAAAGTCGTCGCTTCGCTCGGTTGGAACGGCGTAAGCGCGGTCACAGGGAAGCCAATGCGCCCAACTTTCCCAACCGGCGTGCAGCTGTTCCTCGATCAGGAGACCACGGAAGCCGGAGCAATCGATGAAGAGATCGCCCTGGACGATCTCTCCTGATTGAAGGGTCAGGCTCGCGATATGGCCATTTTCCGGTTTCAAGGCCACCCCGATTACCTTGCCCTCGGTGCGGCTAAGGCCTCGATCTTGGGCAAACTCACGCAGGAAGGCGGCATAGAGGGAGGCGTCAAAATGATAGGCGTAGGAAAAAGTGGATTTGATCGAGTCCCTGTCCTCAGACGGGAAGTCAAATCTCATATTTCTGGCGGCCGCAATGGCGTAGGAATAGACTTCTAATGGCCTGGAGATTCCCAGCCGTTTGGACTTGGTCCAGAAATGGCGGAATTCGACACCGGCGATTGGTTGGCCGAAATCCCCGAAGGGATGAATGTAATTATTGCCAAGCTTGCCCCAGTCGCGAAACTCGATGCCCAGCTTGAAACTGGCTTGGGTCTTGCGCATGAAATCGGCTTCATCGATGCCGAGACTGTCGTTGAATTCTTTGATATGCGGCAGTGTGGCTTCGCCTACACCGACGGTGCCAATCTCCGCCGATTCGATCAGCCGAACCTGAGCCAGGGAAGGACTCACCAGACCTGTGAGAGCTGCCGCGGCCATATATCCAGACGTGCCTCCGCCTACTATGACGATTTTAATGGGAGATATCATAAATCCTCACCTGCGTTTATTTTATGTCTTACAAGAATGGCTATACATGTATGATAGGTTTGTGTCGATCTTTCCAGTGGGGATTGATAAGTGACGGTGTATCTGGATGAGTAGTGATATTTGTGCGAAGAGCCGCCTGAACGGGCGTACGGAAAGAACGCGAACCCTATAAGATTGACACTTGGAGAATGATAGGTTTAGTTGCTGGTATAATACAGGTTGTGTGAACTAAGAGGAAATCAATGTTTTTTGAAACGTCGAAAGACGGTTGTGGTGAGCCTGCCAGGTATCTGAGTGCAAGCGGCCTATTAGAAGAAGCTCTTGGATGTCACCCGCAGTCGCGTGGGGCGGTGCTCAAATGAAGAAATGTTCCGTTACCCGTGCTCTGCTCGCGGCAGCCGCCTTGCTGGCGACGCCTGCTGTCGCGCAGAAACTCATCACACCCGGCTACCTTTTCAATTCAGACCCGACCTGCCGCCAGATTGGTGACACCCTTTACGTCTTCACGACGCAAGACCCATTCACGGCGGTTTTCCAACGGGGAAACGATTACTTCAAGGGCATGTTTGCCTATCATGCTTATAGTACGAAGGACTACGATCACTGGGTCGACCACGGATCGATTCTGACAGGACGCGACATCTCTTGGAACACGGGCGGCGCGCTCTGGGACGGCGACGCTGGGATTCCAGCCAACGGCCACTACTACGCCTATGCGCCGTTCCGGGTGAATTCGTCGTCAGAGGCGAATTATGGACGCTTCGACATTGGCGTTTTTACCGCTGACAATTTAGCGGGGCCATACCGAGATGTCTTCGATGGGCCTATGCGCAACGTTGATGGAAAGCCATTAGAAGGCTTGAGTCCCTCCGTGATATATGGAGATGATGGCGACAAATACTTGATATTTGGCTCCGGCGACTCGGATAAACAATCCGTCTGGATCGCCAAGTTGAAACCGAGCATGGTCGAGTTGGCCGAGGCGCCGCGTCAGATACAAGTGCCGATTACGGACGCCTGCGACCAAAAGGAATATTTCGAGAGTCCCATCCTGCTCAAGTCTCATGGTCGTTGGGTCCTGACATGGGTTGCGTATAAGGAAGTAAGCGGCCCTGAAAAGGGCGGCCATTGCGACGCCAAGGGCTCCTTGGTTCGCTACGCGAGTTCGGACAGCATGTTTGGCCCATTCGACCAAGAGCCGGCGCGCACACTGATATATCCTTGGCCAGGCGGACATGAGTCCAACCAGCAAGGTATGTGTACCTATAAAGGCCGCGACCTGCTCGCCTATCACCTGCCTTACGATGATGTGATCCCGTATACGGAACATCACCGGCAAGTTGCCCTCACCGAGTTGGTCACCGAGCCCGACGGGACCTTTCGTCCGGTTCACCCCGAAATCGATAAGGGCCTGGGTACGCCTGGATTTTCCGTGCTGACGCTCGATGCGTTTGCGCCTCGGCGCGAAGCTGCCGAATTTCATGTCCGTACCGGTGCTACAGGTGAGCCAGGTCTCTCTGGCGAATATCAGATGAAAATGAAGCCTGGCGGATACCTACTGTTCCATCAAATGGACTTTGCGACCGGCGCAAATGGGTTCCATGTCGAGGTGAGTTCGGAAAACGTGGGGTTGCGCAGTGCTGTGTTGGAGGTCCACCTCGATAACCCGGGCGGGCCGATGGTAGGTAGCGTGCCGATCGAATTCACCGGCGGACCGACCAGTTACCGTACGCTAATGGCAAGTATCGCTCCGAACGCACGGGGCATACACGATCTGGCGCTCGTTGCGCGCGGGACGGGCGGCGACGTAAACGGCCATCTCTTTAATGTAACCTCCTTTGGCTTCGAGCCAGCCCCGGGGAAGTGAAGGAGTGAACGGCGCAGACAATCTCGGTTGCCGGGCATCGGATAATTTTGCCGCGGCTTAAAACTCAACCAAAGGTAATCAAAGGTATGAATGCCTCATATGCACACGGTTTCTGACCGCGCGACGGGCGCGAATAACAGCACATCCAATTACAAGTTCAATATGGGCTATGTTTGGATGATTTCGGCGGTCGCGGCATTAGGAGGGCTCCTTTTTGGCTATGACTGGGTCGTCATAGGTGGCGCAAAGCCTTTTTACGAGCCATATTTCAACCTAACAACGGAGCAACAAATCGGCTGGGCGAACAGCTGCGCCCTGATGGGTTGCCTGATCGGCTCAATTGTTTCGGGTTTGCTGAGCGACGGCATCGGCCGAAAAAAGCTCTTGATCATTGCCGCTTTCCTTTTCGGCGTGTCATCGGTCGCTACCGGCTGGGCCCATAATTTCGATGTCTTTGTAATTTGGCGGATCGCCGGAGGTGTAGCAATCGGCATCGCCTCGAACGTCTCACCCACCTACATTGCGGAAGTCGCGCCCGCCCAATGGCGTGGACGTCTAG
The DNA here is from genome assembly GCF_035497195.1 of Asticcacaulis sp. Classification (GTDB taxonomy): domain Bacteria; phylum Pseudomonadota; class Alphaproteobacteria; order Caulobacterales; family Caulobacteraceae; genus Asticcacaulis. The sequence goes on from NZ_DATJDZ010000018.1 coordinate 115,796, forward strand.
TGACTCTCAATCAGTTGACGATCGTTATTGGGATCCTCGGAGCGCAGGTGGTCAATATGGTCATCGCCGGTCAGCACATTGACGGTTCCTCTGCTGAGACGATCCGAGCGTCTTGGCAGGGGCAGTTTGGTTGGCGCTGGATGTTCACAGCTGTCGCCGTTCCGTCTCTCATCTTTTTTGTGTGTGCGTTTCTTGTCCCGGAAAGCCCGCGTTGGCTCAGCAAAAATGGTGAGAAAGACAAGGCAACCGCTATTCTGCAACGTATCGGCGGCGCTCAGTATGCTGAGGATGAGCTGAAGAATGTGGAGGTCGCTCTTCGAAACGAGCGGCAAGGTCGTAGCTCGTGGTCAGAACTACTTCATCCTGCCATGCTCAGTGTCCTACTTTTGGGTATTGGTCTGGCCACGCTTCAACAATGCAGTGGAACCAACGTTATATTTAACTACGCCGAGGAGATATATCGAAGCGCTGGGTATGATCTTAGCGGCGTCATGTTCAACATTGTTATCACGGGCGCGATCAACCTAATTTTCACGCTCTTCGCCACTGTGACAGTAGACCGCTTGGGCCGTCGTGCTCTCATGATGATTGGCACCACCGCGATTGCCATTCTGCATTGCCTCCTTGGCGGCGCCTTCTTCTTAGGTATCACCGGCCCGATCGTGCTTCTTCTAACTCTTGGTGTTATTGGCGCTTATGGCATGTCCTTGGCACCAGTAACCTGGGTTCTTCTTTCGGAAATCTTCCCGAATCGCATTCGGGGGTTAGCCATGTCAATCGCAGTCTCGACTCTCTGGATAGCCTGTTTTGCGGTTACCTATACTTTCCCGATCCTGAACAACCGCCTCGGCGCGGCGGGCACTTTCTGGTGTTATGGCGCGTTCTGTTTCATCGGCCTGCTCTTTATCGCGAAATATGTGCCCGAGACCAAGAATAGGTCGCTTGAAGAGATCGAAGCACAGCTCACGGCCAAAAAATAATCTGCTCTGATAAAACGTATCTGGCTTTTCGAAAAAATCACAAAGATCAAAAATGGAACGGTTTAGTCGCCCTAAATAGAATTATTGAGACCTATTCAAAACAACGGACAAGAAATATTTTTGGACCGCATTATCCATTTGTCTTGGGTGGCCAGCCCAAATATCTAGTAAGTAAGGTTTGTCTATGAAAATCACCGACATCTCGACGACCATTGTAAACGCGGGAATGCGCAATTGGGTTTTCGTTCGGGTGGATACCAGCGAACCCGGCCTTTATGGCCTGGGTGAAGCGACGCTGGAATGGAAGACAAGATCTGTCGCTGCGGCTATTGAAGACCTAAAGCCGCTTCTGATCGGGAAAGACCCTCGCGATATCGAGCGCAACTTCCAAATTCTGACCAAGCATTCCTTCTGGCGTCTCGGCGCGATCGGAATGTCGGCGATCAGCGGGATCGACATCGCGCTGTGGGATATAATGGGCAAGGATTTGAATGTCCCCGTATGGCGACTCTTGGGCGGTCGCACGCGCGATGAGGTGAAGGTCTATACGCATTTGGGCATGGGTGACATGAAGTCGGTTTACCGATCGCTGTCATCAGAAGCCGTAGTGGAGCAGGCAAAAAAAGTAGTCGAAAACGGCTACAAAGCATTCAAAATCGTCTGCGTGCCCTACACTCATTATTCTGCGGCGACTAAAGACATCGATATGCTCGGCCGGATCATGAGAGACGTCCGTTCGGCCGTGGGTGAGGATATCGAGATCATGGTTGATTTCCATGGCCGACCCGCTTCCGGCGCGGCGGCACTTGCCTATATTGATGCTATCGCGGCCCAAAGGCCACTGTTTGTTGAAGAGCCTGTTCCTCCGGGCGACACTGTCGCTATGAAGATGGTGTCGAGCCGATCTCCTGTGGCAATAGCCAGTGGGGAGCGTCTGGTCGATATCCGTGAATTCGAAAACCTGCTTAGCGAGCGTGCCGTGGCGATCGCCCAGCCGGATCTTTGCCACGCCGGCGGTTTTACGGCTGGCCGGAAGATTGCCGCCATGGCGGAAGCGGTCGGCATCGGTCTAGCACCGCATAATCCCTTGGGTCCTCTTGCTAGTGTCGCCGCGCTTCACTTTGCAGTAGCCACCCAAAACTTTGTTATTCAAGAAGAGATGTCTGGGTCCGTTCCCTGGTTCGGTGACATCCTTGATTCACCGATTGAACGGAAAAACGGCAATTGGCAGGTTCCGGAGCGGCCGGGTCTCGGAGTCACGCTTAACGAAGCCTTAGCGGTCAAACACCCATTCCAGCAGGAGCCTTTGGATGTCATAGCCGGCGACGCAGTGCTTTCCGATGGCACGGTTGTAGACTGGTGAGCGGAACAATGCGTTTACGTGGCAAAAGGACGATCATAACCGGCGCAGGCCAAGGGATTGGGGCGGCGATTGCACAAGCCTACGTTTCTCAGGGCGCATCAGTCTGCGTTGCGGAAATCGACGTTAGGCAAGGAGAGTTGATTGCAGCCCAATTGCGGGCCGCAGGCGGCGACGCCTTCTTCGTCAAATGTGACGTGAGTAAAAAGGAAGACGTCGGGATCACGATCGCTGCCGCTCGCGAACGCTTCGGTCGCATTGACGTTCTCGTCAATAATGCGGGTGTAAACGTATTCCGGGACCCGCTCAAGATGACTGAAGAAGACTGGCGGCGTTGCCTTGCAATTGACCTAGACGGCGCCATGTATGCGAGCTGCGCCGTATTGCCCGCAATGTTGGAGCAGAATGGAGGAGCGATAATAAATATCGCGTCGACCCATTCCTTTTCGATTATCCCCGGTTGCTTTCCCTATCCAGTTGCAAAACACGCACTTCTTGGACTGACGCGATCACTAGGTATTGAGTATGCCGCTCGCGGCATTCGTGTGAACGCGATCGCGCCAGGTTATGTCGACACGCCTATTGCTGACGCCTATTTTAAGACTTTTCCGGACCCGGCTATCGAGCGCCGAAAGGCCGAGAACCTGCATCCACCGAAGCGCATGGCACGTCCTGATGAGGTTGCAATGACCGCAGTATTTTTAGGATCCGATGAAGCGCCCTTTATTAACGCGAGCGTCATTACCATCGACGGTGGACGTTCAGTTGTTTATCACGATTGAACGGACACAAGTCGAGGGAATCGATGCGCCGGCCGGCATTCTGGAAAGCAGTCATTTCTCTTGGTGCCTCTTTCATGCATTTGGCCACGAGGCATTTGGCGAAGCTTTTTAAGCCGGCTTCAAACCGGGAGAGACCTAACAAAGCTGAACTATACGACATGGCTGGAGCAGCGCGGTAACACCCGCTCGGACACTTATGCCTGGAGCGCACATCCGACCGCCGAGCGTCTTGGTATTGTTGCGAGCATTCATCCAGACTCACCTGATTTCGCCACGGTAAGAGTCGAACCGCATCCTGGGAGCGAAAATCTTTGCGACGCCGGTCAGGCACCACTGAAAGGCATTGTGAAGGCCACATGCAAGTCGAAGCCTATCTCCATAAAATTGCGTAAGTGTCGCCTTCCGGTTGTTGCTTCGGGATGCTAAGGTCCTAACGTTAAGGTCAGGTGCAACTCACTGTGGAAATGATATGCCATTTTCATCCCGGTACGGATTTGAGGACTTTGTTGACGCGACACACGGCGCCGCCTCGCGCGAGCGCCTGTACGAGCTATTGACCCTCGCCGTCGGCTCCTATGGCTTCGACGGGCTCAATGTTTCGATCATGCAGGACTGGCAACTCGCGCCGTCGAATACAGGGTTTGGCCTCGTCAACACCTATCCTCTCGTCTGGCAAGAGGAATACGTCGAGAAAAAGCTATACCGTCTCGATCCAGTCGCTCAATGTGCAATTGGGACATTCGGCGCCTTCCAATGGCGCGATCTCAACCGCCTCATAGGGCTCCAGGCTAATCAGCACGCGTTCCTGCGGCGTGCTGATCGAGCCGGTTTGCATCATGGTATCGGCCTGCCATTTTCTGGGCCCGGTTCTCAAATCGGAGGGATCGCACTGGCGACCTCTGAAACCAAACTGAAGCGTCCCGTGAACCTTGGGCTCCTCATGGCATTCGCAAACCAATTTTATCGTGAGTACAAGCGAATCGCCGGGATCGTCGCAATCGACCGGCCTCTAAGGGTTTCATTGTCTGAGCGAGAACGGCAGGTCCTCACGCGCATCGGTCATGGTCGAACCAACCACGAAATCGGTCTATTTTTGAATATGAAGCCGCGCACGGTCGAGTTCCATGTCCGAAACATTTTCGACAAGCTGGAAGTCACCTCCAGGGCGGAAGCGGTATATGTAGCCCTCGCGTACGGGCTGATTCAGCCCGAACCCCGCGTGTTTACGCGGTAGTATAAGGTTAATTGTTCTGTTGAAGTAGAGTCTCTGCAAAAGGGGACTGTACGATGTTAATATTGATCTCTTTTAAAACTATTCGAAAACATGCCGACTTGTATTCAAGTATGCTTCGGCTCCGGAACCGAGAATTCATGGTGCGTCAGCATTACGAAGTGAAAACCTTCGACGGCATGGAGTTCGACAGCTACGACAACCTTACTTCCAATTATATCGTATTTTCCGAAGGTGGAAAACGGGTGCTGGGGGCAAGCCGCCTGACTCCTATAAGTTACGGCTGCATGTTGGCGGATCATTTCCCGGACCTGGTCGACGATCACAAAGTCTTTGCCGACGATCGAGTTTGGGAAAGCACGCGCTTTGTTGTCGATAGCAGCCTCTCATCGGCCGACCGTGTCAATATCTCGCGACATATGGTCTGTGGGAATATCGAGTTCGGCCTGGCCAACGGCGTTACCCAGATTATTGGCGTGATGCCGACGCTTATTCTCAGATCAGTGTTTGAGCGCGCCGGTGTTCATCTGGATCGGCTGGGCGTCATCCGCCAGATCGGTGAGCATTCCAAAGTGCAGGCGGCGTCGATCAGGATCAACCGGGGGCAACTTGACCGGGTGCGAGACCAAACAGGCCTGCACGATGTCCTTGGACTTGAAACCGAGGCCACCGCCGACCATGGCTAAGCCTAAAGTGCCAAAGAATGGCGACAGTGAGCCAGAAGGACCTGCGGCCATTGAACGCGCAATACAGAGGGCCGTCGATGCCCTCGATTTGTTACGGATTTTGATGCGTGAGGCGGGAATGACGGCATGCGCGGATGCGCTGGACGACGCCTTCGCCAAATGTGTGAAGGAATATATCGAGCGCAAAGATGATGGAACTGTAGGCCATCGCCCGCGGCGGCGTCGGTCTGGAAAGAAGTTGAATTGATCCGGTCGGGTGAGGCCGGGGAATTGTCGCCGGAGATGGGAGGGCTGCGAAGGTGTGACCGACACTCTTTGTAACCCTTTGCCTGTGGCGGGGAAGGCAAGCAGAACGCATGCCGGGAGTACGTACAATGCGCCGAACGCTGAGGGGAGCGTCAGAGGTTCAGCCCGATTGGTTGGACGACGCCTATTACGAATACGCACGAACGCTGGACCGCCGGCATTGGGCCTGGCTCTGGCTGAAACGCAATCCCAGTTACCAGGCCGCGGCCGCCGATGCTGCAGCCCGGGTTGACTGGATTTCTGTAGGACCTGGCAAGCTATGTTTGCGACGACAGGACCTGAACAGCCTTTTTTAGACGGGGTATTTGTACATCTCGGTCGCTCAGGCGATGGCGATCAGGATGCCAGGCTTTTTTGGCAGCCGGGGTGGGACCCAACTGCCATCACAATCGACGCCGAACCTGTACCCCCGACGCATCAAGATGCTTTTGACATCGCTCGCTACCCGGACATGGCCGGACTTCTAATGGATGATAACGGGCATGAGGTCCTTCTCCTTTGCGACGGCCCGCGCCAAATTCAGCTGGAGGTCGCCAACGGCACATTGACAGCTGGTCCCGTGCGTCTACACGCGATGATCACCGGCTTCGATCACATGCCTTCGAAAGCGCAGACATTGCTCCGTCTCGATGCTTTCCAACGTCTCGGACGGTTTCCCAAGACCCTATTTCCACCTGAGCGCGGTGCCGTCAAATGGGCAAAAGCGTTACGCGCTTTCGACGGCGCGCAGACCGGCGCCAACCATAAGGAGATCGCGACGCAAGTTTTTGGCGCGGGGATCGTCCAGGACGAATGGAATGGGCGCTCAGATTTTCTCAGGGCGCGGGTTCAGCGCCTCATCAAATACGCAAGGAAGATGGTCGATGGCGGATATAAGCAACTCCTCGGATAGGGGCGAAGGCCTCGCCATCATAGTTGACTTGACGAAAGACATGCTCGCCAAAGCAAGTGGCGTCAGGTTGGACGTGTTGATCGGCGCCAGCATTGAACTGGTCACTGTCGGATTAGGCATCGCCGGCCCGTACATGCTCAAGGTGCTGGTGGATCTCCTGACGGCGCGGACCGCCTCGCCAGCTGCAATCCTCGGATGCGTCGCGCTGTTCGTGTTCACATGGGCAGGGGCGAACATCATATCAACTTGGCGCATGGTCTACTCTACGCGTGTCGTAGACGGGCTATCCGCACGGTATGTTGCTGAAGTGATCCGCCAGCGATTACCGGCGGCCGCGGGGGCCAGAACCGGAGACAGCGGTTACACCTTGGATCTTATTGAGCGGCTGCCTTATAGTCTCATGGTGGTTGTCGACGGGTTGATCTGGCGTTCCGTACCTTTGTTTCTTCAGGTCGTCGGCAGCATGTGGGTGATCGCGGGTCTAATACCCGTTCACTACGCCGCTATCATGGCCGTTATCCTTTTGGGTTATGTCGTGACAACATGGTTTGGTGCTGTTCAGCATCAGACGCGCTCAGCCGGCGCCAACAGCGCGGCCGGCGCCGTGTCCCAAAGTACGGGCGACGTCCTGCGTAATGCCCGCCGGGTCGTGCTAAATGGTGCCTTGGAGTCTGAGGTCGTCCACATAAGCGACCGGTTCAGGGCAAAGGCAGCGGCAAACGAGCGCATGATGTGGTCTCTGGCCCTGATGGCGCTCTGCCAATACGGGCTCGTAGGGGTAGGGTTGTTGGCGCTGATGGGACTGGGTAGTCTCGACGTCTTGGCGCACCACATGACGGTGGGCGATTTCGTGCTCTTACAGGGATATGCGTTCCGACTTGTCGGTCCCCTAAGCGGTTTCGGATTTATTCTAAGCCAGGCCAGTCTATCTATCGCCTGCATCCGCGACGTTCGACAAATGATGCAGCCGATCGAAGAGCAGGGCAGCGAAAGCGACGGTCCTGACAATGCTGCCGAAATCAGTCTGACCAACCTCAGCTTCAGCTACGGGCCAGGGCTGCCGGGCCTGGCCGACATAACAGCTCACATCGCCCCGGGGAGTTTCGTGGTCATTGTCGGGCCCAACGGCTCGGGCAAATCCACCTTGGCCCAGGTAATGGCTGGACTGATGCCTCCATCGTCTGGCTCGGTCCGTATCGATGGGAAGGATCTTGCGACGATCCGTCGGGCTGATCGCCACAGATACATCCTTTACGTGCCACAGTTTATTGGGCTGTTCAATCGGACCCTTGCCGCCAATGCGCTTTACCCGCCGACAACACAAACCGAGGCGAGTTTGGCACAATTGCTGGCAGAATGGCACTTCTACGAGACGGGCCAGGACATCGACTTCGCCGCCGCAGTAGGCGAGCAGGGCGAGCGGCTCTCGGGGGGGCAAATACAGAAGCTGGAACTGGCACGAATTGCCGGGGTCCAGGTGCCAGCGATTATCCTCGACGAGAGCACGTCGGCGCTAGATTCCGTAAGCGAGGCGGCGATTATAGGCAGCCTGCGGAAGCGGTTCGGTGCGCAGACGACGCTGATTCTTATCAGCCACCATGTTCAAATGGCTGAATTGGCCGACCAAGTTTGGTTTATGAAGGCTGGATGTCTGGTACGAAAGGGAAGGCATGAGGAGTTGCTCGCAGATTCGGCAGCGTATCAATTCCAATGGTCGGGCGGCGTGAGATAAATATGTGATCGTGTAAGGCCGCGCTCGAACCCACGATGCAGCGCAGTGAGAGGCTGTTGCAACCAGAAGCAGTTGCAGGTAACCAGCTAAACAACCTCGTACTTTTTTAACTAAGTCGGCTTACTCATGTCCCTCGACGCAACCAGAGGGGGAGAGTAAATGAGCGAGTACTTCGAGATTGCATATGCAGCTGTGTCCAAACGGCTGTGCTTTTTTACGGGCACGGGATTCTCAAAGGCCATTTCAGCCAATACCGCACCCAGTTGGCAGGGCCTCTTGGAGACGATTTGCGACAAATGCGACAATCCCGGTGCCCTAAAGGCTGCTTTATTTCCTATTGGGAAGATCAACCCACTGAGTCTTGAAGAAGCCGCACAGGTTTTGGCAATCGAATTACAGACGAATGATCTTGGCATTCATGATGAGATCGCAGCGTTGATCGAAGCCGTGAAATTAGGCGGCGATAACACGTCGATTGAAGAGTTTTGCAGTCTTCAATCATTTCGTGTAATCACAACCAACTATGATAAATTGATGGAAAAGTTGATTGGCGAAAATGATTGTCTATCCATCACTCCTGGCTTGCCAATTCCCAGATCTACGGCTCGTGTAAAAGTCTACCATGTACATGGTTCAGTCGATTCACCAGTCAATATGGTAGTAACGTCTGACGACTATTTTAAATTTATCAACGGTGAATCTTACTTTTCACGCAAGTTGAGCACAGTATTGCACGAAAATACTATCGTTATCCTGGGATATTCCTTAGGTGATACGAACTTGAAAGCAATATTAAGTGACTATAAGAATTTTTCAAGAAACCATGTAATTGGCGGGAATATTTTCCTGGTATCTAGATCGGCCGTAGATAAAACCGTCAAGGACTACTATGCGCATTGTTACGGCATTCGAGTCCTAGATGGCGTAGATGTTCACACATTCTTTAAAGATTTAAATTCCAGCCTGCCGATTGCTCAAAAATGTATCAATTATTCTGTAAAAAATATACAGAAAATTGTTTCCGGAAAGCATTTTTTCTCCGAAGAATACCTTAGGGTCGAGAATTCCTTCTTCGAGATAGTAGTTGGCATTTCTGCGCTTGGCCTTAGCATTGATAGCAAGGAGGTTGTTTTATTGCTTGATGAAGTAATCAAGGCCAAAATAACCCTAACGGGTGCAGATGGCGCCTGGGACCAGTACGAGCATCTTGCAAAATGGCTGATATATTTAGCGACAATTCTTGAACTGAAGGGGACGTCTATTGAGAAGACGTTCTTGCGGGCCGCAAAAAAATCAATGGAATCAATGAGAAGTGAGAAGTACGTTGGTTATTCCTGGCATGCATTCAATTCATGGAATTTCAAATGGGATGGGATAATTGCGGCAAACCGATCACTAATTCGAAAATATATAACCGAGCAATCCAATTGGGCTGACGCGTTGTTGATCGTCAATCGGAATTAAAAGCGATTTGGGTGGCGACCATAAGCCCTGGCGACCGCTCTCCTGAGATCTAAGCCTTCTTCTTCAGTCAGGGGAGGTAAAGCAAGCTGTTCGGTCATCCAGTTTTCCTCCGCGTATGTGGCGTGAGTAGTCAGTTCATCAAGATAGCGTAGTGCTTCTTCTTCGTGTCTGGCGATAAGGAACAGGTAGCGCCAGGAAGTACCGAGGACTGGAAGTTCTAAGGGGGTGTCGACATCATATGGTGAGTAGCCGCTCATGTAGCGATAAAAAGGATCGGCCGCGCCAGTTCCTGCGTCGTCCAGAATGCGTCTGGCTAAAGTCCGGTCCACACCTATCTCCGTATCTGCCGAGTAAGATTTTACAGCAGATTTGTAGATGGAATACTGTGGAAATACGCGAGGTAGGTTGCAGGCCGGCGGCGCTATCGCTTTTTCAATAGGCTATCTAACATTCCAGCCAACCAGTCTAAGTCAGCGTCGGACTCTTTGGAAAGGCGGCGAGTGATCGCGGAAAGTTTGGGGCGAGCCAATGCAGATGAAGGTATATCGGCGGTGAAAAGTTCGGCCGGGTCAACTTTGAGGGCTGCTGCCAACTTTTCAACCGTTTGAAATCGCGCGCCGGAAGAGCCCCCCTCGATCCTTGCAACCATATCTGTGCTAATTTCGGCTGCCTCGCCTAACTGAGCTTGCGTCATGCCGCGACGCTTGCGGTGCGCCGCGACGAGGTATCCAAACCGCTGTTTTAGTTGAAGAGCCATCCGCAATCGTTAGGTTTTAACAACCGACGCTTACATGCATTTCAACTTCGTAAATCCCAATTTATGACCTCTAATTCTTAGCGAGAACACAAAAGTGCGTAATTCTCACAATTATGAATTGAAGTGGGGCAACATCTGAAAGCGATGTTCAATTATTGGTGGGAGGTGGCCTCAGTTGGGACTTAGGTTTCGCCTGAAAACGGTCGGCAATTTGGAGCATCAATTCTAAGTCTGTCTTTGGAAGTTTATCCAGCTTCAAGACCAACTCGGAGACGCGGGGGTTGTTGGACGGTTCACTCGGTGTTGAGCTGAAAAACATTTCCGCTTCAACGTTTAGCTTGGAGCATATCAGCTCGATTGTGGAAAATTTCGGAGCGCTTTTCCCAAGCTCGATATTCTGCAATGCCTTCCGCGAAATACCCAGATGACCCGCTAACTCGTCTTGGGTCATTTCGCGCTTTCCTCGTAGGAACGCCAACTGATCGCCGAAGCGGGTTTTTAGGTAATTGGGCATGCCTAGGCGTACCCAGAAAGCTATGGCGTGGAAACGAAGTGGGACTTCTCTTTTTCGCCAAAGAGAATTTAGCTTGCTAGTTTTTCAGTAAAAGTTATGATTTTAACAAAGTCGAACTTCAATTCGGGGTGCCGGTGGTGGCTTCTTCAGACGAGCCCAGTGCTGAAATACCTTTGAACGCTATCGACGCTCATGTTGGCGCCCGTCTTCGCGCGCGCCGTCTGCTGATCCAAATGTCGGATAGCTGGCTGGCTGGCCAATTGGAAGTGACGGCCTCAGATATCAAGGCGATGGAGGAGGGGCGTTTACGTATTACCCACGATCACCTTCTGCAGTTGATCGACTTGCTCGATGTGCCAGAACGATACTTTTACCAGGACTTCGGCAAGCCGCCGTCGAATGCAGAAACCAAATCATCTTGGGTGAGGGACGTGGACCGTTGGTTTCGCGATCACGTTTCACCGCACGAACGGCTGTTTTTGAAAGTCGCCCATCATCTCACCGGCAATTTGGAGGCGGCCCGCGACCTGGTTCATGATGCCTATGCCAAAGTACTGGCCGGGGACCGCTGGCGCACGGTCGAGAATCCCAGAGCCTATGTCCGAAAGGCTGTCACCACTCTGGCGCTCGACCTGATCAAGCGCAAAAAGATCGTGCCTATGGAGCAGTATGCTGAAGCTGAAATTATCGGATTTGCCGATTTGTCGCCAGACGCGTTTGAAACTGTGTCGGATCGTGAGCGCTTGCGGATAGTGATGGAAGCTCTCGACAAGCTACCGACGCAGTGCCGGCGCGTGTTCATCATGCGCAGGATCGAGGATATTCAGCCCCGTGATATAGCAAAGCGCCTGGGCATTGGCGTAGGCACGGTCGAAGGCCATTTGACACGCGGCATGCTCGAATTGAACAAACACCTTGAAAATCAGCGTAAGGGTGCAGAACTGAAAACCTGGATTGCCAAGCGGGCGCATGAGGAGCAGGTCGTTTTGACCGATAAGGAACGTCGGCGGTGATTTCCGATAACAACATCTCGCTTGACGCCCTAATGGAACAGGCAGCCCGCTGGCACGCTCGTATGGACTGCGGCACGGCCGACCACGAGGACTTTGAAGCCTGGCGTTCGGCCGATCCCCGCAACGCGGCCGCGTTCGCGCGCATCATTGGGACGGCGGATCAGGTTCATCACCTGAAGCCGTTCCTGAAACGCTCCGTCGAATCGCCGTCTCGGCGGGGTTTCTTCCAGGCTGCCGTCGCTGCCTCCGCTGCGGTCGCGTTCGGTGGTGGCGCCATAGCCATCATGCGCGGCAAGCGCGTCAATGCGGAAACACCGATAGGCGATCATCAGTCTCGGACCCTCCCGGACGGTGGACGGATTGACCTGAACACAGACTCCAAAGTCGAGTGGCGCTTCGACAAAGACGAGCGGTCTGTTTGGTTGAAGCGCGGAGAGGTGGCCGTTTCGATCCCGGAAGACCCACGTCCATTCTGTCTATATGCCAATGGTCAAAAGGTGATAGCCACGGCTGGGCGGATAAACGCGCGCCTGCGCAACAGCGCTCTCGACTTGCTGGTGCTCGATGGCAAGTTTGCCGTGGCGCCGATAAAAGGGCAGGGGGGCGCCAAAAAGGCGTCTATCATCGTTACAACTGGCAATGCCGTGCTGGCGGGGGCGAGCACCATGCGGATGCGTTCCATGACGCCCGATGACGTGCAGTTTGTGTCCGCCTGGCAAGACGGAGAACTGTATTTTAACGGCGAGACCTTGGGCGCCGCCGTGGAAGAGTACAATCGCTACCTGCCTAAAAAGATATCCATTGGCGATCCATCTCTTCAGGGAATTCGCCTCGGCGGACGGTTCAGTAGCCGGGATCCGGCCGATTTTATTGCCTCACTTCACGATGCGTTCGCAATAGCAGCCAACCGAACCGAAGATGGTTCGATCATCCTCACAAGATAATTTCGATATTTTGTAAAATAGTTTCGTCAGGATCGAATTGATAGATCGTCTCGTTTAAGCAAGTCATAAAATTGTCATGCATAAATAGGGGATTTATGAAAATGCGTAACTGCAAAACGAACAGTCGTGCCTGCAATATTTCTATGATAGCGCTTGTAATTGGAGCATCTATATTTTGTTCCACCGATACTTATGCGGATGACGGAAAAATAAAGTTCAATATACCTGCCGAGAGCACGGCGAAAGCTCTCAACGACTTTTCGACCCAAGCGTCGATCCAAATCCTGTTTCCTTACGAAGTAGCGGCACGGACAACGGTGTTGGCCCTGAAAGGCGAGTATTCTCGGCAGGAAGCTTTGGCGCAGCTGCTGGCCAGTTCAGGCCTGGAGGTTGCCAGCCAAACCGACAAAACGATCACCTTACGGGTGTCTGAGAGGCAAGGTCAAACTGCCAACGACGTCGCCCCAACCGAAGTCATTGTGACAGGCTCGCACATTCGCGGCGGTAATCCGACGTCTCCGGTCCATTCAATTTCCCAGAAGGAAATCCAGCAGTCTGGATATTCCCAGGTTGGGGATCTCATCCGCAGTTTGCCCGAGTCTTTTGGCGGAGGTCAGAATCCCGGCGTGATTGGGGCTGACTTCGCCAATATTGGCAATTCCAACAGCTCCGGCGCATCAACCGCTAACTTGCGTGGCTTGGGCACCGACGCTACTCTGGTGCTGGTCAATGGTCATAGGCTGACCGGCGATGTGGCCTCTCAAGGGGTTGATATTTCGCCCATTCCGATAGGCGCTATTCAACGGGTGGAAGTTGTCACCGACGGCGCATCGTCACTCTACGGCGCTGATGCGGTGGCCGGCGTGGTGAATTTCATACTTCGCAAAAATTATGACGGTCTTGAGGTGGCTGGCAATGTCGGTGTTGCGACAAGGGGCGGCACCACGACCAGAACAGTCAGCGTGCTGGCTGGCCGTAGCGGAGCCAAAGGCCGAGTCCTGGCGAACCTCGAATATGCAAAAATCGACGGCCTTACGACCGAAGATCGGGATTACACTTCGGCTGCCACAACGGTTTCGGATCTAATCCAACCCATCAAGCGACGTTCGCTGTTCGTCAGCGGCGGCTACGACTTCAGCGATAGAGTTGCGCTTTCCGGAGATGTGCTCGTCGCCGATCGAGTAATGACGGGGCAACTTCAACAATTTGCCTCGTCTCCGCGACTCCTCCAGGAAATCTACACCCCGAGTTATAGCGCCGCGACGACACTGGACGTGACGCTATCGCGGGGCTGGAAAGGCCGCGTTATCGCCGTTGCAAGCGGCAGCCGGAACGCTATGTTCAGCGCCTATCCTGACTACGGCGTCACGAACAATATCTCATACGCAAACTCTGGGCGATACCTGGAAGTCAACGCAGATGGCACGGCAGTTCGGTTGCCGTCAGGCGACGTCAAGCTGGCGGTCGGAGCGGGGTATCGCACAGAAGCCTGGCGAAACTCGGATGGAACCGCGCCGACACGCGATGTGACTTACGCCTTCGCTGAGGTTCTCGCCCCATTGGTGTTGCCCTCCGCGACACGCACTGGCCTCCACGCCCTTGACCTCAGCCTGTCGGGACGTGCGGAACGATACAGCGACTTCGGTTCGAGTGGCAGCCCGAAAATAGGCCTTCGCTACGTTCCCTTTGCCGATCTGACGGTTCGGGCCACTTGGGGCAAATCGTTTAAGGCGCCGTCTTTCCAGCAAATGTATAGCCCGTCCATAGTCTATCTCTGGAATGCCAGTGATGTCGGCGGGACGGGCTCAGGCGCAGCGCTGATGACTTACGGCGGCAATCCCAACCTCAAACCCGAGAAATCAACGTCCAAGACCTTGGGCATAGACTACGCACCTTCAACAAGCATCAAGTTTTCGGCGACCTGGTTTGATATCGACTATACAGATCGCGTCGTGGCGCCGGTCTCGCGGTATTATCTTGGACTGAGTGATCCTACCTATGCGCCTTTCATCGAACTAGCGCCTACCAAGGTCAGGCAAGATCAAGTCATCGCCGCCGCGGATACCTTCTATAATTTCTCAGCGGGAGCCTATGATCCCACGAATGTCGTCGCCATTATCAATGATGCGAACGCCAACGCTAACGCTCAAACGGTTCAAGGGCTTGACGTCGCCTATCGCCAATCTTTCGATGCGTTTGGCGGCATACTTTCCACTTTTGCCAACGCCACCGCGCTAAAATTACGTCAGCAAACCAGTGCCGCGGCCCCAAATCTCACCCTCTCAGGAACGGTGCTTAATGTCCCAAGCTTCAAGGCAAGGGCCGGCGCAACCTGGCTTAAGGGCGGCTTGTCAGCGACAGCTTTTGCCAACTATATCGCCTCTGAGACCGATGACCTTGCAACACCGATCCGCACAGTGGCGCCGTGGACCACCATCGACACTACGATCAGCTATCAGTTCGGCGGAAGCAGTGGCTTTGCGCGAGGGCTGACTGTCGCAATATCTATTGCCAATTTCTTCGATAAGATGCCCCCATACGCGTTTGGCGTCGGCTTGAATTATCCGGGTATCGATTTCGATTCTACAAATACGTCTGTGGTTGGTCGCTTCGCGAGCATTGCGATCAAAAAGGCGTGGTAGGTCATGGCCAGGTCTAAATATGCACTACTTGTCGGGGTGGCTTGCGCCTGTTTCGGTGTGGCGTCCGTCCGGGCCGAGATCTGCACGAACGTCCTGCCGTCACAGTCTGTCGTGCCGGCGCCGACCGCGGGGGCCGTTACCCCGCGTGATCTGGTTGAGTTGCGCGACATCGGCCCGAATATGATCGACAATTCAACCGCCGAAATGTTTTCTATCTCGCCGGATGGCAGCCGCGTCGCCTTTCAGATGCAACAGGGCAAAGCCGATGCAAACACCTACTGCTTCAGCCTTGCCGTCAAACCTTTGAAAGGCGGGCAAGCGAAGGTGCTTGACCGAGGCGGTGAGTTCATCAAGCGCACCTTTACCTCCGACGGTTACGCCCTAGGCGTACCCGGT
The DNA here is from genome assembly GCF_035497195.1 of Asticcacaulis sp. Classification (GTDB taxonomy): domain Bacteria; phylum Pseudomonadota; class Alphaproteobacteria; order Caulobacterales; family Caulobacteraceae; genus Asticcacaulis. Next base: position 131,495 of record NZ_DATJDZ010000018.1, read on the forward strand.
GGCATCGGGCTGGAAACCCAGCCCCTTTGGTCTCCGGACGGGAGCAAAATCGCATTTCTCCGTCGCGACGCCGGCGTCACCCAGGTATGGTTGGTGGAGAGCGATGGGAGCAACGCCAAACCACTCACCAAGGGAGAGGTGAACGTTGATGCATTTGCCTGGACGAGGAATGGGAAAGCCGTAGTCATCGCGAGCCGGCCCGGCCTCAATGCGTTTCAGGAGGCGCTGGAGGCAGAGGGCAGGCAGGGGCTTCTATATGACGAGCGCTGGGTGCCCGGTGCCTACAATCGCCCATTGGCGCGAGAGCCCATTCCAACGGTGTACACAGTGGTCGATCTAATGTCGGGTAGTTCAATGGCCGCGATCGCGGAAGAGCGCGAACAGTTGGAACCGTCCCCTGATCCCCGTAGACCGGCCAACGCGATTCAGTTTGCCGCGAAGGAAGACGGGATGGTGGCCTGGACGACACCGATCGAGGATACCATCGTACGCCCGCGGACCATGTTAACGGTCGTTCGGGGAGGAAAGACGGAACAGTGTCGCGAGACCTTTTGCTCCGGGATTGTCGCGCTGTGGTGGACGAAGGACCATACGCTTTTATTTCTTCGCAACGAAGGTGTTCCATCGGGGAAGATGGCGATTTATCACTGGGGGAAAGAGGAGGGGCCTAAGCTCGTATTGGCCACAAGGAGCTATTTGACAGGATGTCAATTGCGGGACATTTACCTGTACTGCAGGGAGGAGAGTTCCCTTCAACCGGGACGAATTGTGTCGATCAGCCTGACCGACGGCCGTGTTGATCCGATCTACGACCCGAACCCCGAATTCTCGGCCTTGAAACTTGGGCCCGTCGAACGCCTGCATTGGACAAATAATGTCGGCATTGAGACTTGGGGCGACCTGGTCCTGCCTCCGCACCGAACACTCGGTGAAAAATTGCCGCTGATCATTGTGCAGTACACAAGCAATGGCTTTCTGCGTGGCGGGACTGGAGACGAATTTCCCATTCAGGTGCTCGCCGCACACGGCTTTGCAGTATTGAGCGTCCAACGGCCTCTATATCTTGGCATGAAACTGGGCGCCAAGACCTGGGACGAGGTGAACCGCCTGGATATGGCTGATTGGGGGGACCGGAAAAGCGTACTCTCATCATTTGAGACGGTTGTGAATTTGCTGGCGGCACGCGGAGAGATCGATCCGGCCCGTGTGGGCATCACAGGATTAAGCGACGGCGCCTCAAGTGCACAGTTTGCCATTCTAAACAGTCACCTGTTTCGGGCAGCGGCGATGGCGCAATGTTGCGAAGAGGAAAGCTCTCCATCCCTCCTGGCCGGCTCGGTTTTTGGCGCCTGGTTTCACGGCATGGGCTATCCGAAACTCACGGAGGAGGGGAAGTCTTTCTGGGCGCCAATGTCCATTCGCGCAAACGCGGCCAGACTGAACACACCCATCCTGATGCAGGTGTCGGATATCGAATATCTCGGAGTGCTGGAGGGGTATGTGGCCCTGAAAGAGCAGAATAAACCCGTCGAACTCTACGTCTTTCCTGACGACAATCATGTCAAATGGCAACCGGCGCATCGCTTGGCCGCCTACACCCGATACGTCGATTGGTTCGATTTTTGGCTCCGTGACGTCGAAGATCCTGATCCGGCCAAGGCAGCTCAATACCAACGCTGGCGACAGATGAAAACGACGCATTAGAATCCTGGCCGCATCTCTCCGGGTGCCACAGGTGCGGCCCTGCTACGCGCAATTGGGCAGGGCCGCCTCGTATCTCTCCTAACCGTATCGGCGGCTCCAGGCCTCCGCTTCCAACAACATGGCGAGGCGCATATGGTCAAACCCCTTGAGGACCACATTGTCGGCCAAGACCCGTGAAACCTGATCGACATTAATCAGACCGTGTTGAGCCAATTGGCCGTCTAGCAACTGATCACGGGCAATAGGCCGGTTCTTGTCGACAACATCGAACGCAAAGCTGTTCGGGGTGCCTTTCGATCGCCGATCCAGCACCGCTCGCGGCAGCTTGTCAGAGAACGCGCGCCGCGCGGGGGCGCGATTACGTCCACTTTCGATCCAGCGCCAGGATGGTACGCTGAGGCAGAATTCGACCAGAGGCTGGGACAATAAGGGCAGAACCATAGGCGGGCTTGAGAAACGGGAAAAACCGTCAATCGTGCCTTGTATTCGGGTCAGCATGGCAATGTGTGCAAGTTTTCCCGGAGGCACGGCCGGCCCCTTGGTCAGCCAGGGATGGGTTAAAGGGGGATGGGGCGCCGGTGACGGCAGCAGGAAATCGGTTTCGACCTGCCACCGGTATCGGTTACCCTGTCCGGCTTTTTTGGCTGCCGCGATCAGCAGCTCAAAAATGCTGCAACCGGTTAGGCGGCAAATGTCTCTGGCCGTCTGCCATGTTCCCAAGCTGATCCCTTCTATGTACAGGCGGTCGAGGAAAGGCGAAGCCGACATCAGGTTGCAGAAGACGTTGTCGCCGCCGACGCCCAGAAAGAACGCATCGAGATTCCGTTCGCTCGCCAGGGCCAGTTTTTGTGTGTGCTCACTTTGGCCAAAGGCACATAGCAATGGCCGAGGAAGATGTGCCGAGGTCGGTTTCGTTATGTCGACCTGCCGAAGCTGATAAAACCATTCAAGGACGTCGATCCCGAGCCCGGTTGCGAGCGCGCGTGTGTACACCCGTTCATCGCCATCGGCGTCGGTAGTCGCCATGGTGAAGTAGGAAACACGCGCGTCGCTGCCGGCGAGGACGGCCGCCAGGATCGATGAATCCAGTCCGCCTGAGACCCCGAGGAGAGGGTGTTGGTAAGCACCCTGCCAGGCCCGAATGACCTCGGTACCAATCTCAGCGATCTGGCCTGAAATATCCTCAAGGTCACCACCAATAGGTTTTGCCGCGAAAGTTTTTGGCAGCCAGCAATGTTTAGACAGGTCATCTACGCCCCCGATGCTCAGCCGGCATCCCGCTGTCAGTTCCAGGAGACCGTCAATGCAGGTTTCGGCTGATCGAAACTCATAAGCGACGAGATGCCGGTGCAAGGCAGGCCAATTCGGTTTAGGGACATGTAGTCCGGCCGCTACAAGCGTTTCCATGTCAGAGGCGATAACTCTGACGCCCTCGATAGGGGCCGACAGATAATAGCATGGCATCGCCCCTGAAGGATCGCGGAGGATTTCCACACTGGGTTCGCCGGGCGCATCGAGTACAGCAACATAGCCGCCCCAATAGTGATCGATCAAAGCCTGGCCACGGGAATCCCGAATATCCTTGGCCATGTCGTCGGTAAAATTCCAAAGGCGGCGCGCTGGAAGAGCCTTCGAAAATACATGACCGATGATGATACCGGAACTGTCCGAGAAGGTGATGGCAGGGGCATCATCGGTGATCAGAACCACAAACCCTTTACCTGCGAGGGCGATGTGAAGATGCGCTTTTGAGCAAATCCGATCAACGAGCTCAGGGCTTGGCGCATCATGTGGATTGACGATGGTAATAAATCGAGGCGCCATCTTCTAAATGACCAGGATGGGGGCGAAAGCTCTGACGCGGTCGGCTTCGTCATTTAAGACCAAAATTCCCTTTTGGACCCAGGCGTGCGCCGCCCAGGGCGCTGTCTTCACACCCAGGACCAGATCGGGGAAATGTCCCAGTTTTGCGAGGAAGAGAGTCAATGCCACGGACGTTTGCAGGCATCGGTCGCTCGACCTTAACAGGCGCGTGGTCAGGGCAAAGGTCGCGGCGGCGCGATCTAACTCCCAGCGGATGGACACGTGTTGCCTGGTTTGTTTCCGGTCATGTAGCCGACGCATAAGCGAAGAGAAGGGAGCCATTTTCAGCCCGATCCGGGCCATCCCGTGACAAACAAATGCCATTGGAACCAACCAAGGGTACGGAGAGGCTGCTGGAAAATCGCAAGAACTACTGACCGGTGACGGGAAATGGGTAGGGGGCTGCAACTGTTGTCGCCAATCATTTTTAGGCATGGGGCGGTCGGTAATGATCATGGAGAGCGTATCTACCTCTTCAGCAGATAATGTCTCGCCCGCGCACCATTTCTCGAAACTGGTCGCCTGAACGGGTTGCAGCATGAAGTACCGCTGGTTAGTCAGATTCAAAAATACCGCTCGATCGTTTGCGCGGCACCAAAGCAGATTGGGCTGTATTTGAATATTCATTCGCCTTCCCAATGAAGCGACCATGGAAAAAGGCATGCGCCTGATCAAACCGGCGCATGCCTGAAGCTGTCAGTCGTTGGACAGGCCAGCCTGGAAGCTCTTCTGGTTTTGCGGGCTGTCGGGAATCAGTACGGTGCCGCCGGCTTTGGTTTCGACGGCGACGTCGCCCAGGTCGATCAGGTCTTCAGTTTCGCGTTCATTGAGCTTGGTCATGGTGCTCTCCATAGTGTTTGAGGTTAAACAGCGATCATTCGCTGCAAGCTCAAAATATCACCTGGAGGCGAGTATCTATTATCGATACTTCTGGGGTTGAACGAAAGTCGATCATCGACTTTATGAAAATTTAAGGGCCAGTATTTCTTTAAAAATAAGAGCAGTAGGTCGCTTTTACTCTTTAGGCTTAGTGACCCGATGTCGGTTGATATGCGTATGCAACGATCTGGGAAATGTGGGCAAGACGGCGGTCATGGTACGCCAATACTTCCTGACGCAGTGCCGTGATGTCGCCTGATGACCAGGCGGCGGTGAAAGCTGAGACTTCACCAGAACGGTCGAACAATGTTGCAGGTTTCTGGCGGCGCAAGGCACGAAGCTGGTCATTCGAGGCGACCATCTCGTCGACGGTCTTACGGCTGTCGGAAAGCCCGGCCACGGCCGTGAAAACCTGTTCGATCGCCGCGACTGCGTCCTCGGTTGTAATTGTCAAGGGCGGCAATGGCTTCTGAACAGGCGCGGTATCGGCGCTGTCCAGTGCAAGCAACATGATCGACCGGTTCCAGCTATATTGTTCGCGGACCACCTGCTCGGTGACAACGGGACGATAGAAACCGTCGTTTGGATGGACCTCAAGAAGCCCTTCGCCAACAAGTCGGTTCAAGACATTTCTGACAGGAGACGGGCTGGCGCTGTATCGGTTTCCAAGCCCGGCCATATCTACGCGATGCCCAGGCAAAAGCTGGCCGCTACAAATCTCTGCCTTGATTGCGGTGTACAAATCCGCCTGACGGGGGTTTCTGTTGGGCATGGGCGTCTCTCCGGCTTCCGCAGGGTAAGGAGCCACGGGACTCGGCGCTGCCTTATAAGGGAATGACAGCTGGCATAGCCATGGCGGCCAATGCGAGAAGACCGGTATAGGTGTAATACGGTCAGTTATTCAAATCAAGGTTGCCATCTCCGCCGCTGCCCGGTTAAACCCGATCTCATCCTAATTTGGATTGTTGATCAGGCTCACCAACTGCGGCGTTATATCCTGCCGGCGTTCGAAATAAACCATAATGAGGCGCCGCAGCTCAGGCATATCCCTTGAGGCCCAACTGGACGAAAGCGCCTCGAACTCAGCCTGGCGATCTGAAATAAATGCGGCTTCGTAGGGCCTGATTGAATGCATTTGCTCATTGATCGTCAGAATGGCTTGGCGGACCGCTTCATTGCCTGCGGCCTCAGCGATCTCTAGGAACAGCCTTTCCGTCGCCTCGACGATGTCATCTGCGGCGAGGGCGGACGGGGGAAAAGGCGAGGGCGGCGCAGCCGATGTCATTTAAGTTCCCACACATTGCATGGCAACGATCATGTCACCAAAGCGGTGACGCTTCAACAGTACAACCGGAAATTTAAATCCACCGCAACTGGTCAGTGGTCTCAACGGGAGGAAGGTGCGCGCCCATATTTGAGGTGCCGAAGACACCTGAAGCTAAGGAGCAGATTTGGAACTCCAATAATCATAGGTGGCGGCCGCACCTTCAAGCGACCGTAAACTGGGCTTTGCTTTTAGTTCGGCTACCTTTTTTGCCTTTTTCTGGAGATCGGCGGCCATGTTCGGATGCCACCCGTGCTTCACTGCCCAGAGCTTGATGTTGTCAGGCTCAAGAAGGTGATTCTTGGCTCGCAGAATACGTAATGTGCGCTCAGCTTGGTCAGCGTAGTGACCGTGTAGGCCTGTGTTTGAGAGGTTTACGCAAGTCGTTAGCGATGTGAGGGCGGCTACGATCACCGGATCACTTAACAGCGGCGGTGAGGGCGTCTGAACCTGCCCGTGAATGTGAGGAGCCCAGATTTTGATCCACTTATCTATGCCGTCTTCGAGCCACGGGTAAGCAACCACGGCTGAAATTCCGGTCATTCCATCCACTTTCTCCATCATGTTCTCGTCAACCCAAAAACCGAGGACTAAGGTGCCGTTCGATGCGAAGGGCAGGGTTGCAAGGGTTTCCGCGCGCATCGAAATGCCACAAGACAGGGTGACACGGCCCTTATCATGCAAGGTCTTTGCGACGCGTTCGCCGGCCACCCGCCCCAGCGCACCCTTTTCCAACTGCCGCTTTGAGGAAACAAACAACAAGACCTCTTTGATTCCATTCGCAGGATCGGTGGCGATCTTGTCGGCATAGGCAATCGCCAGATTCCAGTCATCGCTTTCGGCTTCCGAGGTTGGAATAACCACTCTAATGAGATTCGTATTTTTCCTCATGATCGCTCCTGGTTCGTTGTCGGCCGAAGTTTGATTGCTGAACCGCTTTGGCTTGTTGCTTGCCCTGATTCTGAAGTTGTGAATGCGGTCCCGGTAATTTATTTAAGATGCGTCGATGTTTGTTTCAGAAAAAAAATGGCGCCCCAATAAATAGGAGGCTCGATAGTACGAGACCAACAAGGCTCAGGGCTCCGCCCTCGCGCGTTCAAGGGGGCGTCCTGACGGACCCGGCGCGGCGGTATCCCCAACCTTCCGCGCGCCGCGACGTGCCGATAAACCGACAGATTCAACGCTTGTGCAGGCCGGGTGATCCCCCACCGCCGCGCCGGCCCTTGAACTTGCTACCCCGCTCTCGGCGAGGGCCAGGGTTGCAGCGCGATTTGCGCTGTAACCCATAGCCCAAAAGGAGCTAAAACTATGAATAAGCAAGTCTCAAAAGCCGCGCTTGTTGCCGGTGCTGCCGTCATGCTGCCGTTAAACTGTCTGATGGCATCCCCCCGTAATGCCCGTAAAACGAAGCATAGTGGTGAGTCGATTGCGGCCAAGGCCGGTAGCATCGCGGCCAAAGGCATTCTGCAAAACCTCGTGGTTGAACCGGAACTGGACCCGGCTGATCAACCGACCGGCAAGTACCTTGTCACCATAGGCGAGGGCCGTCGGCTGGCTCAGATGCTGCGCGTTGAGCGTGGCGAGATCGCCGAGACCGAACTGATCCCGTGCGTTATCGACACTATTAATGACCCGCACGAAATCAGCCTGGATGAAAATGTCACCCGCGAGGATATGCACCCCGCCGACCAGTTCGAAGCGTTCCGTTTCCAGAACGAAGTGCGCGGCTTAAGCGCCGAAGACATCGCGGCCCGTTTCGGTGTCACGGCCCGCACGGTTCAACAACGCTTGCGTCTCGGCGCTGTATCACCCCGCCTGATGCAGGCCTATCGCGACGAAGGCCTAACCCTCGACCAGTTAATGGCCTTCGGCATTACCGAGGACCACACCCGTCAGGAAGCCGTCTATGACAGCCTCAGTTATCAGCGCGAACCCTATCATATCCGCCGCCTCCTGACGGCCAAGCAGGTTCGGGCGGATGACCGCCGCGCCCGCTTTGTCGGCGCAGAAACCTATATCAATGCCGGTGGTCATATCGAACGCGATCTCTTCACTGAAGATGGCGATGGCTATTTCACTGATCCGGTCCTGCTTGACCAGATCGCGGTGCAGCGCCTGACGGCCATCGCGGTCGGTATTCAAAACGCGGAAGGCTGGAAATGGGGCGAGGGGCATATCGACTTTCCCTATAGCGCCGCCTACCGCCGCGCCTTCCCGAAGACCCGCGAATTATCGGAAGGCGATGCCGCCGCGCTGGCAACGGCCCAATCCAATCTGATGATGCTGTCAGACGAATGGTGCGAGGTGGAAGACCTGCCGGATGAGATCGACGCCCGCATGACCGAACTGGAAACGGCCATTGCCGAATTCCAAGCCAAGACCACCGGCTTCGATCCGGATGATGTCGCCCGTGGGGGTGTGATTGTCAGCCTGACCTCGGATGGCACGGCTAAGGTCGAGCGCGGTCTAATCCGTCTTGAAGACCTCAGGCCCGATCCGCAACCGGAGCCGGATAGCGAGGACGGCGATGGGACGGATAGGGATGACGCCGACGAGCGCCGCGTCACCCCGCTCAATGTCGCGCCACCTGTTGAAACTGAGCCGGAAGACCTGCCCTTGTCCGACACGTTGATCCGCGAACTGACGGCGCAACGCACTCTGGCCTTGCGTCTGGTCATGGGCGAACGGCCGGAATTTGCGCTCCGCGCCTTGGCCCATTCGCTTGTTTTGCAGTTGTTTTACAACACGTCCGATGTCGCCTGTCTGGAAATCGACATCACCAATCGCGATGTCAGTGACTTCATCGATGGTGTGGACGATAAACCTACGGCTCAGGCGATCCAGTCGCGACACGACGCTTGGCATTCCCAAATGCCGGATGAGCCTGTCGATCTGTGGCCGTACATTATGGCCATGGAGCCGGAAGACCTTGGCGGGCTAGTCGCCCACTGCGTCGGCCAGATCGTAGATGCGGTCCGATATCCCTATGATCGAGGATATAGCATCCGCATACCGGCTGATCGTCTTGCCACCGGCGTGTCCCTTGACATGACAGAGCATTGGCGGCCCACTGCCCGGAGTTACTTCGGGCGGATTACCAAGGCGCGGATCGTTGAAGGGATACGTGAAGCGGTGAGCGACGAAGCCGCCGAGCGCATTACCAATCTGCAAAAGCAGCCCATGGCCGAAGCCGCCGAACAATTGGTGGTCGGCACCGGATGGCTCCCGGCGATCCTGCGAACGCCACCTGCGCCGGAACCGGAAGCGCCGAACATTGATCAGCCGGACCTGTTAGGCAAACCTGAAACGGAAACCCTGCCAGAAGCGGCGGAATAGCAAAAGGGCCGCGGCCGCGGTGCGGCTTCGGCCTCTTTTCGTTTATAGAAAGGGGAGAATGAGCATGAGTGATCCCATCGGGAAGTGCCGGTCCAACTATTTTAAAGTGAAGGACAAGAGCGCATTTGAAGCATGGATTTTAGAATTTGACGTGGACCTCGTGTGGTCCGAGGACCGGGTTGCTTTCCTCGGCAACGCCGACGATGGCGGTATTCCAGACCGCTTCGCGTCGGAAGATGATCTCGAAACCGTAAGTCTTGAGGAAGACCTGCACCAATATCTCGAAGATGGCGAGGTTTGCGTTGTCTTCAATGTCGGCTCCGAACGGTTGCGGGTCCTATGGGGCGGGGCCGTGGCTATCCATAGCTCAGGCGCGACCGTATCCGTCCGGCTTGACGACATCTACGAACTGGCCAGGACGACGTTTGAGATGGCCAATCGTCCATCACCCGCTGAATATTGAACGGCGGACGATTATGCCGACCAACCGGATGGGGGCAAGGCCCGGCAATCGAGGCCTTGCCGGAGGCGGCGGAATTAAAAGGACATTTGCCCCGCAATCTTAGTTGTGGGGCTAGACTTTGGTGGCTCAGCTGGCCTTCGGTCGAGACCAGATCAGATTGTAGGTATCGGGTTCATCCGCCGGGGAGAGGCTGGCGAAGATGGGATGTGCCAGGGAGGGATCGCCGGGTTTCCGCGACACATATTCGCGCTGGCCATTGCCGGTCCTCTTCGTGTTGGCCCGACCTCAACAGAGGCGGAATAGACACGGAGTCCGGGGATTGCTCGGAGCCGCCTCAGGTTGGATGACGCCTGGCTCCGACAGTCAGGGCAGGGCACTGACCGCACCCGCGTAGGTGTCGCCCCCTTTTACGCCAGCACCAATAATCGCCATGAATTCCACCCTTTCCAAAAAAGAGGTTCGCGCCAAAGCAACCTCTCTGATTGGGGTCTGAACGCGATCCGCCCCTATGCCCGCAACAGCTTCGCTGTCCTTCTCTGCGTTACGGCCCTGCGGGTGCGGGCGGTGCGGTCCCGTTCTTACGACCGCCATCGAGGTCGCGATTGGCGCGCCCCGATGTGAAAAGGACGAAATCCATGTCAATCATCGGTACTTTTGTAAAAGCGGGCGACACCTACGCGGGTTCGGTCAAGGCCCTCACCCTGAACGTCAAAGCCAAGCTGGTGGCGACCGAAGGCGGCTCCGAGCAATCCCCGGACTTCCGCGTCTACGCCGGCACCGTCGAAATCGGGGCGGGCTGGAAGAAGATCAGCGATAGCCAGCGCGAATATGTGTCGCTGAAACTCGACGATCCCTCCCTGCCACATCCCATCTTCGCCAGCCTGTTCCCGGCGGATGAACCTGATACCTACAATCTGATCTGGTCTCGACCAAAGGCCAGTTGAGCCGCCACAGCCAAGCCCCGCAACCCAGGTTGCGGGGCTAATGTTATGCGAGCTGAGGAAAGGAGGCGGGTGTCCGAGGGGGGCAAGGACACCCGCGCGCCGTCAAATTCGGGGGGGATTGAAGGTGACGGCGAATTCCCCGTGTAGGCGAAGAATGGGGCGTGACTATGACGGGTTCGCAAAGACAGGGCTTAGGGCTCCGCCCTCAGCGCACTTCGGAGTGCCTTCCGCCCAGCTTCGGGCGCAAGGGCGCCCTGCAGCCGGTTCCCCGCGAAGGCACCCGCTCCGTTTGCACACCCGGTCTCGCCGACGGGCAGGGTTTCAGCGCCGCTTAAGCGCTGTAACCCAAGCCCAATAGGAGAGATCAAAATGAACCAACAAACCCTTATTGCCACTCCGGACTCCGTCACCGGAGCCTTTGCCGTCGATGTCTCGCGTGGCAGCCGCGACGGTCGCGTATCGTCACAGTGGTTTTCCCGCCCGGATGACGAGCGCTATCTCAACCTCGATGACCTGTATGAAGCCACCCGGAAGCGCGCCAATCTGGCGCGCGTCCGGACTGTGGCCAGCAATCTGGTCAGGGTGGAAGCCAGCCGAGAAGACACGGAAAATCTGAGCCTGATTTTACCCGGCCGGGACGATCAGGTCGCGCCGACCCACTGGAGTTTCGGCCAACTGTGCGGACTGGTCTCAGCCCCCGCCAGCTATATGCGCCAGCTTCCCGCACCGCTTGCCGGAATCAATCTGCAACATGGCCTGCTGAACCATCGCGCCGAACTCATCAAGACTATGGAAACCGAAGATGGACGCACCGAGCTGCGCGCCGCGACCGGCCCGGACTATGGCCGCATCTGGGATCATGAATTGGTCAAGGCGGTGCAAAAGATCGCCGGGAATGGTCTGGGAGATACTCGGTGGAAGGTGCCCGGCGTGCTGGATTGGGGCACGATGATGCACAATCCCTATGTTGACGTGACCAAGGAAACCACCACCCTTTACGCCAGTGATCGCGACATTTTTTTGTTTCTGGTCGATGACACCCACCCAATCGAAGCGGGCCTTTTACCCAATGGCGAACCGGATTTATATTTCCGGGGCTTCTATGCATGGAACTCGGAAGTTGGATCGAAAACTCTTGGCATCGCCTCGTTTTACCTGCGCGCCGTTTGCCAGAACCGGAACCTTTGGGGCGTGGAAAGCTTCGAGGAAATCACCATCCGTCATTCAAAGCTGGCCGCCAATCGTTTCGCCCATGAGGCTACCCCCGCCCTCAACAGTTTTGCCAATTCGTCACCGGCGGGCTTTATCGCGGGCATTAAAGCGGCGCGTGACCACGTTGTCGCCAAGACCGACGACGAGCGCGAAACCTTCCTGCGCAAGCGCGGCTTCTCAAAGCCGGAAACGAACAAAATCATTGAAACCGTGCTGAATGAGGAAGGCAAAAAGCCCGAAAGTATTTTCGATTTTGTGCAAGGGATTACGGCCTTGGCCCGCTCGAAGTCCCATCAGGACAGCCGACTGGACCTCGAAACCAAGGCAAAAAAATTGATGTCGGCAGTAGCTGGCTAATCACCGCCGCGCGATTTTAGGATCGCGCGGCACATCTATTTTTGCGCTGGGAGCACCCAGCTCGGCGCTCGCCATGCCTTCGGCCTGGCTCGCGGCGGTCGATAATAACAGGATCGCACGGGTGCGAATAGGGAGTCGATTTTGCCCCTTAAGCCCTGTTTTCGAATGACCCGTTCAAACCCGTTCACGTCCATTCTCACGCGGTGGCAATCAGTTCCTCAGCCTGCTCGTAGCGTGGAGTTTCTCAATGGAAGATGTGAACATTCGGGCGGCAAAGGCCCGCAAAGGCTCGCCATTTCTCAATACCGCTCAGGCAGCCTTCTATATGAGCATGGCCCTCAAAACCCTTGAGCAAATGCGGTCCGAAGGGCGTGGTCCACCCTATCGCCGCCATGGCCGCCATATCCGATATCACATCGATGATCTCGATACCTGGTCGGCGGGCGAACGCAAAGGGCCAGGTGAAAAGGATCGTTTGCAATGATCCAACTGCCCCCAAAACGCAATATGAAAGCTGGAAAGAGGCGCGCCACCTTCCTAGTCTATATCGGCCTGTCCGTTTGTGCCGTCAGTTTTATGGTCGCTCCGCCGCACAAGGGTGACGAACCGATCATCGTCTACAATGCAAGCGCAAGTGTGCCCGTCGGCTGGTATAGAATATTACCCTCAACAGATTTGGCCGTCGGGGACCTGGTCCTCTTACGCACGCCGCAAACGGTCCGCGAACTGGCCGACCAACGACATTATTTGCCCAGAACAGTCCCGATGTTGAAGCACCTGGCCGCTATCTCCGGAGATCAGGTTTGCGCGGACGGCGGCATTATTCGGATCAACGGAAAACGCGTCGTTACGCGGCAGAGCCACGACCACTTAGGGCGTCTTATGCCATCATGGCAAGGCTGCCACACGCTCGGTTCCGACGACGTTTTCGTCCTCAATGCCAACGCGCCATATTCGTTCGACAGCCGTTATTTCGGACCTGTGAGTGCAGGGCTGATCAAAGGCAGGGCGGTGCCGTTATGAAGCGCGAGCTTTACCTTTGCCTTCTATTGTCGTCGGCCGGTTTTGTAAACTGCGGAATGGCCCAGGCGCCAAATACTGAAGAAATTCTCGATCCGCGTCTATCGAACTTCTCGGCTTACATCACTGAGGCGTCTGCCCGATTTGATGTGCCTGTCGCCTGGATTCAGCGCGTAATATTGGCCGAAAGCAACGGGCAGACGCGTGTGAATGGCCAGCCAATACGGTCGCGAGTCGGGGCCATTGGGCTAATGCAACTCATGCCGGGCACCTACCGCGACATGCAATTGGCCTACGGTTTGGGCGACAACCCGGACGATCCCCACGACAACATTCTGGCCGGAACGGCTTACCTGAAACGTATGTACGATAGCTTCGGCTATCCCGGTCTTTTCGGCGCCTACAATGCGGGGCCTGTACGCTTCGCCGATAGTCTCCTCGGTAAACCTCTGCCTGAAGAAACGCGCCTTTACTTGACCAAACTCACCGCCATCGTGCGCGAAAAGCCACCGGTGCCGGGTCTATTTGTGACGTCAGCCGAGGGGCTATTCATCACCCGAAACAGGCCGACAGTCGACGAAAACTGAGACGGTTCCCGATCTAACGCGATTTCCCGGCTAAAGGCGTACCGGGGTTTGGCAGGGTGTGAGCGGGTGGCTGAAAAGGAAAGGCGTATGGCAAGATAAAGCTTACCTCTGGTTTCGCGTAAGTCTTTGTCTGCACATCTATTTTTCGCGAGACACCTGTCTCGCCGATAGAGATTGTCACCTTGTAACACATTGAATTCATTGAATCAGGGGGAGACAGCCGAATGGCGACTGACGATCAATTTGAGCCCAAACTCGGCAAAATTCGAGCCCAGGCGCCAAAACCGCCGAAATCCTTCCGATCGAAGGTACTGCACGCAACGGCCAGGGAAGGCGGTTCCTCCCGGCCGAAAATTGCAGGGAAACCATCTCGCGGAGGTGCCTCGAAACGCGGTCGCGGCGCAGGAGTGGGGCGTGTGCTCTCATCTGCGTCAGGGCGCCCCGCCGGCCAGCGCCGCGTAGTGGTCAAAGCGCGCTATATCAAGCTCGCTGGCAAGGGCCTGGGGGCGGCGGCCGCGCATTTGAAATATATACAGCGGGATGGCGTGACACGTGAGGGTCAAGCAGGCCAACTCTACGGACCGGAAACGGAGCAGGCGGACGGTAAAGCCTTCATGGAGCGTAGCGCCTCCGACACGAACCAGTTCCGCTTCATTGTGGCGCCGGAGGATGGGCAGCAGTATGACGACCTGAAGCCTGTAACCCGTAAGCTGATGACCCAGATGGAAGCGGATCTGGAGACCAAGTTGGATTGGGTGGCTGTGGACCACTACAACACAGGCCATCCGCATACACATATCGTAATACGAGGTATAGACGATCGAGGCCAGCCCCTGGTAATTGGGCGCGAATATATCAGCCAGGCGATCCGTGCGCGGGCGGAGGCGCAGGTGACGCTCGATCTTGGGCCGCGCTCCGATCTGGAAATATCAGCCCGTTTAAAAGAGGAAATCGACAAGCCGGCTTTCACCTCTATCGATCGTCAGTTGGTCCATGATGCCGGTTCTGATGGGCGGGTTACTCCCGGCCATCAGAACCCGGAGATCAGTGCGCTTCGTATGGGGCGGCTGGCGAAGCTGAAAGAGATGGGCTTTGCCGAAAATGTCGGGCAGGGGATATGGTCTTTGCGGGGGGATATGGAGGCAACATTGCGGCGCCTGGGTGAACGCGGCGATATCATCAAAGCCATGCACCGTGATCTGCAAGAGCGCGGCTTGGGACAGGCCCTTGCCGAGACGGTAATCCATACATCAGTCGATGCGCGCTCGTCGGCGGCAAGGCCCATCACCGGCCGGTTGATTAAGCGGGGCCTGGCGGATGAGCTGAATGATCGTCACTACCTCTTGGTGGACGGCACGGATGGGCGGATCCATTATGTCGATATTGGCGTGGGAGACCGGACGCCGATGCTAGTGTCGCAGGCCATCGTTCTCGTGCAGCCCAAAGCGCCGGAGGTCAGACAAGCCGACCGAACCATACTGGACGTCGCCAATCGCAATGACGGCATTTATGATGTTGCAGCCCATCTGAAAACCGATCCAACGGCGCAGCAGATGTTTGCAGAAACACATATCCGACGATTGGAAGCCATACGCCGGAGCACTGGAAGTCTCGAACGCAATGCCGACGGTGGCTTTCCCATTAGCGCGAATTATCTTGATAAAGCCTTGGCCTATGAGCGTCGTGAAGCAAAGGTCCAGCCGGCAACGGTTTCGGTTCTGTCAGACCAGTCACTCGACGCGCAGACACGTCGCATCGGCGTCACGTGGCTAGATCAGGAACTGACACAGGGTGGTGGCGCGGGATTTTCTGACACCGGGTTCGGCCGAGAGGCTACCGATGCGCTGACCATGAGGCGGCAATGGTTGGTGAGCCAGGGCTTAGCATCGCAAGATGCGGCGGGCAATATCTCAGTGAAACCGGACGTTCTGACTGTTCTTCATCGCCGCGAGTTAGCGAATGTTGCTGAAACACTGTCTCTGGAGAAAGGGCTGGCTTATGTCGGGGTTCAATCGGGTCAGGTCGTCGAGGGGAAGCTCACCGGCAGCGTGACCCTGGGTATCGGGAAATTCGGCGTGGTAGAACGGGCCAAAGATTTCACTCTGGTGCCGTGGCGCCCTGTCTTGGAAAAACATATCGACAAGACCGTCTCCGGACTCATGCGCGAGGGCGGCATTAATTGGACGATCGGGCGGAGCCGTGGGCCGTCTGTTGAGTGACGTGACTAGCTCAGAGTCCCTCGAAGAAAGCGGTACTGTCCGTGAAACGTTAAACGTTTGAAATGTATCCTCCGATGCGTTGAGAAGCGAAATGCTTTCTGAGGCTCTTGAGAGGCCTTTCGGGTAGGGTGGGCCTAAGTGAGTACCGTTTCCTTTAGAGCGCGTGAAAGCATTCTCATCGCTGCGTCGTATCCGGTCTGGCCGACGATACCTATGTCGTCATAATCATTCGCGAACGCCGTCTGGATCAAGGTCAGCTCGACGCCTTTGAAGTCGCGCGTGACATAATCGTCAGTACTCAGCCAGGTGAGGATGGAGACCGTCCGCGTCAGTTCGGCTTGGTCCTTGTCCGTAACGTCCCGACTTTCCAAACCCTCAGCCATGAGTCTGAGTACGCTCAGTTGGGAGGTAAGCGTGCCCTTAACGCAAGCAATGCCTGATTTACCTTTCGGCACATCGTAATCGTCAAGCGCGCTGTGAAACGCCGCTAATACTTCAACAAATTGATCGACCGTGTGTTTGGTAACCGGCAATTTGAACTCCCCAGACTGAATTTTGATCGGGCTAAAGCGACTCGACGCGGCGCATAAGTGCTGAACAGGGGAAATGTGATTTTCCCTACCGGAATTTACAGTTCCCGCAGGACTCAGGGTGCTGACCTGAGATAACAAATGTGGTAGTACCGACGGCATGTTAGACAGCAATGCCTTCGAATTTGAACACCTTCCGTAGATCGACCAACTGGCAAAGTCACTTGGCGGGATCGCCGAGTGCATGCGGCTAGGCTTCGTTTACGAAAACGAGCAAGGCGTCATCGCATTGTCGTCGGCAGGACTGGGATTCCTGGTCTACGTCAGGGCTCGGGATATCACGTCGGTGGCCGAAGCCTTTGCAGCTGGTTACCAAGCCGCCGCGGAAGAAATTCTGGACTCTGTCGAAGATGCGGATTGAGTGGCATTACGCAGGCATAGATAAAACCGGACAGGGCGCGACCATACAAAGTCGACCAGATCGCGCACGGACACATAGGCCAGCCCGTCAAAAGCCTGAATGAGGGGGCATGATATCAGAATATGATTGGCGCCGAAACGACCTCCAAAAACGCCAAAGGCAACCCGACCGCCCAGGCCCGCTAAGCCTTCAATGATATAGATCGAAACGACGGCAATTATGGGGATGCCAGAGCGGACGGAATAGCGGACTGTGTGGAAAATTGCTCCGGAACAAATGATGACGTTCTCCCTGCCGGCTTCGGACGGCGGAATTGAAGGCGAGTCGATTCGAGTTGTCCGGTAATTCTGATCTGCGTATCTTCCGTATGCAGTCGTTGTCGTTCAAATGGAATTTTGGGGAGGTGCGATATACAAGTTCAGGCGTGACTCAGTCACTTTGCGGAAAGGCTCGCTTCATTACCTGTCAGTCCTGCCGGAATAAGTGCGTAAAAACCGCTGATGCGCAGATGAATGGTTACGGGTCTGGCGGAACTGTTCTGAAAATACCAGCCGTGAACGCCATCGAACGGGGCGATAAGCGCGCCGTTATCGGCGCTGCCGGCTGACTTGCGGTAATAGGCGACAGTCACTGTCTGGCCGAGCGTATGGCCGTGGAATTCACTGTATATATCATCGGGGGTGACGTTTTCCGTTACGCTCCAGCTATAGACCAGGGCTTCACCCTTTCGCATGGCGACCTTGTATTCGACCTCGGAGGCATTGCCGGATTCGTACGTATCAAGTGGAATATCAATGACGTTGCTGCGATAGGGGGGCGTGTAGCTTTGGACGTTGGGCGCTGTCGACTTGTCGGCCGGCTGCGTTTTTTCCGGAACGGCATGCAGTTTGATGGTCCCCGTGGCGCGGCCAATGCCGAGGGGGTCGATGCCGTATTCCGCGGGCAGGACGCCACCGGTCAGGACGACGGCGGCGATAAACAAGGCTCCGGCCGAGAACAGGATGTTCTTTCGTGAAAACAGTATTGTCATGTTTATGCTCCTGAAAAATAACCTGTGAGCTGGGCGCCCGTCAGCACGAGGCCACAGACACAAAGGGTGCCATTGATCCAGCCGGAGAGCCGGTTAGTACCCCGGCCACGCCAAGCTGTGAGGACTGCCAACACCAGTGACAGGGCCAGAAGCTGGCCCAATTCAACGCCCAAGTTGAACGACAGGAGGTTGATGATCAATCCGTCAGCATGTGGGCGCAGCTTTTCGACGCTGGCGGCGAGACCCAGGCCGTGAAACAGGCCGAAGCCAAAAACCACGAGCCGGTTGTCCGGCTGACGACCTAAAAGCGCCTTTACAGCTCCCAGGTTGTCGAGTCCCTTGTAGAGCACAGAAAGGCCGATCACGGCATCCACCAGGAACGGATTGACGCCGGTATGGGTGAGCACGCCGAATAGGAGGGTCAGACTGTGGCCGAGCGAAAAGAGCGACACCAGTACGGCTATGTCGCGGAATCGTTTCAGGTAGAAGACGACGCCCAGCAGGAAAAGCAGATGATCGTACCCGGTGATCATATGTTTGGCGCCAAGATAGAGGAAGGGGAAGGGCGCTGGTCCGACCTGCGCGCGCACAAATGCGGCGTCCGCCCCGCCCACGGCATGCGCCAGAGCGGAGCCAGGCAGGGTGGCCAACAAGATAAGCAGCGCGCAAAGCAGGCCTTTTTTCACTTCGGGTTTCCTCAGAAGGTTATCTTGACGCCGGCCCGCATCATGCGCGGCTCGACCGCGCGGCTATGGATGTCGTCGACACCTTCCGGCGGCTCGCCAGGCAGGCGTGAGGTGTAATAATATTCGACATCCTTGCCATCGGAATCGAGTGCGTTGAGGAGCTCGACGTAGAATTCGTAGCGCCCCGGCGTAAGGGCGGCGCGAAGATTGAGGATCTTGGTCGACTCGGCACGGACGAGATTGTCGTCGGTCAGCGGATGCGGGCCGAGATAACGGTAGCGTGCGCTGGCATTCCATTTGGCGAAAACCGCCGAAACGCCGACCTCGCCGGAGCTTTCGATCGCGCCCGGCACATATTCGTGTCCGGGACTGTCGACATAGCGGGCATGGTTGCGGCTATAGGTGGCGTCGATGGCCAGCCATGGCTTTGGCCGCAGGAAGGCGGTGAATTCGTCGCCGTAACGTGTGCTGGCGACGGAGGGTTCGACCGAACCGGAATCGCCGACATAAAGCAGCTCGCTGTCAACATCCATCCACCAGTGATTGGCGGTCAGGACGAGCTTGCCACGCTCGAAGCGAACGCCCAGTTCCTTGCCGGTTCCCTTGACCAGACCAGGGGCGGGGCTGTCTGGATTGGTTACACCGCGCGCGTCATTGGAGTGGAAGCCCTGGCCCCAGTTGCCATAGAAGGCGAGATATTTCAGCGGCTTGTAAGTCACGTCCAGGCTAGGCGACATGATGGAGTCGTGGGTCTCACCACTCCACGAATCAGGTGACCGGCCCTTAACGGTGAAACCGTAGGCATCGCCGCGCAACCCGCCATAGGCTGAGAACTTCGAGGAGGGAGTCCATTTCACCTCGCTATACAGGGCGCCGGACACTTCTTCGACGGCGAACAGGGTACGGGCTTCATCTCGCACGCCGTCTATCGCGTGATAAAGCCCGACGCGGTTGATATTGTCCCAGCGTCCTTCGGTGCCCACCTTGAGAGTGACGGTATCGCTGAGCGTGAAATCCTTTTCGGCCCGTCCGCCATAGGTCCACAATTTTTCCATCTGGTCGAGTTCGTCGCCATTGACCGGATCATCGAGGAAAAAGGTGAAATTGGACACCATGTCCCAGTCATAGTGCTGGGCATAGGTCATGACGCGGAAACCGGGCCGCTCATAGGCGAGGGTAAATATCTGCCGGTCTGTCCGGCCGCGCAAATTCATATCGAGCGCGCCATAGGTGTCTGCGATCTCATTTCCGATGGCGCGTTCGGGGATCTGCTCAGTCGGCTGCCAGGTAGCGTGGTAGATGGTGGCTGTGGCGCGCAAGGTGCCTTCGCCTAGCGGTTTGACCCATTTGCCGAACAAAGTCAGGTGCCTCAGCTTTTCGGGCAGTTGCCACGGGCCATCATAGGTCTGGGCCTGACCGACCAGGGTAATCGTACTGTCTCCGGCTTTGAATGAACCGCCACCGGCCAGTCGCTTCCAGTCGAAGGCGCCGACGCCGACCGACAGGAAGGGCGTCAGGGAATCGACGGTCGTGGCGCGTGCTTGGCCCACCAGGGCGAAATCCCCTGAATCGGCGCGGTAAGGCCCTTTGCGGTAATCGACCTGTTTGACGGTTTCCGGGATGAGGCTGTTGATGTCGAGATAGCCTTGTCCGTGACCATGGGTGCGGAAGTTCATCGGCACGCCGTCGAGTTCAAAGGAAAAGTCAGTGCCGTGGTCGAGGTTGAAGCCGCGCAGGTAATACTGATTAGCCTTGCCGCTACCGGAATGCTGGGTGACGATCATGCCAGGGACGGATTCCAACAGTTCACCGATGCGCAAAAGCGGCCGGACGGTCAGGTCAGCGCCGGCGATAGTCCCTTCGGAAGCCGCGGTGGCGGTGTTGATCCGGCTTTTGCCGCGCCCGAAAATAATGATGGTCGTGACGGGCGCATCAGCGGCGATGGCAGGCGCCGGAGCCGGAGCCGGAGTCTCTGCAAAGGCGTAACCGGCGAGCGCAAGGCTGGAGACGCTTAAAAGGGCGGCGGTGAGTGTTCTGGACGGCATTATCATCTTCCCTGTTGTCTGTTGAACAAGGCATAGGGCGCCATGAAAGCCGCCGTTAGCGGTTTACGGTGATGTGACGGTTATGTGGGGTTACACGGGGGTTACACACGGATTGCCAGCGACTGATAACTGGCTTATAAAATAAGAAAAAACAGGAAATGCCGCCAGATGACCCCGCCCAGTCCCATGCCGGATTTGACCGAGCGCATGAACGCCGAAATCGCGCGTCTGGAAGCGGCCGCCGTGTTTGGTCGTAGCGGCCGGATGTATGAGCTTTTTCGTTACCTTGCCGACCGCTCAGCCCAGGGCGATCCACCCAAGGAGACGGAGGTGACGCTCGACGTCTTTGGCCGTGATCATCGCGCCGATGGACAGGACGGCATCGCCCGCGTCTATATTCACCGGTTGCGCAAGAAGCTGGAAAGCTATTACGCCGCGCACGACAGTATCGATGACTATACCCTGAGCCTGCCGAAGGGCGAGTATCGCTTCGTGATAGAACGCGTCAATCGGCCTGCACCCGCATTACCGGCGCATGAGTGGTTTCCGGTTCGAAAACTGGCGGAGGTCTGGCCGTGGCTGGCGGGTCTGCTGGTTATCAACCTGTTGATCTGGGGCGCGGTCTGGTATGTCTGGCCGAAAGGCGAGCCGGCGATTGTGGCGGCGCGGCAGAGCGAGGTCTGGCGGCCTATGCTGACAAAAAATCGGCCCCTGTTGATCGTGGTCGGCGACTATTACATGTTCGGCGACTACCAGGGCGGCATGGAACTCAAGCGGCTTGTGCGTGATTTCAGCATCGACTCGAAGAGTGACCTGCTCGACTACCTGACCCAGTACCCCGAAAAGGCCGGCGACTATGCCGATGTGGGCCTGAGCTATTTGCCGACATCGGAAGCCCTGGCCCTGCGCAGTGTCCTGCCTTTGGTGCCGGCCGACCTGCGCATGCATGTTGTGCCATCTTCGGCCCTGACGTCGAACATGATGCAGTACAATAATGTCCTCTACATCGGTCTGACCGGCAGCCTTGGTAAACTGAAAGACAGTGTGTTCAGTCATGGCCGGTTTTCGCTGGGCGAGAACTATGACGAAATCATCGATGGCCAGACGCAAAAACACTATTTCGCTCAAAATCCGTTCGATGAGAAGACTGGCAACCAGACCGGTTATGGGCTGGTTTCGGCGTATCAGGGACCGTCAGGCAGCCGGATTATGGTGGTTGCCGGCACGAATGACGCCGCGTTGACCGCCCTCAGCCGTTTCATTGCCGAGGTTGGCCGCAAGGATATTTTCAGCCGTCAAATCGCGGATAAACCGAACTATGAGGCTCTGTTCGAAGTCAACAGCCGCGATGCCCTGGCGGGGCAGCCGCGCCTGATCGCTCTCAGTCGGCGCGATACCCGCACGATCTGGACAGACAGGAATTGAGCCGTAAATAGCCTGCTATGCAAGGCCATGCGTTCGGGCATAAAGGCGTGTCAGGCCAAGAATCGCGTCGATATTTGGCGTGGCGACGCCCAGGCGCTGACCAATTTCCCGGATGGCGCCTACCAGAGCGTCCAGTTCGAGAGGCCGGCCGGCCTCGGCGTCTTGCAGCATGGAGGTCTTGAATGCACCGAGCCTGGCCGTGACGGCATAGCGGTCTTCGGGTGTCTGCCGGATCGGGCAGTCGATATGTGCGCCGACCGACTTCACCTCCTCCATCATGGCGGAGCAAAAGGTGCGCACCAAGTCATCGCCCATAACGGCGTCCACCGTGGCGCCGGTAAGTGCGGACACCGGGTTGAGGGTGGCGTTACCCCAGAGTTTATACCAGATGTCCTGACGGATTTTATCTGACGCGGTGACATCGAAACCGGCGGAACCGAGTAGACCTGCGACTTGGCTGACCCGGCCTGAAACACTGCCGTCCGGTTCGCCGATAATGAGACCGCTGCCCATCTTGTGCCTTACCAGACCTGGTTCTGAAGTGGCGGCGGTGACATGGACCACGCATCCCAAGACGTTGAGAAACGGGATGAGGTTATCAAGCATGGCGTCAGGATCAACCGATCGCAATGATACGCCGGCGAACCCTGGAACGTCGCGGCAGAACCACCACGGTACGCCGTTCATGGCGGGGAGGACGATCGTGTCCGGCTTCAGGAGCGGCTTGATGGACGCGGCCACCGCAGGCAATGAACCTCCCTTTACGGCGATGACGATCAAATCCTGCGGACCCAGATCCTCGGGCCTGTCGGTGGCGTGGGCTTCGGCCTGAATGAGTTGGTCGTTCTCGATCAGCCGCCAGCCGCAGGTCTGCAAGGCGGTGAGCGTATCACCGCGGGCGAGCGCACTTACATGGCATTTGCCGGCGATGGCCAGGCGGGCGCCCAGGAAGCCGCCGATTGCGCCGGCGCCGATGATCGTGACCTTCATGTCTTAACTCCCAATATTGCCGTTTCACCGATACTTAATGTGTTACGAGAGGGGCAGCATCGCTCCCGAATTGCGCATTGTGCGTGGCGGCTTCCAGTTTGCCCAGCAGGCGCCCAAACAGTTTGATTTCCTCATCCGTCAGGCTTTGCAGAACCAGCGCCTGGAGTTCCCTGGCGCGGGCGGCGATGACCGTGGCCAGTGCTTCGCCATCCGCAGTCAGGATGAGATTATGGGAGCGTCCGTCACTTTCATGTGCAGCACGCTGAATTAGCCGGTG
Source organism: Asticcacaulis sp. (assembly GCF_035497195.1). GTDB lineage: Bacteria > Pseudomonadota > Alphaproteobacteria > Caulobacterales > Caulobacteraceae > Asticcacaulis. Next base: position 154,807 of record NZ_DATJDZ010000018.1, read on the forward strand.
TTTCGCCAGGGTCTGCGCATTGCGCGATACCGTCACCTTGCCGACCCGTATGAGATCGACGAGCGACCTCTGGGTCAGGGGGCCGTGGTGTCTTAAGGCCAGCACGATCCAGATGCTGGCCGGCGACAGGCCTGGCAGATCGGCGAAGTAAAGCGATATCAGCCTGTGGGCAGCGGTATTGGCCAGTTCTATCCGGAATGGCATATAGTCGTCCAGTATCACTTTTGCGGACATGGCTGGGCTCCTTAAGCGGTTACGATGAAGCCGTCGCGGATGGCGACAGGCCATGAATGCAGATGGCTGCCGGCGCAGGGACCCCCGACGCAGTGGCCATTATCGATAGCGAACAATGCGCCGTGCCAGCCGCAGGCGATCAGGTCGCCGCCGGGGGTGAGGTAGTCGTCGAGCGTCCGGGCCAGAGGCAGGCCCATGTGCGGGCAGCGGTCGAGATAGCCCGCCATCCGGCCGTCTCTGTGGACGACAAAGCCATGGAAGTAGCGGCCGCCGATTTCCAGAACGAAATTGCGCGCACCCGGATCGCTGATCTCTTCGACAGGGCACAGGCGGACGCCTGGCGGGGTTTCGGTGAGTTTTTCACTTTCCGCCATCTCAATCGGCGTCCGGCTGGAGGTCGGGATGGGCGGCGGTGAAAGCCGGCAGGGCGCGTGCGTGCGCGGCGGCGGCGCATAGTCTGGGAAAGGCGGTGAGATCGAGGCCGAAGCGTTCCGCCGAGTAAACCTGCGGCACCAGGCAGCAATCGGCGAGCGTCACCGTATCGCCGTAGATGAAAGTGCGGCCATGCTGTTCGATCATCGTTTCAAGAGCGGCGAAGCCGGCGCCTATCCAACGAGCGATCCACGCACTAATCTGTTCAGGTGTTGCGTAAAAATCGTCACGCAAGGCATTCAAAATACGCAGATTATTCAGTGGATGGGTATCGCAGGTGATCACGGCCGCCATGGCGCGAACGACCGCCCGTCCGGCCGCCGATGCGGGTAAAAGCGCCGGCGCGGGGTAGATTTCGTCCAGCCATTCGATGATGGCGGTGCTCTGCGTCAGGATCATCCCGTCGCTCTCCAGAGACGGCACCAGGCCTTGCGGATTGAGGCGCAGGAATGCCTTCGTGTGGTGCATGGCCGTGCGCAGATCAAGCGGTCTTTGCCGGTAGGATACGGCCTTGATATTGAGGGCGATACGCACGCGATAGGAGGCCGTCGATCGCCAGTACCCGTATAGAACAGGATCAAGCGTGTCGGTCATGTGGCGGTTACCGTGCCCTGGCAGTCGCCGAAGCCGATGGATACGAAGCCTGCTGCATGGGCGACACCTGTAATCCGCACCTCGTCGCCGTCTTCGAGAAAGGTACGTGTTTCGCCATTGACCAATGCCACCGACTTTTTACCGCCTTCGCTGATTTCAAGCAGGCTGCCGTAACCGTCCGGGGTCGCCGCCGACAGGGTGCCTGTGCCGAGCAGGTCTCCCGGCTGAAGGTTGCAGCCATTGCTCGTGTGGTGGGTGACGATCTGCGCCGCCGTCCAGTACATATTGTCACGAACCGAATTCCGGCTCAGGCGATGCGGCGGCAGACCTGCGGCGCGCATTTTCGCCGTCGTCAGGGTCAGTTCCAACTCGATGGCGTAAGCGCCAGAGGTTTCGTCGCCGGCGTCCCGCAGGTAATCGAGGGGAGGGGGATCACCTGCAGGACGCGGCGCCTGCGCCAGCCTGAACGGCGCAAGAGCATCAGCCGTGACGATCCACGGCGAGACCGTGCTCATGAAGTTTTTGGACAGGAAAGGACCGAGCGGCTGGTATTCCCAGGCCTGAATATCCCGCGCTGACCAGTCGTTGAGCAGGCACAACCCGGCGATATACCGATCAGCTTCGGCTATGGGGATGGATTCTCCTAGCCCGTTGCCGCCGCCGATCCAGACGCCCAGTTCAAGCTCGTAATCGAGCCGCCGCGACGGACCAAACACGGGCGTCTCGGCGTCCGGCGCCTTTTGCTGGCCATGCGGGCGGCGTACGGGCGCACCGGAAGTGCGAATGGACGACGCTCGGCCATGATAGCCGATCGGGACGTATTTGTAGTTCGGCAGCAAAGGATTGTCGGGCCGGAACAGCTTGCCGACATTGGTGGCGTGATGGATGCCGACATAGAAGTCGGTGTAGTCGCCGATCCGGGCTGGCAGGTGCAGGATGCAGTCGCTGGCGTGGTGCAGGAAAGGCGTCAGGGCCGGGCGATAGGTGCGTCCGGAGAGCAGTTTTGACAACTGACGCCGCAGGACGGTTCGACACTCTGGCGTCAGGGCCAGAAGGGCGTTGAGCGCGCCCTCTGAAAGCGCCTTACTGGCGGGCCCTGCCTCTTCAAGGAGGCCGGCAGCGGCCAGGGCGGTGAGATCGAGCACGTAATCGCCGATGGCGGTGGCGCATCGGCGCGGACCGTCGGGCAGGCTGAAGACGCCGAGCGGCAGGTTCTGGATGGGAAAATTACGATGTCCCTGCGCCGATACAGCCCAGCTTGTCAGGGCGGGATCATGGGTCTCATCAATTGCGGTTGTCATTTAGTGAGGTCGGCTTTCCTGAAGCCTGACCAGCAGGCGTCATAATCGTCTTGAAGCAAGGGGGTTTCCAGCGCCCAGCGCGTTGGGCGGATGACGTGGCGGCTTTCGAACATGAAGGCCATCGTACCTTCGATTTTGTGAGGCTTGAGGTCGGCGGTGATGGCGGCGTCGTAGCTGGCCTGGTCGGGACCGTGGCCGTTCATGCAGTTGTGCAAGCTGGCGCCGCCGGGCGCGAAGCCGCCGGCTTTGGCGTCGTAAGCGCCCTCAATCAGGCCCATGAACTCGCTCATAACATTGCGGTGGAACCACGGCGGGCGAAAGGTGTGCTCGGCCACCATCCAGCGCGGCGGGAAAATGACGAAATCGCAGTTGGCGGTACCGGGCGTGTCAGTCGGGGAGGTCAGGACGGTGAAGATGGACGGATCGGGATGGTCAAAACTAACCGTATTGATGGTGTTGAAGCGCCGCATATCGTAGCGGTAAGGCGACAGGTTGCCATGCCAGGCCACGACGTCGAGCGGCGAATGATCGAGCATCGTCGTCCACAGTCCGCCCTGGAACTTCTGGATCAGTTCGGTAGGCGTGTCCTTGTCTTCAAACCAGGCGACCGGTGTCTCGAAGTCGCGCGGATTGGCCAGGCCGTTGGAGCCGATCGGCCCCAGTTCCGGCAGGCGGAACAGGGCGCCGTAGTTTTCCAGCACATAGCCGCGCGCTGTCCTGTCGAGGAGCTCCACACGGAATTTCACGCCGCGCGGGATGACGGCGATCTGAAGCGGTCCGACGTCGATCATGCCCAGTTCGGTCCACAGCCTCAGGCGTCCATCCTGCGGCACGATCAGCAATTCGCCGTCCGCCGAGAAGAAGACGCGTCCTTCCATCGACCGGTTGGCGGCGTAGGCATGGATGCCAATGCCCGCGTCGGCGCCGACATCGCCGTTGCCGCCGTAGGTGATCAGGCCGTCGACAAAGTCAACCGGTGTCTGCGGCATCTGCACCGGATTCCAACGTAGCCGATTGGGTGAGGGCGGCGCATCGATGAATGGGCCTGACCGCAATAGGCTGTCACGAATATAGGGCGTAAAGGCGCCGTGATTGGCGGCGGGGCGCAGCCGGTAAAGCCAGCTACGCTTGTTCTCGCTGCGGGGCGCCGTGAAAGCCGCGCCGGACAGTTGCTCGGCATAGAGGCCGAACGGCGTCTGTTGCGGACTGTTCTGGCCCACCGGCAGGGCGCCGGTCACGGCCTCGGTAGCGGCGTGCTGGCCGAAGCCTGGCATATAGCCGGCCGGAATCATTTGCGAGCGGACGGCATCGGGGGGGCTGTGCAGAGTCATGGGGGGCCTCCCTAGGACGCAACAGAGATAACGCCACGGCGGATCTGGTCGAGTTCGATCGACTCGAACAGGGCCTGGAAGTTGCCGTTGCCGAAGCCTTCATTGCCCTTGCGCTGGATAATCTCGAAGAAGATCGGCCCGAACAGGTTCTCAGTGAAGATTTGCAACAGGATGCCTTCGTTTTCGACATCGCCGTCGATCAGGATACGGTTGGCCTTCAGGCGGGCGAGGTCTTCGCCATGGCCGGGTACGCGCTTGTCGACCAGCTCGTAGTAGGTCTCAATGGTATCCTGCAAGGCCACGCCGCGAGCCCGTAGTTTCTCCACGGTCGTGAAGATGTCGGGGGTGCTGAGCGCCAGGTGCTGAATGCCTTCGCCCTTATATTCGCGCAGGAACTCCTCGATCTGGCTCTTGTCATCCTGGCTCTCGTTGAGCGGGATGCGGATCGCCCGGTCGGGCGCGATCATGGCCTGCGAGAAAAGACCGGTTGCCTGGCCCTTGATGTCGAAATACTTCTGCTCCTCGAAGCCGAAGATATTGCCGTAGAAGTTGGACCAGGTACGCATCTCACCACGACGCACATTATGTGTCAGGTGATCGAGCAGGTCGAGGCCGACATTCTGGATATCGGATTCAGCCTGCCAGCCCGGAACCTCTTCCCAACTCGCGAAGGAATCATTATCGACGAGATAGAGCAGCGAACCGCCGATGCCCTGAATGACATGAGCGTCCGCGCCGAGTGCGCCACTCGCCGCATCGGCGGGCACGGCGCCCTGAGACAGAGCGTAGGCATAGGCTGCACCGGCATCGGCGACACGAAACGCCATGCCGTTGGCCGAGGGACCGTGAAGCGCGGCAAAATCCGCGCCTTGCCCGGTCGTGCCGGCATTGAGGATGATATTGATACGGCCTTGGCGATAGAGCGTCAGTTGCCGGGCCGGCAGGCGCGCGGCGGCCACGAAGCCGAACTGTTCGAATTGGGCCGCCATGCCTGCCGGATCGGGCGAGGTAAATTCGGCAAATGCAAAACCATTCAGTCCGAGCGGATTTTTATCGGGGATGTGGGTCATGGTTTTTGCCTTTCGTCTGAATGGCTCCTGCGAAGGCAGGCGCCTGTCTTGAGTTTGAAAATGGTGGTTTGCGTTGGGTCACAACATCAGGAAGCCGGCCAGGCGGCCCATGAATACGACCGAGACCCAGAGGAGGAGGGACAGGCCCCCCGCGACGCGCGCCGGCATCGGCGGGGGCAGGGTGCGGTCCCATTGCGCGGCCTTGGAATAGATAAAGAAGTGAAAGATCATCATGTTCAGCCCGGCCAGCGCGATCAGGCAGAACTTGAGCTGGAAGGCCCAGATCACGGCATAGGCGGTGGCCCGGCTCATGAACATGCCGAAGCCGGTGATGGCGGCGATGACGAAGGCGATCCAGGTCCAAGGCACCAGTTCGTCGGCCAAAACGGTGACGGAACGGATCTTCGACGACAGGTCGAGTAGCCGCAGGTCGACCATCATGATGGTGCCGACGACTGTGGTGATGGCGAGGACATGGGTGGTTTCAAGCGCCGGGAACAGCCAAGTGGAAGAACCGATGGTCTGCGACAGGCCGGTGTTTTCAAGCCAGGTCCACAGGTCGCCCAGATTTTTTGTTAGCATGATGTCTACCCCTGTTAAAGATAAGCGATCCAACGGCCGCAGATGGTGATCAGCGCCCAGAGGAAGACGAGAAGAAAACCGAAAATCCGGCCGCCTGTTGACAGTGGTGTCTGACGTTTGAGCAGGATGAGGAAAACGCCGGATAATCCGGTAGCGACAAGAACCAGCGCCATCTTGGTCAGGTAGATGGGATTGCCGAATTCACGCTCCGGCTCGGCCAGGGTCTGGACGCTGCCGGTTAGAACAAGGCCTATCAGCGCGGCGAAAACCCAGACGGCCCGCGCTTTTGCAAAGTCCGCCAGCGGCTGATCGCGGCCCATCACCCCGACCATGCGGGCGCTGATGGCGGCCGCCGAAGCGATGACGATGGCCACGCAAAGAATATGGATTGTTTGCGAAACGGGTATGATCCAGAATTCCGTGCGCAAATAGGTGCTGAACGGACTGGTATAGAGCCTTTCGGAAAAGCCTTGTAACATGAGACCTCCTGAGCGCCCTGAGACGGTGCCTGTATTCCGGAACCGGTCTGCGAGCGTCGTTTATGTAATTTATGGCTATTCGGTTTCGACAGCCGAAGCGGGCGGAGTGATGGCCCTTCGCGGTTTGCGCAGCACGAACACGCCCATGGCGAAGGCCCCCAGCGCCGCGAGAAGCGACACGCCCCCGGCCACCAGGAACAATTGCGAGGCGGTGACGCCCCGTGCGATCAGCAGGCCGCCCAGGATCGGACCGAGAATGGCGCCGATACGTCCGGTGCCGAGCAGCCAGCCCACGCCGGTGGCCCGGATCTCGGTGTCGTAGAAGATGGCGCCGAGCGCGACGAGGCACATCTGGGCGCCGATGGCGAGCGCACCGGCGACGAAGCAGGTCACCAGAAGCAAGGGGGTTGAGTGGGCGCTCAGGCCGACCAGAGCGATAGCGAGCGCGCCGATGGCATAGCCCCAGCCAATCGGACCTGCCGGGCCGTGGCGGTCGGCGAGCCGGCCGATCACCAGGCAGCCGAGGATGGCGCCGAGGTTGAGCGCGGCCACGCCGAGAACGGCGCCCTGCATGCCGACGCCGGCCTGGCGGGCCAGGATCGGCAGCCAGTTGACCAGGAAATAGGCCAGCATCAGGCTGAGCAGGAAGGTAAGCGTGAGGATGAACGTACCCAGCGCCTTATGGCCACGAAACAGGCTCATGATGGACGCCTTGCCGGAGCCGGATGCGCTGTCTTCCTGCGGGTCGGCGTTCATGCGGCGGCGCAGCTTTTCGACACGCGCGTGGTCACCGCGCAGGGCGAGGAAGCGCACGGATTCCGGAATAAGCAGGGCGATGACCGGCAATAACATGAGTGGGACGATACCGCCGAGGTAAAAGAGAATTTCCCAGCCGTGAGCAGGCATCATTTGGGCCGCGACTACACCGCCGATGACCGCGCCCAGCGGAAAGCCGCAGAACATCAATCCCACAATAGTGGCACGGCGATTGGCCGGTGCATATTCCGACGTGACCGCGATCACGCCGGGCAGGGCCCCGCCGAGGCCAAGGCCGGTAATGAAGCGCACCAGCATCAGTTCGTCGAGGTTCGTCGCATATGGTGTGGCGAGGTTGACCACGCCGAACAGCAGGATAGCGACAAGCAGGCTGGGCTTGCGGCCGAAACGATCCGCCGCCGTGCCAAAGATCAACGCGCCGAACAGCGCCCCGAGCAGGCCGCTGGCGAAGACGCCGCCGAACTGCGCGGGTGCGATATTCCAGGCGGCGGCGATATCCGGTGCGGCGAGCGCGACGGATTGTGTGTCGAATCCGTCGATCATCGCCACCACGGCACAAAGCGCAAATGTCGTAATCTGGAAGGCGTTCAGGCGTGCGCCCTGAGCCTTCGCCGTTGTGCCTTGTGTTGACTGTGCCATCATTTCCTCTTGGTTATTCTTGTGATCGATGACAATTTCAGCGCGCGGTGAAGGTCAGGGTGCCGTCTGGATTACGTTGCCACTGCTTGAAGTAATCCCATTCCATCTGGGCCGTGCGCGGATCGCCGCCGTGCGACAGGTCGGTAACCCAGACGAGGTTCAGCAGGTTGAGCGGCTTGGGATCTGCACTCTGATAGGCGCTGATCTGGAAACGGCCATTGGGATAGCGCTTGTCGACACCGGCGCGCACGAGTTTGGCGCCGGGCACGAGCACGTCATAAGACAGGGTGTTGGGGCTGTTGTAAGTGACAATCCCGTCGGCCGTGGTGATGTTGTTGTACGTCTTCATCTCGTTGATCGCGCCGCGCAGCACACCGAGGGCCGGGATTTTGGCGTCGGTGGAACCGCCGCTGTCGACATCGCCGTAGACGATCATCATCGGCAGGCGAATATCGCCCTTGGCCTTGATTTCGGCGACGCGGGCGGTTACCGCGGGCGTCATCGGGCCGATACCGTTATTGGGCGAGACGGCGGCGAAAAGCTGCGGATGGGTGATGCCCATCATATAGCTCATACCGCTGCCGAGCGAAAAGCCCTGCATGTAGACATGGCTCTTGTCGGCGCCGTAGCTTGTCACCATGTCGCCGGCCACCTGTTCGATGAACTGGGCGTCAGGGCCGTCCGGCGTGGTGAAGTCCCAGCGGTTTTGCTGGCCGTTGACATAGACCGTTATGAAGCCTTCCTTTTCGCCGACCTCGTGCATCTTGATCTGGCTCAGATACAGCCATGCGGGGAAAAAGGCGCCGTGGGCCGAGATGACGACCGGGAGGGACTGGCCTTTTTTATAGGTCGAAGGCGTCTTGACGTAATAGGTGTAGGTCTTGCCGGTGATATCGAGCGTGCGCACATCGAAGCTGGCCTTGACCTCGGCCTCGGTCAGCATGGTGCCGAGATCGCCGTTTGGCGAAGAGGTCCAGCGCGCCGTATGGGCGAAGAAGTCGCTCCAGATGGCCGAAGCCATCGTCTTGTCGTACTTGGCGAATTCGGCGACCGCAGTGGTGCGGACCTGTTGCGCCGGATTGGCTGCGTTGCGATAGGTGGTTACCTGGAAGCCGCCTATCGCATTGGTCTGCGGCGTCGCCGCCACCGCATCGCTGCGTTTCCAGTAATCGATAGGTTTGGTTTCGGCCGGATTTGGCGCGCCCGTGGTAAACAGCCAGGCGGCGACCGGAACGTCCTTCTTCAGTTGCTTCCACACCGGAGCGGCATTCTTGCCGCCGCGTAAATTCATGAAATAGCCTTGAGCCGGTTCGTCGCCCTTCGCATAGGCGGCGTCAAAGGGCGCCCCGTCGAGGGTGGCGATGGCAGCGAACACGCCTGGCTGGTCGACGACGAATTCCTGGGCGATAGTCGCACCGGCGCCGGCACCGGTGATGAACTGGAACGGCGCCCAGGTCTGTGCGCGGGGCGCGCGGGGCGCGCCGCCGCCCATGCCGCCCGCCATGCCGGCAGCGGGCACAGCCGGCGCAGCGTTCGGTGCACCTGCGGCCGGACCTGCATTCGGGCCCGCGCCCTGGCCTTCACCGCCACCACGCTGACCGCCGCCCGCACCGCCGGCTGGTCGGCCACCGATCATCAGGTGCGTGATGGCGTGATCGCAGACGGCCTTGACATAGGCCTCTTCGCCGCCGCTGTTGGCCGCCCAGTGTTCACCGTCCGGCTGGAGGAAGACGACGACGAAACCGTTGTCGTCAGCCAGCTTGATCCAGTCGGTCTGACGGGCGAAATCTTCCGCTGTCTGGCCGTCATCCGGCAGGACATAAACGACGAAGTTGAAGGCGTCCGGACGATATTTGGCGGAGACGTGATAGACATAGCTCCGGTCGCGGCCATTGACACTGATCATATTGTGCAACAGGGCCGGGGTCTCGGCGCCGGCCTCAGCCGCCATTATTGGCCCCGATGAAACAAGCGCCAGTGGTGCGGAGATGGAAAGCCCCAACAGGGCCGCCATGGCGATGCGCGAGATGCGGGACGCACCGCTTGATGTTTTGCCTTGACGGCCGCTGAAGTAACGCATGTGAGTCTTCCCAGTAGCAATTGGCCAGTAAGAATTGGCCGGTAAAATATGATCGTTTGCGGGTGTTGTTATGGGCGGTCGCAGAAGGGATCGTCCCCGTTCAACTGCGCCTTGCAGGCGTAACTGATCGAGCGGGTCTTGCCGGTCCACGTGATTTCGGTCTTGGTTTTTCGGATATCGATAATGGTGACGCTTTCCCAGGCCAGGTTGCCGACCGCCAGGCTGGTGGCCTTTTGCAAAACCTCGGTTTCGCTGGGGGTATAGGGCTTAAAGAACATCAGCCGGCTGGTCGTTGCGGACGGCGCGAGTGCGACGGCCACCGCCAGGGTCAGGGCTGTGACGCCAAAACGTTTGGTGTTCATGATCATCTCCTGTTGCGCGGCCATTATTCGCCACCATTACGGGCACCGGCATTGGCCGGGCGGTCGCGGTCATTTTCCTCGCGGTCGTATTCGATGGGTTCCCAGTCGGCGCGTCGGAACCAGACCTTTTCGGTCGTCCACGAACCGGTGAAGGCCTTGGGGTCTTGCACCGTTATTTCATCGACCAGGGTCTTGTAGTCGCGCATGTAGAAGCGCTCTGTGATGTGCAGGGCATCGCTGTGCGGTCCGTTGCCCGGGAGGCGCGTGTCGTCGCGGATACAGCAGGTGTCGACGATGAGCGCGCCATTATCCCAGTGACCGGCCGAATGTCCCTCGGAGCTGGGCAGGGTATCTTCGGTGTGGTCACGGCCGTCGATATAGATGCGGCGGGCCGGCTTGTTCTCCGACATGATGGTCACCTGCATTCGGCTGACCTGTATTTCCATCGGGAACAACATGCTCATATAACCGGGCATGGAATTGAAGGCCGATCCACGCGGTCCCGGCGGGCCGTTCTTGGCGAGATCGGCGTATTCCGCATTATAGGGCGGCACCTGCGGCTGTCCCACGGGAATACGATTGTCCCAGACATTGTCCTGGTCGCGCTCCCAGAGACCATCCCAGTCTGGCAGGCTGGAAAGCTCGGGAATATCGGGCTGACCCTTCGGATAATGGGCTGTTTGCGCCAGGGCGGCACCAGACAGGCTGAGCGCGGCTGACAGGCCCAGCAGGCCGCCGGCGACGGCGCAAATACGGACGCTTCGCTTCACTATAAACTCCTCTCGATTACATCAGGTCGGTCAGGACCGGCACGGGCCTGATCAGTTGGGCGTAATGCCGGAACTGATCGACTTGCCATTCGGTAAAGTGGCGGTCAGGAAAGCGCCGGACTTCTGCCCCGATATCGACGGATATATCGTCACCGAGACCTGATCGCCGACCTTGAAGGTGCTCCGGCCCCAGCCGCGGCGGGCGAGGGTATTCACGCTCGGTCCTTCGATGCTGTATTCAACGTCGCGGCCGCTTTCCTGCACGACAACCTGGAGCCAGCTATGTGGGTTGGTGAATTGCCATTGCTTGACCACACCCTTGACCGTTACTTTCCGCGACTTGTCGAAACCGGCGAAAGAATGGTGCGCGAGCGCCGGAACCGGAGCGAGGCCCGCGACGGCCGTCGCTACGCTGGCCATGGCGATGATCGCCACCGCCGCCATGCGCCGCATACGGGTTTGTGACTTCTTGAGATTATACGCCACCATTTATCCTCCACTGGTGTTGATACGTCTGATCTTAGTCAGGACGATTCAAGTAATTAATTTGAGGATATATTGTATCTGCAATGATCTGAAAACATATTTATTTATATATATTGACATATCAAATGATATCTAAGAATTTATATTTTGATATACTTTGACACATTACGACACAAAGTGCGATTCGATGATTTCGGCGGGATGCCACCTTCCAAAGTCGTTACGTTTGTGCTATTCGTAATGCAAGCACTGCTCAAGACAGTCAAACCAACAAGGAGGACAGGCTACGAACCTTCAGCATTTGGGCGCCGCCGATTTTGCGCCATCAATTGGCCCCTTGCGCCAACAGACAATCCTGATCGTCGACGATGATGTCGACATTTCAACCCTGGTTGCCGAACAACTGCGGCAGGCGGGTTACGCCGTCGTACTTGCCGGTGACGGCCGGGCCATGCGCGCTGCCATCGCCGCCCATGATATCGATCTTATCATTCTTGATCTCAACCTGCCGGGGGAGGACGGGTTGTCGCTTTGCCGCGAAACCCGCAGCCGGCGCGACATTCCGATCATCATGCTGACCGCCCGTGGCGAAGCCATCGATCGCGTCATCGGTCTGGAAGTCGGCGCCGATGATTATATCGCCAAGCCGTTCGAGCCGCGCGAACTGACGGCGCGTGTACGCAGCGTTATCCGCCGCACCTGTTCGCCGCGGAAAGCGGCGGAATTTCCACGGGTAAAACGCGCGATCTTTCGCAACTGGACGCTCGATTTCGAGAACCGCAGGCTGGTAACGGGCAACGGACAGGCCGTCCTGTTGTCAGGGAGCGAATACAGTCTGCTCAAATTCATGCTGGAGCACGCCAATGAGGTGCTGACCCGCGAGCAAATTCTCACCCTGACCTCCGACCCCGAAGACGAGGAAATGGCCACGCACTCTCTGCAACGGGTCGCCGATTTGCAAATCAGCCGCTTGCGACAGAAGCTCAACGATAACGCCAGGGCCTCCGAACTCATTATGACGATTCGCGGGCAGGGTTACGTCCTTGCGGCGGCGGTCGTTTTTGAATGAAATTTCGCGGCTATTTCGACACGATGGCGGGGCGGCTTTTCGTCTTTCTGCTCATCAGCGTTGTCGGGGCTGCGGCCCTGGCTTTTTCGCTGGCGGATGTCCAGCGCCAAAAGGATCTGTATCGCGTTCGCTTTGAACGCCTGACCGATCGCATGAGCGACTTTCTGCTGCTGGCCGATCGTGCGTCGGTGCCTCTGAGAAAAGAACTGTTGTCAAATGGCGTGACCGGGATACGGCAGGCGAGCGGCACGGAGCGTATCGAGACAGTTGATGCCGAGTTGACCACCGGCCTGACAGCGCGTACCGCAAAAGCTGTGCGCGCGGAGCGGGCGATTCCGAAGTCATGTTTTACGCCACCGAACTTATCACCTGCCAAGGATGAGTTTGCGTGCTGGATCGTTTCCACGCAACTGACGGATGGGCATATGATCCGGTTACAGGTGCGGGCGCATATTAAGGGCGACCCATATAATCTGAATCCGTTCTTTGCCCTGATCGTTGTTGCCACGCTTGCGGTGCTCGCCTTCATAGCGGCGCGCATGGCGGCCGAACCGCTGGGCAATCTGGCCCGGGCCGCGCAAGCGCTAGGCAGTGACCTTGATCGCAGCCCTCTGCCCGAACATGGACCCTATGAGGTGCGTGAAGCGGCCCGCGCCTTCAATTCCATGCAGACCAAGCTACGCATCTATCTTGTCGATCGCACGCAACTGCTCGCCTCGATTACGCACGATCTCCAGACACCGATGACGCGGCTGCGGCTGCGGCTGGAAAAAGTCTCCGACGCCGCTTTGCGCAGCCGTCTGGTTGATGATCTCGGTACGATGCAGGCCTTGATCCGTGAGGGACTCGATTATGCCCGCAGCGTCGAAACCAATGAGTTGCCTGTCAGTTTCTCGCTGGACCAGTTGCTTGATCTTGTTGTTGAGGATGCGGCCGAAGGCGGCCAGGCGGTTACCTTTATCAGGCGCTGTAACTGTACGGTCGAGGCGCGGCCGCGCGCCTTGCAGCGTTGCCTGGCCAATCTGCTCGATAATGCCGTCAAATACGGCGGCAGCGTTCAGGTGTCGGCGCAGAAAGCAGGGCAGGCCATCGAGATTCGTATCCGGGACAACGGGCCCGGCATCCCCGCCGAAAAACTGGAGCAGGCGTTCGAGCCCTTCGTGCGCTTGCAGACCGGCGAAGGAGCGCCGGTGGAAGGGATCGGCCTCGGCCTGGCCATCGCCCGGATGCTCGCCCAGAAGAATGGCGCGACCCTTACGTTGACCAATCATCCGGAGGGTGGTCTTGAGGCGTGCCTGAGACTGCCCAAGGGACACGAACAAAAGATGGCAAAGCCGAAAACTGCTGCGGTAAAGGCAGTAAGCGTCTAGCCGCTGATAAAGCTGCGGCCGATGAACCAGAACATGCCGATGCCGACGAGGCCGCTGGCCACAAGGTCAACGGTGATTGGGCGCGGCGTGGCGAGTTTCAGCCGGCGCAGCAGCGCCACCAGGCCGACAATGCATAGCACCACGCTGATCTGGCCGATTTCGACGCCGAGATTGAAGCCCACCAGTATTTCAGCCAGCTTTTCCACGGGGAGGCGGTCTTTCAGCAGGTCGCTGGCAAAGCCGAAGCCGTGGACGAGGCCGAAGATCAACGTAACGACAAGCCGCAGACGGCCCATGTCATGCACGACGCCTGAAATCATCAGATAGCAGACGGTAAACAGGGCCGCGCCCAACAGCAGCAGCGGCGGCAGCATACCTATGCCCATCATTCGCAAGATCCATATCGCCATCAGGACCGCGCCCGCGGCCAGCGCCACGCGGACGGGATTTTTCTGGGTCAGGACGATGCTCTCAACCCCGACAAGGGCGATGGTGAGAGCCACCAGAGCGTCGATGAATTCGGCATGGGGGCGTATCACGCCTGTCACGGCCAGGGCCAGGGTCAGGCTGTGACCGATGGTAAAGCCGGTGACGATGAACAGCAGGTCTTTCAGGCGGCGCGCCAGCAGGACCAGTCCCAGCAGAAAGGACATATGATCGACACCGGTAAAGATGTGCATGATCCCCATGCCGATGAACTGTACGAAACCGGCGGCACGAAATTCGTTGCCACTCTGGGCATCGGCGTTGATCGACCGCACGTCAGAAGTGAACAGTTGTTCGACAAAATCGCCGTTAGCCAACTGTATTTCGGCAAAATCGACATGGGTCGGGATATGCTCGAAAAGGCCGGAAAAGTGCAGGTTCAGCGCTTTTGTGGTCGGACAGTCGAAAATATACTCGGCGCGCAGGAAACCGGGATTGGCGGCGACCATGCGCGGCGTGACGGCTGCCGGGCAAGGCGTCTCGCCGATGGTGGCGCCGAGGTGATGTGCGAAATAGTCGAGGAAAAAGGCCTTCGACGGCAGTTCACCATGCACGGTCAGGCGTCTGGCTTCCAGTTCAGGCACGTCCACATCCACCTGGATCATCGCGCCGTTGATGGTCCAGTTCGTGTGGGATTCGCTGCGTGTGTGTGCGGCGGCGGGACCGGCGAGCGCCGCCAGCAACAGCCCGAAGGCGATCATCCAGCGGGTCAGCATTATTCGGCCCCTTTGGCGTAGAGGATGTCCGCCCGCTTGCGCAGGAAGCCTTCGGCGGCGGTATGCAGCCGTGCGGCCTTGTCCTCGCGGACATCCTGTAAAACCTTGTCCTTGAGCGTATCGTAAGGGCGCTCGACCGGCGGGCTGTTCCGGCGCATGACCAGGACGTGCCAGCCGTCTTCGGCCTGGACGGGATCGGAGACTTGGCCGTCCTTCAGGTCGCGGGCCACAGTGAACAGGGGCTTGCCGAGATGCGCTTCCGCCGCGAAATAGTATTCGCTTCCATCGGTCATGCGGCTGCCCGGTTTGAGACCCATGGCGATGATTGCCTGAGAGGGCTGGCCGGCGCGCAGGGCGGTGGTGGCGGCCTGTGCTTTCGAAGCATCCGGCGCGACATAATCGTCGAGGTCGATCGTGCCTTCGGAAGAGTATTTATCGGGATGCGCTTTATAGAAGGCCAGGAGTTCGCTGCTATCGACGGGGGCGGCGATGGCGTTTACGGTCTGCTGCCCCTCGACCGCTGCGACCAGGGCCGACCGCACTTCGATGACATCATTCTGCATCCCCAGTTCGACACCGCGCTGGACATAGATTTCCTCGCGGATCATGCTGGCCAACACACCCTTGCGTTGCTGCCGTGACGTCTGGGACAGTGACACGCCATACAGGTCACGTACCTGGGTTTCGTAATCGCTGACCAGGATCGGCACGCCGTTCACCAGCGCGATATCTTCCGGCGGCACGTGCGACGTTCGTGTGCCCTGCGCCGTAAACAGGCCCATTCCGGCGAGACCAAGCCCGGCAACGGCGCCGATAGCGCAGAGGATAAGCGAGCGCCTGGAATCTGGCGCAAGCGCGGATGAGGGAGACTGAGCCGGTTTCATTGTGTGTTCTTCTCTCCCGCACGTGACAGCGAAGCGACGTAGAGCGCTACGGTCCGCGTTTCCAGGGGTGTCAGTTGGGTATTGAAGGCCGGCATCTGACCGCCACGTCCGTAACTGATTGAATTTTTGATGGATTGAGCACTGCCATCGCCATGCAGCCAGATGCCGTCGGTCAGGTTTGGGGCGCCGATGGCGCTGTCGCCGCCGGCATCCATGGTGTGGCAGTCCCAGCAGCCTTTGTCGCGGTACGTGGCCCGTCCGCGTTCCGCGGCGGCCAGTTCCGCATCCTGATGGCTGATGCGGCGGATATAGGCGGTCAGGTCATCGATATCGCCGGGCGACAAGGAGGGGATTTCATATTTGCTGTAGGGATGCGGCGTTGCATAGGCGGGCATCGAGGCCAAATCCCAGCCGCGACTGTTACCGGAACGGATACCGTAGCGGATGGTCTGCTCGATTTCGATGACATGGCCGTCGCCGTAAAGGAAGTCCCTATCGGTCAGGTTGGGTGCCCCGATGGCCGGTTCGCCGTGCGCATTGGCCCCGTGGCAGGCAGCGCAGTTTTTGCGGAATACCGCCTGGCCGCTGCGGATGGCGCTCGCCGACACGTCCGGCAGGTTCTCCAGGTTTTCGGGGTCGGTTTGAAACAAGGCCACGCTCAGCTCATGCCGGGACCAAAAAAAAGCGGCGGCGCTGAAAAGGCACGCCGCCGCAAGCAGTACGAGAAACGCAATGGCAAACGGTTTCTTCAAGATAGAAAACGAGTTTACCATTTTTACGGTTTCTCCCCTTAAAGGGTATTTGTCTCTGTAGTCAGGCAGGCGCAACCGGGATCGCGCCTGCCTGACTCACGCTTAGTAATTGTAACGCAGGGCCAGGGTGTAGGTGCGGCCCATGACTTCATCGCCGGCCACGGCCGGGTTTCCGGTTCCGGGGGTGCCGACCCGCGTGGTCGATGGCGATATGCGCGGGTCCTGGTTGAACATATTGCTGATATTGAACGTCACCTGATACTTCTTGAAGTCCTTGGTGAGGTTCAGGTCGGCATAGACGGTCGACTTGAGCGGCGGGTCGGCGAACACCAGAAACTCATTTTCGCTGCGGGCCTGTTCGCTATAGTAGCGCGCCTGAACCGTGGCGGAGAAGGTATTCGCCTTGTAGCCCACGAAAAGCGTGGCGCGTGATTTTGACAGGCCGACGGCTCCGGCATAGTTGACTAGTGACGAGTTCGGGAAGGTGCGGGCCTTCAGGATCGGCTGGTAAGTATAGAGCAGTCTGAAATCAAGTTTACCCGGAAGCTTTTCCACAATATCCGCAAGTTTGATATTATAGCTGGCTTCCATATCAACGCCGCGCGTGTAGGTCTGGGCCAGATTGAGATTGCCGTTGAGAATAAGCGTCGGATAGTTTGCCGGAGATGTATCCGAGAACGGCAAGGGCCTGATGATCGAGGCGCAAACGGGGGACGTGCCGTTCGACGATTCACATTCCTGCAGGACCGAGGCGTCGGCGCCGTTGATCGTTCCGATCGCATTGTCGATTTTCACATCGTAATAATCGATCGAAAGGGCGAAGCGCGGTAATTGTGAAGGCTGGTAAAGGAAGCCGACAGTGGCGGTTTTGGCGACCTCCGGAACCAGATCGGGATTGCCGGTCCGTTCGACATTGACGGTTGAACTGACGCCGGTATGGGGATCGATAAAGCGCGAGAAGGTAATGCTTGGGCCGGCAAAGAGATCCGAGAGCGTGGGCGCGCGAATATCCTGGGAGATCGAGCCGCGGAAGCGAATGTCGGTCACAGGCTGGTATACCGCGCCCAGTTTCCAGGTCGTCGCCCCGCCACTGGTGCTGTAATCGGTGTAGCGAAGGGCGGCATTGACCGCCAGACGCTCAGCGAAAGGCTTGCCCTCAAGCAGGGGAACCAAAATTTCACTGCCGACTTCCCAGACACGGTTCGATCCGCGCATCGCTGATTCGGTCGGGTAAGCCCAGACGAGCGTCGGCGGACTGGACGTCCGGATGCCGGTATAGTCCGGCACCGAAAGGGCATCGGCCGTTGTCGTCTCCACCTGGCTTTCCTGCCGGTATTCGACGTTCGCCGACAGGGAAACCGGGCCTGCCCACGTACTGAAAGGAGTGCCGGAAATACTGGCGCCGAAATCGTGCATCTTGCGGGTGGCGGCCCAGGCGGTGTCCTCGTAAACATAGTCCTTGGCGGCGTCGCTTTGGTTGCCGGTGCCGAACATATTGATGGGGACGCAACCTGGATAGAGGCCGGGATTGGTAAGATCGACGCGGCAGACGGTATTCCCGTTCGTATCTTTCACCGCATCAAGCGCCGCGAAGAAGTGCGGATAGTTGATGTTGTTGTGGTTCAGGGAATCCACATTGACCTGGCCGTAGGTGTAGTAGGCTTCCCAGCGATAGCTGCCGGCGACACGCCCGGTCAGACCGGTTGTAAAGCGCGTCGATTGCGTACGCTGGTCGATCGAGGCATCGGCGGAAAGGTCGTTGTTGAGGCGTCCCAACTGGAAGCTGGCGGTATTGCCGCTGGTGAGCAGGGCCTGCTCATCGGCCGTTAGGAAGGCGTTGCCGCTGTAAATCCGATAGCTGTTCGGCCGCTCATTCGAGTTATGCATATCATCGGTATGGGCATCAGCGTAACTGGCCTGGGCGTAGAAGCTGACGGAATCATTGAAATCATAGTCGAAACGGCCAAAAAACTGATCCGTTCTCAACGGCGGAACCATCGTCACGCCCTGGTAGTAGGAGCCATCGCCGCCGATCGAAACGCCCGCTGTTGACGTGGGCGAACCGGGATTGAAGGCAACGAGCGTACCATCTGAGGCGAACTGCTTGCCGCTGAATGGGCCACTGGTCGCCAGGCCGCCATCGGAAACGGTCGACATACGGGAATTGTTGACCAGGACGAACGGTGAACTCGCGGTGCCTGTGCCGGTATAGGTCGGCACTGTCTTGCTCCAGTCGCGGTCCGATGTCGATTCGATGCCGTCGCTCTCAAAGTGCTCGGCACTCCAGGTCAGGTGACCGCGCTGGAGGATATCGAAGCCGCCAGCCAGACCGATCTTCTGAGTGGCGCCGTCGCCGTTTTCGGTGATGCCGGTCTGAACCAGCGCCTTGAAGCCGGTATAGTTCTTCTTGAGTACGAAGTTAACGACCCCGGTAACGGCGTCGGAACCATATACGGCCGAGGCGCCGCCGGTGACGATGTCCACCCGTTCGACAAGCATCTGCGGAATGGTATTGGTATCGACCTGGCCGTTCAGGGCGGTTGCGGGCACGCGGCGACCGTCCTGAAGGATCAGGGTACGGATAGCGCCAAAAGACCGCAGGTTGATGAAGTTGCCGTTGAAGATGTTCGAGCGGCCGCTGCCGGACCCGTTGCCTGCACCGACATTGTTGGTAGAGCCGGCGAACTGTGGCAGCTTGTTGAGCGCTTCGGGTATATTGGTTGGGGTGAGCGCCAGTTGTTCGATGGTCTCGACCGTCATCGGCGTCGGTGCGTTCCGGCCATCGCGGATAACGCGTGAGCCGGTAACGGTGACGATGGTGGCGTCTTCGGCCGCCGGCGTGGTTTGCGCCCATGCGGCCGGCGCCAGTGCCATGACACAGACCCCCGCGTTAAGCGCTACAATCAATTTTCTCATTGTTTCCTCCTGCCAATTCTATTTTCTTTTTTCATTGCCTGGTATCGGCGTGCCTTATATGGGCTTGCATTACCGATCAGCGATACAGTGCGTCCCATTGCTGTTACATTTGAAAGCAGATCGCAATATATATTTTTATTTAGTGCATTGTATCGTAGTGTGTCGATTTTTATATTTATGAAATAAAATACATATACTTTGATTACATTTGAATTTCGATGAATTAAATCGTTTAATACTTGACAGTGCTTTGCGCTGGCGGGAGTATCCGTGCCTGTTTTCGGCCCCGGTTTCGGAGCCGATCTTGGCTGAATGATGGACGCGGCTATGCATCCGTCAGGTGCGGGGAGAACGACCTTGGAACGCCTGATTTGGCTGAACAGCGCAAGTCTTTTTGCCCTGCCGGCGCCATCGATCAGAACGTTTGGGGGACTCTTAGTTGCCGAAGTGTGGTGGCGAATGGGTAACGGCAACTGTCTGCTCTGGCTCGGATTCATCGTCGGCCTCGCTTTGGCGATCTGGCTTTTGGCACGGAAACGACCGTTCGGACAAAACGTAAAATCCCGCATGGTGGCCGAGGCCGCAAGCCCTGCTGTAACAATATTGAGGACTTATAACATGAACAAACTCACCCTGGAGAGGGCCGCTCAAATCGTCGATGCGGCGCTCGAACATGCGGCCGGACTCAAGCTTAATCCGCTAACCGTCGCCGTGCTCGATGCCGGCGGGCATCTCGTAGCCTTCAAGCGGCAGGATCGTTCCGGCATTCTTCGTCCTGAAATTGCGGTCGGCAAGGCCTGGGGAACGCTGGGCATGGGGCACGGCGGCCGCGCACTGGCGCAACGCGCCGAGATCGCTCCGGCCTTCTTCAACGCGCTCGTCGGCGCGTCTGACGGGCGGGTGATCCCCGTACCCGGCGGTGTTCTGATTCGTGACACGGATGGCGATATCATCGGCGCGGTCGGCATCAGCGGCGACATGCCGGACAATGACGAAGCCTGCGCGGTTCAGGGCATTCAACGGGCCGGTTTCACGGCTGATCCGGGTGCGGCACACGCGTAAGAGGACTGTATCCATGAAATTTGCACAATATTTTGACGGTCAAACGCAACGCCTGGGGCTCGTGGAAGGGGAGGAGATCGTCGATCTCGCCACGGGAAACGCGCGACTACCCACCACCCTGGCGCAGTTGCTTGCGGCGGGTAACGAAGCGATGGAGGCTGCCCGGGACGCCGCCGGATCGGCGCGCCGCTTGCCGTTGACGAGCGTGCGGCTCGGCCCGCCGGTTTACCCGCGTAAATTCCTGGGCCTGGGCCTGGGCTATCGCTCCCATGTCGAGGAGATGCGCAAGACGGGCATGACGATTCCGGAGCACCAGGTCTGGTTCTCCAAACTGGTCACATGCCTGAATGGTCCATATGATCCGATTCATGTGCCTCAGGTGTCGCCGCAACTGGATTACGAAGGCGAACTGGCGATCGTCATCGGCAAGCGCGCCCGTCACGTAAAGGCGGCGGATGCGAAGGCGGTTATCGCGGGCTATATGGTCTGCAATGACGTGACCGTACGCGACTGGCAAAAGCGTTCCCCGACGGCCATGCTTGGCAAATCGTTCGATACCCACGGACCTGTGGGGCCGTGGATGACCACGGCCGATGAAGTGCCGAATCCCGATGATCTATATCTCAAGACCTGGGTGGATGGCGAGCTCCGCCAGGATGGACGCACAAGCGACATGGCCTGGACCTTTGGCGCCATGATCGAGGAACTGTCTTCCGTTTTCACGCTGGAGCCCGGCGATATTCTCTCGACCGGGACACCGGGCGGCGTGGGGGTCGGGTTTAATCCGCCGCGTTTCCTGACACCGGGGCAAGTGGTCCGCGTCGAGATCGAGGGGCTCGGCTATATTGAAAACCGGGTTATCGCGGAGCCGCAATGAAGTCAGACATGAAAGTCTATCCTGACGCCAAAACCGCACTTGAAGGCCTGGCCTTCGACGGTATGACTGTCATGTCCGGCGGCTTTGGCCTGTGCGGCATTCCCGAAAACCTGATCGCCGCCCTACGCGATTCCAGTATCAAAGGGATCACCGTCATCTCCAACAATGCCGGTGTCGATGGCTTCGGCCTCGGCCAGTTGCTGGAAACCCGCCAGATCAAAAAGATGATCTCGTCCTATGTCGGCGAAAACAAGGAATTCGAGCGGCAATATCTCGCTGGCGAACTGGAGCTTGAATTCAATCCGCAAGGAACCCTGGCCGAGCGCATCCGCGCGGGCGGCGCGGGTATTCCCGGCTTCTACACGGCCACCGGCGTTGGCACGATTGTCGCCGAAGGCAAGGAAATAAAGCGTTTCGGCGATCGCGATTACGTGCTGGAAACCGGCCTGGTCGCCGATCTTTCCATCATCAAGGCCTGGAAGGGCGACGCGCGCGGCAATCTAATCTTCCGCAAGACGGCGCGCAATTTCAACCCGATGATGGCCACGGCCGGCAAGGTCTGCATCGCCGAGGTCGAGGAAATCGTGCCGGTCGGATCACTCGACCCGGACAGCATCCACACCCCAGGCATCTATGTCGACCGCATCGTGCAGGCCACGTTTGAAAAGCGCATCGAACAACGCACCATCCGCGCTAAAGAGGAGGCATAAATGCCCTGGACCCGCGATGATCTCGCCGCCCGCGCCGCAAAAGAACTGAAAGACGGTTTCTACGTCAATCTCGGCATCGGCATCCCGACCCTGGTGGCCAACCATATCCCCGCCGGCATCACCGTCACCCTGCAATCGGAAAACGGCATGTTGGGCATGGGCCCCTTCCCGACCGAGGATGAAATCGACGCCGACCTGATCAATGCCGGCAAGCAGACTATCACCGAACTGCCGGAGACGTCCTTCTTCTCCTCGTCGGATTCATTCGCCATGATTCGCGGCGGCCATATCAACCTGACCATCCTCGGCGCCATGGAAGTGGCCGAAAATGGCGACATCGCCAACTGGATGATCCCCGGCAAGTTGGTCAAGGGCATGGGCGGCGCCATGGACCTGGTGGCCGGCGTCAAGCGGGTGGTTGTGGTCATGGATCACGCCAACAAGCACGGCGAATCCAAGGTGTTGAAGGCCTGCACCCTGCCGCTGACCGGCACGAAGGTGGTCAATCTGATCATTACCAATCTCGGCGTCTTCGAGGTCAAGCCGGATGGGTCTGGCCTGAAACTGATCGAACTGGCGCCGGATGTGACCCTGGAAGAGATCGCCGAAAAAACCGAGGCCTCCTACGAAGTAGCCTTATAAACGTGTGTTCTACTTAAAGTTTCGGGAATCTCTGATTATTTGATTACAGGGGCGAGATCCCTGGCATGCCCGACAAACCGTCGAACGTCACGTTGGCGCTATGACTCAGGCACCGCTACTAGCGGCGAGCTTATACAGACCGATACTGGTCTTGTTCGACGACGACGTCAATATCGTCGACGGTGCGATCAGCCCCCTTGGTGGTCACCGACCTGCTTTCCAGTAGCGCTTTCAGTGTCTGCAGATCCTGCTCCACATGATGCGTGTCGGTCTCAAAAGCCGCATCGTCCATGTCCGGTCGGCGCAATAACGTGAACATCACCTCAGCGCCGTCGCCATTAGGTACGACGCGCAAGGCATTCTCGACCACCTGGCCATTTTCCATCGTCACTGTATGATCAATGACGCCAAGACCGTTGGATGGTGTAAAGCGCACGCGCACCTGGCCGATCGGGCCACCGTCGGCGATCCAATCCTGGCCGTCCGGCTTCAACCCCGAAGCGAGACCAGATGGCCATAGCGGCATCTTCTCTGGTTTGGATACGAAGGCATAGACGTCGGCCCAATGGCGGGCGATGGCGATATGGACGATGCGTGCGGGCAGAGTGGTCATATGAGGCTCCGTTTGTCGCTCTCGGCGAGAATTCCGGCACCTGCGATTGGACCTGCGCGGCAGCGCCAAATCCCGGTCACATGACCAGTGCTGGAAATGGTTTCATTTTAAGCTCGGTGGCGAAGCGGTCGTGAAGAGACACGTTACCGTGTTTTCCTGAATAGCCAAGTCTGTGCTTGGGGATTCTGTGGCGCGCCTAGGTAAGCGTTTTTGCCAAGTCCCGAAGATTTCCCGCAACATTCACTTCGATTGGCTCACCATGGGACATGATAATCCGCCTGAGATCGGGTTCGTCGGCCCAAGTCAACAACTGATCGCGTAGGAGTTCTTTTTCCTTTAAGCCCATTTTGATCGGCAGTGGGATGTGGGGTTCGTCGCCGGCAAATCCCATGATTCGAAGTACGAAGCCCGACTCATTGGGCATGTTACCAATGACGTCATTGACGATCAGGGTGGTGCCGGTTGACCGACCTACGAGCAGGGCCGCCTCATGGCCCGACATGCCCTTGATGGTTACAAAGCGTACTGAGGCATCGGCAAAATCTACTTCCGTGGCGTCGACTTGGACCGCCTTATCCGCGGCCTTCTGAGCACCGGCCGGCGCGACAATTTTCATGTCCGGATAACGCTCCTTCCATACTTTAGAATCCATGCGGTGACGGTCGCCAGGCACGATCAAATAGGCGGGGCGTCCGGTCGCCTCTATTTCTTTCATCTGGGGCTCGTCGAGCGCGATGGCGCTGTAGATAAGCGCGCCGCTTTTCAGAAGCCGACCGCGTGTGCCAAGGGATTATCAAGCACAGCTTCAACACCCGTCCCGAGATTTCAGATAAGCAAGGACATGCCCTATTCTAACCGTTCACAAATAGCGGTTATTGCTCGGGCGCTTACGTAAGCGGCGTAGTGCCTAATCTTATCCCCTTTGTCTATGTCTGCGAAATCAGATACGCCTTTTAAGACAAAGCAATCAGGCTGAGGAAACGGCAACTCTCGAGCAGCTGAAACAACCCCGTAAGCTTCCATATCAAGACCCAACAATTTTCGATGCTGTTGAGCTTGAATAGTCGCAAAGAGTGCTTTGTTAGCAACCACAGCGGCACCTGAAGCAAACGGACCAACATGTACACTCGGCCGTCCCATAGGTTTTTTCGCGGGAAACGCCTTCCAAATGCTCTCCAAAAAGTCCTGATCCTCCGCCAAGCGTTCAATTGCTCCCCTCAACGAGGACGACAATGTGTGCTGATAAGGCGCCGGCTCAAAAAGGTCAGATTTTTCGTCGCCGGTATTGCCGGATAAAAGCGCTTCGCGATTGCTAATACCAAGATGTGAAATTTCTAACGTGCGGCACTTGCCAAACAAAAACAGCAATTTGTTCAACCTGGCATCGTCAATTGCTTCCGCGAGTTGGGCAATCCCCTCATGAAAATGGTGGGACGTAGAGCGTTGCTCAGAAACAGCGATCGTGGCCGCGCCAATGAACATTTCGTAGGTATCAACTATACTGCCCGACGTTCCGCTTGCGAGAAGTAAGTTTTCATCGCCAACTGGAGGATATTCATTCAACAGGTAATAATGGAGTTGGGCTCTAACTTCGGGATCGAGCTCCCAGGTCTGTAACCGGCGCCGTATGTCCCTACTGAAATGCTCGGCGGTACTGCCATCTTCCGCGCGCACACTGAACCAGAAGCAATAGAATAATGGCATCGGGGCGATATTCTTAGAGCGAAGCTCCGAAATCAACTCCTTCTGTGCCTCAAGTCCTTTCGAGACCTGTTCAAGGGCGATCCTGGTGGACAAGACATGGAGCGAAAAACCTAACGCTTCATCCATTTGGCCTAATATTTGAACTGAAAGATCAAGTGAGCCCCCTAATAAACTAGCCTCAAGAGACGCCTTCAGTTGGAGGTACTGATTGATATTTTGAGCTTCTCTTTTGACAGTTGCTGTAATCCATTCAACGTCACGACGGAGACCAATTGACCTTAACGGGTTGACTGCGTTCAGATCAGAAAGGCGTTTAGGGGTTAATTTTCCCAGGATTCCGAGTGATGGCAGCCAAGCGTAGCTCCATTTGGCCAGCAGCTGCAAAGAACTCAAGTCTAATTCATGGCGAAGCTCAGAGAAGACGCCAAACTTATCAACGGCTCCACGTACCCTGTTTTTTGCGCGACTTAGTCTGACATTCCGCTTTATCTGTTTTTGTGACATTTCTTGCTCAGAATCGCGCCTACCTAACAATACCATGGCGCGATAGCACGCAAAGTTCTACCGAATTCCATTCGGCGAGCAAAAACCTGCGAGTACCAGAAGCCAGCGTCATCAATACCACCACGCTAACACTAAGCGGAGGGGCGACATTGAAGGCACATTTCCCCCCAAAAAAGCACTATGTGAAAGATAGAGCCGCAAGCGAACTCGGGTAGGGCAGGGTATGAGCGGGTGATGGGGGGATATGAGATTTAGCTTTGACGACTGATTCTCGCGTGCATCAGCGGTGTTGTGCCGCGTAGCTAGAGTGTCCGTCGTGACCCCCACCAAACTACTTATTGGCCAAATCCTGATCGTGCTGTTGATCATGGTTCTGGGCATCTGGGCTGCCACCCAATGGGCGGCTGCGATGCTTGGCTATCAGGCGGGCCTCGGCGCACCATGGGTTTTGATTTTTGGCTGGCCAGTCTATCGGCCTTGGCAGCTATTCCTTTGGTGGTATCATTTCGACGCCTACGCCCCAGCCGTCTTCTTCCGTGCCGGATGCCTGGCCGCCTGCAGTGGTTTCATGGGCTGCATTGCCGCTGTCGCCGGCTCGCTGTGGCGTGCCCGTCAAACGCATTTGGTGACCACCTACGGCTCGGCGAGGTGGGCGCGATCGGCTGAAGTTGAGGCCGCCGGACTGTTGCGCGATCGTGGCGTCTTTTTGGGGCGCCTCGGTGCAGACTACCTGCGTCATGACGGTCCCGAACACGTCATGGCGTTCGCCCCGACCCGGAGCGGAAAGGGAGTAGGTCTTGTTGTGCCGACCCTTCTGTCTTGGACAGGCTCTGTCATCGTCCATGATATCAAGGGCGAAAACTGGGACCTGACTGCCGGCTGGCGTGCGCAATTCTCTCATTGCATCCTGTTCAATCCGACCGATCTGACATCGGCCCGCTATAATCCCTTGCTCGAAGTGCGTGCCGGACCGAACGAGGTCCGCGACGTCCAAAACATCGCCGACATCCTCGTCGATCCTGAAGGTGCCCTGGAGCATCGCTCCCATTGGGAAAAGACCAGCCATTCCATCTTGGTCGGTGCCATCCTCCACGTTCTCTACGCCGAAGAAGATAAGACGTTAGCCCGCGTCGCCACCTTCCTGGCCGATCCGCAACGTAGCCTGGCCGAAACTCTGCACCTCATGATGACGACCAACCATCTCGGCGACAAGGAGAGGCCTGTGGTCCATCCTGTGATCGCGTCGGCTGCCCGTGAGCTGCTGAACAAATCACCCAACGAACGGTCCGGCGTCCTGTCTACGGCGATGTCGTTCCTCGGACTGTACCGCGATCCGGTGGTGGCTGCCGCCACAGCGACCTGCGACTGGCGGATAGCCGATCTGGTAAATGCCGAACATCCGACCTCCCTGTACCTCGTCATACCGCCGTCGGATATTTCGCGCACGAAGCCTCTGGTCCGGCTGGTCCTCAACCAGATCGGCCGCCGCTTGACCGAGCGTCTCGAAGGCGATCCGACCAAGCGCAATCGTCACCAACTCCTGATGATGCTGGATGAGTTCCCCGCCCTTGGCCGCCTGGACTTTTTCGAGACGGCGCTCGCCTTCATGGCCGGGTATGGCATCCACGCCTACCTGATCGCCCAGAGCCTGAACCAGATTTCCAAAACCTATGGCGAATTCAACTCTATCCTGGACAACTGCCATGTTCGCATCGCCTTTTCGTCAAACGATGAACGCACGGCCAAACGCATTTCAGATGCGCTGGGCACAGCGACCGAGCAGCGCGCCCAACGTAACTATGCCGGCCACCGCCTGGCGCCTTGGCTATCGCATGTCATGGTCTCCCGCCAGGAAACCGCCCGGCCGCTACTGACACCCGGCGAAGTTATGCAACTGCCGGCAACCGACGAACTGGTTTTGGTCTCTGGACTAGCTCCAATCCGTGCCAAGAAACTGCGCTACTACGAAGACCGCAACTTCCAGGACCGTCGTTTGACCGCGCCTGCTGTGCACGGTGGTGAGCGGCCGGATATGCCGGCGCCAAGGCCTAATGACTGGGAGGGGCGTATTCGCGGCGTGGATCAACGCCTGCTGGAGGCCCTCGCAGAAGTCGCTAGCGATGAAGGCGATGGGGAAGGCCAGACGCTCCAGCGCCACCCGGCTCTACCCGACGCGCCAAAGCCTATGCCGGAGCCGGCAGCGCCCCTGTCGGAATTACTCGCCGACGACGACAGTGACGCTGCCAGCGACAAGCGGACGATGGATCGCCTCCGCGGACTCACGGCCGTCGGACGGGCCGACCTGTTGAATGTCGAAAGCCACGAGACCGCCAAGCCCGGCCAGACACGCGACCTGTTTTTGGGGTTCTAGACCATGCCAATTAACCAACGTAAAGTCCGCCATCAGCTGTTTCTCGATGCCGCAACCACCCGCAGGCTGGAAGCCTTGGCCGAAAAGCCAGGCATGAACAAGTCGGCCGTCCTGGCCGAAGCGCTAGTAGCTTGGCTGAACCGCCGCGCGACCACCGAGCTGGACGATCAATTCGCCCACCGCCTCAACCGGATATCCGCCCAGTTGAACCGGATCGAGCGTGACCAACACATCCTCCTGGAAAGCCTGGCCCTGTTTGTCCGTCTGACCCTGCTGCGTGATGCGCACATGCCCGAGCCTGATGCTGCAACCTTAGCCCTGGCCCGCGCCCGCTTCGAACAGTTCGTGGCGCAAGTCGGGCGCCATCTCGCCAAAGGCGATCAGTCCCTCAATCCCAACGTCAAAGAGGAGGCAATCAATGGATGATCTGTCTATTCCCGTTCAGCGCCTGCGTGGGATGTTGCGGACGGCCATGGGCGACGGCCTGACCGAAGCCCTGGCCAACCCGGACGTTTTCGAGATCATGGTCAATCCAGATGGCGGCGTTCGTCTCGATCTCGCTGGAGAAGGACGCATCGACACTGGCGTGGTCATGTCCGCCTCAGCAGTCGAGCGTGTCATTCGCCTGGTCGCTAGCCATGTTCGCCTCGAAATCCAGCCCGATAGTCCCATTGTTAGCGCGGAACTCCCAATGGCTTCTGACGGTAGCGGTGGTGAACGCTTTGAAGGCCTGCTGCCGCCCATTGTGTCGAGCCCATGTTTTGCCATTCGCAAGCCGGCTTATCGTTTATTTGGCCTGGAAGATTATGTCCGCAGCCAAGTCATGACGCGGGCGCAGGCGCAGGCGCTCGTCAGCGCCGTCCGCGATCGCCAGAATATCCTGGTTGTCGGCGGCACGAGCTCTGGCAAGACCACCCTGACCAATGCCTTGCTGGCCCAGGTCGCGGAACTGAATGAGCGTGTCATCCTCATTGAAGATACCCGCGAACTGCGCTGTGCGGCACCCGACGTCGTAGCGCTCAGGACTCGGCCGGGGTTTGTCACCATGGCCCACCTGGTGCGGTCGACGCTCCGTCTGCGCCCAGACCGCATCATCGTCGGCGAGGTGAGGGGCGCCGAGGCTCTCGATATGCTCAAGGCGTGGAACACAGGTCACCCGGGCGGAATTGCTACT
Source organism: Asticcacaulis sp. (assembly GCF_035497195.1). Taxonomy (GTDB): domain Bacteria; phylum Pseudomonadota; class Alphaproteobacteria; order Caulobacterales; family Caulobacteraceae; genus Asticcacaulis. The sequence goes on from NZ_DATJDZ010000018.1 coordinate 183,794, forward strand.
CTCCACGCCAATTCAGCTAAGGGGGCGCTGCTCCGGCTGGAACAATTGGTCCAGGAAGCCGTCACGAACGTGCCGCGTCCGCTGATCGCCGAGGCCATCGACCTGATCGTCTTCATTTGCGCCGCCAACGCTCATACTGGCACGCCCCGACATATCGCTGAAATCGCCCGGCTTCACGGGCTCGATCAACACGGCGACTACGACCTTCAACCGCTCGTCCCAGACGGTGAAGACTGAAACCAACCTCAATCAATCAGGAGATTTTAATGTTTAATACATTTGCACGTTCTACCTTCGCCACAACCGGTCGTCTAAGCTCTGGCCCGCGTCGGCGAGACCTTCCCCGTAGCATTATCGTGCCCGCGATCATTGGACTTGCGATCGGTCTGGCGACCAGTGCCGGCGCCGCCGGATCGGGCATGCCCTGGGAAGCCCCCCTTCAGCAGATCCTCGACAGTGTTGAAGGGCCGGTCGCCAAAATCGTCGCCGTTATGGTGATTGTCGTCACCGGTCTAACCCTGGCCTTTGGTGAGACCTCGGGCGGCTTCCGCAAGTTGATCCAGATCGTCTTCGGCCTCTCGATCGCCTTCGCCGCGTCGAGCTTCTTCCTGACCTTCTTCTCCTTCGGCGGCGGAGCACTGATCTGATGGACGACCGCGTTGAGGGCTTTGAAGTGCCCCTCCATCAATCCCTCACGCAACCCTTACTCCTGGGCGGAGCCCCTCGCGGGTTGGCCATCATCAACGGCACGATTGCCGCCGCCCTTGGCCTGGGGCTGCAAATGTGGATCGCCGGACTGGCAGGCTTTGTCATCGGGCACACCCTGGCCGTTTTCGCCGCCAGGTACGACCCTGATTTTCTCCCCATCCTCCTAAGACATCTCCGCCAGAAAGGATTTTTCGGATGCTAAACCTCCGCCAATATAGGCCCGTTGCCGAACAGCTGGCCGACCATCTGCCCTGGGCAGCTCTGGTTGCGCCCGGCGTTATCCTGAACAAGGATGGCAGTTTTCAGCGCACCCTTCGCTATTATGGGCCGGACCTGGACAGTGCGACGTCGTCGGAGCTTGTCGGGATCGGCGCGCGCGTCAACAACATCCTGCGCCGCTTTGGTGAGGGCTGGGCCCTGTTCTTTGAAGCGCGAAGGCGCGAGGCCCTGGGTTATCCGTCCCCCGGCGCGGAGGATGGAATCGCCCGGCTGGTCGACGAGGAGCGTCGCGCTGCCTTCGAAGGACAAACCGGACGGCACTTCGAAACCCATTTCTTTGTGACCCTGGTTTTCATGCCGGCGCCTGACACTGTGGCCTCGGCTGGCTCAGCTCTGCTCGAGACAACCGAACCTGGCGATCAAACCCGCGACTGGAAGCGGGAACTGCTGGCCTTCGTAGACCGGACCGACAGCCTGATAGAGATGCTCGCCGGTATCATGCCCTTCGTGACCGGACTGGATGACGCTGAAACCCTGAGCTACCTGCACAGCACCATCTCGACCAAGTCACACACCCTGGTCGCCACGGATACGCCAATCTATCTTGATGCCGTGCTGGCCGACACCCCTTTGCTAGGTGGACTGGCGCCCATGCTCGGCGATCAGCATTTGCGTAGCCTGACCGTGCTTGGCTTCCCCAATCACACCCAGCCGGGACTCCTCGATGGCCTAAACCACCTCGATAGCAGCTACCGCTGGACCTCGCGCTTCATCGCCTTGGACAAGGAGGAAGCGACGAAGACTTTGACAAAAATCCGTCGTCAGTGGTTCAACAAGCGGAAGTCGGTCACTGCCCTGCTGCGCGAAGTCATGTACAGCCAGCAGACGGCGCTGACAGACAGCGATGCAGACAACAAGGTCGCCGACGCCGATCAGGCCCTACAGGCCTTGGGCGGAGACCACGTCAGCTTCGGCTATCTCACCACCACAATCACAGTAATGGACGCAGACGCGCGTGTCGCAGACGAAAAGCTGCGCCAGATCGCGCAGGTCATCAATGGTCTGGGCTTCACCACAAAGGCGGAAAGCCTGAACGCCGTCGAAGCCTGGCTTGGCTCCTTGCCCGGACATGTTTACGCCAATGTCCGCCAGCCCTTGGTCCATTCCCTGAACCTCGTCCACCTCATGCCCCTGTCGGCGGTCTGGGCGGGACCGGAACGCAACGACCATCTTGCCGGGCCACCATTGCTGCATGCGCTCAGTTCCGGATCGACGCCGTTTCGGCTTTCCACCCATGTCGGCGACGTTGGCCACATGTTGATCCTGGGGCCGACCGGGGCAGGCAAGTCTGTCTTGCTCGCCTTCCTGGCGCTCCAGTTCCAACGCTATCCGTCCGCACAGACCTTCATCTTTGACAAGGGTTACTCAGCGCGAGCCGTCACCCTGGCTATGGGGGGCAGCCATCATGTGCTTGGCCGCAAAGCCGACCTGGCCTTCCAGCCGCTCAGCCGAATCGACGATGTTCCCGAGCGAATCTGGGCCCTGGAATGGCTTATTCTCATCCTGGAGAACGAACACTGTCCCGTCACCCCTGAGGTCAAGGAAGCGCTCTGGTCAGCTCTGGATTCCCTTGCCGCGGCGCCTGCCCAGGAGCGGACCTTGACCGGACTATCCGTCCTTCTGTCGTCGAACAGCCTGAAATCAGCCCTCCGTCCATTTACTTTGGACGGGGCATTCGGACACACGCTCGACGCTGAAGAAAACGGCCTGGACCTGGCGCCAGTCCATTGCTTCGAAACAGAGGATCTGATGGGGGAGGCAGGCCTTGTCTTGCCTGTCCTGACCTATTTGTTTCATCGCCTGGAGGAACGCTTCGACGGCCGGCCAACCCTTCTGATCCTCGACGAAGCCTGGGTGTTCCTCGACAACCCTCTGTTCGCCGCCCGCATTCGGGAATGGCTGAAGACATTACGCAAGAAGAACGTCAGCGTCATCTTCGCCACGCAGTCCCTGGCCGACATCGCCGATAGCTCGATCGCGCCGGCCATCATCGAGTCCTGCCCCCAGCGGCTTTTTCTGCCGAATGAACGGGCACGCGAACCGCAGTCCCGCGACACCTATGCCCGGATGGGCCTGAATAGCCGGCAGATCGATCTGATTGGTCAGGCTATCCCTAAGCGCCAATATTATCTTCAGTCCCGGCGCGGCAACCGCTTGTTCGACCTGGCCCTAGGGCCGATTGCGCTTGCGGTTTGCTCTGCGGCATCTCCTGAAGATCAACAGTTGATTGATGCTGTGCTCGAGCACGATAGCGATCCATCGTTTGCCACCGGCTTTCTACGCAAGCGCGGATTGGACTTGGCGGCTGAACTCTTGACGCCGCCGCCCTGACGATCAGTCCACCGACCACGGTAGCACCATCGACCGCATCACGCAGCCCACCCAGCGCCAGGCCTTCCTGGCGACAGTCACCCTTTGCCTGTTGAATATCACTCAAAACTGACCCAGTAGGCGGCATAATTATCATCGAGAAATGACCCATGTGAAACTCCCCTCGTTGTCAGACAGCGAGGGCCCTCGGAGTGATAGACATGGCATTATTGAGCGTCATCAGACGCTGGGCATTTCGGGATCGCATACCGATCCGTGAGATATGTCGAAAAACTGGTCTTTCGCGGAACACGATCCGCAAATACCTTAGGTCTGATGTTGTTGAGCCGGCGTTCCAAACGCCCGGCAGGCCTACCAAGTTGGATGCTTATGCCGACAAGCTGGTACACTGGCTGAAGATCGAATCCGGTAGGTCTCGGAAGCAAAAACGGACCGTCAAACAGCTTCACGCGGATCTGGTGGCCCTCGGCTATGACGGTTCTTATCCGCGCGTTGCCACGTTCGCGCGGGAATGGAAAGCCAATCGCCTGCGCGAGCAGCAGATGAGTGGGCGCGGGACATTCGTGCCGCTGGCCTTCGAGGCCGGGGAAGCCTTCCAGTTCGACTGGAGTGAAGACTGGGCTGTTATAGGTGGCGAGCGGACCAAGCTTCAGGTGGCTCACTTCAAACTATCCCACAGCCGGGCCTTCATCGTGCGAGCCTATCCTCTGCAGACGCACGAGATGCTGTTCGATGCCCATGTCGAAGCCTTCCGCGTACTCGGCGGTGTGCCGCGGCGGGGTATCTATGACAATATGAGGACGGCGGTCGATAAGATCGGGGTTGGCAAGGCGCGGCAAGTGAACCTGCGCTTCCAGGCGATGGCCAGCCATTATCTCTTCGACGCCGAGTTCTGCAATCCGGCGTCAGGCTGGGAGAAAGGACAGGTCGAGAAGAACGTCCAGGATGCCCGTCACCGGCTATGGATACCGATACCCAGCTTCCCGAACCTGGCGGCTTTGAACGTCTGGCTGGAAGAGCGGTGTATCTCTTACTGGCGGGAGATTCCGCATGGCGAACTGCCGGGAACGATTGCGGATGTCTGGGCGGAAGAGCAAGACTACTTAATGGCGCCCACGCGGCCGTTCGACGGTTTTGTCGAGCATACCAAGCGCGTGACGCCGACGTGCCTCGTCCATCTGGAGCGTAATCGCTACAGCGTACCGGCCTCGTTCGCCAACCGCCCGGTCAGCGTGCGCGTCTACCCTGAGCGGGTCGTGGTGGCGGCGGAAGGCCAGATTCTATGCGAGCATCCACGGATTATAGATCGCTCACATAGCAACCCAGGTCGCACCGTCTACGACTGGCGTCACTATCTGGCGGTGATCCAGCGCAAACCCGGCGCGCTACGTAATGGTGCCCCGTTCACTGAGCTGCCGGAATCCTTCCGACGTCTTCAGGGGCATCTCCTCAAACGGCTTGGCGGCGACCGGGAAATGGTCGAGATCCTGGCCCTTGTCCTCCAGCATGACGAGCAGGTCGTGTTGCAGGCTGTCGAGCTGGCGCTGGCCGGTGGCGTGCCGACCAAGACGCATATCCTGAACCTCTTGCATCGCCTAATCGACGGCACAACGCCGCCGGATACGATCGATGCGCCACAGGCGCTTCGGTTGAGGCAAGAACCCTTGGCCAATGTTGAGCGCTACGATGCCTTGCGCGCGGAGGGCCGTCATGCGTCATGATCCTGCTAGCGCCGCCATCATCATCATGCTGCGTGCCCTGAAAATGTACGGCATGGCCCAGGCTGTCGGCGAACTAACCGAACAGGGCTCGCCCGCGTTTGAAAGCGCGATGCCGATCCTGTCCCAGCTTCTGAAGGCGGAAACGGCCGAGCGTGAGGTCAGGTCCATTGCCTATCAGATCAAGTCGGCCCGCTTCCCCGCATACAAGGACCTGTCCGGCTATGACTTCGCTTCTGGCGAGGTCAACGAAGCCCTGGTCCGCCAACTGCATCGCTGCGAGTTTATGGACGGTGCGCACAACGTTGTCCTGATCGGCGGTCCTGGCACCGGCAAAACACATGTCGCCACAGCGCTGGGCGTGCAGGCTGTTGAGCATCACCGAAAGAAGGTTCGCTTCTTCTCGACCATCGAACTGGTCAACCTGCTCGAACAGGAAAAGGCCCAGGGCAAGGTTGGACAGATGGCGGATCGACTCCTGAAGCTCGACATGGTCATCCTCGATGAGCTGGGCTACCTGCCGTTCAGCGCGTCCGGCGGAGCCTTGCTGTTCCACATGCTTTGCCGGCTCTACGAACAGACCAGCGTCGTCATCACGACCAATCTCAGCTTCAGCGAATGGGCGGGGGTGTTCGGCGACGCCAAAATGACCACGGCATTGCTCGACCGGCTCACCCACCACTGCCACATCTTAGAGACTGGTAACGACAGCTTCCGCTTCAAGGCAAGCACGGCAACAGTGAAATCGAGGAGGGAGAAAACTGTGACTTGACCAAACACTGACCCATAGGATTATACCTTAAAGGTGGGTCACTTCTCGGTGAGAAACCTGGGTCAGTTTTAGGTGATAATCAACAAGGAAGCCCTTGGCGCGTCCGTGGATCCCCCCAGCGCTTGGGCCTTTGCTATGGCAGGCAGGCAGGGCAAGCCAAGTACGAAAGTTCGGCGGGATATTCTTGGCATTTCAACTCTCCTCGTCTCGGGCAATTTCATTGAACTTGGCACGCTTAGAAATGAACCAGTTTCGCTTGAGGCGGATTGGTTGCCTAGTTGCGCCCTCTGATTCGAGCGTTGAGCACATTCAAACGACGTTAGCCGTGATATCGCGCTTGTCTAGGGAGTTTCCTCCGTGAGGGTACGTGCTTCGTGCGGCAACACAGTCAATTGGACAGCGAAACGAGACCACGCCTTCAAATTGGTAGTAGGACTCCGTACGGGCGAGGTCTCTGTCGAGTTTTTCAACAGCATCGGCCCCAAGGAGACATTGCATCCAAAAGCTCCGCGATAAAAGCGGACATTAGGATTGCTAAATTCATCTTCCCGATGAGGGCCAATCGAGGTCACCAATATCGACGACGGGGTTATTATCTTTTTATGGCCAGCGCGCTCTTCAGTTCGGGGCTTACGCGCTTCAGCTGCGGTTGGGGCGCATGTTGCAGATATAAGTTGGCGCGCCAATCGTATCCGCGACGGGCTAAGGGTGAGCGGCGCTGTTCAGGCCCGTCGCGAGGTCGCGCAATAGGCGGCTGCCGAAATGAAAAACATTCTGCCAACTAACCGCCTCGATCTTCGATTTTAACCCGACCTGTCATGGCCGTTGACACTCGTTAAATATTATATATATATTACATATGTCAGGAGCGAAGTCAGTGGCCTTCCGTCGCCAATTCGCATTTCCGCTAGCGGCGGAACAATAAAAATAAGCTAAAAGCTAAATATAGACAAAACAGGATAGAGAAATGAACAGGGAAAAAATGATTCGTTCAGCTGTATTGCTGAGCTCAACCGCAATTGTATTTGCATTATTTACTTCTACATCGGCATTCGCCCAAACGACCGCATCGCCGGCCGCCACAGCCGCGCCATCGGACGAGATTACGGAAGTTGTTGTAACCGGTATCCGGGGCAGCTTGACCGCCTCGGCCCGTAACAAGCGTAACTCCACCGTTATCCTTGACTCGATCACCTCGGAAGACCTGGGCAAATTCCCGGACGCGAACGTGGCCGAGTCGCTGCAACGCGTGCCCGGCGTGTCCATCGACCGCAGCTTGGGCGAAGGTAGCAGCGTCACGGTTCGCGGTTTCGGTCCGCAATTTAACAACGTCCTGCTTAACGGCCGAAACATGGCCAATGACAACAGCGGACGCGGCTTTTCGTTCGATAATATCGCTGCCGAACTGATCAGTGGCGCCGATGTTTATAAAAGTTCGCGCGCCTCACTGCCCGAAGGCGGCATCGGCTCAACGATCAATCTAAAGACGCCCCGGCCGCTCGATATAGGCAAGACCAAGGGCATCATCAGCGTCAAGGCCCACTATGAAACCCTGAGCAAGGAAACCACGCCGGACGCCTTCGCCCTCTACAGCACCGTCTTCGACGACGGAAAGATGGGCCTCATGGTCTCGGCCTCGTACCAATTGCGCGACGCCCGCGAAGATTCCTTCACCGTCAGCGGCTATGTGCCGAACGACACGATCGGCACCCAGGCTGGCGTGACGGACGGCTATGGTCCCAATCTCGATCCCAACGTCCCGCTCTATTCCAATGTCCGCTTCCCCCGGAACTACAACCTGCTGCAAAGCACGCACCAGAGTGAGCGCACGGGCTTTACCGGAACGTTCCAGTACCGTCCGGAAGATAACCTGACCTTCACAATCGATGGCATGTATAGCCGCTACAATATCAACCGTCACATCGCCGAAGGCGCCTTCTTCTTCCTTGAGAACCAGGTCACCACGGCGTCCATCGATTCCAATCGTGACGTCATTGCCCAGACCGAGAACGGCAACTGGGACATGGTCATGCAGTCCCTGCCGCGCCGCTCACTCACCAAGGCCATCGGCTTTAATATGGACTGGAAGCTTAGCGACAAGCTGAGCATTGTCGCTGACCTGTCAACCTCCGAAGCGCGTAATCTGGGTGGCTCCGGTTCCTACTTCACCGTCATCGGCATCCCAACCAACATCAGTTGGACGCAGCCCGCCGGCGGCAGCCTGCCCACCTTGCAGATCCTCGGCGCGCCGATCACCAGTGCTTCCAATGCTCGGGCGCACTACGCCACGGCTGGCGGCGAAAACACCGTCGCGACGGTGTCAGATGCCCGCCTTGATGGCACCTATTACGCAGATCGTGGCATCTGGGAGGCCCTTCGTTTCGGTATCTCGGTCAACCAGACCCGCAAGGCCAGCAAGGTCTATGGCATTGGGCCCGCCTATTGCCAGTATTGCGGTTATGCAGCTGTCGTCGATCCGACCCTCCTGACGCCGCTGGATCTGGGCAGCGACTTCCTGGGGGGTGGCCTGGGCGCCAATGCACCGCTCAATTTCTTCTCGTATGACGGCCAGGCCTATCTCGACTATCTGGGCTCGCCTGCCGCGGCCAATGCGCTTGACGCCGCCAATGGCGCGCCCGCCGGCACGACATTGGCGGCGCTCGCAGCGAATGGCGGCTACAATGTCGTGCTTCAGCCGAGCTCCTACCGTATCGGCGAAGTGACCTCGGCCGCGTATGTAGAAGCCGATTTCCATGGTGACTTTGGATCAATGCCGTGGAGCCTGAACATTGGCGGCCGTTATATCAGCACCGAAGTCACGGCCACCGGCCAAGACCGTGCGTTGCAGGACATCACCTGGGTTTCGGAAGGCAATCAATCGCCCATCTACGCCTCGAGCACGCCTGCCTCCCACACAATCACCTCGAGCTATCATGAGTTCTTGCCCAGCGCGAACTTCAAGCTCAATATCAACAGCAAGCTGCTGGCCCGCCTGTCGGCTTCTAAGACCCTCACACGCCCGAACCCGAGCGATATGCGTCCGAACACGACGATCGACGATACCCGCCCCGGCAACATGTTGGCCAGCGGTGGCAATCCGAACCTGACACCCTACCTGTCGAGCAATGTCGACATCTCGGTTGAATGGTATCCCAAAAAGAATATGAACTTCTCGGCTGCCCTGTTCCATAAGGATGTGACGAACTTCATCGACTACGGCGTCCTGCCCGAAGCCTTCACGATCACCAATGCCCAACAACTGCAGAATACGAGTGTCATCAACGGACATACCCATCTGGCCGATCCGAACTTCACGGCGACTACGGCGACCTTCCTGACGTCTCGTCCGCGTAACCTGGCCCAGACCTATGCGGAAGGCGTCGAACTGGCCGGCACCTATATGTTCGATTACCTGCCGGGCTGGATGAGCGGATTTGGCGTGACCGCCAATGCCACCATCGTCAACAGCGATGCCAAAGTCGCGGATAGCTCCCATGTGTCAGGTCGCGCCTTCGCGCTGCCGGGCCTCGGGAATTCCTACAACCTCATCGCCTTCTACGAAAAAGGCCCGCTGTCCTTCCGCGTCGCTTACAACAAGCGCGATGCCTTCCTGGCCAGCCTTTCCGGCGACGGCTCGGGTGGGCCTCTGTTTACGCAAGACTATAGCCAGGTCGATCTGCGCGCCTCCTATCAGATTACACCTCGCGTCAATGTCTTCTTCGAAGGCACTAACGTCGGCGAGACTCATCTGACGCAAAAGGGCCTCTACCAAAACGAACTGCTCGGAGATTTCTTCGATGGCGCCTTCTATAATGTTGGCCTGCGGATGGATTTCTAGCGAACGAGATAGATGGCTTTGGCTTTTGCCAAAGCCATCTATACCGGCAAATTCCATATTCATTCCATGGTGTTTTTGCCCTCCTGACTTGTGCCGTACCCGTGACGGGTACGGCATTTTTTCTCTAATCTTGACGTCCATCGTTCTGGTTAGAGATTCAATTTCCTAAAATTACTTGATGTATACTTAAGGTCGTTGCAAATTTTGTGTCCGCAGGCGGGTGTAAAGATTGTTGGAAAAACATCTAAAGCATACATATAATACATAAAGTTCTTCGTTCTTCTTCGTCGCGCGTGGTCAAGGTTAACTGGACCGACCATGACAAGCTTCGCGCCGCTCACGACACGGCCACTCCAGGATATGTAATTCTCAATGCAAACCTCGCCGCCAAAAATCAGTGCCGACGTTTCAGGTATCGCACTGCCCGTCAGCCCGCACGCCTCCAAAATCCTCAGGATCGAAACCTTTCCCGTCCCCCCCCGCTGGCTGTTTGTTCGCGTTGAAACGAGCGACGGTTTGGTAGGGTGGGGTGAGGCCAGTCTTGAAGGGCATTCGGAGGCCGTAGCTGGCGCCTATGCCTCCCTTCGCGATCGCTTTCTGGATTTTGACGCCGATCGGATTGAGGATGTCTGGCAGACGGCCTATCGCCTTGGCTTTTATCGAGGCGGCCCTGTTCTGATGTCGGCGCTCTCCGGACTTGATCAAGCCCTTTGGGACATCAAGGGCAAACGTTACGGCGTTCCCATTCACCAATTGCTGGGCGGTCGGGTTCGCGATCGTGTGGGTGTCTATGCCTGGGTCGGCGGTGATCGGCCATCAGACGTGCTCGATGCCGCGAAGGTCCGTATTAGCCAGGGCTTTAAGTCTGTGAAGATGAATGCGACCGAAGATTCTGGTTGGCTAGACAGCCCGAGGAGCCTTGATGCGGTCGCCCAACGCCTAGCCGACGTTCAGTCTCTCGGCATCGACGCAGGTCTCGACTTCCATGGGCGTTTGCACAAACCAATGGCCAAGCAATTGGCCCATATTCTGGAACCCTTGCGACCGCTGTTCATCGAGGAGCCCTTGCTGAGTGAGCACCCGGAAGCGATCAAGCAGCTGTCTCTACTCACCAATATTCCGATCGCCATGGGTGAGCGGATGTACTCACGCTGGGATCTGAAGCCCTTTCTCGAGGCCGCGTCGATTGACATCCTTCAGCCGGATTTAAGTCATGCCGGCGGGATATCCGAAGTCAAGCGCATGGCCGCCATGGCGGAAGCGTATGATGTCGCACTGGCGCCGCACTGTCCGCTGGGGCCTATCGCCCTCAGCGCCTGTATCCAATTAGGGCTGGCGACGCCCAATTTTGCCATTCAGGAAATGTCCCTGGGAATCCACTACAATACCGACGGCCACGATCTGCTGGCCTACGTGAAAAATCCCTCCGTCTTCGACGTCAAAGACGGTATGATCGAAGCCATTACGGGGCCGGGTCTAGGTATTATCGTGGACGAAGACAAGGTGCGAGAATTAAGCCGTGACTGTCCGCCTTGGCGCAACCCCGCCTGGCGAGGTCCCGATGGTTATGTGCGTGAGTGGTAAGGACAGATGCGGTTTTTAAATAAGACAGCCCTGGTGACAGGTGGACTGGGCGGTATCGGTCTGGCCTGCGCCAGGCAATTGGCCAGTGAGGGCGCATCGCTGGTCCTGGCCGACCTTGTCGCCGACAGGGCGGAGGCCATTTCCGACGAACTACGGAGTTTGGGGGCAACTACGGTCTTGTTTGCGCGCTGCGACGTCTCGTCTGAGGCAGATGTCGTGGCGGCCTGTGACGTGGCGACGAACCAGACGGGCCGGTTCGATGTCCTGGTCAATGTCGCCGGCATGATGATCTATAAGCCGATCGAGGATCTGACGGGCGACGATTGGCACAAGCTCCTGGGGGTCAATCTAATCGGTGCGGCGCTCTTCACACGGGAGGCCTTCCGCCGGATGTCTTCTGGCGGTGCGGTCGTCAATGTCTCAAGCATTCATACGGTGCAGACCTCACCGCTGGTCGCCCCTTATGCGGCGGCCAAGGCGGCGCTGGGATCGCTTACCCGGTCCACCTCCATCGAAGGCGTTGCGAAAGGGATCAGGGCGAACGCCGTACTGCCAGGGGCGATCGACACGCCTATGCTCTGGGCCAGCCCCAACCTGAAGTCAGGCGCAGAAAAACTCGAGGCTGCCGACGTCGGTCAACCCGAGAACGTCGCCAAGGCAGTCGCCTTTCTCGCCAGTGACGATGCGACCTTCATAACGGGCGCCAGCCTGAACGTCGACGGCGGCCGGTTGGCGAAGCTGTGAGTTCAGAGCGTCTTTTCGGGTATCTGGCAGACGGGCGCGCCGTGCATGCCTTGCCCCTGACTGCAACCGGCGGGCTTGAGGTCGAGATTCTGACCTACGGCGCCATCGTTCGCAGCCTCCGGGTGCCGTCGCGCGGTCAACGAAACGAGACGGTCGTTGGTTTTGACACGATCGAAGCCTATGAAAACGATCGCACCTATCAAGGGTGCATCGTGGGGCGGACGGTCAACCGAATGCGCAGTGGCCGGTTCGAACGCGATGGGCAAATCTACCAAGTGACTCAGAATGAAGGCGAAAACCATCTTCACGGCGGCAGTCTTGGTCTGACGCGTCGCATCTGGCAGGCCGGCGAACGTATGGACGACAGTGACCCGGTGGTCCTAAGCTATGTCTCGCCTGCGGGGGAGGAGGGATACCCAGGTGTCCTGCACGCGACGATACGGTTTTCCTTGCCGACACCTCGAAGCCTCGAGATTTCTTATGAAGCAGATGTCGACGCTCCCTGTCCGGTAGACCTGACGCACCACCTCTATTTCAACCTCGGACAAGACGCCGGCGAGGATATTCGCGATCACGTCCTTGGCGTATCGGGGGATCAGATTGTCGAAGTCGACTCCGCGTCTCTGGCGACAGGCCGTCTTCTGTCAGTTGACGACACCCCGTTCGATTTGCGTGCACCGAGACGGCTTGGGGATGCCTTATCCGAGGTCCACCCTCAACTCACGGCAATCGGGTTAAATCAGAGTTGGGTCACCAATGGCCGCGGCGACACTGTCGTTAATCTGTTGTCGCCCAAAACGGGCTTGTGCATGAAGCAGATGTCAGACCAGCCATGCCTTCAGGTCTGGTCTGGATTGTCGCGTGACGTCACGTGGGCCGGCGCTGTCGCCCTCGAGCCACAAGGATTTACGGATGCAGTCAATGTACGCGCTTTTCCTAGCGCCTGGCTTGAGCCCGGTGACAGGTATCGACGAACCACCACTTACAGTTTTGAGGCCGTCTGACAGCATCGCGTTAGACGTATGCCTTGTATGTGATCGCGCAATGTGTGCTATAAACCGTTGAAGAAACAAAAAATGATTCAACCGGCGGGAAGAGAGCCAAGAGAACACATATGCGGTCGCCTACAAGCTCGAAGAACCTCACACAGTCAATTGTTCAGGATCTGGGCGTCGCGATTGTCACTGGCCAATATTACGATGTGCCGTTCCCCAAAGAAATCGAACTGTCGGAAAAGTATGGCGCCGCCCGCACGGTAACGCGGGAAGCGGTCAAGATGCTGACATCCAAGGGGCTGTTATCAGCAAGAAAACGTCAAGGCACGCGTGTAGAGCGTGAGGATAACTGGAATTTGCTGGATCCTGACGTCCTGCGCTGGCTCCTGGAACGCAACTTCTCGCTCGAACTGCTGATCGAATTCACTCAGATACGTCTAAGCGTCGAGCCTGGGGCGGCCGCCCTGGCCGCACAAGTGGCGACCGGCGACGAACGCGCCGCCATCGCGCACGCGATTTCACGCATGCAGGAGGCCGAGCTGGGCAGGGACGATCCGCTAAATGCAGATATCGCGTTCCATGTCTCGGTTCTGCAGGCTAGCGGCAACCGTTTCTATCGCCAGATGCGTGAGATGATCGAAACCGCCCTGCGGTTTTCGATCCGCAAGACCAATGATTTCAAGGGACGGCTGGCAAGCGTGGCAGACCACAAGGTCGTTGCCGATGCCATCCTCGTTGGCGACAGCGCCGGCGCCGAAACGCGTATGCGGGACCTCATCCAGGGCGCGCTTGACCTGATGCTCAAGGTCAAGGCGCAGGAAGAAAATCGCCGGGCTCAGGGCCGCTAAGGCCGACCGCGCCCGGCTCGTGTCTAGGCCTTCCGGGTTAGTTTAGCTTCGATCTCTTCGAGCGTCTTGCCCTTTGTCTCGGGCACGCAAAGCGCAATGAACAGAAACCCGATGAAGCAAATCGCGCCATAGCACCAGAATGTGCCCGCCGCACCCAACACCCGGTTCAGGATCGGGAAAGTGTAGGTAACGGCGAAGCAGGCAATCCACAACGAAGACACGGCGATCGAAACCGCCAGGCCGCGAATGCGGTTTGGGAAGATCTCTGACAGCAGCACCCAGGTTACCGGCGCCAGAGACGTTGCATAGGCGGCGATGACGCCCAAGGTCAGACCAAGCACCAATGGGCCCTTGATCCCGAAAAAGAAGGCGGCGCCGAGGAGAACGTGCATGATGGTGATGGCGGCTGTGCCCCACAACATCAGGGCGCGCCGGCCCAGGCGATCAACCGTGAAGGTCGCCACCAGCGTGAAGAGCAGGTTGATGGCGCCTGTAATGACAATATTGAACATGACGCCACTGAGGTCATAGCCCGCGCCCTGATAAATCTCCTCAGCGTAGTTGAAGATGACATTGGTGCCACTCCATTGCTGCAAGACGGCCAAGCCTATGCCCATGAGTATCAGGCCAAAGATGCCGGGACGCAGCAACTCTGTCCACGATGCCCCTTGGCCGCGCTCCTGAGAAAGCGCGCCATTTACGTCCCGCATCTCGGCCTCGGCATAATCAGCGCCACCGATCCGTTGAAGGACGGCTCTGGCCTTATCCGTCGCGCCCTTCTTGATCAGCCAGCGCGGGCTTTCCGGAACGATGAAGGCGCAGATGAAGAAGACGATGGAAGGTATCGCCACGGCTGTGAACATCCAGCGCCAGCCCAATTGCCCCTGCCAGGAGGCGCGGATCATTTCGGGCGTCGATCCGTCAGGAATGTGTCCGGCAATCAAAAGATTGATGACCTGGGCCGCCAGGATACCGACGACGACGGTCAATTGGTTTAGCGTGACCAGCCGCCCGCGCCACTGTGCCGGCGCTATCTCCGCAATATAGGTTGGCGACACATTGGAGGCGATGCCGATGGCGACGCCACCGAGGATGCGCCAGACAATAAAGGCGTCAAAACTATGCGACCAGCCGGTCGCGATCGAGGAAACACCGAACAGGAAGGCGGCGACGATCAAAAGCTTCTTGCGTCCGATCCAATCGCTCAGGATGCCCGAACAGACTGACCCGATCAGGCAGCCCAGAAGCGCACAACTGTTGGTCCAACCGATCTGGGCTTCAGACGTAAGATTGAAGTAAGGCTCGTAAAAAGGCTTTGCGCCGCCGATGACCACCCAGTCGTAGCCGAACAAAAGCCCGCCAAGCGCCGCGACTGTTGAAATCATCCAGATGTAGCCGAGTTTGAACGGATAGTTCGCTGGCGTTCCCGATGCCGCGTTGTCGCCGTTGGACGTCATATGCATTTGCGCTTACCCCTGTTGAAGGCGTCTTTTATTTGTTTGATTGGACCTCGCATTGCGGGCCCTCATGTTCGTACACAATAGGAGACCACAAAGGCAATCGTCAATATATATATTACATATATTGTCGAGGCGAGTGGCAAACGCAATTTCCTGCATGGGTTGGTGTTTTGACCATTTAGACCGCATATGCGAACAAAAATGAGATATTTGCGGGTCTTGACCACGCCTGATGTCTCTGTATTGTGTGGCTTATATAATATAAATGAGGAAACCACTCTATGAACGCATCCGTTATGAACCGTCGCTCCGCGTGTCTGGGCATGCTCGTTGGAATGGCCGCCTTGGCAGTTCCTTTCCGCTCCAGTGCGAGCGCGGTTTTCGATAGTGCCGCCAAGGTGTTCCGCCTGGACGGTGACGGTGTGACCTATGCTTTCGGGGTGGACAGTGCAGGTCAACTCCAATCCCTGCATTGGGGCGGTGCGCTTCAGGCAGACGATGTGCTGCCCGCGGCACCTAAGGCTGCGGATTATTCGGGATTTGATCGCGCCAACTCAGTGACCCCGCTGGAATATGTCGGCTTCGGGGGCGGGCTGGCGATAGAACCGTCTCTGAAGGTAAGCTACCCAAACGGCGTACGGGATCTGGTTCTCAAATATGCGAGCCACACGGTTAGCGCCGATGGCATTGTCGTGCGCATGAAGGATGTCAGCACCGAGGTCTATGTCGACCTCCGCTATGCCATGGACAAGGCGACCGGCATACTGGCACGCTCGGCCGTGGTGGAAAACAAGACCCGCAGTTGGATAAGAGTCGATCAAATGGCGGCGGCGACCCTAAATCTGCCGTTCGCTGAAGACTACGAACTGCAATACCTGACCGGACGCTGGGCCGCTGAATGGACCCTGCAAAAGCGGCCGCTGGAAGTCGGAGAAACCGTGCTTGAGAGCCGCATGGGTATGACCGGCTCTCAGAATAATCCTTGGCTAGCCATAAGCCGTGAGGGTTTGACCGATGAAGAGGATGGCCCGGTCTGGTTCGGCGCCCTGGCCTGGAGCGGCTCCTGGCGCATCACGGTCGACAAGGACATTGTCGGTCACCCTCGCGTCACGGCCGGTTATAACCCGTTCGACTTCGGCTATCGGCTCAAGCCGGGCGAAACTTTGGAGACACCCGTCTTCTACGCAGGCTACAGCGATAAGGGCATGGGGGGCGCATCGCGTCTAATGCATCGGTTCCAGCGCTCGGTCATATTGCCAAATGCACCGACGCCGAAGCTGCGTCCCGTCCTTTATAATTCCTGGGAAGCCACCGAGTTTGCCGTTGATGAGGCCGGGCAGATCGCGCTGGCGGAAAAGGCGGCCACTCTGGGCGTCGAGCGCTTCGTCATGGATGACGGCTGGTTCGGCAAGCGCAACAATGATCGCGCCGGTCTGGGCGACTGGGTCGTCAATACGGAAAAATTCCCCAAGGGACTTGGTCCGCTCATTAGCAAGGTGAGGGGCCTTGGCATGGAGTTCGGTCTATGGGTCGAGCCGGAAATGGTCAATGCCGACAGTGACCTTTACCGTGCCCATCCCGACTGGGTGATCAACTTCAAGGACCGCCCGCGCAGCGAAGGCCGCAACCAGATGGTTCTCAATCTGGCGCGCAAGGATGTCCGCGATTACATTCTGAAATCGCTGGATCTATTGCTTCGTGAAAACGATATCGCCTTCCTGAAATGGGATCACAATCGCAGTTGGTCCGAGCCGGGCTGGCCCGAGATGGCCGCTGAAGATCAGCAGAAGATCTATGTCGACTATACCAAGAACCTGTACTGGATCTTCGCGGAACTGCGCCGCCGCTATCCGAAACTGGAAATTGAATCCTGCGCCGGCGGTGGCGGACGCGTTGATCTGGGGATCATGCACTTGACCGATCAGATCTGGCCGACAGACAATACCGATCCGCTGGATCGGCTCAAAATGCAGGACGGCTTTTCGCATGCCTACATGCCGGGCGTCATGATGGCCTGGGTGACGGCATCGCCCAATTGGGTCAACAAGCGATCGACTTCTCTGGAATACCGCTTCCTGTCGTCCATGCAGGGCTGTCTCGGCGTCGGCGACAATCTCAATCACTGGGTGCCGGAAGACTTCGCCACGGCAAAACGCATGATCGAGGCCTATAAGTCCATTCGCCAAACCGTCCAGCGCGGCGACCTCTATCGCCTGGTCTCACCTCAGGGTGGCTCCGAGCGCTCGGTTACCTTGTCTGTTTCCGAAGACAAGCGCCAGGCGGCGCTGTTCACCTTCCTGCACTCCAGTTCGACCTTCGATGCGACCCCCATCATCCAGTTGCGCGGGCTTGACCCTGAGCTTCGCTATGGTTTCCGGGAGATCGCCGGCAAGGCCGATACGGACACGCCGGCCACCGCCAGCGGCGCCTACTGGATGAATCACGGCATCCGCGTGCCGTTGCGCGGTGATTTCCAGGCCGCTGGCATCGTTTTCGAGGCGGTCTGACGCGTTTGGGCTTTTGCCGTCTGTTCAACACCACTTAAGACAGGATTTTAGACATCGTGACGCCGTTTGACGCAGAGCGTTTTGAGCGATCGCTGGACGGTGCGGTTGCGCAACTCGATCGCGCGGTCGAATACGGGCTCGCGATCGCCGGCACGATAGACCGAATCTATTTCATAGCGCCGGGCGCGCCTAACCGCATCATGCAAGGCCTGCGCTACTGGTTAGAGACCTACAGTTCAAAGCTAGAAGTGCGTTGCTATTATCCGGCCGAATTCATAGCTATGAATCCGCCGCGGCTGGATGACAGAACCCTGGTAGTGCTGGCCTCGAAATCCGGCAAGACGATGGAATCGGTTGCCGTCGCCCAGTTCCTGCAGTCCAAGCCTTGTCAGAGGGTCGTGGTAACACAAAGTGCTGATCGGCCCATTGCCCAGTTTGTCGATATCCAATTCCTGATCGGTGAAACGCCTGAGCCGTTCTACGGTGTCTTCATGATCCTGCAGGCCTTGGTCGGCGGAATCCTGGCCGGTCGCGATGACTGGCCACTGATGTCACAGCTGTTGGCGTCGTTGAAGGCGTTGCCCAGGGTGCTTGCACAGGCCGTTGTGTCTAATGACGCAAGAGGCGCGTCAGTGGCTGCGGATTACCAAAACGATCGCATCCTCTATCTTCTGGGGTCAGGGCCCATGTTCACCCTGACCTATTATGTCGGGGTGTGCATACTGCAGGAAAGCCAATGGATGCACTGCCTGCCCATTGAGGCGGCGGAACTCTTCCATGGTCCCTTCGAGGCGATCGATGAAAAATTGCCAGTCGTCCTCATGCTGGGCGAAGACGCCAGCCGTCCGCTCATGGAACGTGCCCTGGCCTTTTGTCAGCGCTATACCGAACGCACGATTGTCTACGACTCGAAGACTATTGCCATGCCAGGGATTGATCCCGCGGTGCGACCGATACTGGCTCCCTATGTCCTTGGGATTGCTGTGGAGCGGATCGCCGCCCATTTGGCGGAGCTTCACGATCAGCCGCTGACAACCACGCGTTACATGGGAAAGGTCGCCTATTGACGTCGTTGAAATTGGTCCTATAACCGGGTTATAAATAATATATATGCGGGCGAGGCCGGTCAGACGGTAAACGCCTTTGCAATCAGGCGGAGGCCGATATGCGAGAAAAGACGGGGGAGGCGAACCAGCACGAGGCGCTGCTTCACGCCTTGACCGGTCGTTATCGTGAATCCTTCCGGCGCTATTTTTATCGCCACGTCCGCGACCACGCCGAAGCGGAAGATCTGACCCAGGAATTGTTTTTCAGGGTCGTGCGCAAGGCGGATCTCGATGATGTCGCCAATCCGGAAGGCTTTTTATTCCGGGCGGCCGCCAATCTTTTGCGTGATCGTGGGCGCCGAAATCGTACCTCAAACGCCTTCATTTCTGAAATTACAGCGTCGTCCGCCGAAAATGTTGAGGTACTCTCCCCGGAGCGCGTCTTAAATAGTAAGCAGTCACTTGAGATTGTGCTGAAAGCGCTGAACAGTTTCGACACGCGATCCAAGGATATTTTCATTCTTCACCGTATGGAGGGCATGAAATATTCGGAAATCGCCGCCTATCTAGGCATATCGGTCAGTTCTGTCGAAAAGCATATGATCAAATGCATCGCCAGGCTCACCCAGTTCGCAAACATCTGTCAGGAATAACGCGTGCCCGAAGTCACTCTTGATGACGAACGGATAATCGAAGACGCCGCCTTTTGGTCCCAAAGACTGAAAGGTGCGGGCGACTTTGACCAAACGGCGTTTGACCAATGGCTTGCCGCGGATGAGCGTCATGCGGAAGCCTTGATGCAGGTCGATACCGCCAATGCCTATGTCGAAGAGAACCTAAACGCACCTGAGCTGTTGCTGATGCGCAGCGAGGCCCTGCAAAGGGCGCACCGCGCCGGGGCCAGCCGCTGGAGGACCGGTGGTGAGGCTTTGACAAGGCGGGTCATCCTGTCCGGAGCAGCGGCCTCAGTTGCGGCAGCCGTGGGCGCCGGTTTCTTGTTCTGGCGCCCGACCACATCTTACGCCACGGGAGTAGGCGAGCAACGCACGGTGACGCTTGCTGACAATTCCCGCGTCTTCCTCGATGCGAACTCGCATTTGCGGATAGCGATGTCAGACGAGGCACGGCGGATAGATCTTCTTTCCGGCCGCGCGCATTTTGAGGTCGCCAAAGACCCGACGCGGCCATTCAGCGTTCATGCCGATGATAAGATCGTCACCGCGGTTGGTACGGCCTTCACGGTCGAATATAGACAGCAAAAGGTCGCTGTCACCCTGATCGAAGGACGGATACTCGTCAAAGAGCAGTCAGCCGGCAGGTCGGCAAAGGTCCTGACCGCCGATATCAAACCGTCCCAGCAATTGGTGATGGTTGCCGGCGCTGATACGCCCGAACTCGTCGATAAGGTCGATATCCAGCGCACGATGGGCTGGCGTGACGGCACGCTCAATTTCGATGATGAGCGGCTGGATGAGGTCGCCGGCCGTATGAATGATTATTCTAAAACACGCATAGTCGTTGACGGTGCGGCCGCAAAAGGCCTCAGGATCAGCGGCACTTTCCGCGCGGGGGAGACGGGCGCTTTCGTCGAAGCGATCGAAAGCTATTACCCCGTGCATGCGGAAACCGACGGTGATACCGTTATCATTCGGGCACGGACGTAATTCTCAAAAAAACTTGTGAGGTCTTTGCCGGAACCCGCGTCTATCTTTTTAGCACACCAAAAAAGGTGGCAAGCAGAAGACAGGAACAGGGAAGGCCATGTTGAGGTCGGGGCGTCACAAGGGCAAATGGAGGACACGGCACGGCGTAGCCACGTTCGCTATGCTGATGCTGTTGTCCACATCGGCAATTGCTGAGACCACACTGCACGCTTTCAATATCCCCTCTCAGGACATGGCTAAGTCCCTGCGTTTGCTGGCTATGGAATCCGGGACGCAGGTCCTCTTTGACCCTGGCCTGGTGCGCAATCTGAAAAGCCCCTCCGTTAAAGGGTCGCTTGAAACGACGGATGCGCTTGAGCGCCTCCTTCGCGGCTCCGGCCTGACATTCCGGACTACGCCCTCTGGTGTTGTCCTGGTCGTCCCGGTGACGTCGCCGCCGATAAAACCCGCCAAGACTGCCAATTTTACATTTGATCCCCCAGAGCCTGCACCGGCCTCAACCTCTGAGCCCCCTACGACCGTTATTGTTACCGGCACGCGGGCGTCGTTGGCCAAAGCCCTGGATTTCAAGCGGCGGACGCGCGGCATCATGGATTCGATCGCAGCCGAGGACATTGGCAAGTTCCCCGATCAGAATGTGGCTGAGTCTTTGCAGCGGATTCCGGGGGTATCGATCAATCGTCAGCAGGGGGAGGGGCGGTTCGTCACGGTGCGTGGCTTTGGCCCTGAGTTCAACACCGTCCTGCTCAATGGACGGGTGCTGGCCACCGATAACGATGGCCGCGAGTTCAGCTTCGACGTC
>NZ_DATJDZ010000019.1:0-530964 GCF_035497195.1 Asticcacaulis sp.
AGGCTCATAACCTGAAGGTCGTCAGTTCAAATCTGGCCCCCGCAACCAGGGGAGATAATAAAACAAATCAAAGATATAGCCGCCCTTAGGGGCGGCTTTTCTATGCTCAAAATCAACCCCCACATACCGCATAGACGGGAGCAATCTTGTAGCGGTTTAACAGCGCCACCGTGGCGCCGATGGAGGCGTTCATCGCGAGGGATTGGGTATTACGACGCCCTGCAAAGCAGTAGGGCCAGATGCGATTTAACAGGGCGTCGTTCTGATGCGATGTAGCGCTTACCAGAAGATCGCATACAAGGCGGTAAGGATGGCGACTACGCCAATCGCGGCGATGTTAAATCCCCACGAGGTTTTAAAATCGATTTTTGCCAGATCGATGACAGCGCCCGATCGGGACTCGTCAGTAAGCAACGAAACCGCAATGCAGGTGAGCAGCGATATCCAAAAGACCCACCCCACCCGATTCAGGAATGGCATGTCCGGCAGATGGGTGATCAGCCAGCCTGTCAGTGGCCCCTGAGCCGGATGGTTATGGAAATAGGCGGCCAGGTAAAAGACGCAAGAGGCCAAAAAGCCTGCGGCAATGGCCGCAAAGGCGCCCGGTGTCGTGCACGGCTTCCATACCATGCCCAGAACAAAAATGACGACGACGCCTGGCGCAAAGAAACCGGTCAGGCTTTGACCGAACTGAAAAACCTGGTCAAAATTGCCCAGGAGCGGCTTGGCGACCACGATGGCGATAAAAAGCGCGGCGACCGAGCTTATGCGGCCTGTCATGACCAGCGATTTGTCCGAGAGGGCCGGATTGACCGGCTTTACGATATCCATCGTAAAAATAGTCGCTATCGCGTTTATTTTTGAGGCCGACGACGCAACGATGGCGGCGACGAGCGCGGCGAAAACAAGTCCCAGGCATCCGGTGGGCAACAGGGTCATCATCGTAGGGTAGGCCTGGTCCGAGCGTTCAAGGTTCGGCGCCAGTACAAGCGCAGCCATGCCGGGAACCACTACGATCAGCGGCATGAGCAGTTTGAGATAAGCGGCAAATGCCATGCCCTTTTGGGCTTCCGGGAGCGATTTGGCCGCCAGGGCGCGCTGGATAATGTATTGGTTGAAGCCCCAATAGGAGACATTCATGATCCACATCCCGCCGATCAGGACGGCGATTCCTGGAAGGTCTTTGTAGTAGGGACTTGTCTTGGGAAGGATCATTTTGAAGTGCTCAGGAAATTGACGCATCAAAACAGCGGCGCCCTCGAAAACCGCTGGCAATGAATTATGTCCGCCAATCTTGGCCAGGGTGACGGCGACAATAATGAGGCCGCCTAATGTGAGCAGGGTCACCTGCACGATATCTGTCAGGGCCACCACTTTCAGGCCGCCGGACAACTGGTAGGAAAGAGCAAAGGCGCCGAGCAGGATCAGGGCTAGCATCGGGTCCATGCCGGTCACGGTTGTGATGGCGGTCCCGCCCAGCCAGAGAATGGCAGTCAGGTTGATCAAAATGTATTGGGCGAGCCAGAAAATCGCCATCAGATATCTGACGCTCGGGCCATAACGCTGGGCCAGGAAGCCCGGCATGGTCAGAATGCCGCTGCTGAAGAAAACCGGCAAGGCGAATTTGCCGACAAGGAGCAGGGTCGCGGCGGACATCCATTCGTATGAGGCAACGGCAAGGCCTATCCGAAAACCTGAACCAGACATACCGATGATTTGCTCGGCGGAAATATTGGCGGCAATCAGTGAGGCGCCAATCGCCCACCAAGGGAGCTGATTGTCAGCGAAAAAATAGCCCTTTGTGCTGGTCTGAAGTTCGGGCCGCCGGCGCGAAACGTATTGCGCCAGGGCGAAGATGGCTATCGCATAGATGATGGTAATCGAGACATCGACAGCCGATAAGGTATTCGCTGTCATGCGTCGTCTGCCCGTTCCGTTTCGCTGTTATCTGAGACTGTTTTATAGCCCTAGCGGAAATCGTCATCATGCGTAAGGTGGGGCATGGCTGAAATTCGCAGGATACCGGTGTCGATTGGCGTGATTACGTCTGGTGACTGCAAAGCGTCTCATGCGAGGCATTTTTTAGTTTTGCGGCGTTCTCTGATTTTTGGGCGCCGCTTATAGTCGCGTTACTTGTTGGGCTTTGAACACGCCCGCATATTGTCACTCACCATCAGGATCAGGCTCTTAACGTGTGAAATGGCGCTATAGGCATCATTTGCCTTCGAAATTTAAGGTTTGAAAACGAAGAAAAAATCATACAAATTGGCCTGTTAAAGTTTCATTGCTTGATTCCAGTGTTCCCTGAGGAGAAGGTCGCGCCTTGATCTTCTCTCCTGACTCGACTGAAGTTCTCCTTCATGCTCGTCCCGCGTATGGGAATGGCGGGAATTTCTTTCAGGTGGCTTCAGAGGCATTACGGGTGAGCCTGATCGATTTATAACGAAACAATAAGGGGAGGGGGGCGGTGCGCCTCTTTGGAAGCAGGATGCGTCTGCTAAGTGTCATGGCCGCCAGCCTCGTCTGTCTGGGGCAATTTTCAGCCCCTGCTTTCGCCGCCTCCCAGGCGTGCGCCGCTGCTTCGCGGGATGCGCTGGCAGATGTGGCGATCTCGCCAAAATGGCATGAGCCGGGAAAGGCCTTCGAAGGCTGGGGGACAGCCCTTGTCTGGTTTGCCAATGTCACCGGCAAGCTGCCGCCGGAAAAGCGCGAAAAACTGGCCGACCTGCTGTATGGCGATAGCGGCCTCAGGCTGAATATCGCCCGCTACAATATTGGCGGTGGAAATGCCCCCGAAACGAAGCCCTATCTGCGGACGGGCGCCGATATTCCGGGATTTTGGCGGCGTCCCGCGGGCGTGCAGGGCGTGGACTGGTGGCGGGCCGATGAGGAAACGCAATGGGACTGGTCGGCCGATTCGGGGCAGCGCTGGTGGCTGGACGCCATTCGTGATCGCGTGCCGGCAAAGGAACAGATTTTCGAAGCCTTTTCAAATTCGCCACCTTATTTCATGACCATGAGCGGTCTTGTGTCCGGCAATGCGGATGGCCTGACGGATAACCTGCGGCCTGGTTTTGAAGATTCGTTCGCTGACTACCTGGTGCGGGTGACGGGCGAGCTGGAGCGGCGCCATCATATCCATTTCCGCACCCTGTCGCCGGTCAATGAGCCGAACACACCTTATTGGTATGCGGGCAATACGCAGGAGGGGACGCATTGGTCGCCGGCTCGCCAGGCGCAGGTCATTAAGGCTGTGGACAAGGCCCTGCGGGCGCAGGGCCGCGATACGCAGATATCCGCAGTGGACGAGACGAACGCGCAAACCTTCGTCGAGGACTGGGCCGGTCTTGATCATGAGGCGATTGCGGCCATCGACCAGATAAATGTGCATAGCTACGATACGACCGGGAAGACGGGCGTTCGTGACATTGCGCGGATGACCGGCAAGCGCCTGTGGATGTCGGAGGTGGATCTGTCGCCGCCAAATGTGCCGCAGGCCTTTGATGACATGCGTCCGGCCGTGGCCTTGGGCGAGGAGATCGTGAGCGACATCAATCGCCTGGAACCCGCCGCCTGGGTGTTGTGGCAGGCGGTGGAGAATGAATCGAAACCGCCCGCGAAAGGATCGGACTGGGGGTTGATCAAGATGGATTACGCGGATACGGCCAATCCGCAGATCAATGTCACCACCAAATACTGGGCTATGGCCAATTTTTCGCGCTTCATCCGGCCCGGTGACAGATTCCTGCCAACCGACGATACGGATACGGTGATAGCGCTAAAGCCGGATGGCCGCACATTTGTCGTTGTCCACGTTAACCCCGGCCTTTACGCCCGGCGGCTAAGGATCAATATGCCGGGTCCTGGCGCCTATCGGATATCATCCACGGTAACGGACGCGGCGCATCACGCCGAAACCGTCTGCGCCGGTGAGGCTCTGGATGGCGGCGCAGTTGTGGCGCCGCCGCGATCGATCACAACCTTTGTTTTCACGCCAGGGGCTGGTAGCGGCGCCGGGAAAAGGCCATAATCCACCTGAAGGTCGCGGGGGCGCACGGTTGACACCTTGCGTTGATCCTTTAGCTAATACATATGAATGGATGTAAAAGGGCCGGGTTTGACTGATGCACGACAGTGGAACGAACGACGAAATGGGCGACTTCACTTATGATGAAGGCCTGTCACAGCGTCGGCTTCATGGAACGCTTGCGCATCGGTTGGCGGTAGATATCCTGCGGGGTGTCTATAAGCCTGGCGATATACTGCCGTACCAGCTCGATTCCAGCGAAGCGCTCAATATATCGAGAACGCCCTATCGTGAGGCGCTCAAGATTCTGGCGGCCAAGGGGTTTGTCGAGAGCCGGCCCAAACGCGGCACCCGTGTTTGCGATCGCACGCAGTGGACCCTGCTTGACCCGGAAGTCATGGGGTGGATGTTCGAAACGACGCCTACGGCCGGCTTCATCGACGGCCTGTTCGAACTGAGACTCATTAACGAGCCGGCGGCGGCCGAACTGGCGGCGGAGCGCCGGACCGAAACGGAGGTCGACCGGATGCGGGAGGCGCTGGAGGTCATGCGCGTCGAGACCCTGGCCACGGAAACCGGTCGGGTGGCAGATCTCGATTTTCACAAAACGCTGCTTATCGCCACGCGCAATGAGGTGCTCATCTCATTGAACAGTTCCATCGCCGCAGCCATCGCCTGGTCAACGCGCTTGAAATCAACAGACCCCAAAGATGCCCGAAACAGTTGGCAGGACCACGCCAGGGTGTTCGATGCCATTGCCGCCGGCGATGGTCGTTCGGCCAGGTGGTCGATGGAATCCCTGGTGCGCCTGGCGTTGGAAGATACCCGGCGCTCTCAAATGCGCCGTGACGCCGCACCGGTAGCTTAATCATCGGATCATAAAGCTATTGATTTGCGTCAATAAGTCACATTTTATAATTGCCTTCCCTTTATTGTGTGATAATTGAAATATCAGCGCTTGCTGGGATTGGGTCAATTCAGGTCTCGCGGCGGTTAAAAATTAAACAGAATGTGCCGCTTTTGAGCAAGGCGCCACACAAATATCGTGTTGGCGGGCGTCTTGTCCGTCAGGTGGCTGGCTTTGAACGAGGTATAAAATCGCATTTAAGGGGTGGTTGAAGAGCCGCTCTCGGCGCGTTCATGCGCGGCAACAAATGGTAAGCGGCCAAAACAAATCGGGAAGAAAAAGACTCAGATGGAAGCGAACACGTTAAGCAGACGAAATTTCATGTCGATGGTGACGGCGATGGGCGCAAGCCTCGCGGTTTTCAGCCCCGTTATGGCCTCCGCGGCGGCGCCGAGATTTATCGTTCAGGATGACGAATTCAGCCTCGACGGAAAGCCCTTCCAGATACTTGCCGGTGAAATGCACTATCCGCGCATTCCGCGTGCCTATTGGCGTGACCGGTTGCGCAAGCTGAAGTCCCTGGGTCTCAATACACTTACGACCTATGTCTTCTGGAATGCGCACGAGACGGCGCCGGGCGTGTACGACTTTGCTGGCAATCTCGATATCGCCGCCTATGTGCGAATGGCGCAGGCGGAGGGGCTGTGGGTCAATCTTCGGCCAGGGCCGTATGTCTGCGCCGAGTGGGATGGCGGGGGTTTGCCGGCGTGGCTGTTCCCCGAAGAAACCGGCATCGCCCGGACCCGCGACCCCAAATTTATCGAACCGATGAAGCGCTGGTTCAAGCGCCTCGGCCAGGAACTGGCGCCGCTCCTGATTGATAACGGCGGGCCGATTATCCTGACGCAGGTAGAGAATGAATACGGCGCGTTCGGCGCTGATCATGGCTATATGGAACAGGTCATGCAGGCCGAGCGCGACGCCGGCTTCTCCGGCCTGCTCTATACAGCGGACCCCTCGCAATTCATCGCCAACGGCTCTCTGCCGGGCGTTGTGGCAGGCATCAATTTCGGCACCCATTACAAGGCTGAAGAGGAGTTCGCCGCGCGCGCCAAGGTGCGCAAGGACGGTCCGTTCTTCAATTCCGAACTGTGGGGCGGCTGGTTTGACGCCTTTGGCGACCTGCACGCCACCATGGAAATTCCGCCGCTCATCGCCAGCCTGAAATGGATGCTCGACCGGAAAATGTCGATCAGCTTCTATATGTTGCACGGCGGTACGTCGTTCGGCTGGTACGCAGGCGCCAACTGGGACAGCAAGGGGTATGCCGCCGATATTTCGAGCTACGACTACGACGCCATACTTGATGAAGCCGGGCGGCCGACGCCAAAGTATGAAGCGGTTTTGGCGCTTCTCAAAAACTACCTGCCGGCCCAGGCCTTCGCGGCGTTGCCGGAAGCTGAAGCGCCCGTCATCGTCCCGCGTTTCCGTTTGAAGGAAGTTGCCGCGCTGAGCCAGTTATTGACGAAGCCCGTCCTGCAAAAGACGCCGAAGTCGCTGGACGCTTCCGGGCAGATGCACGGGCTTATGCTTTATCGCCATCGCGCCGCCGTGGCAGGGAAGGGGGAACTCAAATTCGGGGATATTCGTGACTATGCGCTTATCCGGATCAATGGCAAGACCGTGGCGACGCTGGACCGCCGCCTGAAGGAGGCCTCGGCCACGATCGATCTGCCCAAGGGCGCGGTGCTTGAGGTCCTGGCCGATACGCATGGCCATTGCAATTACGGTAAGAATATCGGGCGGGATCAAAAAGGCATTATCGGCGCCGTGACGCTGAACGGCGCGCCACTGGAGGGCTGGGAGCAGTTCGCCCTGCCGATGGACGGCCTGGAAGGCCTGACGTTTTCCTCTACAGCGGCTGAGGGACCTGCCTTTTATCGCGGGACGTTCGCGGTCAATACGCCGGGCTTCACCTTCCTCGATCTGCGCGGCTGGGGAAAGGGATATGTTTTCGTCAATGGGCACAATCTCGGCCGTTATTGGTCAGTGGGGCCGCAGCGGGCGATGTTTGTGCCGGGACCGTGGCTGAAGGCCGGCGAAAACGAAGTCGTGGTGCTTGACCTGCATGAGAGCGGCGAGCGCACGCTGGCCGGCGGCGCCAATGAAATATGGGACCTGCCAGGCCTGGTTAAGGCCTAGTCATCAATCGTGACAAGAGCAATCATGCCCCGCCGGACGGGACTGTAACAGGCAATTGGAATGTTGATCTTTGCCGAGGCAGGATATGCCCCGGCAATCATTCTGTCTGGCAATTGAGTCGATTTTTGCGAGGATTGGCGGGGTGAAATGCCGAGAACGGGGGCTGGCGCGGGTTGATTCATGTCAATCTGCCCTGAATAATCCGCTTTATAGTCGCTTAAAATTATAAATTAGTGCGATTTAATTGACGGCGCAGCGATCAAGTTTGGATCGTTGCGATGCGCGGCGTCATGGGCGAAGTTGCGGGCTTACAATTAGTTGTTAAAAAAAATAAGTTAAATCAATGTGTTGGTATTTTCAGCGGTTGCCTTGGGAAGATGCGTTCCGGCCTGTCTGTCTCCAGCCGCAAATGCGTGTAGCAAAACCGACACAGTGGTCACGATTTAATCGACGGACTAAAATCTCTTTTTGCAATTAAATCATATTGTCGTACAAATGCCTTCAACAAAGTGTGCCTCTGAAGCGCGCTTTATAACAACTCCGGGAGGAACGTATGAGATTTAAAATTCAATTGCTCGCGTCTGTATCTGTTGCCCTGCTGACGGCACACGGCGTGGCCCTAGCGCAGTCCGCCACGGATGCCGCAAAGCCGGGCGCCGCCGTTGCGGATCAGGCCACGACGGATAAATCCGGGGCAAAGACGGACGATACAATCGTTGTCGTCAAGGGCTACCGCGCCAGTCTGCGGTCCGCGCAGCAAATCAAGCGCCGTTCAGATTCGATTGTTGATGCGGTCGTCGCCGAAGACATCGGCAAGCTGCCTGACGTGAACGCGGCTGAGTCGCTGGCGCGTCTGCCGGGTATTCAGATTGTTCACGGCAGCGATGAAGGCAGTGGCGTGCTGGTGCGCGGTCTGCCGGATGTGGCGACCACCGTCAATGGCCGCGATATCTCGACCGCCGAACTGCGTCGCGTCCAGCTTCAGGATTTCCCGTCCGGCGCCCTGGCCGGCATGGAAGTCTACAAGTCCGGCACGGCGGATCTGCTGGAACCTGGCCTGGCGGGTCTGATCAATGTCCGCACCCGCCGCCCGTTCGACTTCAAGGGTTTTGAAATCGACGGCGCCATCCGCGAAACCTACAACGACCAGAATGAAAAGTTCAACACCAACGGCAACCTGCTGATCACCGATCGCTGGTCGACGAGTCACGGCGATATCGGCGCCCTGCTGAACGTGTCCTATACCGAGCAGGATTTCCGCAACGCTGTCCGCTGGGCGACCGGTTATATCGCCAATTCCACTGCGGACCCAGCATTGCCCAGGTATCCGGACCAGGTTGGCGTTTATATGGATACCGGCCACCGCTGGCGTCCGTCCGCCAATGCCACGCTGCAATGGCGCCCGAACGATCAAACCGAACTTTACGCCGACTTCCTGTGGCAGGCCTATCGCGCCGAACACTGGAATGACTGGGCCATGGCACCGTTGTGGAGCGGTACAAAGACCAATGTCGTGATGCAGGAAGGCACCAATCAGATCGCCAGTATGACCAACACGGGCGGTGATCCGATCCAGTTCTACCGCTCGACAGGATTTGACCGCACCGACACGCAGCAGATCGCTGTGGGCGGCAGTTGGACCAGCGGCAAGCTGAAGCTCTCCACTGATCTGGCCTATACCAACAGCCTCTATTCGAACTCGTCATGGAGCCTCGACTCGGCGCTCAAGCAATCCTATCCGATTAATGTTAGCTATGTCACTGACGGTGGCGCTGCCTGGTCGGCCGAAGGTCTGGATGTCTCGGATGCCAGCAATTATGTCTGGCGCGGCTATTATGAAAGCATCTACAAGGTTGGCGGCAACGGTATCCAATGGCGTGGCGATGCGGTCTATGATACCGATTGGGGTATCTTCAAACAGTTGAAAGCCGGCCTGCGTTACTCGGATCGTAACGCCTTCTACGAAGCCAATGATCGTTATGGCTGGGTGTTGCCGCTCGCCATTCCGTTCGACTCGATCGGTGTTGGCGAACTGTCTCTCACGCAAGATACTTTCAGGGGCAGTGATCAGGGCTTCCGGAACTACCTGCAGCCTTCGCGTGCCGGCATTGTAGACAACACGACGCTGCTGGTGAACGAGACCCGCGCGGCGCTTGCCCAAATGGGGAATACTGGTGGCGTGGCGCAGTACACCCCGATCCTCATGGGCTATGATCCATTCCGTGGTTTCACCGCCAAGGAAGCGACCCGTACAGCTTATGCCCAGGAGCACTATCAAACCCACTTCTTCAACTCGGATGTTGACGGTGTGATTGGTGTGCGTGTGGTCAATACGGTCGGCAAATACAGCGGATATTCGCGCGTGAAGTGGAACAATGTCGAAACCGGCGTTCCGAAAACCATTGATCAGAACTACATCGATGTTCTGCCTAATTTCAGCATGCGCCTGAAGCCGAACAGCGAAATGCAGATTCGTTTGGGGGTGACTAAGACCCGCACGCGTCCGGATTTCAGTCAGCTCAACCCGGCGTATAGTATTACGCAGTTCGATCCGAGCACGGGCGGCAACAATCCTGATCCGGCCGATGCCTATGGTTCCGCCGGTAATCCGGACCTGAAGCCGCTGACGTCGACGAATTACGACGTCACCTGGGAATACTATCCGGAGGCGAATACCTCGGCGAGCGTGGCCGTGTTCTACCACGACCTCTTCGGCTTCATCAGCAACTATACGACCCGGACCAATGACCCGATTTACGGTGTTCTTGAAGTTTCGCGTCCTGAAAACGCTGGCGCCGGCAAGATCAAGGGTGTCGAAGTTGCCGGTCAAACCTTCTTCGACTTCCTGCCGGGGGCGTGGAATGGTCTCGGTGTTCAGGCAAACGTTACCTATATCGATGCGTACAATGAACTGCCGGACGCTATCGACCACTCGAAGCAGATGGTGAAAATCCAGGGCGTGTCGAACTGGAGCTATAACCTGGCTCTGTTCTACGAAAAGGGTAAGATCTCCACGCGTCTGTCCTATAACGGCCGCTCTCGCTGGATCAACTCCTATGATAACCGCAAGGGCTCTTGGGAAGGTGAAGGTACGGAAGCTGTGAACCGCCTAGACTATTCGCTCAGCTATTCGCCGAACGACGCTTACACGATCAACCTGGATGCCTCCAACCTGCTGGCGCAACCGTTCCATAACTTCCACGAGTATGACGGCAATGCGCACGCAAAGTTCGTCCGTGATATCCGTGACGAAGGCCGCTATTACGGTCTGTCGGTACGCTTCAAATATAACTGATTGAAAATTCGGGGGCCGCGCCTTGCGGCCCCCGAATAATTGCTGGATTTCAAGTTCTTGGGGCCGGTCCAATCGGATACGGCCCCATTCATATCCTGTGGGGGTAACGCCCATGAGAACGCGCAAGCCTTTCCCCATAAAGCGACCCGCAGATGATGAAGGCTGCCGGCATCGCTGTTTCGATTCAGTGCCAAAAAGGAAACGACCCCTCATGAGCATATTTAAATCATCCATTCCGGCGGGTACGATGGCCCTGGTTCTCGCATTGCCGTTGTGCCAGATCGCCCACGCCGAGACTGGCCGCTGGAGCGAGGCGAAAGCCAATGCCTGGTATGGCGAACAGCGCTGGCTCGTCGGTAGTAACTTCCTGCCCGCCGACGCCATCAACCAGTTCGAGATGTGGCAGGCCGACACTTTCAACCCGGCCGAGATCGACAAGGAATTTGGTTACGCCGAGGGCATCGGCATGAACACCATGCGCATCTTCCTGCATGATCAACTTTGGGCGCAGGACCCGGAAGGTTTCAAGAAGCGCATCAATATTGTCCTCGATCTCGCCGCCAAACATCACATCAAGCCGATGCTGGTTTTATTCGATTCCTGCTGGGATCCGAATCCGAAGACGGGTCTGCAACATGCACCTGTGCCAGGCGTTCATAATTCCGGCTGGGTACAGTCTCCCGGAACCGCCGGGCTGCTCGACGAGGCCGGTTGGCCGAAATATGAATCCTACGTCAAGGGCATTGTCGGTGCATTCGGCAAGGATAACCGTATTCTCGCCTGGGATGTGTGGAATGAACCCGATAATACGGGCGGTGGAAATTACACGCAGCTCGACGAACCGACAAAGACCGGACAGGTCGCTAAACTCCTGCCGCAGGTCTTCGCCTGGGCGAGAAGTGAGGCCCCGATCCAGCCGCTAACTTCCGGTGTCTGGCACGATGATGACTGGTCGCCAAAGGGAAGGCTTAATGCGGTCGAGCATGTGCAACTCGATCAGTCAGATGTCATCAGTTTCCACAGTTATGATTGGCCTGAGCGCCTCGAAGAACGGATCAAGTCGCTTCAGCCCTATGGGCGGCCGCTGCTGATGACGGAATATATGGCGCGCGGCAATGGCTCGACCTTCGATTCCGCCTTGCCGATGGCGCGCAAGTACAATGTCGCTGCGATCAACTGGGGCTTTGTGCTTGGGAAGAGCCAGACGAACATGCCCTGGGATTCCTGGGAGAAGCCCTATGTTAAAAATCAGCCGACGCTATGGTTTCACGACATCTTTTATCCGGACGGCAAGCCCTATCGGCCGGCGGAAACGAACCAGATCCGCTCGATGACCACCGAGGCGGACAAGGCGTTTGCCCGCAAATAACCTTTGGATGACACCAAAATGCGAAACGGGAAATCGATGTTAATGCCTGGCGTAAACATGACGGTTCTGGCGGCCGCTACCGGGCTATGTATATTTGTATCCGAACTGATGTGATGAATGGCGAACGGGGTTTTATGCCATGCGCGAATTGACGCGGCGGGGCGTTACCATTCCCGATCAGGTCGCCGTCATGGGCTTCGACGCGCTGATCGAGGGCGATGCGGTGACGACCACGCGCATCCCGACACAATTGGTCATCCGTGACTCATGTGGCCCTCAGGGGCGCCAGACGTAGGGCGCTGTGGATGTGACTTCCGGCACAGGCGCGGTCAGGTCGCCACCCTGTTTCGGATCGGCCTGCGAGTCTTGGTCGACAAAGCCGCTATAGACGCCTTTGTTGAGTTTCGGGCCGCCGCGCACCTCGGCGTCACCGATGATTTCGGCTGTGCCGGAAAGTTCGGTGCCGGGTTCGAAGCCGCCAATACCGAGGAAGGTGGTCTCGACCTTCGCGATATCCTTTACCGTCACGCCATCGTCGATGAGGCTCATGGCGCCGATCACCGCATTGCCGGAGACCGTGCCGCCGCGAACCAGGGCGTGGTCCTCGATACGGGCATTGCCCCTGACCGTGCCGCCGAGCACGCGGGCGTATGGTCCGACATAGACCGACGCATCGACATGGGCCGCATTGCTGACCCAGCCACCGCCATTGGGGTGGGCGTGGCCATTGCTGCCGGCGGTATAGCCGGCTTCATAGCCTTGCGGTAATGCGCCGGTGAGCTGCACCATCCACGGATAGCGATAGATCGAATACCAGGCCTGATCCCACTGGATCTTCTGCTGGCTTGAGGGGGTGCCGACCACCACCATATAGACCGCCTGGTCGCCGGCCTTGAGGTCGAACGACAGGTCGCCATCGGCGCCGCCCATCAGCGGGCCATAGCGCGGCGTGCCGTCGGCCTGGATAGCCACCACGCCCCAGCGCCAGTCGGACGAGGGTTGGGGAACCGCCGCCGGATCATTGGTGAAGCCGGGCAGGGTGGTGGTAGCCGGGGCGGCCTGCACCACGCCGCGGAAGCGGACGGTAATCTTCGTCGCGCCGGCATCGGGCATCAGGCGCACGACATTATAACCCCAGCGCTGTGGCGCCCACGCATTGGGCACGGCGAAGCGGCGCTGGCCGAGGTCCATCGGATCGAGCGAGGTCACCCGCAGGGCGCGCTGGCCTTCACGCTGGTCGTATGAACCGTATTTGGCGTGATAGACCGGCCCCTGGTCATTGCCGTCTTCATCCACGTAATCCCAGGTGATGTTGCGCAAGGCCCATTCGCCGAACTCATCGTTGAGATCGGCAACCGACCATTTCTGATTGCGCATCAGGGTGCTGAACGGGTCTTCCTCCAGATAGCCGGCCTGGTCTGGTTTCAGACCATTGGCCCAGATATCGTTGACCGTCTGATAGCCATACTTGTCCTTGAGATATTCGAGGAATTGCCAGTTGCAGTAACGGTCGCGGGTCGAGCCGTAATAAAGGTGCGGGAAATTGACCAGCAGTTCCGAGCAATGAACCTCGTTGCGGTATTCCGGCATCTGGTGTGCCATCCAGTTGGCATGGCTTTCCCATAGCCAGCCGACATATTTGCCGTCGCGGAAGCTGCGGGTCGAGCCTTGCAGGGCATGGGTGAATTCATGCGCCAGGCCCCAGTGGTCCTTCAGCGCCAGTGGCCCCACCCACATGCCCATGTCGCGTTCGCCGGTCGGGCCGCCATAGAGGCCGGAATCGGGGTTGATATTGATATTGGCCTTATGTTTTCTGGCCGTGTCGCAATAAGGTTCCGGAAACTTCACATCGGTTATGAAGGTCTTCCAGACCAGTTCGAGATACTGACCGGCGGTCACGGCATCGGCCATCTGCACAACGCCCGTCTTCCAGCGGAAGGCGAAGTGCGCCGTTTCATACTGCACGGCCTGTTCATCGGGCGTGCCGGAAACCACCGTCCATGCGCCGGACACACAGGCGCCTGTGACCGGGGGCTTTACAGGCGGCGTGACCGGCGGGGTTTGAGCCGCTGCCGAGCCGCCGCCGCATCCCGTGAGAAACGCGCAGACCGGCAGCAGGGCAAGATGGGATACGCGTGTTCTCAGCATGATTTTCAGGCCTTCACATCTGAGGGCGCGGCGGTGAACAGCAGGACGCCGAAGACCATGCCGGTGGAGCGGCCTTCCACAGGCACGAGCTTGACCGTCACCGAGGTTTTGCTCTGCGTCAGGGCTTCCGGCACAGGGTATTGCTCATCGAAGAACTCACCGGGCTTTACGGGTGCCTTGTGTGAGACGGTCGTCATTTTCTGGCCGTCGATCAGGATATCGAACGCGCACTTGTCATCGCCCCAATAGGTCGCCTGCATGACCAGCGGGCCGGGCTTGACTTTCATGGTGAAGGACATGAAACCGCCGGAGCGGGCGTCACGGCCATTGCGGCCGCGATAGGTGCCGGGCCAGGACACGTCCGATTCGAGGTTGTGGTCGCGTTCGGCCTGCATTTCGCCGAGGTGCATGACATCGACCGAACGCGCGGCGAGGTCGCGCTGGCGGGCCTGTTCGGCGATAAAGGCGGCTTCCTCGACCTTCCAGGCGGCCTCGTCGAAGGCCTTGAAATAGACGCCGCTGCGGCGTTCATACTGGCTGTAGAAGGGCACGAAGTTGAGTTCGCCTGGGCGACCGATACCGACCGTTTTATAGTGCGCCTTCTCAATAGCCACGGGCGCGAAGCCGGCCAGCAGATCATCGCCGACCAGCGCCGGTTCGGTCGCCTTGTAATCCTCATCGACGGAACCGAGATCGGCCGCCAGCACCAGCGGGCCACGCAGAATGGCCACGACGCCGGGATTGTCACTGGTCGGTTCGATGAGCAGGTCAAGCGGCAGCGAGAGGGCGATCTTGTCGCCGGCCTGCCAGACGCGATCGACGATCAGATAACCGCGGTCGCGCGTCGCTTCGGCCGGCCTGCCATTCAGCTTGAGCGAGGCGGTTCTCGCCCAGCCGGGCACACGCAGGGCCAGTTTGAAACGGGTCGGACGGCGGATGGCGGTCAGGCTGAGGCGCACCTCACCGTCAAACGGATAGCCGGTATCGAGGCGCAGGCTGGCATTCTTGGCCGCCCACTTGGCGGTCGAGGGGATATAAAGATTGACGAACAGCGTGTCGTCGTCTTGCCAGTAGATCGACTCGGCGTGCCGGGCGTGGCTTTCCATGCCGGTGCCGTGGCAGCAGGTCCAGTTATCGACCGGATCGGAGAAGCCGCGGGCGGCGCCGGTGAACAGCGGCGTCATGTAGGAGAACATGCCGGTCTTCGGGTTTTGCTGCGCCAGCACATGGTTGAGATGGGCGCGCTCGAAATAGTCGAAATAACCGGCGTCGGGCGCCCAGCTATAGAGCTGGCGCGACAGCTTCATCATGTTGTAGGTGGCGCAATGCTCGCAAGTCGCCTCGGTGATGTGCTTCGAGATGGTGTCCGGGTCGAAGAAATATTCGCGGTCGCCATTGCCGCCGATAACGAAGCTGTGGTGCTTGGTCACGCGCTCGTAGAAGAAGTCGGACGCCGTATGGTAATCGGCCTTGCCGGTGACTTCGTACAGGCGCGCCAGGCCGAGCACCTTTGGGATATTGGTGTTGGAGTGGATATTGGCCAGCTTGTCTTCGCGCGCCACCAGTGAATCGAGTACCCTGTGGTGATAGAGGCGCTCGGCCAGTTTCAGCCAGCGGGGATCATTGGTGCGGGCGTATAACTCGGCGAAGCTGTCATTGATGCCGCCGTGTTCGCAGTTGAGCACCTCCTGTACCTGGGCGTCATCGAGTGCGGCGAAGACTTTGTCGATATAGAGGCTGAGATTGACGGCGACCGGAATCGCCTTGTCGAGGCCGCAGAAGGTCTGGGCGTCATAAAGGCCGGCATAGAGCTTGTGCCAGTTATAGAAGGGCACCCAGCAACCATTGAGGTCGAAACCGGCCGAGCGGATATCGCCCGCCATGATTTCCGGGAAGATTTCCTTGCCGTCAACCACCGTGCCGTCTTTGCGTTTGCGCAGGAAGCCGGCGACGTAACCATCGCCCTGCATCCCCTGGATCAGGGCCAGTTCATCGATGACGTAGGATGCGTGGGCTTTCAGCGCCGGATCGCCCGTTTGCGCATACATCAGCGAGATAGCCGAGAGGTAGTGGCCGAGGCTGTGGCCGGCGATGGTGTCCTGCTCCCAGCCGCCATAGGCTTCGGCCTTCGGCTTCAGGCCGGCGCCCTTGCGGAAATTATGCAGGAAGCGGTCAGGTTCGAGCGTGATGAGATAGGCATGGTTGACGTCGAGCGCCGTCTTGAAATCGGACGGCAGCAGGCGGACATCCGACAAGGGCAGGGCGGTGGCCTTTTGTGGTGTTATTACACCGGCAAAGGCGTGGCGGGAAATCAGGCTGAACCCTGCGAAAGCCACCGTTGCGGTTAAGATTTGGCGACGATTGCCGGTCAAAATAGCCATGTTTACCCTCCAGTTGTCGGACAATTTGGTATACAATATACATGCAATTGCAAGCGGGAAAGCGTATAGCTGTCGCCACAATGTGAGGTTTCACAGACGAAATATCTGGTTCTGATTGGATTTTGTTGCGGAAATATTTCAAATTCATGCATGTTTTCAAAATGTGAATTTACATATTATATATTAAATTCAATGTATTATGTTCAAATTTTTGCTGCGTCCCTATATGTGGAATACGGGCAGGGCATACCTTTCGCCTGTTGCATGTTAGCCACATTAAATTGTCATGTTATTGGATTTGTCATGATATCGCCGTATATCGTATAAAATATTTTGACGACCTTCGATTTTCATGTCCACATCGTCACATCGGGTTTTTTTGAAAACGGGGACTATAGATGTTGACGACACGAGTGAGTAAAACTGTATTGCTGGCCGCCACAGGTCTGGCTGCGGCGATGATCTGCGCGCCGGCCCTGGCGCAGGAGCCGACCGCTGCCGAAAAGGCCGCCGCTGCTGCTGCCGAAGCGCAAAGCGATGAGGTCATTATCGTCAAGGGGTTGCGCAAGAGCTTGAAGTCGGCTGTCGACCGCAAGCGCAAGGCGGCCCAGATCGTCGATTCGATCGACGCCGAAGACGCCGGCAAGCTGCCGGATAATAACGTCATCGAAGCCATTGCACGCGTCACCGGTGTTCAGATCGAACGCGAACGCGGCGAAGGTTCGGGGCTGAAAATCCGCGGCATGGAAGATGTCCAGACCACCCTGAATGGTTCGCCGAACAATACCGGTGTTGGTCGTGCAGCCTCGCTTAACGATATCCCCGCCGAACTGCTGAAGTCGGTTCAGGTCTACAAGAACCGCACGGCTGATCAGGTCGAAGGCGGTATCGCCGGTACGGTCAATGTTGACCTGCGTCGTCCGTTCGACCTGCCGAAGAAGTGGACCTTTGCGGGCAGCATCCGCAATGTCTCTGCCGATGTCGGCAGCACCGAAAGCCCCTATGCTTCAGCCCTGGTGTCCAAGCGCTGGGATACGCCGATCGGTGAGATGGGCTTCCTGCTCAACGCCTCATTCCAGGAAAATAATTATAAAGAACAGTGGGTTACGTCGGAAACGCCGTATGACTTCCGCTGGTGGGATACGCAGCGCCTGAGCCTGCCTGCCGACAGACTACCCACCAACGAAGCTGGCAAAATGGGCGATGTCATCGCACCCTATAAGGTTCAGAACGGTATCCAGGTCGGTACGGTCAAACGCAATTCCTACAATGCCGCCTTCCAGTGGCGCGCCACGGAAAATCTGGACTTCCTGATCGAAGCCTCCGGCTTCAACGCTGATGAGAATCGCGCAGACGATTTCCTTGAAGCCCGCATTAAGGACAGTCCCGGCACCCTGTCGAACATCGTCTTCATGCCGGATGGCCACACGATCAAGTTCGTGACATCGACTGATCCCAATCCGGCGGATGGCAATATCCTGCCAATCGGGCCGTTCGCCCGCGATAACGTCATCACCACGCGCAACACCCGCGTCAATTTTGAGGCGCATTACAACAAGGACCGATGGACGGTCAATTTTGGCGCTTATCGTGACGAAAACCGCCTGGACCTCGACTGGTATCAGCAGTTGCTGCGCATGAAGAACATGGGATCGGTCAATTTTGACTTCGCCTCGGACAAGATGGCGGAGCCTGGGCCTTACCTGCAATTCTTCGATACCGCCGGAAAGGCTTACGATTTCAGTAACAAGGACAACTACTATGTCCGCGAGATCGAGAACGGCAAGGGCTACGAAACCAGCACGGAAAACGTCTTTACGCTTGATGGCACCTATCGGGTCAGCGACGACAAGCTGATCCGCAGCATTCAGATGGGCGTCCGTAAGACCACCCGCGACGCTGCACGTCTCTACGGTTATCGTTATGCCGGCTTCGCGGACGCCAAGGCCATCCTGCTGAATGATTTCCCCGGCGGCACGGGCGCCAACACCATCTTTGCCGACGTGCCGGGCTATCAGTCGGCGCAATGGTATCGCATGTCGCTCGACAGCTATCTGGCCAATTTTGACGCGATCCGCGGCCTGGCCTCCGATCCGGCTACTCTGTCCTATGGCGGCGGCGGCGCATGGGACCCCGCGACCGGTGCGGTGCCGGCGACGGAACAATGGTCGACCGCAGAGGTGCAGACCGAGCGGATGATGGGGTCGTTCACGACCCAGGAAAACACTGCGGCTATTTATGCCCAGATATTCTATGGCTTCAAGATCGGCAATATCCCAGTAGATGGGGTGATCGGCGGGCGCGAGATTCATACCTGGGGCAGCAGCTTCTCCTATGATCGCCAGATCAACTGGCTTCCTAACCCAAGCTACGATCCCACCCTGCCGGAGGGCACGCCAGGCAATGACGAACTGATCGTCGGCACGCCCGACCAGATCATGGTGCCGCGCACCACGGAACTGGATTACAAGGACTTCCTGCCCAGCGCTCACGCCGTGGTTCACTTCACACCGAAACTGCAGTTCCGCGTGGCCTATTCGTTCAACGTCCAGCGTCCGCGCTTTGACCAGGCAACGTCCTTCACCTTCCTCGACGCGGGCAACAAGAGCACCAATGTCGGTGGCGGCTGGGGCGGCAACGCCAATCTGAAAGCCAACAAGGAAGACAATTACGATGCTTCGCTGGAATATTACTTCGGTCGCGGCAGCGTTATCTCCTTTGCCGCCTATCTGAAGAAGCCAGACGGCTTCATCTATGACTCCACCGAACTGGAGACGATCGACGGCAAGCAGTACAATATCACCCGCCCGCGTAACGCCAGCCCCGGCACTTTCCAGGGTTACGAGTTCAACGCGCAAGGCTTCTTCGACTTCCTGCCGGGCAAGCTCGCCAACTTCGGCGGCCAGTTCAACTACACCTATAACCAAGTCGCCAAGATCGATTATCCGGGTGATGATGATAACGCGGTCGGCAATTCGAAATACACCTATAACCTGATGTTGTACTACGATACGCCGCAATTTAGCGCCCGTATCGCCTATAACTACCGCGACCGTTTCCGCGCTTGGGCTTTGCCTGAATTCTCGGAATACTCGCCATATGTCGAGGCCACTTCGCGTCTGGATGCGGCCGTCAACTGGACGCCGGTCAAGTACATGACCCTCAGCCTGGAAGGCACTAACCTGCTTCAGAACAACACCCAGATGTATTGGGGTGAGCAGAAACTGTTGCCGCAAGGTATGCGGGTTCAGGCCCGGACCGTTCAGCTCAGCGCGCGTTTCCGTTACTGATCTGATTGCTGCCAAAGCAAAACACCCCGCCGGGCAACCGGCGGGGTGTTTTTTTGTACTTGATGCAAAAAAAGAATTGAGTCAGACGTTAACCAGTTGCGGTGAAGGGCACACCTTGGCGACATAGGCGTCGTGCATGGGCATCGCATTGGCCAGGCCCGTCGTGCCTTCCTTCACGCGATCCATCCGCCAGCGGAACTCGTCTTCCGTCATCAGGTCGGCAACGGGGTGATAGGATTTAGGCGTCAGGCCTTGCCCGACAAGGACGGCGAACCAGCTCGCCTCCTTGAACAGTTCGTTGGGTTGCACCAGCGACAGATTGTTCTGCTCGAAGCTTTCCAGGCGCGCTTTCAGGCTGTCGGGGATATCCATATGCTTGCACCAGGCCCAGAACGGCGTGTCCTCGCGCGTCGTGATCTTGTAGTGGGCGATCAGGAAGTCCTTCACATCGTCATAGGCGAACAGCATTTCACGGTTGAAGTTTGAGCGCAGGCTGTCGGTGATCCGGTCGCGCGGGAAGTAGCGGATCAGCTTCATGATCGCTTCCTGCAACAGGTGGATCGAGGTTGATTCCAGCGGTTCGAGGAAGCCGCTGGCTAGCCCCATCGCCACGACATTGCGGTTCCATTGCAGTTTGCGGTGACCAGTCGTGAAGCGGATGATGCGCGGATCGGCCTGCGGCTTGCCATCGAGCCGTTGCAGCAGCAGTTCGGCGGCCTTGTCTTCCGAAAGGAAGTTTTCGCAGAAGACATAACCGTTGCCGGTGCGGTGTTGCAGGGCGATGCGCCATTGCCAGCCGGCTTCGCGGGCGGTCAGTTGCGTATAGGGGGTGACGGGCTTCACCTTGTCGCACGGTACGGCGGCGGCGCGATTGCACGGCAGCCAGTGGCTCCAGTCGGTATAGCCGGTTTTCAGCGTCTGCTCG
This sequence comes from Asticcacaulis sp., assembly GCF_035497195.1. Classification (GTDB taxonomy): domain Bacteria; phylum Pseudomonadota; class Alphaproteobacteria; order Caulobacterales; family Caulobacteraceae; genus Asticcacaulis. The sequence continues at coordinate 20,485 of NZ_DATJDZ010000019.1, forward strand.
ATCAGCAGGCCGCGGAAACCGGAGCAGTCGATGAACAGGTCGCCGGCGATGGTCTGGCCGCTTTCCAGCGTGACCGAGGTGATGTCGCCGGTTTCCGGGTGTTGCGTGACGGTGGTGATCTTGCCTTCCTGGCGCACGACGCCAAGTGCCTCGCTGTAACGGCGCAGGAATTTGGCGTAGAGCGAGGCGTCGAAATGGAAGGCATAGTTGACGTTCGGCGCCTTCGGGTTGATCTCGCTCATGCGGCCGAAGCGGCCCTGCCGGGCGGCGACGGTTTGCGGATTGAACAGGCCGAAATCCGCTGCTCCCCCTGCGAGGCGATAGCGCATCCAGTAGTGGGTGAAGTTGACATTCATATCGACGCCATAGGTGCCGAACGGGTGGAAATACTCGCTGCCGGGCGCCGACCAGTCGAGGAAGCGCAGGCCCAGCTTGAAGGTGGCGTTGGTCTCCTTCACGAACTGGTTCTCGTCGAGTTCCAGAAGCTTGTTGAATTCCTGGATGGTCGGAATGGTCGCTTCACCAACCCCGACAATGCCGATCTCGTCGGATTCGATCAGGGTGAGGCTGTACTTTTGCGTGCCAAAAACCTTGGCAAGCGCCGAGACGGCCATCCAGCCGGCCGTGCCGCCGCCCACTACCACGATTTTACGAATATGACCTGCCATCCGAACGCCTTATAATCTTGTTGTCAGGCGATTATGACCGGCTGGCCTGCTATGTCAATTCATCGGTATATCGTATAAAATATTTGACATTTAAATATGGCCGTGCGGATTATGTCTGACAATAGTTTGGTGGGGGTTGTGACATGCGGATAGCGAAGCTTTTTATATTGGGTGCGGGGATTGCGCTGGCCGGGATGAGCCAGGCAGCCCTGGCGGAAACCGTGACGGTGAAGGTGCCGGGCACATCCATGCCGTGGGTCATCAAGAAGAAAAATCCGGACCTGCCCTATGGCAAGGTCGATGGTACGGCCCCGGCTGTGGCGGCGCTGAAACTGACCGCCGGCACGCCATTGCAGATCACCGCGACGGGATCGACCACGACCGTGGCCGGCGGTGGCGGTTTCGATCCCGGCGGCCAGGCTGAATTTATCTGTGATGACCATCTCGGCGGTTCGGGGATGCCGTTTCCCAGCATGTATATGGGGCATGGTTTCTATCCGGTGCATCTCAATGAGCTGGTGGCCGTCTTTACCGACGCCAAGGGCAAGATCGTCAAGTCGCCGTTCCCGATCGGGCCGGGCCTGAACATCACCGTGCCAGAAGGGGCGGAGGCCATCCAGTTCGGTCTCAATGACGACATCTATGCCGACAATACCGGCGAGATCGAGGTGACCATCACCTCGGCTCCGCCCGCGCAATAATTTTAAAGAGTAGATCATGCGATTATTTCCCCTTCTCGTAACCGGCGGCGCTTCACTGCTCGCCCTGACCTCCGTCGCCTATGCCGAAACCGCGCCGATCGCCGAGCGCTACGCCACCGCGCAATCGTATCTGGCGGGCAAGACCGGTGAACTGGTCACCGATCTCGACCTGCGGGCGCGTTTCGTGGCGGGCGGAACGAAAGTGCTCTATCGCCACGGCGCCAAAGGGCAGGGGGTGATCGCGCTGGCCGATGCCGCTACGGGGCAGATCAGCGATCTGGTGACGGAAGCGGCCATGCAGCCGCTGTTGGCGACTGTATTGGGCGATAAGGGACCGTTCGATGTCTCGCCGGAAGATTACGACGCCGACAAGCGCAGCCTGACCTTTTCGTCGGGCGGGCGCAAACTGATCTACGACATGGCCGCGAATACGGTCACGAACGCACCGCCACCGCCGGCCATCGATGAAGGCGTGGTGTCGCCGGACGGCCTCTACAAGGTGATCCACAAGGGCTATGATCTGGCTCTGGTCGAGATCGCCACCGGCAAGGAAACGTCGCTAACCGCCAATGGCAGCTATGACCAGCGCTACGGCATGAACTACCCGATGTTCGCCGATATGGTGGCGGCCCAGACCGAAACCCCGCCCATGCCGGTCAGCGTGCAGTGGTCGCCGGATTCGAAGCAGATCCTGACCTACCGCATGGACCGCAACAACAGCTACATCTGGCATGGCGTCCAGCCCAATCCGCCGGGCAGCCAGTTCCCGCGCCACTATGATTATGTCTACCCGACCGCCGGCGCCGAATTCGTGCCGCAGATCGTGCCGGTGGTGATCGATGTGGCCGCGTCGCTCAAGGGCACGGTCGCGCCGAAAGTGCTCAATGTGCCGGCCAATTCCCTGCTGTGGCCGGGCGATCCCAATATGAGCTGGGACAAGGACAAGGTGCTCTATCAGTGGACCAAACGCGGTTATGGCGAGGTCAATCAGTACGAGATCGATCCGGCTGCCAATGTCGCCACTCTGCGGGTGCATGAAGCGGTCAAACCGATCGTGACGGTGACCTCATCGCAGGTCAGGCCGGTGCCCGAACTGAACGGCGATCTGGTGATTTCCGAGCGCACCAGCTGGGCGCAGCTTTACTATGTCGCCAAGGGGACAAACCCGGCCGGCGGCAAGGCGCTGACGAAAGGCAACTGGGAAGTCACCGATATCGTGCGCGTCGATGACAAGGCGAAGGCGCTGCTGGTCACCGGCATCGGCCGCGAGGCCGGCGTCAATCCCTATTTCTCCAGCCTGTACAGCGTCACGCTCGATGGCGCGATCCGCAACCTGACACCCGAACCGCTGGATCACGATGTCAGCGTGTCGGAAGACGGCAAGACCTTCATCGACCGCATGTCCAGCCCGACCGTACCGACGCGCACCCTGCTGCGCAGCGCGGCGGATGGCCATATCATCGCCGAACTCGGCAAGGCTGATCCATCGGCGCTGCTGGCCAGCGGCTTCACGCCCGCCGAACCGTTCCAGACCCTGGCTGACGACGGCAAGACCGTGCTCTATGGCATGATCTTTCGGCCGAAGAACTTCGATGCGTCGAAGACCTATCCGGTGATCGAATATGTCTATACCGGCCCCACCACCCATGTGATCGACGAGACCTATGGCCGCAATATCCGCAATCCGGCGGTCGGCATGGCACAGATCGGCGCCATCGTGGTCGAGATCGACGCACGCGGCAGTTCGCAGCGCGGCCAGGCCTTCCGCCTGCCGGCCTACCAGAATCTGGGCGAGGTCGGGCTGGACGATCATATCTGGGTGCTGAAGGCGATGAAGGCGAAATACAGCTATTTCGACCTCGATCGCGTCGGCGTGTTCGGCCATTCGGCTGGCGGTTATGACGCGGCGCGCTTCATCCTGCGCCGGCCTGATTTTTACAAGGTGGCGGTGGCCAATTCGGGCAATCAGGATCAGCGGCTCGACAAGGCGTGGTGGCCGGAAGTCTCGATGGGCGCCGCCGACGATGCGACCTGGGAGAAAAACTCCAATATTCCGCTGGCCGGCAATCTCAAGGGCCATCTGATGCTGACCCACGGTGACATCGACGACAACGTGCCGGTAGCGGCGACCCTGCGGCTCGATGCGGCGCTGGTGGCGGCCAACAAGCCGCATGAACTGGTCATCTTCGCTAACCGCAATCACAATACGATCGGTCCGTACTACTGGCGCAAGCATATGGACTTCTTCACCCAGCATTTGCTGGGCGAGACGCCGCCTGCGATCCAGTAACAAAAAGCCTGACCACAATAAGCGGTCAGGCTTTTTGTTATACCTTCTGCCGCGCCCTGAGGTCCGGCAGCCAGGCGGCCAGCAGGCCGATGGCCGGCAGGACAGCGCAGACCTGGAACACGGTGTCTATGCCCCAGACATCGGCCACCTTGCCGAGCACCGCGGCGCCGATGCCGCCCATACCGAACGAGAAGCCAAAAAATAGCCCGGAGATCATCCCCACCTTGCCGGGCACCAGTTCCTGCGCGAAGACGACGATCGCCGGGAAGGCCGAAGCCAGCATCAGGCCGATGATGACGCTGAGCACGCCGACCCACATCAGCGACACATAGGGCAGCAGCAGGGTGAACGGCAGGACGCCCAGTATCGACGCCCAGATGACGTATTTGCGGCCGAAGCGGTCACCGATCGGTCCGCCGATGAAGGTGCCCGCCGCCACCGCCGCCAGGAAGACGAACAGGTGCATCTGGGCATTGCCGACCGACACGCCGAAATGGTGGATCAGGTAGAAGGTGAAGTAGCTGGTCAGGCTGGCGAGGTAGACATATTTCGAGAAGATCATGGCCAGCAGGATGGCAATACCGCGCCGGGCCGCGCCTTTTGGCAGGACGACGCCCTCCATCGCCTTGCGGTTCAGGTTGAGGCGCGTCAGGCCGTGATGGCGATACCACTGGCTGACATTCCACAAAACGGCGCAGGACAACAGGGCCAGCAGGGCGAAGGTGGCGATGCTGCTCTGGCCCCAGCGCACGACGACGATCGCCGCTGCCAGCGGGCCGAGCGCCGAGCCGGTATTGCCGCCGACCTGAAACAGGGCTTGGGCCATGCCGTTGCGACCGCCGGCCGCGGCCCGAATGACGCGTGAGGATTCCGGGTGGAAGATCGAAGACCCCATGCCCAGGGCGCAGGCGCCCAATAGCAGCAGCGGATAGATGTGCGCCGTCGACAGGATGGCCAGGCCGGTCAAAGTAAACAGCGGGCCGCCGGGCAGGGCCAGTGGCGTCGGCCGGCGGTCGGCATAGAGGCCGACAAGCGGTTGCAGGATCGAGGCGGTGATCTGGTAGGCGAGGGTTATAACGCCGATCTGAGTGAAGCTGAGGCCCAGCCCGCTTTTCAGATTGGGGTAGATGGCGGGCAGCAGGGCCTGCATCATGTCATTGAGCATGTGGCAGAAGGCGACGGCCAGAATAACGGAAAAGACGGTGCCGCCGGCCTGTACGACGGGGGCGGGGACTGTGGCGGTTGGCGATTGTTCCATGATGGACTTCCTCTGTAATGGAGGCCGTGATAGAGGAAAGGCGAGCGTCCCGCATTCCATGACGGGACTATATGTTTTGAGAGTGGGGCGATCCATGAAGAACTCTGGTCATGAAAAACCCGGGCCATGAAAGAACCCTGGATATACCGCAATGAGTATGATCACATTCCGCGCCCAATCGTGGCAAGGGCCAGGAGCTATCCGCCTTCCTTCGAGCTGGATTGGCACACGCATGGACGTGGCCAGTTCGTCTATGCCGCCAGCGGGGTCGTGGTCCTGAGTACGCCCTACGGCGCCTGGGTGGCGCCGCCGGAACGTGCGGTGTGGACGCCGGCGGGAATGCCGCATTCGGTGCGTATGGTCGGCGCGGTCGAAACGCGCAGCGTGCTGCTCGATGAGGACACCGCGCGCCTGCTGGGGCCGAAATCGGCCGTTATGAGCGTCTCGCCCCTGCTGCGGCAGCTGTTGATCGCCGCGGCGGACCTGCCGCTGGAATATGACATCAGTGGCCGTGATGGGCTGGTGATGTCGCTACTGGCGGCGGAACTGGCCCATGCGCCGCGCGTCGATCTGTCGGTGCCCTTTCCGGTATCGCCGAAACTGGCGGCACGCTGCCATGCCTTTCTGGAAGCGCCGGATATCCATGCCACGATCGAAGACTGGTGTGACGCCCTGGGCATGGACCGTCGTGCCTTTACCCGTGCTTTCCGGCGTGAAACCGGGATGAGTTTCGGTGAATGGCGGCAGCAGGCCTGCCTGCTGGTGGCCCTGCCGCGGCTGGCGGCGGGGGAAAGCGTCACCGCCATCGCGCTCGATCTGGGTTATGACAGTCCCGCCGCCTTTTCGACCATGTTCCGCCGGTTGCTGGGCGTGCCGCCAAGTCGGTATGCCGGTTAGTTCGGCGATTGACGCTTTCAGATGCCGGCCATAGGGTGCGGGCCTTAGCCGGAGGTCACCATGAAGCGTTTGTATTCTATAATTATCATTCTGGCTCTGATCGGCTGGAATGGCATGGCCCACGCGGCGGGCTGCGGAATAGGCGCGGCGGGCACGACGCAAAGCATCGCCATTGGTAACACCGGGCGGTCGATGTTGATTCACTTGCCGGTAAGTGCTGACGGTTCGCCCTTGCCGGTCCTGTTTCTTTTTCATGGCAGCACCGGCACCGGCGCGGGGATGCTAAAGGATTCGCGGCTGGAAGAGACCGCCGACCGGCATGGCTTTATCGTTGCCGCGCCCGATGGCGGGATTGCGGTGGAGAAGGGTTTTGTCTGGAACATTCCCGGTGTGCCGACCGTCACCGGCGCCATTCCCACGGAAACCGACGCCGATGATGTCGCCTATATTGGCGCGGCGATCGACTGGCTGGTCGGGCAGGGCTGCGTGGCGCGCGATCAGGTCTACGCCACAGGGCTTTCCGGCGGCGGACGGATGACCTCGTGGCTGGGGTGCGTCGATGCCGACCGCTTCGCCGCCATCGCGCCGGTGGTGGGATTGCGCGCCGGTAATCCGTCGAAAGCCGATCCGACAAAGCCCGATCCGGCCACCTGTAAGCCATCGCGCCCCATGCCGGTCATCGCCTTCGCCGGTGACAAGGATACCACCAATCCGATCGAAGGCGGCGGCGCGGGCTACTGGCAATACACCATGCACGCCGCCGAACAGCGATGGGCGCAACTGAATGGCTGCGCTGCGGCGCCGACAACCGAGTGGGTGGCGACCGGCGTCTATGAGGAGCGCTATACCGGCTGCCGTGGTGGTGCGGACGTGGCCGGGCGGATTACCGTCGGCGGCAAACACCAATGGGTGGTCGATAACGAGGCGATGTGGGCGTTTCTGTCGCACTATCGCCGATAGAGCAAAATGACTTAGATAGAATCGTCATTTTGCTCTATCTTTTTGTTTTGCCGCGCAATTTATCCGAAACGAAGTTCGGCGAAGCCAAAAGTGGTGGCCACTTTGTCGGATTGCGCTCTAGGACTAACTTCCGGCTTTACAGGTCAATATCGTATACGGTATCCGTGTGGGGTTCTCCAACCCAAAGGTCTTGTCATGCGCCGTTCCCTGCTGTTGCTTCCGTTATTGCTGATGGCCGGTGCGGCACAGGCCGAAACCTGGGCCGTGAATTCCCCGGATGGACAAGTTGTCGTAACCATCGACAAGGCCGATGCTGGATTGCCAAAATACAGCGTCAGCTTTCATGGAAAGACCTTTATCGCGCCATCGGAACTGGGCCTGCGCACCGATCTCGCCGGGTTTGGCGCGAAAGGCTTTGATGCGCCAGCCGTGACGACGCGCGCGGTCAACGAGACTTACAAGATCGTGGCCGGCAAGGCCGCCAGCGCTCCTGACCATTATAACGAACAGACCCTGACCTTTCATGAAACCGGCGGCAGCCGTAATCTGACGCTGATTTTCCGCGTCTATGACTCAGGCGTTGCCTTTCGCTATATCGTCCCGGCGCAAGACGCGGCTTACGGCCTTTATGGTGAAAAGACCGAGTTTGCCTTCGCTGCCGACTATGACTGCTGGGGACTGAACCTTGGCAAGTTCCACAACGCCCACGAAGGCGAATTCGATCCCGTCAAGGCGTCGCTGATCCGCGACCACAGCCTGTTCGACTCGCCATTGGTCTGCAAGACGGGTGAGGGGGAAAGTACCTTCGCTCTGGCCGAATCCGATATCGACCACTATCCGGCGACCTATTATTCGCGCACCGGCGACAACAAACTCGGCGTGGCCATCCACCTGCCGCCGCGCCCCGACGCTGACGACATCAAGCCCTATGTGGCGAAGTTCGCCAGCGATGCCGAGGTGAAGACGCCGTGGCGGGTGATCATGGTCGGCGACAGCCCGCGCCAACTGGTCGAATCGAACCTGATCGCCACGCTTGGCGCGCCGTCGCGGATAAAGGACGCAAGCTGGATCAAGCCGGGCAAGAGCGCCTGGGACTGGTGGAATGGCTTCCGCGCGCCGGTGGCCAATCCCGGCATCAATACCGAAACCTACAAGGCCTATGTCGATTTCGCCCACGAGATGGGGCTGGACTATATCCTGATCGACGAGGGCTGGTATGCCGGTTCCTCCACACGGTCCAAGCCGGGCGCTGACGTGACGAAACCGATCGCCGCCGTCGATATGCCGGCCATCATCGGCTATGCGAAAGACCGCAATGTCCGCGTCATGGTCTGGCTGCAATGGCAGCAACTCGACTGGCAACTGGACGACGCACTGGCGGCTTATGAAACGTGGGGACTGGCCGGGATCAAGGTCGATTTTATGGACCGCTCCGACCAGGACATCACCGACTATTATCACCGCGTCCTGTCAAAGGCCGCCGATCACCACCTGCTGGTCGACCTGCACGGCGCCTATGCGCCATCCGGTCTGCTGCGCACATATCCCAACTATATCACGCAGGAAGGCGTGCTGGGGGCGGAATATAACAAATGGACGACGCGCATCACCGCCACGCACAATGTCACCCTGCCGTTCACCCGCATGATCCTGGGGCCGATCGACTATACGCCGGGCGGCTTCGGCAACCGCACGCCGCAGACCTTTGAAATCCACGAGGGTCATCCGCTGACCCAGACGACGCGCGGCCAGGCCATCGCCATGTATGTCGTCTATGACAGTCCGCTGGTCATGGTGGCCGACGCGCCGCAAGCTTACAAGAAGGCGGATGGCGCCTGGGAGGATGGCGTCGATTTCATCCAGGCCGTGCCGACGAGCTGGGACGAGACCCGCGTGCTGCAAGGCGATATCGGCCAATATATCGTCACCGCCCGCCGCAAGGGCGACGTCTGGTATGTTGGCGCCATGACCAATGAGCTGGGCCGCACGATCGAAGTGCCGCTGAACTTCCTCGGTGTCGGCAGGTATGAGGCGACCGTCTGGCAGGACGGAGACACGCCGACGACCCTGACCCGCGCCACGCGCAAGATCAGCGCGACCGACAGCCTGACCCTCAAACTGACCGGATCGGGCGGTGGGACCGCTATCATTCGTCCTGAAAAGACGTTGAAAAAGAAGGCATAAGCATCACGCTTTCGTAATCGTATAATTTATATTTGACGCGCGGCGCGATCAATGGTTTAGATTACTCAGTCAATTAGCCTCCACCATTCCTCCCTGGAAAGGCGCGCTGCTTGATGAACGTTGTCGCTTCGTTACGGACGTGTTGAGTATCTGTCCGGATCGCCAGGGGTTCTCCGGCCTTAGTGCGGTAGGCTTCGGGCGGCGCGTTTAACGTCTCTGATCTGGTTCCGGATCACCCTTTCCGATGCCCGCCCGGTCTCACTCCCGTGACCGGCCTCGTGCATCGGGACAAACTTTCAAACGCCTGTCGCAACGGTCCCCCCAATGCGGCAGGCGTTTTTTTATGCGAATTTTGGGGATCGGCTTAGGCGCTGGCCACCATCTTTTCCATTTCAAACTGCTTGCGCAGGTCTTCCAGCGTTATGGCGATATGCTGCCGCATTAGGGCGGACACCTCATCCGACCTGCCGGCCGACCACAGGTCCAGCAGGGCGGAGTGCTCATTATGGGCGCGATCGTCGCGGCCCGCCGGCTCCAGATGCTTGCCGACATAGCGTTCACAGATAATGTTCAGCCGTTCAATGATCTGGAGCGTGACCTGACGATGCAGCGGGCGGACCAGCGACATGTGGAAGGCGCGGTTGAGCTTGCCGACCTGGGTTTTATCGGTATTGGCGGCGACATCGAGCGCATCGAGCGCGGCGCGGGCGGCCTTGCGGTCGGCGTCGGTTGCCATTTTCGCAGCCTCGCCAACGGCGTCGGGTTCCAGTTTGAGGCGCAGGGCGTAGATCTCTTCGACTTCATCAACATTGAGCGGACGAACAAAGTAACCGCGATTGGCGTGTGACAGCAGCAAGCCTTCCTGTTCTAGGCGGGCCAGGGCTTCGCGCAGCGGAATCTTGCTGACGCCCAGTTCGGCGGCCAGGGCGTCCTGACGGATGGCGGCGTCTGCCGGGATCCTGCCGGAAATGATGCGATCGCGGACCAGGGAGAAAATCTGTTCGGAGAGGGTTTGAACCACAATTGTCATGGCGGACCTTGCGATGGAGAAAGGGAGGAAAGTTATATAATTTAAGCTTTACCGGCTTGTCAGGCATTCATTCTGGTGTCCGGCAAGCTGTGTCAGGGTTGATTAAGGGGTGATTCTGCAACTTCAGGAATGGAGGTATCTTTCAGGGAGGCAAAGGCCTATTGCTATTGTCAGACTATTGTATACCGTATAACACTTAAGAAAGTGCGCAACCTGACAAAAGAGGCCAGTGATGACCCGGAATTTTGCCAATCCCCAGTTTAAAATCAGGCGTGGTTTTATGTCGCTAATCTGCGTCCTGCCGCTGCTGATGGCGTGCGCGCAGGCGCAAGAGTGGGAAACCGTCCAATCGCCAGGCAATCCGATCCTGGCCGACGGCAAGGACTATAGCACCGATCCGGCGCCGCTGGTGGCCAATGGCAAGCTCTATATCCTGACAGGCCGCGATACGGCCGCGCCCGGCGTCAACGACTTCATCATGCCGGAATGGCAGATGCTGGAAACCGAAGATCCGGCCTCCGGCGTGTGGCGGCATAATCCGCATTTCGTTCGTCCGGAAGCCGTGTTCAAATGGGCGACGCCGGCGCGCGCCTATGCCGGCCAGATCGTACAGGGGCCTGACAAGCGCTATTACATGTACGCGCCGATCATCGAGGCGGACAGCAAGAATAAGGACCCGTTCGCCATCGGGGTGGCGGTTTCCGACAGTCCGGAAGGGCCGTGGACCGATGCGCATCCCTCAGGCCCGATCGTGTCGCAGTCCTATCCGGTCAAGAACGAGATCGAGAACATCGACCCGACCGTGCTGGTCGATGACGATGGCCGCGTCTATTTCTACTGGGGCACGTTCGGCCGCCTGAAAGGCGTCGAGCTGGAACAGGACATGGTGACCTTCAAGGGCCAGCCAGTCGATGTCCATGGCCTCAAGGGCTTCTTCGAGGCGCCCTGGTTCTTCAAGCGCAACGGCACATACTATATGATGTATGCCGGCAATACGGCTGGTCCGGACTCGGAGTGCACCGAAGCGGTCTACTATGCCTGTCAGGCTTACGGCACGGCATCGTCGCCGCTCGGCCCGTGGACCTATCAGGGAGTGCTGCTCGATCCGGTGTCCTCGACCACCTCGCATGGCGGCATCGTGCAATATAAGGACAAGTGGTATCTCGCCTATCACACGGCGGATGCGAAAGGCGGCGATCACTTCCGCCGCAGCGTCGCTATCGATGAGGTCAAATGGGATGACAGCGTGACGCCGGCCCTGATCGAGAAGGTGATTCCGACGCATCTGCCGGCGCCGGCGCCCTTGCCAACGCGCAATATCGCCCCGGCGGCGCGCATCGTCGCCTCCAATTCGCCGGTGCCGGTGCAGTACTGGATCAGGGCGCTGAATGACGGCAAGGTGCATGAAAACCCGCTACCGCCCGACACATGGGGCACCTGGTCGCCGAACAATCCGGCGCAGCAATGGGTGGTCTACCAGTGGGAACAAAAGCTGAAATTCAATGGTTCGCGCATCCGGTTCTGGAATGACCAGCCGGCAGGTTCCGGCGTCGGGGTAGCCGCCCCGAAAGCCTGGCGTCTTGAATACTGGAATGAGCAGAAATGGGTGCCGGTATCCAATGTCAGCGCCTATGGCACCTCGACCGATGCCTTCAATGACGTCAGCTTCGATATAGTCGAAACGCGCTGCCTGCGGGCGGTGTTTGATGCCTCGACCGATGGCAAGTCCTATGCCGCCGTGGCCGCCCAGGAATGGGAAGCGCTGTACCCCAAGCCGGTTCTGGTCGAGCCGGCGGATACCAAACTGCCGGCCTCGCCGGTCTGCGCCGCGACTGAATAAAACCCGCAATCAATCAAAAAGAAGAAATGCCAATGTCCAGGAAGTTCCTCGCCGAAACCAATCCCCATCTCTGTGAAGCCGCCTGCGGCTGTGGCGCCGTCAATCGCCGCTCCGTTTTCGCCTGCGCCGCCGGCGCGGCGGTCTTCGCCGGTCTCGGCAGCTTTGCGTTTGCGTCGCGCGCCGATGAAACGTCGGTCAACCTGGCGAAGGTGGCCACGCCCTCGACCTCTTTCCAGTCCGGCGACAGCAAGGTCAGCGCCATTAATGACGGCGCGGTTCCGGCCAACTCCGCCGACACTGAAAAGGGCATGTACGGCAACTGGCCGAAGACCGGCACCGAATGGGTGCAGTATGACTGGAGCCAGCCGGTCAGCCTGAACAAGGTGGCCGTCTACTGGTGGGTGGACGGGCAGGGCGTCGGTGCGCCACAGGCCTGCCGCGTGCTCTACTGGGACGGCAAGGCCTTTGTGCCGGTAGCCAATGCCAATGGCCTTGGCGTGGCGAAGGACAGTTTCAATACCACCACCTTCGATCCGGTGACCACCGACAAGCTGCGCCTGGAAATCGTCTCGGACGGCAAGCTGTCCACCGGCGTGCTGGAATGGCAGGCATGGAGCGTGGGTCCGGTGCCGGCCTTTGCCCCGGTTGTGGCGGCGGGTATTGATCGCACCGTCGTCATGGGCGGCAAGACCTACCTGATGGGCAAGACGGACACCCTGACCGCCGGTGGCGATACCGGCAGCCTGTGGCGTAAAATCTCTGGCCCAGGCAATGTCACCTTCGCCGACGCGCTGTCGCCGGAAACCACGGCCACCGTCTCGGCGCCGGGCGCCTATATTCTTGAACTCACCGCCCATGCCGGTGGGCAGGTCTCGACCTCGCGTCTGCGCCTCAATGCCCAGGTCGCGCCGCCGCCCCAGCGCCTTGATGTCGTCTATACCAAGAATTACACTATCGACAGCCCGCTGTGGAACGCCCGCGCCAAGGCCCTGATCGTCAACTGGATTCCACACGTCATCGATTACTGCGAACGTACCGACCTCAAGATCGGTAATGGCGGCCTCGACAACTTCATCGAAACCGGCAAGGCCAATCGCGGCGAACCGCATGGCCCGCACAAGGGCTATGTCTTCTCCAATGCCTGGGTGGTCGAGTCGGTCGAGGCCATGTGCATCGCCCTGATGGTTGATCCACAGGGCGATCCGGAAATGATCAAGGCGCAGGACAAGATGCGCGCCACCCTGGAGCGCTGGATTCCGATCATCCTGGCGGCGCAGGAACCGGACGGCTATCTGCAAACGGCCAAGACTCTGGCCGCGCCGGGGGCATGGGACGAGCGCTGGGATCCGGCGCACCGTTCCGATCACGAAGGCTATATCGCCGGCTATTTCATTGAATCCGCCATCAACCATTACACCCTGACCAATGGCCAGGATCTGCGCCTGTATAACGCCGCGAAGAAGCTGGCCGATTGCTGGGTCGCCAATATTGGCCCCGGCAAGAAGGAATGGTTCGACGGTCACCAGGAGATGGAGCAGGCGCTCGTCCGCTTCGGCCGCTTCGTGAATGACGAAGAGGGCAATGGCAGGGGCGACAGCTACATCGCGCTCGCCCGCTTCCTGCTGGAATCGCGTCGTGGCGGCCAGGAATACGACCAGAGCCACCTGCCGCCGATCAAGCAGTACGAGGCCGTCGGCCATGCCGTTCGCGCCGTCTACTTCTATTCCGGCATGGCCGATATCGCCGCCGAAACCGGCGATGTCGACTACCAGAGCGCGGTCGCCTCGCTGTGGGACAATATGGTCAACCGCAAATACTATGTCACCGGCGGCGTTGGCTCGGGCGAAACCTCGGAAGGCTTCGGACCGGATTACTCCTTGCGCAACGGCGCCTATTGTGAATCGTGCTCCAGCGCCGGCCTGATCTTCTTCCAGTACAAGATGAACCTGGCCTACCACGACGCCAAATACGCCGATCTCTACGAGCAGACCATGTACAACGCCCTGCTCGGCGGCATCGATCTCGACGGCAAGAGCTTTTGCTACACCAATCCGCTGGTGAATACCGAGCGCACCCTGTGGCACGTCTGCCCGTGCTGCGTCGCCAATATCCCGCGCACCCTGCTGATGATCCCGACCTGGACCTATGTGAAGGACGCCAGGGGGCTGTACGTCAATATGTTCGTAGGCAGCAAGATCACGGTCGAGAAGGTGGCCGGCACCGATGTCGAGATGGTGCAGAAAACCGACTATCCGTGGAACGGCCAGGTCAAGATCACCGTCAATCCGAAAGAAACGAAGACTTTCGCCCTGCATGTCCGTATCCCGGACCGTACCACCAGCGAACTCTATACCACCGTGCCGGTGGTCAATGGCGTCAAGCTGTTCAAGGTCAATGGCAAGGCGATGACACCGAAGATCGTCAATGGCTATGCCGTCGTCGAGCGCCAATGGCAGGCCGGCGACACCATCGAACTGGAACTGCCAATGGCGCCGCAGCGCATCTATGCCGATCCGAAGATCGAGGCCGATCGCGGCCTGGTGGCGCTGGGCTATGGCCCGCTGGTCTATAATGTCGAACTGGCCGACCAGAAAAGCATCACCCAGCCACTCGGCAAGGCCGCTCTGAAAGCGGAATGGAAGCCGGATCTGCTGGGCGGCGTCATGGCGCTGAGCGGCAAGTGGGCCGATGGTTCTGCCATGCTGGCCGTGCCCAACTATGCCCGCATGAATCGTATCGGTGGTCCGGAAGAGATTGGCGCCGGTGATGTCGATTACGCGCCGGGAACCGAACAGGCGGCCCTAGCCGAGGTGGGGCCGCGCCGGCATTTCAAGGGGCTGCAATCCCAGGTGTGGGTCAAAAATCAAGCCTAAAAGGCGAGGAGGGGGAGGGAGCTAACATCCTCCCCCTTCGTTCATTTAGAAGATTGTGTCCATAAGGTGACAATGTTTCAGACTTTTTACCCGGACCTATCGTATACAGTAGTAAATATACTTAGATTATTATAGCGTCGGCCCTATAAACTTAAAAAGGGTCAGGTTATGAAACATTCGTCGCTTCGCGGCTCACTCACCTGTGGCTCGATCCTGGTCCTGAGCATGGCGGCCTTTGCCGCCGGTGCTTTCGCCCAGGAAACGTCAGGCGCCACTCAGGCCGCCGATGACGCGGCGTCGGAGACGACCGAGATCGTCGTGACCGGCACGCGCATCCGCCACAAGGGGGCGGCCAGCGCCACCCCGACCACGGTCATCAATGCTGAAACCATTCGCAAGACCGGCACGCGCCAGATCGCTGATCTCGTCAACCAGATGCCGGCGCTCGTTATCAGCCAGAGCGACCAGACCTCCAACGCCAACCGCGACAAGGATTCGCTCGATCAAAGCCACCCCGGCCTGAACGCGCTTGACCTGCGCGGCCTCGGCACCAAGCGGACCCTCGTTCTGGTTAATGGCCGCCGCCATGTGCCCGGCGCTCCTGGCACCTCGGCCGTCGATATCAGCACTATTCCCGCGGGCCTGGTTGACCGCATTGAAGTCATCACCGGCGGCGCCTCCGCCCAGTACGGCGCCGACGCCGTGGCTGGCGTGGCCAACTTCATCCTGAAGAAGAACTACGAAGGCCTCGACGCCAGCCTCCGCTACGGCAACTCGACCTATGGCGACATGCCGAGCTATGACGCCGATATCCTGTGGGGCAGGAATTTCGCCGGCGGCAAGGCCAATGTCACCCTGTATGGCTACTACGGCCAGTCCAACGGCGTCGTTGGTGGCCAGGATCGCCCGTCGACTGCCTATGGCAATCCGTGGTGGACCCGCCCGCCGGGCCAGACGATGAACACCATTCTCGACGACCAGCACAGCCTCAGCTACTCGAAGCGCGCCGTGGTTCTGCTGGGGTCGAAGCCCTACGTCTTCAATGATGACGGCACCATGCGTGCCCCGGTCCTCGGCTCGGCCGGTATCCTGCCCAATCAGCTCGACCTGACCCTGAATTCCAGTGTTACCCAACTGGCGACCAACAGTGGTTCCGAATTCGGCGGCCGCTACGACAACTGGCTGCTGTCGGTGCCCAATGACCGCTTCATCACACACGGCACCTTCGGCTACCAGTTCAACGACAATGTGCGCTATTTCCTCGAAGTCGATTACGCTACCAACAAATCGCATGGCGAATACGGCGTATGGTATGAAGGTGGCGGCAACAAGCTGTGGGACGGCAATCCTTTCATTACACCGGAAATCATCGCGGCCAATGACGGCAAGCCCTTCGGCGACGCCGGCCTGACCTTCGTGCGCCAGTATCCGGAATTCGGCAAGTCGCGCTCGGACTACAAGCGCGACATGTACCAGATGGTGACGGGCTTCGAGGGCGAACTGCCGGCCCTGTTCCGCGAGCATGACTGGGCCTGGTCGACCTACTTCTCGTATGGCAAGACCACCGAAACGATCCAGGATTTCAACAGCACTTCCAATGACCGTTATCTCCGTGCGCTCGACGCCGTGGCCGGTCCGGGCGGCACGCCGATCTGCTGGGTCAATTCCGACGCCGACACCTCGAACGACGATCCGAACTGCGTGCCGCTCAATCCGTTCAAGCCGGTGACGCAGGACGTCATCAAGTATCTGCAATATAACTCAAGCGCCTCTTCGACCTCGCTTGAGCAATACGTTCTGTCGGGTTATGCGACCGGCGGCATCTTCACCCTGCCGGCCGGCGAGGTCCAGGTGGCGTTGGGCGGCGAATACCGTCGTGAAGCCAATAATATCGGCGCTCGTGCCGAATACGATCCGAACAACCCGGCCTATGTGCCCGATTACGGCGTCGTCGAAAATCCGCTGAAAGGGTCTTTCGACGTCTCGGAACTGTTCGCCGAACTGAGCGTGCCGATCCTGAAGGACCTGCCGTTCGCCTATCGCCTGACGGCCGACGCCGCCGTCCGCACCGCCGATTATTCGACCGCCGGCAAGACAACCGCCGAGAAGTACGGCCTGCAATGGGCGCCGGTCAGGGATATCCGTTTCCGCGGCACTTACGGCAAGGCCGTTCGCGCGCCGAACATCAGCGAAGTCTTCACCGCCTCGTCGATCAGCGGCCAGTGGCTGAGCGATCCGTGCAACTACTGGAATCTGCCGAATCGCGTCGACAAGACCCAGTACACCGCCGCCAATTGCGCCGCGGTCATGCCGGCCAACGAGAACGACTACTGGCTGTATCTGGACGTCATCAAGAAGGGCAATGCCGATCTCAAGGTCGAAACGGCCAAGACCCTGACCCTCGGCGTGGTGCTGCAACCGCGCTTCCTGAAGAACTTCACCGCCACGTTCGATCACTACGATATCGATATGAGCAATGTGATCTCCTCGATCGAACCGCAGACCATCATCAACAAGTGCATGGATGCGCCGACGCTCGACAACTCCTACTGCGACATGATCGTGCGTGATCCGGTGACGCATAACCTGGTTTCGGTGGTGAAGCAGAATATCAACCTGGCCCGGCGCACCACCAGCGGCCTTGATGTGGAACTGGACTACTTCGTCGATCTGGAATCGTGGGGTTTCAGCAGCAACAGCGGTCGCCTGGGCATCAACACCATGATCACGCGCCTGTACGAAAACAAGTACACCGCCGATCCCGATCATCCCGAAGTGATCACCGATACGCTGGGCGTCTTCGGTTTCCCGAAAGTCAAGTCACGCACCGCCTTCACCTACAGCCGCGACAAGCTGTGGCTGGGATGGACCGTGCGCCACTATTCGGGGATGCGTCAGACCACGACGATCACGCAGGCCACCTATACGCCCTACATGACCAAGCCGATCGACTATAACGATTTCTACATGTCATATCAGTTGAAGCCGAACATGACCCTGGGGGCGGGCTTCACCAATGTCTTCAACAAGCAGCCGCCCCGTTATCCCGGCGCGGAAGCCGGCGGCGCCTATTTCGGCGACGAAGGCTGGCAGTCCGGCATTTATGACGTGATGGGCCGCACGGGCTATATCAGCCTCCGCTTCACCCGCTAAATATAAAAGGCCCCGGTATGCAAACGCCGGGGTCTTTTATTGTGGCCAAAGCCAGCTTTTAACGCCAGGCAAAATACGATATGCACATGCCAATCGCACCTCAAGGCGCGAGACAGACAAGGGCGGATATAAAGCGGAATGGGTGCGCATAATCAGGGGCTTGAGTTTCGCCATGTCGTCAAAGCCTACGATGATCTGTGCGTTTTCGAGAACCTTTCGCTGACCATCGGGACCGGCGAATTCTTTGTTATCCTTGGGCCTTCCGGTTGCGGCAAGACCACCCTGCTGCGCCTGATCGCCGGGCTGGAAAAGGTCGATGGCGGTGAAATCTGGCTGAATGGCCGGGCGATCCATAATCAGGCGGCGGGCGATCGGGGCGTCGCTATGGTGTTCCAGGACTACGCCCTCTATCCCCATATGACGGTCAGCGAAAACCTCGCCTTCGGCCTGCGCAACATGGGCGTGCCGACCGTCGAGATTGCCGCCCGCATTGCCGATACGGCCAAAATACTGGCCATCGAGCCTTTTCTCGACAAGCGGCCGTCCAAGCTGTCCGGCGGCCAGCAACAGCGCGTGGCGCTGGGGCGGGCGCTGGTCAAGAAACCCGATCTGCTGCTGATGGACGAACCCCTGTCGAGCCTTGATCCGGCGCTGCGTTTGCGGACCCGCCGCGAACTGGCGCAACTGAGCCGCAGCCTGTCGGCCACGGTGGTGATGGTGACCCACGATCAGGTCGAGGCCATGACCCTGGCGTCGCGGATCATGGTCATGCACGATCATGTCGTCCAGCAGATCGGCACGCCGCTGGAAATCTTCATGCGGCCGGCGAACTTGTTCGTGGCGCAGTTTGTCGGCGCCACGCCGATGAACGTGCTGGCCGGACAGTTGCGCAATGGCAGCGATGGTCTGGCGGAAATGACGCTGGCCGGTGGCGCGGTGGTGAAGACGGCAGTGCCGACGGCGAATCTATCCGAAGGCTTGTGGCGAATCGGCTTGCGGGCCGAACATGTGATGCTGACCGCGCCGGACGGCGGCCTTTCCGGCGTCGTTGATTTTGTCGAACGGCTGGGTGAGCAATCCTGGGTCCATGTGCGGCTGGGGGACGGCAGCGAAGTGGTGGCGGCCCAGGCCGGCGTCAGTGCGCTTCAGGCCGGGGATGCGGTTGGCGTGACCCTCAATGGCGCGCAGGCGCATCTGTTCGATGCGGCGGGTGCGGCCTACCACGCGCCGGAGCCGGCGTGATGACGACGCGCGGTGCGCCAAAGGGCTGGGGAAACCTCCTGTTCGCCTTGCCGTTTTTGGCCGTTTATCTATGGCTGCTTGTCTATCCGCTGCTCGCCGGTATCCGCCTCAGTCTTTACCGCGCCAATCTGTTCGGTGGCGAGCACTTCATCGGCTTTGAGAACTATGCCCGGCTGTTCCGTGACCGGACCTTCATCCAGGCGCTGGGTAACAGCCTCCTGTTCGTGGTGCTGACCGTACCGCTGCTGATTGTCCTGGCGCTGGGTCTGGCCCTGGCGCTCAACAGGGGGACGCGTTTCGCCGGTTTCATGCGCAGCGTCGTCTTCGCCTCGTCGGTCCTGTCGGTGACTGTGCTGACGATCATCTGGCGGCAGATACTGGTGCCGGATGGTGGCCTGATCAGCCATTTCAGCCGCCTGATTGGCCAGACGCCGGTAGCCTTCCTCAATGACCCGAAACTGGTCCTGCCGAGCCTGGCCATCATTACCGTCTGGTGGAGCCTCGGCCTGCCGATGATCCTGTTCCTGTCTGCGCTCCAGCAGGCGCCGCGTTCGGTCTATGAGGCGGCGGCGCTCGATCGCGCCACGCCCTGGTCAATCTTCCGACGCATCACCCTGCCGGCGGTCATGCCGGCGGTGATACTGGTCGCGGCCTATGAATGCGCCTTGCAGTTTCAGGTGTTCGGCCAGCCGCAGTTGCTGACTCAGGGCGGTCCGAACGGCGCGTCGCGGCCGCTGGTGCTTTATATTTATGAGACTGGCTTCAATCACTGGGATATTGGCTATGCCGCGGCCGCCTCACAGATGCTGTTCGCGCTGATCCTGGTGGTGTCACTGGTGCCGCAAGCCGGACGTTGGTTGATAAGGGGGCGGGCATGAGCCAGGCGCGCGGCCGCGAGGTGTGGCAATGGCTGAGATACGCTTTTTGCGCCGTCATGCTGGTGCTGATCCTGCTGCCGCTGGTTTGGACGGTGTTTCTCAGTCTGCGCAGCAATATCGATCTGATGCGGCAGGCGCCCTTGAGCCTTTTCGGCCCCTATACCTTGGGCAATTATGGCGAGCTGCTGAAAAACCAGACCCTGTTCCGCTGGTTCTTCAACTCGATGATCGTTTCCGGCTTTTCGGTAGCGGGTGTGCTGGTCCTGTCGTCGCTGGCCGGCTACGCCTTCGGACGGCTGCATTTTCCTTTCCGGAACTGGCTTTATGTGTTCGTGCTGATGGGGCTGGCGATCCCCGATCAGTCGGTTATCCTGACGCGGCATCACATTTTCAGCACCCTGCACTGGCACAACACCTATCTGGCGCTGATCCTGCCGGGACTTTCGGCGCCGCTGGGCGTCTTCCTGATGACCGAGACCTTCCGGGCGATTCCGAAGGGCATGGAGGACGCGGCCAGGCTCGACCGGGCGTCGCCGTTGATGGTCTTCTGGAAAATCCTGTTGCCGCAGACCTTGCCGGCGCAGGCCAGCCTCGGCATCTATACGTTTCTGCTGTCGTGGAATGATTACTGGTGGCCGCTGATCTCCGCCACCCGACCGGACATGTTCACGCTGACCGAAGGCATGGCGGCGGCGCAGACCAATTATGCCGAAGTGACCGGAATGGGGGTGCTGATGGCGGAGGCGGTGCTCGCGGGATTGCCGGTGCTGATCATCTATATCGCCTTCCAGAAGCATATCGTTTCGGCCATCACCGGCATGGTGAAGCTATGAAACGGTTTCTGTTCCTGCTGATGGCGCTGACTCTGGGGTCTTGCGAAAAAACCGATACGCGCCCCACAATCACCGTGCAGCGCATCTTTGGCGACTGCCGCGCCCATGTGCCGAAAGGCAAGGCGCCGACCGCCAATCCCAATGGCGAATGCGAGATCATCACCGGCCTGCTGGATCGCTTCGAGGCCGAAAATCCCGATATCCATCTGAAGATCATTACCGTGGCCTGGCCGGGCTATGACCAGCTTTCGGCGGAATATGCCGCCGATGACGCGCCGGATCTTGTCACCATGCACATGGCGGTGATCCCCGATTACAAGAGTCATCATCTGCTGATGCCGCTGTCTGAAAGCCTGAAAGAGCAGGGGATTACGCCGGACCAGTTCACGCCGGTGGCGCGCCGGGCGGTCAGTATGGACGGCGACATTTACGGCCTGCCGTTCGACACCTGGACCCAGCTTTTCCATATCAATATGAATCTGTTCGCCAAGGCCGGGCTGGTAAAGAATGGCAAACCCGTCCTGCCGCGTAATGCCGCCGAACTGCTGGTGCAGGCGCGGCAGTTCCGCCAGCGCACGGGCAAGCCGTATTTCGTGCAGTCGATGGTCAATGAGAAGGCGGCCTATGCGCGCAATCTCTATATCTACCTGCTGGCGCAGGATGAGGTCATCTTCCCCGATCCGAACCATATCCGGCTGAATACGCCGCGCGCCCGTGAAATCGTCGGGCTGTTCAAGCAGATCTATGACGAGCGCATGACGACGCGCGATCAGGACTACGGAACCGCGACCGCCGCCTTCGTCAACGGTCAGGGCGGTGTCTACATTGTCGGCACCTGGATGATCGGCGCCTTCGATGCCGAGGCGGCCACGCCGGGTCGACCGCTCTATACGGGCTATACGGTCGTACCCTATCCGGTGCTGTTTGGTGAGCGGCCGGCGGCGTTTGTTGATGGACACGCCTGGGTGATGCCGGTCAGGGATCGCACCCCGGCACAGACAAAAGCGGTGATGCGGCTGCTGAAATTCCTCAGCGTCCACGAAGCCGACTGGACGCGCTCCGGCCATCTGTCTTCGATGAAAGCGGTGGTTAACGATCCGGCCTATCAGGCTCAGCCGCATCGCCGCGATCTGATGGACATCACCAACTATGGTCAGGGGTTGCCGATCGATGTCCAGCGGCAATTCGCCATTCAGGATATGCTGAGCGAGGAACTGGCGGCGGCGATTACCGGCGCGAAACCGGTTGATCAGGCCCTGAAAGACGCCGAAACCCGGATCAACGATATGCTGACCAACCTCTCCTGATTATTTATCACGCCGGTTCAATCGCTTATTCATACAAAGCAAATTCCCGCTTTTAATTATCTTATAAATCAGATAAACATGATTTCAAAGATATAATCAGGTGAGGATGATATGACAAAATTTCACGTGCTGACCGGCGTGGCGCTGGCGGCTTTGCTTTCGACGGCCCTGGTCTTTGCCGGCCAGGCGCAGGCCGCCGACGCCAAACGCACCGATTTCGGCAAGCTGGCGGATGGGCAAACCGTCGAGGCGATTACGCTCAGCAATCACAAGGGCATGTCAGCCACGGTCATCACCTATGGCGCCAGCCTCCAGGCGCTGATAACGCCCGATCGCAATGGTAAGCCGGCCGATATCACGCTGGGCTATGCGGATCTGGATCATTACGTCTCGAACCCGCAGTATTTCGGCGCCACGGTCGGGCGCTTCGCCAACCGCATCAACAAGGGCCAGTACAGTATCGACGGCAAATCCTACCAGGCGCCGGTCAATAACGGCGTCAATTCGCTGCACGGCGGCACCAGGGGCTTCGATAAGGTCAACTGGAAAGTGGTGAAAATCGCGGACGGCGACAGCGCCTCGGTCGAGCTGGAATATGTCAGTCCGGACGGCGACATGGGCTATCCCGGCCAGATGACGGTCCATGCGACCTATGCGTTAAATGAAGCCAACGAACTGACGATCAAATACATGGCCGCCACAACGAAGACGACCATCGTCAACATCACCAACCACGCCTACTGGAACCTCAACGGCGAAGGCTCGGCGCACAGCGTCAACGATTCGAAACTGACCCTGCTGGCCGACAGCTATTTGCCGACCGATTCCGGCGCAATTCCGACCGGCGAGGTGCGCAAGGTCGCGGGCACGGTTTTCGATTTCCGCAAGCCCACTGCCATCGGCGCTCGCGTGCGCGATGCCTCGGAGCAGCAACTGGTCTATGGCCGCGGCTACGATCACAACTGGATCGCCAGCCGTGAAAAGACGGCCCAGCCGCGTCTGATGGCCGTGGTTGAGGATGATGTCTCCGGCCGCAAGCTGGAGCTGCTGTCCGACCAACCGGGCATCCAGTTCTATTCCGGCAATTTCCTCGACGGCACCTCATCAGGCAAGTCCGGCGGCATCTACCGCGAGGGCGATGCTTTCGTTCTGGAGCCGCAGATCTTCCCCGATACGCCCAATCAGCCGGCCTTCGGCTCGGCCCTGCTGCATCCCGGCGAAACCTATTCCAACACGCTGATCTACCGTTTCAGCGCGCAATAAGGGCTACCCATGAAACCCATGAAATTCTTTATCGCCACCGGTCTGGCCCTGGCAATTCTGACCCCGGCGGCGCATGCGGAAACCGCCCGCTGGTCGCCGGAAAAGGCCAATGCCTGGTATGGTCAGCAACGCTGGCTGGTCGGGTCCAACTATATCAATTCGAGCGCCATTAACCAGCTTGAGATGTGGCAGGCCGACACCTTCAACCCGGCCGAGATTGACCGCGAACTGGGCTATGCCGAGGGCATCGGCATGAACACCATGCGCGTCTTCCTGCATGATCAGTTGTGGCAACAAGACCCGGAAGGCTTCAAGGCGCGCATCAATACCTTCCTTGATATCGCCGCCAAACACCACATCAAGCCGATGCTGGTTTTGTTCGATTCGTGCTGGGATCCGTATCCGCGCCTCGGCACGCAGCCGGCGCCGATTCCCGGCGTGCACAACTCCAGCTGGGTGCAAAGCCCCGGCGCTATCGGTCTGCGCGAGGACAATACCGCCAATCTCAAAGCCTATGTCGAGGGCATTGTCGGCGCTTTCAGTAAGGATGACCGCATCCTGGCCTGGGATCTGTGGAACGAGCCGGATAACCGCGACGGTCAGACCTCGGACTGGACGCACGACGGCGCCATTCAGGCCAAGGACGGCGGCCGTTCGGACCAGGACACCAAGGTCGCCAATGTCGATCGCCTGCTGCCGCAGGTCTTTGCCTGGGCGCGCGAGCAAAACCCGATCCAGCCCCTGACCTCCGGCGTGTGGCTGACCGCCAATGACTGGTCGCCGACGGGCAAGCGCTCAGCCACCGAAGCCATTCAGCTCGATAATTCCGACATCATCAGCTTTCATAGCTACGAGTGGCCGGAAGGCCTGGAAAAACGCATCAGAATGCTCCAGCCCTATGGCCGGCCGCTGATCCTGACCGAGTACATGGCGCGCGGTAATGGCTCAACCTTCGACAGTTCGCTGCCGCTCGGCGTCAAATACAAGGTGGCGATGATCAACTGGGGCTTCGTGCTCGGCAAAACGCAGACCAATATGCCGTGGGATTCGTGGCAGCGGCCCTATACCGCCAATCCGCCGACCCTGTGGTTCCACGATATCTTCTATGCCGATGGCAAGCCTTACCGCAAGGCCGAAACCGACCAGATTCGCGCACTCACGGCCAAGGCGGAAGCGGAATTCACTGCAAAGAGCGGGAAAACAAAGTAATGAAACCGATCAGGTATTTTTTAGTGGCGGGCAGCATGGCGTTAGCCTTATCGACTCAGGCATTTTCACCCGCGCAGGCGAAAACCCAGCGCTGGACTGCGGAAGAAGCTCACGCCTGGTATGGTCAGCAGCGCTGGCTGGTCGGCAGCAACTTCATGCCGGCCGACGCCATCAACCAGTTCGAGATGTGGCAGGCGGATACCTTCAACCCGGTCGAGATTGACCGCGAACTGGGCTATGCGGAGGGGCTGGGCATGAACACCATGCGGGTTTTCCTGCATGATCAGCTATGGGCGCAAGACCCTGAGGGGTTCAAAAAGCGCATCAGCACTTTCCTGGAGATTGCCGACAGGCATCACATCAAGCCGATGTTCGTGCTGTTCGATTCGTGCTGGGACCCCAATCCGAAGCTGGGCAAGCAGCATCCGCCGATCCCCGGCACGCATAATTCCGGTTGGGTGCAGTCGCCCGGTTCGGCCGGGCTGATGGACGAGGCCGGCTGGCCGAAATACGAGGCCTATGTGAAAGGCATCGTTGGGGCCTTTGGCAAGGACAGGCGTATCCTGGCCTGGGACGTGTGGAACGAGCCGGATAATCAGGGCGGCGGCAATTACAAACAACTCGATGAGCCGGTAAAGATCGCCCAGGTCGCCAGGCTGCTGCCGCAGGTCTTTGCCTGGACGCGCAGCCAGGACCCGATCCAGCCCCTGACCGCCGGGTTATGGCACAATGACGATTGGTCGCCCGCCGGCAAGCTGAACGCGGTCGAGCAGATTCAGGTCGATGAATCGGATGTGATCACCTTCCACAATTACGACTGGCCTGAGATGCTGGAAGCGCGCATCAAGTCGCTGCAACCTTACGGACGGCCGATGATCCTGACCGAATACATGGCGCGCGGTAACGGCTCTACCTTTGATTCTGCATTGCCGATCGCCCGCAAATACGATGTCGGCGTCATCAACTGGGGCTTCGTGGCCGGCAAGAGCCAGACCAACATGCCGTGGGATTCGTGGCAGCGGCCCTATACCCACAATCCGCCGACCCTGTGGTTCCATGATATCTTTTATGTTGATGGCACGCCCTATCGCGCCGCTGAAACCGACCAGATCAAGGCCATGACAGCCGAGGCCGAAAAAGCCTTCAAAAAGCAGCGTTAAAGCGCGGGGAGGCGCTGGCCTCCTCTGCGACTTTTTTATCACTTTTGAGATGATTGCTCAATAAGTATGATAATTATCTATTGGCGATATCTTATTTATCATATAAATAAGATATCGAAGGCGGCGGGCAAGTCTCGCGCCTGCGATCGAACAACGAAAAAAGAACAGAAACAGGAGAGGGGTTATCCCATGAAAAAGTCCACGAAGCATCTCATCCTCTGCACGGCATCCGCCGTTGCGCTGATGATAACCGCTGCGCCGGTATTCGCGCAGGAGGCAACGCCGGATTCCGCCGCCGTTCCGGCCGATGACACCCAGACGGTTGTCGTTATCGGCCAGCGCAACAGCCTGCAAAAAGCCGCAAACATCAAGCGCCGGTCCGACAATGTTGTCGATTCTATTGTCGCCGACGACATCGGCAAGTTCCCGGATAACTCGGTGGCCGCTGCGCTCCAGCGCGTACCAGGCGTCCAGACTTCGAACGGCTACAACAACGAAATCCAGGGCGTCATCATCCGCGGCCTCGGCGATATCGAGACCACGCTCGACGGCCGTGAAATCTTCACCGGCGTCGGCCGCGGCTTCGCCTTCCAGGACCTGCCGGCGGAATCGGTTTCGGGCGTCGATGTCTACAAGTCGAACTCTGCCGACCTGATTGAGGGCGGCGTGGCAGGCGTTATCAACATCAAGCGCCAGAAGCCGTTCAACTTCAAGAAGGGCCTGACCTTCGCTGGCAATGTCCGTTATAATTACGGACAGATCACCGAGAAAAGCAATGCTGTCGCCAGTATCCTGGTGTCGGATCGTTTCGACACCAATCATGGCGAGATGGGCCTGCTGCTCGACGCCTCCTATTCGAAACAGGAATTCTCGCGCCCGATCTCGTTCAACTGCGACCCCCGCTCCGGCGATCGTGGTCCGGCTGGCGGCGCTGGCGGCGTCTTGCCGACCTGCGTCGGCGGCCTGACCGATACCGGCACGACCGAACGCCCGCAAATCCTGGGTGTCTTCCAGTGGAAGCCAAATGACAATCTCGAACTCTATGCCGATGCGCAATATGCCGGCTGGAAATCGACTTTCGGCACTTTTTTCATCTTCTCCGATATCTTCGGCGCACAGAGCATCACCAATGTCGAGAACTCGGATGAATGCTTCGATATTCCCGTCAATGGGGCCGGTTTCTATGACGCCAACGGCACCGTCGTCCATAACTGTATGGGCAACAAGGCCACCTTCAACAATGTTGCCGGTCTGACCTCGACCCAAGCCAAAACGGGCAAGACCGACCAGTATATCTACGGCGGCGGCGCCAAATGGCATTCCGGCGCCTTTAGCCTGAACTGGGATCTGTCCTACATCCGCTCCTATAATGCCAATCGCAACACCATTGTCGATATCGGCAAGACGATCCCGACCGTCAACATCACGGTCAATGACGATCATCACGGCACCACAGTCATGACGGGTGATCCACTCAGCGATCCATCGGGCTTCCTATTGGCCAACGGCCTGTTCCAGGATTACAACAAATCCTATTCGGATATGTTCCAGACACGTATCGATGGTAGT
Organism: Asticcacaulis sp.; assembly: GCF_035497195.1. GTDB lineage: Bacteria > Pseudomonadota > Alphaproteobacteria > Caulobacterales > Caulobacteraceae > Asticcacaulis. Next base: position 47,800 of record NZ_DATJDZ010000019.1, read on the forward strand.
TACGATTTCTCATCGGGCTTTATCAAGCAACTCCAGTTCGGTTATCGTTACGCTGACCGCAGCGCGCTGTTCCAGGCGGTTACGGCTAATCCTGGCGCGCCCGGCGGCAATCGTCAAACCTTGGTCAGCGATGTTCTGCCTGACGGTTTCCTGGTCGAATCGCCTGATAGCATCCCGGTCATCAATAACGGCGCGAAGTGGTATACGCCGGATGCCGACTATCTGCGCGACCACACCGACGAACTGCGTGCCCTCTATGGCCAGGCAGCGGGTGATCCGGCCTGGGATCCGACGCGTACCTATAATGCCAATGAAACCACCTGGGCCTTCTATGCCCAGCTCAAATACGGTTTTGATTTCGCCAATGGTATGTCGCTCGACGGTTTGATCGGCGGCCGCCAGACCTCGACGGACCGCGAGTTGAGCGGTACGGGTACAATTACTGAAATCGATCCGATCACCGGCAATCCGGTCAGCCGGCCCAATCCGCAGACACGCAGCACCAGGGATCGCGACTTCCTGCCGAACTTCAGCGCCCGCCTGCGAGCCACTGACCACCTTCAATTCCGCGCCACCTATGCGAAGACCATCGCGCGTCCGTTCTTCGGCGACTTAAACCCCGGAATCACCTATTCGGTTCCGCTCAATGCCAATATCCTGCCCAGCGCCGGTGGCGGCAATCCGGACCTGCGTCCGGAAAAGTCCGACAACTACGACCTGACAGCGGAATATTACTGGGGCCGCAGCAACTACGTGTCCCTGGCCCTGTATGATCGTGAAATCGTCGATCGTGTCGCGACCGGCACGACGCGACAGAATATCGGCGGTATTGACTATATCGTCACCCAACCGCTGAACCTGGGTTCGTCCAAGCTGCATGGTTTTGAAGTAGCGGGGCAGGTCTTTTTTGACTTCCTGCCAGAAGGCTGGAACGGTCTGGGCCTGATGGCTAACTACACCTATGCGCCATCGGAAGTAACCGATCCGAACAGTGATCTCTATGGTGAGCAGATACTGGGCGTTTCAAAAACCGCCTATAATGTGGGTCTGTTGTATGAAAAATACGGTATTACTGCCCGTGTCGTTTATAACTGGCGCAGCGAATATACCGATGGCTTCTTCGGTGCCAAGCTGGTCACGCCGGGCTTTGATGGGGCGCAGTTCAACTATGTCCGTCCGAATGGCCGTCTCGACTTCTCGATCGGCTATGACATCAACGAGCACTTCACCGTCAGCGTCGATGGCGTGAATGTCAACGGTGGCAAGTACTACAGCTACTTCGATACGCCGATCTTCCCACACGACATCCGCTTCGACGACAAGTTCTACGGTATTACGTTGCGCGCGAAGTACTAGCCGACTACCGGGCGCGGGCCTGCTTTCCCTTTGGGTCCGCGCCGACTGGCATCAAAAGATCTCCCGGTCGTGATGCCGCCTTTGCGGGGAGGAAGCCCAAAGTTCCCTAACGAAAACCTTTCCTCCTGACGTGCCGGTCGCCACTCCCTGCTTGGGTTGGCCGGCACGTTTTTTTATTGGCCGCCCAGCCGGTTCACTTCTTCCTGGGCATGGATAACATCGAGCACGTCATTGACGATCAGGAACATCGCCGCATAGGCCCGTTGCGGGTCACGGTCGAAGATCGCCTTCATGATGTTTTCGTGGGCTTCCAGGTTCGGCGTCACCTTGTTGATGCGGGTGGTGAACTTGATCGAGGTCTGGAGCGCCGTGCGGATCAGTTCCTGAAACTGATAATAGAACGGATTGCCGGAAGCCAGCAGGATCGAGATGTGGAAATCGATGTCGGCCTGGGTCGGGTCGCCGTGACCATGTTCGGCCTCAGCCATGCGCTGGAACGCCGCCTTCATGCGCTGGAGGTCTTCATAGGTGGCGTTACGGGCGGCCAGTTCGGCGCCCTTGGGTTCGATGGAGACGCGCAGTTCGGTGAACTGACGCAACAATTGCAATGAAAATTTGCGCTCCAGCAGCCAGCGCAGCACATCCTTGTCGAGCAGGTTCCAATACAGGGTGGGCTGTATTACCGTGCCCTGGCGGGGGCGGGCAGTCAGCAGGCCCTTGGCCGTCAGCATCTTGACCGCTTCGCGCGTCACCGAGCGGCTGACCTTGTACTGGTCGGCGAGGGCGGCTTCGGTCGGGAAAATCTTGTTGTCGTAAAAACCGGTGACGATGGCCTTGCCAAGGTGATCCAGCAGGCCGACTGTCAGGTTGCGGCCGAGCGACAGGCTGGTAGCGGACTCTTTTTCAACGTGCATGGCGTGGGATTTATACCGGAAAAGCGGAACAAGGCAGATGCGTCATTGGTCCGAGTCGCAAATGAAAAGTCAAGCATCTCATTTATATTATTAATATTTTGTTTGTTCCGCGAAAAAGCCCCGGCAGATTCATCTGCCGGGGCTTTTTCGGATGAAGCGCTTTTTCGGGCGAAGATCAGGTGTGTTAGAGACTGTTTTGAAAATGCGTCAGGCTGAGCCGAAACGGGCTGATTTCGAGAACCGGAGCGCAGCGTATTTAAGTATGTGAGCACCGGAAGCGCTGAAAAGAGCACGTTGCAGGCCAGCATAACGCATTTGCAAACAGTCTCTTAGCTGGTTTTGGTGATTGTGACCGTAAAAGGCGCAGATGTGGTAACCGTCGGATCGGCGGCGCTGGTGGCGGTCAGGGTGCCGCTATAGGTGGTTGAGACCGGGGTGGGCGTCGTGCCGCCACCGCCGCCGGAAGAACCGCCGCCCCCACCGCAACCCGTCAGGATCAGTGGCAGGGCGAGCAGGGCCAGGAGCGGATAAACGCGTCCATTCTTGTGCCGGATGCCGATCAGGCCCAGAAGCGCCACGCCGAACAGGCCGGCGAAAAGGACACGGCTATTGGTGGCGGCCAGGGTGGTCGGCTTGACCGTGACCTGCACGGTGGTGTCGGTGATGGCGGACAGCGTGACAGAGGCATCGGACAGGGTGACCTCCGCCGGAAGGCCGGGGATATCGACGCTCAGATTGTAGACGCCGGCCTGATTGGCTGAACTGCGCAGGCTGACCGTGCCGGTCGCCGATGCGCCCTTGGCGACCGACAAGGTGGTGGCCGAGGCCTTGACACCGCCAAGTGGCGCGACCTTGAAATAGGTCTTGCAGGTATTGCCACTGACAAAATCGGACGCCAGTTGCAGCAGTTTTTTGCCGCCGTCCAAAGCCAGCAACGGCGAGGAATAGTTCTGGCAGAAATTGCCCGCGGTGCCCGCCGGCATGGTGATGGCCGTGGCGGCATCGAAAGCGACCCAGGGGCCGGTGCCGTCACCCGCCGCATTGAGCAGAAGGGTCTTGCCGTTTCCGGTTATCGGCGCGCCGTTTTTCACGAAGATCTGGCCTTGAAGGACCAGTTGCCCCGTGGCCGAACCCGCGACCGGCGCCCAGGCCAGGGTTGGGGTATGCCAGAAGGTCGCGCCATTGTCCGTGGCGATCGCGGCTCCGTGGCTGGCCGGATCGCCCCAGTTCACGCCATCGGGCGAGGTTTTCAGGAAGGCGGCGCAGTTGAGCGGGCCGCACATTTCAAAGCTCATCAGGTAGCTGCTGTCCGGCAATCTGACCACATTGGCCATGCCGGGGCGATCGGCTTGGGTGTTGCTGGCGACGATCTCGATCGGCGTGCTCCAGGTCACGCCATCACTGGATTGCGTCAGTTTGAGCACCTGCGAATGGCCGGTTTCAGTTTCGTCGGAATAGAAGCAGATCAGTTTGCCGTCCTGGCCGATGGTGAATTCCGGTTCCCACAGGCCCCCGCCGTTGCGCGGTTTTGAACCGGTGGCGCAGTTGGAGAGATAGGCCCAGTGCGCGCCCTGGTCGGTGCTCTTGAATATCCGGAGTTGCATCGGTTCTGCTGCTGTATCGCCGCCGACCGAACCGGCCCAGAGCAGGGTGCCCGCCGGCATGGCGCCGATAGCGACCGGCAGTTCATACAGTCCGCCGCAGCACAGGCCCTTGTTGAAGTTTGTGTCGGTCACCTGGCCCGCGAGGGTGAAGCTCAGGCCGTGGTCATGGCTGACGAATATGTCTTCGTGGCCGCCGCCGGTAAAGCTGGTGACGCTGGCGATGATGGCGCCATTCTTCGAGTTGTCGGCATTGTGGCTGAGCGCGACGATGCGCGGGTACAGGCCGTCGTTTTCACTCAGCAGGGCCTGACCGGCAAAAGCGCGTGTCGAGGTCAGCCCGATCGACAGGCACAGGCCCGCCAACAGAAAAATGACAGCAGCAGTGAACCGGTTCTTTCGATACATGATGACTCTCCCTTATTATACTATTTATAAGATAAATAAATGAGATATGTCAATCGCCAGCGTTCCGGTACGTGATGTGCGTTTTGACCGGCTATTTATCCTTGCCATGCACCTGCCGGCAGATTTCCGGCGCCGACGGGTGTTTCGCGTGACATCGCTTATCCGCCATATGGGTGAAAAAGGCGCTCAGCAGCCACCACCAAACGGCGATGCAGAACGCGATACTCGATAAGATAACCCATCCCCGAAAAGAAATACGTAAGATCATTACGGCTGAAGCCTCTGTGTCTCTAATGAGAGGGAGAGCATATACTCGGAATAGCGGCGGATTATGTGAAGCGATATAAGAGCATGGTTAACGGCTTTATAATTCTCTACGGGAGAATAACTCTCACCATACTGCGATCTGGTCAATAGTTGTATGGCAATCAGCCGTGCATAAAATTTATTATAGTATCTTGTTAATATTATTTGTTAACTATACTTACAAATTTCATGTAAGCGTGGACGTCAGGTCAATGTTTTCTGCATAGTGATATGCGGTAGGGTCACTTCCTCGAAGACGTCTCCCGCCGCCATATATCCATTCCGGGCATAGAAGGGTTGGGCGGTGACGCGGGCGGCCAGGGTGATGCGTGTCTTGCCGGCGGCGCGCGCTTCGGCTTCGGCGGCGGCCAGCAATCGTGCGCCGACGCCCTGGCCCTGTATGGCGTCATCGACCGCCATCTGGCGCAGTTTCATTGTCTGATCGTCATAAGTTGACACGAGCACCGTTCCCACCAGTTCCTCGTCTTCAAAGGCAGCGAGATGGATATCGCCGGCCTCGGCCGCCAGTTGCGTGGAAGTGAAATCGAGACCAAGTGGCGTGCGCAGAAGGGCGCGGCGCAGATTGACGGCGGCGGCATAGTCGGCGGAACCGTGAATGATAGGGCGGATGGAAAGGGACATGGGCGGAGTCCTGATGTTATGCTGTTGGATGGCAGGCGGGGATAATGGCAAGTTGGTGGCGCTTATGATCAGCAATTTACAAAATCATGTGAGGCCGAACATGGCTTTATATATATTCAGCCCTTAATGCTGATCACGAATATGACCTCTATGCGGAGAAAGCCCATGAAAAACCTTGTCAAACTCGCCAGCCTGACCACGGTTGCCGCGATGGTGCTGCTGAGCGCCTGTTCGCCCAGGCCGGGTGACGATGAGGTCGCGGCCTCGCAGGCCTCCGAATCGGCCGCTATGTCGATTACCGCCGCCGAGGCGGCCTCGCAGGCCGTGGCCGAAGCAATGACCAGCGTGGACGCCACCGGTTATGTCGGCAAATGGACCGGTCCGGAGGGCACGGCCCTGACCATTACCCCGGCTGGCAGCGAATATGAGGTCGTGATCACCAATCTCGACGGTCCGCGCACCTTTACCGGCACGCTGGAAGGCGACGGCATCCATATCACCCGCGATGCGTCGCCCCTGGTCATCCACAAGGGGGACGGCCAGGCGACGGGCATGAAGTGGCTGGCCGATAAAAAGGATTGCCTCGTGGTCGCGGCCAATGAAGGATTCTGCAAGGATTAGTCATTTGCCGCCGGGCCGCACGTAGGGTAGGCGGAGAAATGCTTTGGGCAAGGGTATTACAAATGGCTGACGACGACATCATCGTAAAGGATTCCAACGGTACGCAGTTGCATGACGGCGACAGCGTGACCCTGATCAAGGACCTGAAGGTCAAGGGCAGCGGCGGGGTGACGCTGAAGCGCGGCACCCTGATCAAAAATATCCGCCTGACCTACGACGAGGCGGAAATTGAATGCAACGCCGATAAGGTCAAGGGACTGGTTTTGCGGACGGAATTCGTCAAAAAGGCTTAGGGGGCCATGAAGCGTAGCGTACAATCGATTGTCGTTCTGGCGCTGGCCATCGCCCAGATCGCGACCGCGCGCCTGATGGTCGCATTCGGCATTGGGGAGCCGGTCGAGGTGCAGTCGGCCCTGATCAATCATCCGCTGGTACCCTACAAGACGGCTTTCATTATCTGGGGCGTGATCTATGCCTACGCCCTGGTCGCCGCCATCTGGCAGATCATGCCGCGCCAGAAGGAAAACGTGGCGCTGGAAACGGTCGACTGGAATCTGATCGTCGTCTGGCTGGTCAATTCGCTGTGGCAATTATGGGTGCCGGTGATCGGCCTGGAATGGATCAGCTTCTGCCTGATCGCCGTCGCTGTCTTCGCGGGGCTGAACGGCCTGCTGAAACTGCGCAACGAACTGAACCTGTCCCTGAAAGAGAAAATTCTGGTCGCCGGCCCGCTGGCCCTGGTGACCGGCTGGCTCACCGCCGCCTGTTTCGTCAACTTCACCTCGGCCATGATCTGGACGGGGTTCGGCCTTGATGCCGGCAATGCCGCCGTATCCGCCGTCTTCCTGATCGGCCTGATCGCCTTTGGCGGATGGATGGTCTACCGCACGGGCAACAGCCTCTACGCCGCCGGATTGGCGTGGGCGCTGTTCTGGGTGATGGTCGCCAACCAGAGTCGTGACCACGAACCGGCCATGGTCGTCATCGCGGCCATAGGCATTGCCGTGGTGGCGGGTATCCGGATTTATGTGCAGTGGCGCAAGCCGCAGGCGCTGGCGGTCTGACCATGCAGGTTTTTCCCGCGACGGCTGAGGACAAGGCGGAATGGTTGCCGCTGTGGCGCGCCTATCTCGATTTCTACAAGCAGGCGCTGGATGACGAAATCACCGACCTGACTTTCGCGCGGGCGCTGGACGGCGACGAAAACCTGAATCTGCTGGTCGCCAAAAGCGAGGGCCGGATCGTCGGTTTCGCCACCTATGTGCTGCACCGCTCAAGCTGGGCGCGGGACTGGTATTGCTATCTCGAAGACCTGTTCGTGGCGGCCGACCAGCGCGGCAAGGGCGTGGCGCGGGCGCTGATCGCCGCCGTGGCCGAGGCTGGCAAGGCAAAGGGCGCCGAACGGCTCTACTGGGTCACGGATGAGGCCAATAAAACCGCCCAGGCGCTGTATGAAAAGCTGGCGACGAAGACCGATTTCATTCAATTCCGCCACGATTTATAATCATTTCAGGGCCGCTTCGAGCGCCGACTGAAAAGTTGCCGGCTGGTCGAGCATGATGAAGTGGCGGCTGTTGTCGATGCGGCTGAAGGTGATGTTCGGCTTGGCGGCGTAGCTGCTCTTGTAAACCGCTTCGGTGGTGGCGGCGTCCTCGCCGGTGGTGATCGGGAAAATCAGGACGGTCGGGGTATCAATGCCCGCCAGATCCGGGCGCAGGTCGATAGTCAGGTCTTCATAGAAGCTTTCTGCCAATACACGGCGGTCTGAGGTCAATGACCAATCGAGCACCTTCGCCTGATCGTCGGGAGCCGTGACCATACGGGCGGCGCCGGCGGTCTGCTGTGCCCTGAAGGCGTCTGTCGGGGCAGCGATCATACCGTCACGCATGGCGACGGCCTGGGGCCTGACCATCTCGACCGTGGCCATCGGATTGAAGAGCGCCCCAACATAGGGCAGGGCGTCGACGATGACCAGCCGGCCGGCATCCTCCGGATGGGCTTTCGCCAGCATCAGGGCCATCAGGCCGCCCAGCGAATGACCAACCACGACCGGCTTTTGCAAATGATTGGCCTTGATATAGGCGTCGATCGCTCCCACCGACGGCGGGAGGATATCGCCCACAGCATTGGCGCCAGCGGGTTCGCCGGCGAAACCGGCCAGGTTCAGCACATGAAGACGATAATGGCCGTTCAAGTGCGTCACGGTGTCGTCCCACACGCTTGCGGAAGACGCGAGGCCGGGGATCAGGATGACGTCCGGGCCTTCGCCGCTGACCGTCACCGAAAAGCGGGCGGTGGCGGCATCGGGGAAGGGTGCGGCCGCTTTGGAATGGCCGGCGGTCATCGCCGCCACAATGCCGATAATAACGGCGATCAGCGCCATCGGGCGGTTGAAAATGCCGCTCCTGCGGCGATCGGGACAATTGAAGCCGGACATGGGAGTTACCTCGTGAGGGCGTTGAAGAGGAAGGTAAAAAGCGACATGGCGAAATGAACCAGAGGATGCCCCGGTTCGAGCAGGAGGAGGGCGTAGACGCCCGTGCCAAGGATGACGGTGGCGACCTGGATGCGGTACAGGTTGCGGGCAAGGGGGGAGCGCATGCGCTCCGAGGGGATGCGCAGGGACATGGGAAATGCCTTTATCAGTTAGGGGTTAGCGGTAGGGGTTTGGGAAGATCGCCTCGACCGGCAGGTTGAACACGGCGGAAATCTTGTAGGCGAGATCGAGCGACGGTGAGTGCTTGTCGGTTTCCAGGGCGATGACCGCCTGGCGGGAGACACCGAGTTGGCTGGCCAGATCGGCCTGGGTCAGGCCTTTTTCGGTGCGCAGTTCACGCAGGTTTTGCTTCATGACGCCTGCCTCAGGACGAGGCTGGTGGCGCCGAACAGACCCCAGAACAGCGGATAGACCAGGTAAAGCGAGAACTGGTGCGCGCCGGCGTTATTTTCGAGAAAGCCCCAGGCGGTGCAGATAAACAGGGTCAGGCCGGTGGCGATGATGAAGCGCCTGACCAGGATGGCCCGCAAATATTCGTCCACGCGCTCGATATAATCGAGAAAGGTCAGGATTGTGCCACCGATCGGCAGGGCCGGCAGAACGGCGAGGACGTAGAGCAAAGGACCGGTGGGGGCTTGCGACTGGATCAGGGTGATCGATCCGAAAAGGGCGGCGACATATAACACCATCCAGATGGTCATGCCGATCGCGTAACGGGCGCCGGGAGATTTGAGGTTCATGTTTCAGGTTCCAAACAGGGGGTGAAGATGCACCGGTGTAAGGCTGACCTTACATCGAAAAAATGTAATGTCAACATGACATCGCAAAAAAATGTAAGCTTAACCTGACATTATAATTGGTTTTGGATTGGCTGCTAACTGGATGTAACCAGCCTGGGCTTGGCAAGCCGGGCAAGCTGTGAGAGTGTCGGGCCATAAAACGGACAGGGGCGAATAGTGGCGGCGGAAATACTCAAGTTTGAAAAACGCGAAATCCCGAAGGTGGAGGTGCCAAAGGCGAAGCGGTTTGAGGCGCTCGATATCCTGCGCGGGCTGTTCATCATTGGCATGTTGCTGGCCAATAATGCCGGCGACTGGTCACATATCTGGCCGCCGTTCGATCATGCCGAATGGCATGGCTTCACCATGACCGACCTGGTTTTCCCCGGCTTCATGGTCTGTGTCGGCATTTCGATGACGCTTTCGATGAGCCGGCGTATCGGCGAGGGTGGTAAAAAAGAGATGGCGGTCCATGTCCTGCGCCGCGCCGCCATCCTCATCGCCATTGGCCTGTTCCTCAACCTGCTGCCGGGTTTCGATTTCGCCCACTGGCGCTATCCGGGCGTGCTGCAGCGCATCGGCCTGTGTTATGGGCTGGCGTCCGGGCTGGTGCTCCTGCACAGCCATATCGAAGGTGGCCGGCTGGTGCTCCATGCCAGGCCCCTGGCCTTCTGGGCGCTCGGTCTGGTCCTTGGCTACGCCATCCTGATGAAGTTTGTGCCGGTGCCGGGCTTCGGCCTCAGCGATTCCTTCGGGCCGGAAGGCTCATGGCCGGCCTATATCGACCGTATCATCCCCGGCATCCAGCACATCTACCAGGGCGGCACCAATGAGGCGGGGCAGGTGGTCTATGATCCTGAGGGCCTGCTTTCCACGGTCCCTGCGGTGTTCAATATCCTGGCCGGCCTCCTGATCGGGCTGTTGATCCAGAAACAAACCCCGGCGAAGGCCGTGAGCAGCGTGGCATTGGCTGGTCTGATGCTGGTTATTGTCGCCTTGGCGATGGATGGGCAAATCCCGATCATCAAGAAGCTGTGGACCTCCTCCTTCGCCTTGCTTACCAGTGGCCTGGCCATGCTGATCCTGTCGGCGCTGATGCTGATCATGGATCGTCTTGGTCATGTTAAATGGGCCATGCCGATCCGCGTCTTCGGCACCAACGCTATTCTGGCCTATGTGTTCGCCTGGCTGTTCTCGGTCTTCCTCGATGTCACCGGAGTGGCGGGGATAACCACCCGCTGGATGCACAGCGTTATCGCTGATCCTTACCTGATGTCGTTCCTGTTCGCGCTTGGCGTTCTGGCCATTTGCTGGCTGTTCGTCCTGCCGTTCTATCTCAGGAAGATATTCCTCAAGATATGACCTTAAAAACTCGGCAGCTTATGGCTTGCCGGGTTTTTAATCTTAAGTTACAGTACTGACTGGTCAGTACTGTAACGAAGCTGCAAAATGGAAAAAGCCGTTCGCCGCCGGGCCGCACCAGAAGTGCGCCAGGCTGATATCCTCACCGCCGCGCTGGAGGAATTCTCGCTGCATGGCTTCGAGGGCGCGCGCATGGAGGACGTGGCGCGGGCGGCGAAGGTGAGCAAGGGCACGGTCTATCTCTACTACCCGACCAAGCAGGCGCTTTTTGAAGCCTTGGTCATGCGTGATATCGCCCCGCGCGTGGAACTGGCCTCTACCTTTCTCAAGGGCTATGACGGCCCATTGGAGCCGGCCCTGATGCGCATGGTCGAAATGGCGGCCATGGCGATCGAGGTCGGCCGGTTGCCGGTATACCCCAAGCTTCTCATCGCGGAAGCCGGCCGCTTTCCTGAACTGGCCGCCTTTTATCGCCGGGAGGTCGTACAGAAGATGCTGGGCGCGCTGACCAGCCTGTTTCAGCGGGCGCTCGATCGCGGCGAGATATCCGGTATCGAGGCCGGCATGGCGGCGCATCTTGTTATTGCGCCGGTGCTGAAAGCCGCGCTGTGGACGCTGGTCTTTGCCGATGGCGAAGAGGCGCCGTTTCCGCCATTACCTTACCTGCAAACCCATGTGCGTGTCTTTCTGAAGGGCCTCGATCATGCGTAATCTCCTGCTGCTGAGTAGCTGCCTTGTGCTGGTGGCCTGCCAGTCGAAACCGGCCGATAGCTACAGTGGCTATGTCGAGAGCCAGGCCGTCAGCATCAGCGCGCCGCAATCGGGCTGGCTGGCGGCTGTCAATGTTGATCGTGGTGATGCGGTGACGGAAGGCGAGGCCCTGTTCCGGCTGGACGCGACGCAGGCCGAACATGCCCTGAGCGGCGCCGAAAGCCGGGCCGTGGCGGCGCAGGCCAGTGCGGCCGATCTTGCCAAGGGCGCGCGCGAGGCCGATATCGCGCCATTGCTGGCCCAGCGCATACAGGCGCAAAGCCAGCTTGATCTCGCCCGCGCCAACGAGACACGCTATGCCCAGCTTGAGCCGAAGGGCTATGTGTCGGCAGCGCAGATGGACAGTTTGCGGGCTGCGACCAAATCGGCCCAGGCGCAATTAATCAATATTGACAAACTGATCGCCGAGAAGCGTCTGGCCTCGCGTGAGGATCAGCAACGGGCCGCCCAGGCGCAAGCCGCCGCCGCCAGCGCCGATGTCGCCGGCGCGCAATATACGGTCGATGATCGTGACGTAAAGGCGCGTCTGACCGGGCAGGTCGATGAACGCCTGCGCGAGCCGGGCGAGTTCGTGGCGGCGGGCGCGGCGGTCCTGACCGTGCGGCCGAAGGGGCGGGAATTTGTGCGCTTCTATGTGCCGCAGGGGGATCTCAGCAAGTTTCGCGTGGGGGCGGTGGTGCATGTCGGTTGTGATGGTTGCGTCGCGCAGACGGCGAAGGTGCGCTTCATTTCGCCGGAGGCCGAGTTTACCCCGCCGGTGATCTACAGCGTTAAAGAACGGCAAAAGCTGATGTTCCTGATCGAGGCGACGCCGGAAAAGCCCGAAGCGCTTCATGCCGGCCAGCCTGTGGATATACGGCTGTGAGGGAATTTTTACCCCCTCTTGAAAAATCGCCGGGCGGTTTCCCCAACTCCCCCCCCCAAGAGGGGGAGATCAATTTTTCTAAATCTCCCCCTCTTGGGGGGGGAGTTGGATTTTTGGCTAAGCCAAAAAGACAGAGGGGGTAAAAATGCCTGATATCGCCCCCGATCTCGCCATCGATGTCCGCGGTCTGACCAAGAGCTACGGCAAGCTCAAGGTGGTCAACGCTGTCGATATCCGGATGCCGCGCGGACAGGTCTGGGGCTTTCTTGGCCCCAACGGTTCCGGCAAGACGACGACTATCCGCATGTTGTGCGGCCTGCTGAAACCCGATGCCGGCGACGGCACCTGCCTGGGCTACGATATCCTGAAACAAAGCCGCGAGATCAAGAATCAGGTCGGATACATGACGCAGAAGTTTTCCTACTGGGAAGACCTGTCGATCCGCGAGAATCTGGAGTTCGTCGCCAATCTCTACGACCTCAAGAACAAGAAACAGATCGTTGATAAAACTCTGGAAACGCTTGGTTTAAGTTCGCGCCAGAAACAACTGGCCGGCACGCTGTCCGGCGGCTGGAAACAACGTCTGGCGCTGGCCGCCTGCACCCTGCACAATCCGAAAATGCTGATGCTCGACGAACCGACGGCCGGCGTCGATCCGCAGGCGCGGCGCGACTTCTGGGACCAGATCCATCGGTTATCCTCCGAAGGCATGACCGTGCTGGTCTCCACCCATTATATGGACGAGGCGGAGCGCTGCGACCAGATCGCCTATATCGCCTATGGCAACCTGATGGCGCAGGGGCGGGTGGAGGACATCATCGACCGGTCCGGCCTCTATACCTTCGTGGCCGAAGGGACCGGTGTGCGCGACCTGATGGAAAGCCTGCGCAGCCAGCCGGGCGCCGATCATGTCGCCTATTTCGGCAATGCGCTGCATGTCAGCGGCGGCGATCTGGAAGCGCTGAAACGGCTGGTCGCCGCGCATCAGGTGAGCGGGATCAAATGGCGGCAGGAACGGCCCAATCTGGAGGATGTCTTCATCCACCTGATGCGGCAAAGTAAAGACAATTCGGTGGCGGTGTAACATGAGCGCATGGCGGCGCATCGGCGCCATCCTGACCAAGGAATTCATCCAGATGCGGCGCGACCGGCTGACCTCGGCTATCATGATCATCATGCCGATCATGCAGTTGATTTTGTTCGGTTTCGCCATCAATTCCGATCCGCGCCACCTGCCGACCCTGCTTTACCTGGAGGACCGTTCGGCCGTCGTGCGGTCACTGAAGGCGGGGCTGCAAAATTCGAGCTATTTCGATATCAAGGGCGAGGTGCAGAGCGCCGATGCCGGCACAAAGGCCTTACAATCGGGCGAGGCGGCCTTTGTGGTGACTGTGCCCGCCGGCTTCACGCGCAACCTGCTGCGCGGCGACCATCCGCAACTGCTGATCGAGGCCGATGCCTCCGATCCGTCGGCGGCCAGCAACGCCGTAGCGATGATCCAGCAGATCACGGCATCGGCGCTCATACAGGACCTGAAAGGCGAGTGGGCCGCGCTGGCGCAGGGGCCGCCGCCGGTCGATATCGTCATCCACCGCATGTATAATCCCGAAGGCATATCGCAATACAATATCGTGCCGGGCCTGCTCGGCGTCATCCTGACCATGACCATGGTGATGATCACCTCCATCGCCATGACGCGCGAAACCGAGCGCGGTAATATGGAAAACCTGCTGGCCATGCCGGCGCGGCCGTGGGAGGTGATGGCCGGCAAGATCATTCCCTATATCGGCGTCGGTATTGTCCAGACCGCCATTGTGCTGCTGGCCTCAACATTCGTGTTCGGTGTGCCGTTCCTGGGCTCGGTGTGGCTGCTGTCGCTCGGCGTCGGGCTGTTCATCATCGCCAACCTGGCCGTGGGCTTCACCTTCTCGACCGTGGCGCGCTCGCAGATGCAGGCCATGCAGATGACGTTTTTCTTCTTCCTGCCATCGATCATGCTGTCGGGCTTCATGTTCCCCTTCCGCGGTATGCCGGCCTGGGCGCAATGGATCGGCCAGGTATTCCCGCTGACCCATTTTCTGCGCGTGGTGCGCGGCGTGATGCTGAAGGGGTCGGACTTCGCCGCCATGTGGCCGAATATCTGGCCGATGTTGATCTTTATCGCCGTGGCGACGGCTGTGGCCATGCTGCGGTATCGCTCCACACTGGACTGATGATCATCTATGGCCCGTTGGCTCCTTTACCGAATTGGAACAAAATAAGAACATTATTAAGCTTTGGGGTTTTATCTCCTCCCCATTTTTCAAATGGGGAGGTGTCGAGCAAGCGTAGCGCGTCGAGACGGAGGGGTATCTTTCATGCGGGGAAATAAGTCTCAATACAAATACGCTTTGGCTCGGCAGTTCCGCAGGACGCTGACGCCACCGGAAGTGCGTTTATGGACACGGCTGAAAGGCAAAACGGACGGTCTGCACTTTCGCAAACAGCATCCGATCGGTCCTTATATTGTTGATTTTTACTGCCCGAAGGCCAAACTGATCATTGAAGTCGACGGCTTGATCCATGATGTAGCGGATGTCGTGGTAAGGGATGAGCGGCGTAGTCAGTGGCTGTTAGATTTCGGTCTGGAAATCTTGAGGGTAGCGGCGAGTGAGGTCATGGCTGATCCGGATGATGTCGCTCTGGGGATCATTGCCTATGCGCGGTCACGGCTTAGGAAGTGACCCCTCCGTCGCGGACTTCGCCGCGACACCTCCCCATTTAGGAAATGGGGAGGAGGAATAGGGTTGTTATTACTTACAAGACGATTATCTACAAATCAAAGGAGTGAGCCGTGTCTGTTGAAACCTGGTGCCTGTATTTTGCCGCTGTCTTCTTGCTGAGCGGCACGCCGGGGCCGAACATGCTCCACGTCCTGTCACGCAGCGTGCGTTTCGGCTTTCGCCGCTCAACCGCCGCCATGCTGGGCTGTGGACTGGCCGTGGTCGTCGCCCTGATCGCCTCGGCGGCCGGGCTGGCGGCGGTGCTCACGGCCTCGCCCCTGCTGTTCGAGATCATCCGTTATGCCGGTGTCGCCTATCTGGTCTGGCTCGGCATCAAGGCCTGGATGGATAAGGGCGAGGACGCCGGCATCCGTCCGGACGGCACCCCCATTGGCATGTCGGCTCTGGCCTTGTTTCGCGGCGGTTTCCTGGTCAGCATCACCAATCCGAAGCTGCTGCTGTTCGCGGCGGCCTTCTTGCCGCAGTTCATCAATCAATCCGCGCCAAAATTTCCGCAGTTCGCCATCCTGATCGTGACCTTCGCGGCGATCGAAACCTTCTGGTACGCGATGTACGGACTGGGCGGGCAAAAGCTGGCTGTTTACCTGAAAAAGCCGGCGCTGAACAAGTTATTCAACCGACTGACCGGTACGCTGTTTTTCGGCTTCGGCTTCATGCTGCTCAAGGCCAAGCACTAGGTTTGCCAGAGGCCTATCGTTCGACCGGCAGGCCGGCCATCGCCCAGGCGCGCAGGCCGCCGGCGAGGTGATCGTGGATGTCGAGGCCTGCCGCCTGGCATTGCAGGGCGGCGTTTACCGAGCGGACGCCGCCGGCGCACGACAGCACGACATACTTGCCTTCGGCTGAGGGCAGGGCGGAGGGATCAAACGTCGAGAGCGGATAGTTGACCGCACCTTCGATGCGGGCGTCGGCGAACTCATGCGGTTCGCGCACATCGACCAGCAGGATTTCATCGGCGGCGAGGGCGGCACTGACCTCTTCGGGCGTCATGTTGCGGATCGGTGTGGACATATGGGGGGCCTTTTCAAAATGTTCTGTCTAGATATGACCGGAATGACATCGGCGCAACTGCTTAGATCAGGCCGTTGAAAATTTGGGCAAAAGCCAAATCCAGCGCAGGATATCGGAAGGTATAGCCGGCCGCCAATGCACGGGCGGGGACGACCTTCTGACCGTGCAGCAGGATGGTTTCCGCCATTTCACCGAGGGCCAGTTTCAGCGCGAAGCCGGGTAGCGGCATGAAGGCCGGGCGGTGCATGGCGCGGCTTAAGGCGCGGATGAAATCGTTGTGGCGCAGGGGCTGCGGCGCGGTAGCGTTGACCGGCCCGTCTATGCCCGTGTTGATGATGTGGGCCATGAGGCCGCAAACATCATCGAGGTGAATCCACGACATCCACTGGCGGCCATGTCCCATCGGACCGCCAATGCCAAATTCGAACGGAAAGAGCATCTGCG
This sequence comes from Asticcacaulis sp., assembly GCF_035497195.1. Lineage (GTDB taxonomy): Bacteria > Pseudomonadota > Alphaproteobacteria > Caulobacterales > Caulobacteraceae > Asticcacaulis. Next base: position 64,160 of record NZ_DATJDZ010000019.1, read on the forward strand.
CCAGCGCGCCGCCTTCCAGCGCCATGACAAGGCCAAGGCGTACGTAGCTGACCTTGACGCCATGCCGGGCGGCCTGCTGCGCGGCGCCTTCCCATTGCCGGCAAAGATCGTAGGCCAGGTCGGGTTCGCCACCCTTTGTGTGCTCACTGAATTCCAGCGTTTCGCTATGACCATAGTAGCCGATGGCCGAGGCATTGATCAGGTGCTTCGGTTTCTCCGGCGCCGCGGCGATCCAGTCCGTCAGCGATTGCGTCAGTTTGAGGCGGCTGTCGTAAAGCGCCTGTTTCTTCTTCCGGGTCCACAGGCCGTTGCTTAAGGATTCACCCGCCAGATTGATGATGATATCGACCGTGTGCAGGTCTTCCAGCCGGTCGACCAGGGTGACGCGGCCGGTGAATTTGGCGGCCTTCGCCTTGTTACGCGTCAGGATGGTGATGTCATGGCCGTCATCAATCAGGGCCTGGCCCAGCCGTGTGCCGATCAGCCCGGTGCCGCCGGTCAGGAGGACGCGCTGGCGCGGTCTTTCGAGGTGCAGGACAAGCGGCGTCTGCACGAGCCGGAAACGTTTCGAGCGGGTATAGTCGAAGACGGCCCAGGCCAGCACACCCAGGGCAAAAAAGGTCATCACCCACGACCACAGGCCATGAGGGGCGACGTGAAAGCCGGCGGGCAGAATGGCCCAGCGCATAAGTTCCGGCGCCAGCAGGGCGAGGATAATGCCGTAATTGATGGTGAGGATCGTATGAGTGATGCGTTCGCTGGCCGGCAGTTTGCGGGTGCGGTCCTCGATGACGAAATCCCACAGGGTCAGGCCGATTTCGCCGAGCAGCATGGCGGCGAATACAAAAGCCAGCCACCCGCCCCAGGCCAGCCAGCCGAGCGACGCGAAAATGACGGCATAGAAAAAGTTGCGCACGCCGTGAATCCATAACTCCTGCGCGGCTTGTCGTTTCCAGGGCAGGCGCTCGGTGAATTCGTGGTGATAGAGGGTATCGAAGGCGCCGAGGCAGCCCTGGACAATCATCATCAGGAGAAGCGTATTCATTGAGCTGCCTCCCGGAAGACGCCGGTCTGGTAAAAGGTGCGGCCAAGCTGACGATGGTCCATCGAGATGGTGAAGCGGAAGTTTCCGCCGCCGAGGTCGGTATGGCTGACATGGGTTTCTCCCGGTGACAGCCAGTGCGGCAGCGGTATCTGTCGCCCGGCGATTTCCCAGAAATAACGCTCGCTGGTAAAATGCAGGGCGCCATCCTTCGCATAAACGCGCAGACGCATCCCGAAGCCCATCCCGACATATTCGCAGAGCTGGCCCCTGGCGTTTTCACGCTTGGCGGAGGTGACCGTGACGGGCCGATCAAAGCCATAGGTGCGCCGCCACCATACGCCGCCGCCTTCGCGTTTGGTGAGCAAGACCTGCATGGGGATATCACGACCACGCCGGGCGGTCAGCGGATTGCCGATCAGGCGGGTCAGTTGCGCGAACAGCCAGCCGGCGCGCGAGCAATAGACAGTCTCCATGACACCTTCATAGAGTACCGGCTGTTCCGGTTCATGAGCGAAGCGGGCGCGGACGGAAGGATGCAGGCGATACCAGTCGCCCCCCAGCAACCGCTGCAAAAGTCCGGTTGCATCCCCCGAACCGTGACACCTTTTGTGTGCCGCCTGCATCTCTCCCCCCCGAAGTCAACTTGACTTTTCCAGCAAATTAAACTACATTTAGCTAATGAACTAATTGTTATGCCGTTCATAACAATTCGTCAATAGGCTAAATGTAATGCGTGCGATTCAAGCGGCTAAAATCTTTGCGGCGATGGCTTCCGAGCCACGGTTGAAGATCCTGGCCTATCTTTCCAAGGCGACGATGACGGCGGGAGAGATCGCCGAGCGCTTCGACATGGCCAAGCCATCGCTATCGAAACACCTGAGCATCCTCGAAAACGCCGGCCTGGTTTCCAGCGTCAAGAAGGGCAAGTTCATCCATTACAGCATCATGGAAGCGCATATCGTCAACTCGCTCGACGGCTATTTGCAGGAGGTCTGCCCGACGCGCAAACCCCTGCGCGAAGAAAGCGCCGCGAAGGCGAAAGGAGAGGCGAAAGATTAAGATGCGGGCCTTAACTCAGGTTAGACAGGATCGAGACAACGCAGGTCAGAAACGCAGCAGTTGAAACGACCGGCAACCAATAGGCCGCCTTTGGTTTCTTGAAAATAAAAAGAACCAGCGAAAGACCCTGCACAATCAGTATTGCGGGTATGCCCACAAAATAAGATGCCTGATAAAGATTTATGAGCAGATCGCGGTGGGGCTCCGGCCAGGTTTGAAAACCAAGCCCCAGCGGGGACATGTACCAACCGATGGCTAAGCAACTGGTCACAACTGAAGTAGCTATGAAATACAGGGCATAGGCCGCGCGCTGATCGGTCTTTGTCATACAGTCAAGATAGCAGATTTTATAATTTCCGGCCTGCGACAGCCTGACGCGCGGCAGTATGCGCAGGTTACCCATATAAAAAATGTGGATATACATATGTCATCGCCTCAACAAGAAGGAGTATGGCATGACACGTATTATCAAGATTATAGCTGGGATGGGCGCTTTGGCCCTGGTCGCCGGTGCGGGCGCAGGCCACGCAGCGGATTTCACACCCAAGCAGAAGGGCACAGTCATTATCGCCGCCCGCGTCACCACGGTGGCGCCTGATGAGAGCGGTGATATCAAGACGGCGGCGGGTGTCGATTCCGGCCTGAATGTCGATGTCAATAACAGCACTGTGCCGACGCTCGGCTTCACCTACTTCTTCACCGATCATATCGCGGTAGAGGGCATTCTCGGCACCTCGAAGCATCAGATCAAGGCGGTTGGGCCTGCCACCGATGTCGAGGTCCACGAGACTTGGGTGCTGCCGCCGGTCGTGACTCTGCAATATCACTTTAATCCGGCTGGCAAGGTCAGCCCCTATGTCGGCGCCGGCGTCAACTATATGAACTGGTATGGCGGCAAGGATCAGAACGGCTTCAAGGTCCGGCTGAAAAGCGGCTTGGGCACGGCGGTTCAGGCCGGAGTGGATGTGGCGCTGAAAGGGCCATGGTCGCTCAATCTTGACGTCAAGAAGGTGTTCTACAAGACCGATGCCCGCATCAATAACGGCGCCCTTCTATCCAAGGTCAAGCTCGATCCGGTGGTGGTCTCTGCCGGTATCGCCTACCGTTTTTGATCATTTAAATATCCCCCAAACTGCGGCGGTTCTTGTTCGAGAGGCTCCGCCGTTTTTTATGGGTGAAGTAAAATTTATATGACAAACCGTAGTGGGTATCGCTAACATACGTTGAACCGTAATAATTCAGGGAAACGGAGACGGGGCATGATAAGCAAACGCGTTGTGACGGGTATAATGGCGGGCATGCTGGTCGCCATGTGCGGTGTGGCGCAGGCCCGGCCCTATGACTGGAAGACCATTCCGCTTCAGGGCGGCGGCTTTGTCGATGGCTTCCTCTATCATCCGAAAAAGGCCGGTATTCTTTACGCCCGTACCGATGTCGGCGGCATGTACCGTTACGATTATACCCATGCCCGCTGGATTCCGCTGATGGACGGTTTTGGCAAGGATGACTGGGACTGCATGGGCGTCATGACCATGGCGGTCGATCCGCAGAAGCCGGAACGGCTCTATGCCACCTGCGGGCTGTATCTAAATGATCGCGCCCCCAATGGCGCGGTGGTGCGCTCCGATGATAAGGGCGCGACCTGGGCGATAACGCGCCTGCCGTTCAAGCTCGGCGGCAACGCTATGGGACGCGGCACGGGCGAGCGCTTGCAGGTCGATCCGGCGGACAGCAACACACTCTGGCTCGGCACCAACCAGGACGGCCTGTGGGTCAGTCACGATCAGGGCAAGGGCTTCACCCGCTCGGCCTATGCGCAGAAATCGGTGACGACGGTGCTGATCACCGGCAAGACGATCTATGCCGGTTCCGGTGAGGTGGGAGAGGGACTGTTCAAAAGCAGCGATGGCGGCCGAACCTTTGCGCCGGTGGCCGGTTCGCCGAAGATGATTCCGCACCAGATGGCGCTGGGCCAGGACGGCACGCTCTATGTCACCTTCAGCGATAATCTGGGGCCGCACGGCGTTACCGATGGCGCCGTGTGGAAGCTTAAAGGCGAGACCTGGACGGATATCTCGCCGGCGAAACCCTCGAAAGAAGCACCCTTTGGCTATTCCGGTCTGGACCTGTCGCCGCAAGGCGCGCTGGTGGTCTCGACCTCCGATCGCTACAGTGGCAGCGGCGATGACCTCTATATCAGCCATGACAGCGGCGCGCACTGGACGCCGGTCGGGCCGCAGGCTGTCCATCATGTCGAGACACATCCGTGGCTGGTCGACTATATGGGCGGCAATGATCCGGACGCCGTGGCGCGCAAACATATGGGCCACTGGATGGACGCGGTGAAGATCAATCCGTTCAATCCGAACGAACTGCTTTACGGCACCGGCTATGGTGTGTGGATGACTGATAATCTTGAGGCTTTGGATACCGGTGGGAAGGTCGATTTTCATTTCCGTAACGACAACTTTGAGGAAACGGTGGTGCTGGGGCTGGAAAGTCCATCGGTTGGCCCGAAAGTGTTGATGGCGGCAGGTGATGTGGGGGGCACGGCGTTCGATGATTTTTCCCAAACGCCGCAGCACGGGCTTTTCAGTCCGATGAACAAGACCAACCAGTCGGTGGCCTTCGCCGCCCTGAAACCGAATATCATCGTGCGCAGCGTCGATAATGAAACGGCGCGCGGCTATATTTCGACCGATGGCGCCGAAAGCTGGACCGCACTCAATGCGCCGGCGCCGCTGGCGACGACCGACTGGCATAACCATCGCGCCGGCAAGCTGGCGATATCGGCCGCAGGCAAGGCGATGGTCTGGGTGCCGGAAGGCGAGGGGGCTTATCATTCGAATGATCTTGGCCAGACCTGGACGCTTTCGACCGGCTGGCCGAAGCCGGAGCGCGGGCAGGAAGCCATAGCGGATAAGGTCAATGACGCGGTGTTTTACGCCTTCGATCGCGGCACGGGCACGGTTTTGGTCAGCCGCAATGGCGGGGCGGCCTTCGCGCCGCTGTATCAACTGACGGCTGGGCAGGGGCAATTGCGCGCCGTGCCGGGTCACGAAGGCGATCTGTGGCTGGCGGCGGGCACGGCGCTTTATTATGGCGAGAAGGCGGTGGCCGGTGTCGATGCCGCCTGGCAGGTCACCTTCGGCAAGGCCGCGCCGGGTAGTGATTATCCGGCGGTTTTCCTGTGGGGCAAGGTGAAGGGGGAAGAGGGCTTGTGGCGCTCGGATAATGCGGGCGCGGACTGGGTGCGCATCAATGACGACGCCCATCGCTTCGGCCAGATGCGCGCCATCGCCGGTGATCCGCGCGAATACGGCACGCTGTATATTTCGCCGGATGGTCGTGGGACGATGGTGGGGCGTGCGAAGTAAGATACCCCTCCGTCTCGACGCGCTTCGCCTGACGGCTTCGCTTGCTCGACACCTCCCCATTTGAGAAATGGGGAGGAGATTCAGGGCGGTTCTGTAGTGGCCGTTTCCGACGCGCGGGCTTTGAGGTATTGAGCGAAGATGTCGTTGGCGCGTTGTTCCAGGTCGAGCGTCGCCTGGGCCTCTGGCGAGAGCGGTTCGACCTCCTGTTCGGGGGCGTCGTCTATTCCGTCATCGTCGTAAGTGTAGACGAACGGGGTTTCCTCTTCCGTCTTATTCGGCACGCGCGGCGTATAAGACGGGTATATCGTCCGGCGGGCCGTGGCTGGGTCAATCTGCTGTAAGGGCGTAATCCTTTTGTACAACTGAACCAGCATCCGGTCGGCGGCCGTGACGGTGCGCAGGGTGCGCTCGGCGTCAGCGGCGGTCTTGGGCATGGGCAGGGCCTCGACGGCCTCCAGCACACGGTCGGCAAAGGCGCGTAACCGCGCCCGCCGCTGTTCGAGCGGCGAAAGGTCGTCTGCGATGTCGTCTGAGGTGTCCATCAGGGAATGATGGGCGCATTTTCATGAGCGGGGATAAGATCAGGAAGATTGTCCACGAACCAACACGAAATCTGTGTGCCGGTTGGCAAGGCCAGTGTCGATAAGAGGATCACGGAAGGGCACGGAAGAAGACGGAACACACGGAAGGTTCACGCGGCAATACCTGCGCGAAGCGCCAGCATGTCACTATCTGTTTTCACAGGTATAACTGTCGCCCTTCGGGCACAGGGATATCAGCACACTCATATCTCCGTGTGTTCCGTCTTCTTCCGTGCCCTTCCGTGATCCGTTTTACTGACGCATCAAGGCTCGCCGGCACATGCCGCTTAAATCAGGCTCATATTGAGGATAAAGGCCGGGCCGAGATAGATGGTCTGCTTGCCGGTATTGAGATGGATGGTCAGGCCGGCGGTCTTGGGATCATGGTCCTCGGCCGCGGTGAACTCAAGCGTCTGCATCTGCCAGTCCGGACCGGCGCTGATCGGTTTCTCGCCGAAGGAATCATAAGGCGGCGAACTGACCTGCATCCGCATATTGAGATTGGCGGGCGCATTGTCGGCGGTTTTCGAGCGTACCCAGACCGCGGCGACGATCTTGTCGCCCTTGCTGATCTTGCCGGTGATCTGGCTTTCAGCCGCCGCATCCCACGGATTGCCGCCCGCGCTGGCGATCTTGATCTCCATGGCCTGACCGCCCTGGACATTGGCGTCCTTGACGCGCTTGTTGGTCTGGGTTGTGCCGTAAATGTTCCAGCTACCGGGTTCGTTGATCAGTTTTTTGCTGATGTCATCCTGGGCGAAGGCCGGAAAGCCGGGTACGCAGACAAGGGCGCAAACCCCCGTCAAAAGCTGACGTCTGTTCATGTTTTTCTCCCGAAAACGTTTCTTGTTTTCAGGTAGAGTGACACAGATTACGGTGTTTTTCCATAGGCGTAGGGGCCGATGAGCGTGCCGACAAAGCCGCCGGCCTTCTCTGTTGACAGATTTGTCACATCGACATCCGCCGCGACGATCGTGCCCTTGCCGTAGCTGAAGGATGCGCGGCCGCCCTTGATATCGGCCGTAAGCGTCACGGGGCCGGTTGGGGCGGGAAGGGTGGCGAGCACTACGCCGTCACGAGGCTCATTCGGGCCGGCACGGCGGGTGACTTCCAGAACTGTCTTGCCCTCACGCATAGCCAGACCAAAGAAGATGAAGAAGTCGTCATTTTGCAGGGCTACGACGCCGGCGCGGTCACCTTCCGAGCGGGGTTGATAATTGACCGCGGTGCTGAAGATGGCGTTCACATGCTTCTGGCGCAGGCCGAGATAGGCCGGATGGGATTGCAGATCGCCGATCGCTTCCGGCAGGGCGGTCAGGCCCACGGTCTCGTTATTGAAAACGGTGAGGAAGGCGGTTTTCGGGGTGCGGATTTGCAGCCAGTTCAGCGGCGTCAGGTTATCATAGCGATAACCCAAATGGTGCGAAGAGCGGGTATAATGCGTTTCCTGCACCTGACCGGGGAGATTTGGCAACTCCACCATGTGTGGAATGGTCTCACCGTGCGGCAGGATGATCGGCCAGCCGATGCCCTTTTCGTCCTTTTTCCACGTCACCGGCAGCATGAAGGTTTCGCGGCCGGTATTGTAAAGATTGCCCTCATAGGGCTGGACGGCCAGGAAAATCGCGTGCCAGTCCCCATTGGGCGTCTGAACCAGGTCGGCATGGCCGGCGGAGGTAATGGGCATTGGCCGCGCCGGATCGAGGTCACGCTGGGTCAGGATGGGATTGCCGGCATAGGGCACATAGGGGCCGCCCACTTTTTCCGAACTCAGAATGACTTCCGAATGGTTGACCGATGTGCCGCCTTCGGCGGCCATCAGGTAATAACGGCCATCGACCTTGTAGATATGCGGCCCTTCGATCCAGACCGGCTTTTTGGAGATATCGACGCCGCCATTGACGACGACATGCTTCTCGCCGACCATCTGCTGCCTGACCGGATCGAATTGCTGGATCCAGATGGCGCGGTGGCCTTCATAAAGCGGTTGGTCTTCGGGGGAATCGTTCCACACGACCCAAGCTTTTCCGTCATCGTCCCAGAAAATCGACGGGTCGATGCCGCCAAAGGACAGCCAGACCGGATCGGACCACGGCCCGGCCGGGTCTTTCGCCGTGATGACGAAATTACCCTTGCAGTCGACGCAGGTGTTGATGATGTAGAACAGGCCATCGTGATAGCTGATGGCGGGCGCGAAAACGCCGCGTGAGGTGGCCAGTCCGGAAAAATCGAGCATGTCCGGCCGGTCGATGGCATTGCCGATCTGCTTCCAGTGGACGAGATCGCGCGAGTGGAAGACGGGGATGCCGGGATAGTAGGCGAAGCTCGAATTGATCAGGTAATAGTCGTCACCGGCGCGGGTGATGCTGGGGTCCGGGTAAAAGCCGGGCAGGACGGGGTTTTCATATTGCGGCTTTGTCGCCTTGGCCAGACCGGGCGCCTGGCTGTCCAGGCGGATATCGGAAAAAATCGCCTGTCCGGCTTGCGGCGTCGGGCCTTCTGGCAGGGTGGCGCAGGCAGAAAGCGCCAGCAGGGCGAGCGCGGCGACGAAGATTTTCATAATCGATTACCTTTGCGGTGCGGTTTTGAAGGCGGCGGCTATGGCGTCATATAGCGGCTTCGGCTTGAACTCCGCATCGAACGGCGTTGGGCGCAGGGGCAGCTTGTCGGCGCGCGGGGTGAAACCTTGCAGCCAGTTATATTGATCCGGCATCCCCCAGAACAGCACATCCTTGGTTTGCTTGTAGCTCAGCATCTGGTCGAGATAGACTCGGCCGACCGTGGCGACGATGGCGTCGCGCTGCTCGATATCGCCGGTCGGGATGGTCTGGTCATCGACATCGAATTCGGTGATCAACAGGTCGAGGTCGAGCGACACCACCTCATCGAGGAAATCCTTCCACTGATTGACCTGACCGCCGAGCAGATCGAAACCGTTGCCGATATGGGATTGCACGCCCAGGGCATCGATCGGCACCTTGTTGTCGCGGAACCAGTGCAGCAGTTTCAGCACGCCCTTGCGGTGTAGTTCGTTGCCGGCTTCCCAGCTCATATAGTCGTTATAGGCCAGTTGCGTCTTCGGCAGGTGTTCGCGCGTGGCCTCGAAGGCGATCCGCATCGTGTCCATGCCAAGTACGCGCGAGAAGGCGTTCTCGCGCACCTCGCCGGTCTTCGGATCGATGGTTTCGTTGACCACATCCCAAGAGGTCAGGCGGTCGCCGTAATGATCGGCCACCTTGGCGATATAGTCGCGCAACAGTTTTTCGGCCTCGGCCTTGCCGGAGAACTTGTAGTCCTTCAGCCACTGCGGGGTGAATTCATCGCGCGCCCAGAAGAGGTTGTGGCCGCGCATGGCGATATGGTTCGTTTCGGCGAAGGCCAGCAATTCGTCGGCCGGCTTGAAGTTGTAATCTTTAGGGTTTTCGTTGTGCGTCACATACATCTTCAGCTCGTTTTCCGGCACGATGATGTTGCACTCGCGGATGACCAGATCGCGGACCTTCGGATCGGCGTACATCTTCATGCCGATGGCGGTGCCGAAGCGCAGGCCCTTGGCGGCGGCCAAATCCTTCAGGGACGCCTCCGGGGTGGCAAAAGCGGGCAGGGTGCTGGCAGCGAGGGCGGCGGTCCCCAGGCTCAGGGCGGCGCGGCGCGACAGATTCTTGTCCGTGTTCTGGCTCATGACATTTTCCCTGTTGAATTTTATTCTGTTAGCGCTAACAGTGTCATCGTTCAATTCCGCCGTCAAGCGCGGCAGAGGCCTTCGTAATTGGAAGTGCCGATAATAGAAAAACAGGGATGAAGTTATGAAGTCTGCGACACCCGCCGTCACCCGCCGCCTGTTCGGCGCCTCCACCATTGCGCTGACCGCTGCCACAGCCACTGGCGCGCTGGCAAAGGTGAAGGCCAAGGAAAAACTGCCTTACAAGGATGCCGGTCTCGCCACGGAAGCGCGCGTCGCTGACCTGCTCGGCCGCATGACGCTGGAGGAGAAGGTGGCGCAGATGCTGTGCGTCTGGCAGGAAAAAGGCAAGATTCAGGACCCCGACGGCAAGTTCAATCCGAAAAAAGCCTCGCAGGTCTATCCGAACGGGCTTGGTATGGTGGCGCGTCCGTCCGACCAGCAAGGTTTGGCCACCACGACCGGTGCAGGTGATTCCGGCGCTATGGGCAACCGCGACGCCTTCAATACCGCCACCCACATTAACGCCATGCAGAAATGGGCCGTCGAAGAGACCCGCCTCGGCATCCCGATGATCATGCACGAGGAAGCGCTGCACGGTTATGTCGCCAAGGACGCCACCTCCTTCCCGCAGGCGATCGGTCTGGCCTCGTCGTTCGACCCGGATATGGCCACGAAGATCTTCTCGGTGGCCGCCCGTGAAATGCGCGCCCGCGGCGCCAATTTCGCCCTGGCGCCGGTGGTCGATGTCGCCCGTGAACCGCGCTGGGGCCGCATTGAGGAAACCTACGGCGAAGACCCGCACCTGTGCGGCGTCATCGGCAAGGCGGCAGTGATCGGCTTCCAGGGCGAAGCCCTGCCGCTGGCCAAAGACAAGGTGTTCGCCACCCTGAAACACATGACCGGCCACGGCCAGCCGGAAAACGGCACCAATGTCGGGCCGGCCGAGATCAGCCAGCGCACCCTGCGCGAGGACTTCTTCCCGCCGTTCGAGAAGATCGTCAGGGAAACCAATATCCGCGCGGTCATGCCGTCCTATAATGAAATCGATGGCGTGCCCTCCCATGCCAACAAGTGGCTGCTGACCACGGTTTTGCGCGATGAGTGGGGGTTCAAGGGCGTCACCGTTTCCGACTATTTCGCCATCAAGGAAATGATTACCCGCCACAAGCTGGTGCCGAACGAAACCGAGGCCGCCTATCGCGCCTTCAAGGCTGGGGTCGATATCGAGACCCCGGACAACCAGGCCTATGGCGAACTGATCGGGCTGGTAAAGGCGGGGCGGATCAGCGAGGACGAGATCAATGCGGTTGTCGCGCGTATCCTCGAAATGAAGTTCCAGTCGGGCCTGTTCGAGAATCCTTACGTCGATGCGAAGAAGGCCGACAGCCTGACCGCGACGCCGGATGCCGTGGCCCTGGCCCGCGAAGCCGCCACCAAGTCGGTGGTGCTGCTGAAAAACAACGGCCTTCTGCCGCTCGACGCCAAAAAGGTCGGCAAGGTGCTGGTGCTTGGCACCCACGCCCGCGACTGCCCGATCGGCGGCTATTCCGACAAGCCGCGCCATGTCGTCTCGATCCTCGAAGGGCTGGAGGCCGAGGGCAAGAAAGCCGGCTTCGAGGTTGCTTACTCAGAAGGGGTGCGCCTGACGGAACAGCGCATCTGGGGCCAGGACGTTATCAATTTCACGCCGGACTCGGTCAATGACAAGCTGATTGCCGATGCCGTGGAAGCCGCCAAATCGGCGGATACCATCATCATGGTGCTGGGCGATAACGAGCAGACCTCACGCGAAGCCTGGGCCGACAATCACATGGGCGATCGCCAGTCGCTCGACCTGATCGGCCGCCAGAATGACCTGGCCGCGCAGATTTTCGCGCTGAAAAAGCCCACCGTGGCCTTCCTGCTCAATGGCCGTCCATTGTCGGTCAACCTGCTGAATGAGAAGGCCGACGCCCTGATCGAAGGCTGGTATATGGGGCAGGAAACCGGCTGGGCCGCTGCTGATATTTTGTTTGGCCGGGCCAATCCGGGCGGCAAGCTGCCGGTGTCGATCGCCCGCAATGTCGGACAATTGCCGATCTTCTATAATTACAAGCCGACGGCCCGCCGCGGTTATCTCGACGGCACGACCTCGCCGCTGTTCCCCTTCGGCTATGGCCTTTCCTACACCACTTTCGATATTTCGGCCCCGAAGCTGGAAAAAGACACCATCGGCGCGGCGGACAGTGTGACGGTCAGTGTGGACGTCAAGAATACCGGTGCGGTAAAGGGCGACGAAGTGGTCCAGCTCTATATCCGCGACGACTTCTCATCGGTCACCCGTCCGGTCAAGGAATTGAAGGGTTTCAAGCGGATTACGCTCGAACCTGGCGCCAGCCAGACGGTCAGCTTCACCATTATGCCGGCCGATCTGCAATTCTATAATATGGATATGCAGCGCGTTGTCGAACCGGGCACCTTTACGATCTCCGCCGGAGCCAATAGTGTGGACCTGAAAGTCGCCACGCTGACCGTGGCATAACTCAGGGGATTTTCTATGACGGATATCAAACGGCGCCATTTGCTGACCGGGGCATTGGCCGGCGGCGCCATGCTGGGCGTGGCCACGGCCGCCAGCGCACAAAACAAGGGCCAGGATAATGCGGAGGCTCAAGCCGTGCAGGCGGCGTTGCAGGATTATAACGATCCGGCGACGCTGACCGTCCAGCCCGCCGGCATCGACTGGGCGCAGCTTCGCCGCTATCATCTGGCCAATGCCGATGTGGTCAAGCTGCCGGAAACCGCGCGCAAGGTCGTCATGATGGGCGATTCCATCACCGACGGCTGGCCGGGGCAATCCGGCAGCTTTTACGCCGATAACGGTCTGGTCGGGCGCGGGATCGGTGGACAGGTTTCGGCCCAGATGCTGGTCCGCTTCATGGCCGATGTCGTGGCCCTGCGTCCGAAGGCCGTGCATATCATGGCCGGCACCAACGACATCGCCGAAAATCAGGATCCGTATGATCCGGTGGCGACCACGCAAAACCTGCAGGCCATGGCCAATCTCGCCAGCGTATACGGCATCAAGGTCATCATGGCCAGCGTGCCGCCGGCGGATCATTTCCCGTGGAAGATGGCGGTCGGCAATCCGGTCGAAAAGATCAAAGCGCTGAATGACTGGATCAAATCGGTCTGCATGGCGCAAGGCTATACCTTTGTCGATTACTGGCCGGCCCTGGCTCTGGACAGCGGTGCCATGCGTCCGGAATTCAGCGCCGATGGCGTCCATCCCAACAGCACGGCCTATGCCAGCATGGCGCCTTATACCCTGGCCGCCGTGGCTGCGGCCCAGGTCTGATGCAACCGGTCAGGGTCGTCACCGGTGTTGATCGCGCCCGTTTCGAGGCGGAGATTTTGCCGGCGCGGCAGCCCGTTGTCCTGAAAGGGCTGGTGCGTGACTGGCCAGTGGTAAAGGCGGCGCAGGAGTCCAATGCGGCAGTAACGGCCATGTTCAAGCGGCTGGATACAAGCGGCAAGTCCGCGAGTATCAGTATATTGCCCCCGGTCCATAAGGGCGCCTATTTCTACAATGACGACCTGACCGGCTATAATTTCATGGTCGACCAGACGACGGTTTCGGCTTTGCTTGACCGGCTCCTGGAGAACGAAAACCGCGAAGACTTCGTCACCATCTATGCGCAATCGCTGATCCTGGCGGACTATATGCCGGCCTTCGAGGCGGATCATCCGCTGCCGGTGCTGGCATTATCGACCGGGCCACGCCTGTGGCTGGGCAATCGTGTCCGCACCCAGACCCATTTCGATCCGGCGCACAATATTGCCTGCGCAGTGGCGGGGAAGCGGCGTTTCACCCTGTTTCCGCCGGGGCAGATCGATAACCTCTATCCGGGGCCGTTCGATTTCGCACCGGGCGGGGTGCCGGTCAGCATGGCGCCACTGGAAAATCCCGATTTCGACCGCTATCCTTTGTTTGAGAAAGCGCTGGCGCAGGCGCAATATGCCGATCTCGAACCGGGTGACGCGCTCTATATCCCTTATGCCTGGTGGCATCACGTCCAGTCACAGGCCGGTCTCAACGCCCTGGTCAATTACTGGTGGAACGAGGCTGGCGCCGACTGGATATCACCCAATATCGCGCTTTACGCCGCTATCCTGACCCTGCGCGATCTGCCGGACGACCAGAAGCATATCTGGAAACATATGATGGAGCGCTACGTCTTCGGCGATACCGCGGCGTCAGTGGCGCACCTGCCGGAGAGTGGCCGCCACGGATTCGGCAGGCTGTTACCGGCGGTGCGCGCACGGCTCAAGGGCTTTATCCGGACGGCGATGGGATCATAAACAGGCTTGCCGAGAGCTGAGCGTGTGCGCCGACGCGAGATTGCGCAATATATTGATGGTGTCTATAGTCCCTTTTCATAGATATTCTGTCTTTCAAAGTTCCGTCCATTTAGGATAGATCTCCAGGAAGGTACTTAAACGGAATTTCATTTTTTACCTTTGCGGGGCAAGGTTACGATGACGAGTTGCAGTATTATAATTCCAACATTCAATTCCGAACATTATATTGAAAAATCACTCAAGACCGCGATGGAGCAAAAAGGCGGGCCGTTTGAGATTATTATCGTGGACGATGGATCTTCGGATAACACGATAAGTAAGGTTGAAGCCATTCTTGGCTCTTTTTCGGGGCCTGTTCAGATTATACGCCAGCCTTCGAACATGGGGGTCAGCGCTGCGCGTAATAGGGGCTGGCGCGCTGCGACCTCGGAATGGATACAGTTTCTCGACAGCGACGATTTTCTGCATCCCGAAAAACTGAGCCTGCAATTATCTGTGGTGAGATCAAATCCCGACCTGGATGTCGTTTATTCTGGCTTTGAATGTGTATATGTTGAAGACGACAAGACGATAACGACTGAAGTGATTCAAAGCCGGATCGTCCATAAAAAGGTTCCTATGGCCCTGCTTGCGGCCAAAAACCTGATACATCCCGGTTCATTAATCGTGCGCAAACGCACCTTGGAATTGATCGGAGGCTTTGATGAGCAACTGCGGATCTGGGAAGATATAAAACTGCTTATCAGTCTGCTCGAAAGTAAGGCGTATTTTCATTATCTGCCGACCGAAGCGCCATTATATCAATTCCGACTTTATCCGGACCAGCAGAGGATGGGGGGAGATGAGGCGCGCTACCGTCTTGAGCAGGTCTGCTCGATCTGGATCGATCAACTCGCCGCTTTCAGTTCAGGGCGGACACTCGAAGAGCAAGGGATGGCCCCGGAAGACCTTCAATTTCTTAGAGAAAATGCCACATCCTATCTGCGCGAACTGTCCTTGTATAACAAGTTTTACTTCCGCGAGTTTTATGGAAAGCTGCTTCAGCTTTATCCCAGCTATAAGCCTGCAGGGTCCCGGCCTTTTCAGTTTTTGACGGGCCTGTTCGGGTTTGAAAACGCGGAGGTCATAATCTCTTCGATTCGTGGTATCAGGAAGAGGTGATCTCTGCGGGCGCAGGCCTTAAGCGCGGCGGCGGCCCTGTTGCGGCATGGTCGATTTGATAAAGCCAGCGGGCGGGTCGGTTTCGGCCAGCACCTGTTCCTTGATGGCGCGCGGTTCGCCGAACAGGTGGCCCTGCGCATAGCCGATCTCGATATCGAGGATATCGACGACCTGCTTTTCGCTTTCGACCTTTTCGGCAATGACCTCGATGCCGTAGCGCGCCAGCAGACCGGCGTAATCACCGGCGTGGATATCCTTGAGGAATTTCATCGCCGGCTTGCCCTCGACTTCGAGCAGTTGTTCGAGCAGCAGATTGGCGCCGATCTTGACATAACGGACGTCGGAACGGTGCAGGTCCTGCAAGTCGAAATCGATGCTGACCACCTTGTCGAGCGAGAAGCGGAAGCCGAGATCGGCCAGCTTTGCCATGTTGCGCGCCTCGACCGACCCGCGCGTGGCGAAGGCGTCCTGGCCCAGTTCAAAGATCAGCGATCCGGAGAGGTCACGGTTTTCATTGAGGAATTCGAGGAACTGCGGGAAGAAGGTCTCATCGCGCAGGGAGGTCAGCGAGATATTGCAGAAGATGCCGATGCGGCGATCCTGCTTGGCCAGGCGGCGGACAATCTGCACACAACGGAACAGCAGCAGGTTATCTATGCTCGGCACCAGACCTTCGGCATCGGCCACGGTCAGATATTCGGCCGGCATCATTACGCGGCCGGTGGCGTCGCGCAGGCGCGAGAACGATTCGTAAAAGATGGTCTTGCGCTGGGGCAGGGAAACGACCGGCTGGAGATAGAGATCGACCCGGTTGGCGATCAGCGCCTCGCGGATGGTCTCGATCAGCGCCAGAGCCTGAGCTTCTTTATGGTTCATGGCGGGCGAACCGCGCAACGGCACCACGGTGGCCGGCGCCGATTGCCATTCATGCAGGCGGTCTTCGATGCTCTCGCCGAGCTTCATCACCAGGTCTTCGAGCATCTTCACTTCAGAGGTCAGTTCCTCGGAGCGCGAGGTGCGCTGGTTCTGCACGCGGTCGGCCAGTTCGATCATGTCCTTTTGGGTCGAATCAATGGCGTCGACCATCAGGCGGTGCGCATCACGGACGTTTTCGACCTCGCGGATGATGCGGCGCTCGGCCAGTTGCTGCGAGGCGTAGGCGTGGAAAGCCAGGCAAACCCCCAAGGTGCCGGCCAGGACGGCCAGGGCCGTGCCGAAATCGGAGCCGCCGTTCCACACCATCGCGGCGAGGCTCAGCCCCACCAGAATATAGGTCAGTACAAGGATAGCCGGGGTAAACTTGCCCATTGATGGTCCCATTTCGCAGGATGCGGCACATAGAATCGCAGGCCTGACTATGGAATGATTCAACTCACTCGCCTAGTGGGCGTTAATATTTACTAACAGAAGATTAAAGTTAATAGGCGCCGTCGGTATTGCGGCGGAACGGGCCGGAATAGCTCTGGTCGGCCGTGCGGCGGCGATCCGGTCCGAAATAGGTTTTGCAGCGGATAAACGGGCGCGGCCGCATGATGACGGAATCGAGTCGGCCGAGCAGGGCGCGGGCGGTCAGGGGCTTGACGACGAATTCATTGACCCCGGCGTCGCGCGCCTGAATGACGCGAGACCGTTCGGAATGGCCGGTGATCATGACAATCGGCAGGTAGGGGTTTGAGGAATCGGACGAATTACGCAGCATTTTGGTGAATTCAACGCCGTCGATCGGCTGCATGTTGAAATCGACCAGGGCGATATCGGCGGGATATTGGCGCAGCATGTCCAGCCCCTCGGCGCCATCGCGGGCCTCGCGGACATTGCGGATGCCGGAGCCTTTCAGGATGGCGATCACGATGGAGCGCATATGCTGATTGTCTTCGATCAGCAGGATTTTCAGACTACTGTAATCGGCCATGAGTTCGGATGAGGGGATGAAATGGGGACGCGTTTTTAATAGTGTTGTTATAAAAAACGCATAGGCCTGTTACGCCAAATGTTCAAACGTTTTCAATAGAATATTGCGTCTGTGGTAATTGGGTGACGGGGGCTAACCCACCATAAGGCTGGGGTCCATGTGGCGGTCGCCCCATTTCAGCCGCCAGCACAGGTGCGGACCGGTGGCGCGGCCGCGATCGCCCACCAGGCCGATCAGTTGCCCCTGAATGAGGCGGTCGCCTGTTTTCACCAGCACGCGCGACTGGTGCAGGTACATCGAAATCACGCCTTGCCCGTGATCGATAAAGGTCAGGCCGCCTTCATAAAACAGATCGGGTTCGGCCAGCACCACCAGCCCCCCCTGCGGCGCGTAGATCGGGGTGCCGACCGGCGCGGCCATGTCGAAGCCGTAATGCGGGCTTTTGGGGATACCATTCAGGATGCGCTGATTGCCGAAACGGCCTGAAACGACATAGCTTTTTAGCGGGTAGATAAAGCCGCCCTTGAAGGTGTCGTCATTATCTCGGCTGGCGAAGGCGGTGGCTTTCAGGGCGGCGTCACGCTTGATGCGTTCGAGGGTTTCCGGCGCTTGCGGCGCTACAGTTTCGGGCGGCAGGCCATCGACGCGCTGGGTGTCGTAGGTCTGGGGTGCTATGGTCACCGTGGCGGCCTGCGTGCCGGCGGCTGTCCGCAGTTCGATGCGGCAAGACGCCGGTGAATCGCGGTCGAAACCGACATAGAACCAGCCTTCGGGCGAGGCCGTCCCCTGCCGGACGCCATCCACCCATAGCTCGGCATCAGGGGCCGCATGGCCGACGCAATAACCGCTCTGGATGAAGCGGCCTTTAAGCTGGAAGGGATCGGGCGCTTGCGCCAGCGCAGGCAAGGCCAGGCCGCCGAAAAGGGCGGTTCCAAAGGTCAGGACGGATCGGCGGTTTAGCGCTGAAGGCGTTTCCAAGCTTGGGTGGCCTCCTCAGGACCGGCATAGGCTTCCTGGGTGCGCGGGTTCCAGTATTTCAGCGCTTCGAGCGGCACCTGCTTGCCGGAAACGGCGCAGAGCACGAACTTGCCAGGACGCATGACGGTGTAGTCGCCATCGCCATAGTGGACGACGGCCTGGCCGGGCAAGGGGGAGGGCGTGTGCATATTCATGCGCTCAACATAGGCCGGAGATACGGTATGATCAAGAGCGACGACGTTAAAACAGGCTGCCCTGATCCGGCGCGGCGGGTTTGGGTTTTGCCGGGGCCGGTTTGGCGGTGGATGTCTGTGGCGGTGGGGTTCCGCCAACGCCGGCGATGACATCGAGTTTCTGATCGCCCTTGAAGGTGAGAATCAGGGCCGCGCCGCTGTCAATGCCGGCGGGCGATTTGACCAATACGCCATCCGGCCGGTTGACGCGGGCAAAACCCAGGTTGAGCGGCCGGTCGGGATCGAGACTGACGCGTAATTGTTCCAGATTTTTCAGCCGGTCGGTCTTTTGCTTCAGGCTGCGATGGAGGGCGTCGGCCATGCGCTGGCCGAGTTCGTCGAGGCGAGCGTGGCTCTTCGCTGTGGCGACGCTGCGGCTGAGAGCATTCAACGCGCGTGTGGAAAGCTGGGCGAGTTGCTCTGCCTTGAGCTGGTGCGGGCGCTCCAGCAGAACAGGGGAAAAGCGTCCGGAAACGCGGACGAAGCCGTTTTGGTGCAGGTTGAGGTTTTGCAACAGGCCGCCACCGAGCCGGTGCGCCACATAGTCGAGCCGTTGCTGCGCGGCGTTGATCAGGTCGAGCGGCTTGGGCAGGGTGCGGGCCAGCAGGGCCACGCGCTCGCGGCGGGTTTCCAGTTGCCGTGCCATCGTGCCCTGGCGGCGGCGTTCGAGATCGGCGGTAAAGGCGCGCAGTTCACCGAGCACCGGCGTCGCCATTTCGGCCGCGCCGGTGGGGGTGGGGGCGCGGCGATCACTGACATAGTCGATCAGGGTGGTGTCGGTCTCGTGGCCCACGGCCGAGATGATCGGAATAGTGCTGGCGGCGACGGCGCGCGCCAGGTCTTCGCTGTTGAAGGCCCACAGGTCCTCGACCGAGCCGCCGCCACGCGCCACGATGATGACGTCCGGGCGCGGAAGTGCCGGGTCAGTATGGAAGCCGCGCAGGGCGTTGATCACCTGTGGGGCGGCGGCATCGCCCTGCACCACGACCGGCCAGACGATGACCTGACACGGCCAACGGTCGCGGATACGATGAAGAATATCGCGGATGACCGCGCCGGTCGGCGAGGTAATGACGCCGATGGTGCGCGGCGCATAGGGCAGCGGCTTTTTACGCGCCGGATCGAACAGGCCCTCGCCGTGGAGCTTTTTCTTGAGGCGGTCGAGCTGGGCCAGCAAGGCGCCGACCCCAGCCACCTCCATCGCCTCGATGACGATCTGGTATTTCGATGACGCCGGGAAGGTGGTGATCTTGCCGGTGACGATGACCTCAAGCCCATGTTCGGGCTGGGCTTGCAGGCGGCTGACATTGCCCTTCCAGATCACCCCGTCGATGGCGGCCTTGTCGTCCTTGATCGTCAGGTAAACGTGGCCGGAGGCGTGGCGCGTGACCTTGGAGATTTCACCGCGCAGCCGGACGTGATCGTAGGTGGTTTCCAGCGTGCGTTTCAGCGCGCCGGCCAGTTCGGAAACCGAATAGGCGGCAGCGTTTGTTGATTCGGGGGCGAGCAGATCGTTGGCCATGGCGGCACTTTAGCGCAATTTTCACCAGTGACCCAATTTTGCCGCTCTAATGTATTCTTATCCACAAATGTTTAGGCTTTATTCAGAGGACTCAACTTAGGGTGAGTCCTGTAAAAACCGCGGGTCAGAGTTCAATGCGTCCCCAATTGCCAAGGCCGGACAAGAGCAGTCGCCACGCTGCCTTCCATCAGGCTGACGTTTTCGAGGCCGAACCGGAATCGGGCTTCGATCATCTGACCGCGCTGGCGGCGGATATTTTTGACGCGCCCATCGCCATGATCTCGCTGGCGGATGGCGAACGCCACAGTTTTGTCTCTACGCACGGGCTGGCCTTGAAATCGATCCCGGCGGAAGTCTCTTTCTGCGAACATACCCTGCGTTCCGGCGGCCTGATGATCGTGCCGGACGCCCGCGACGATCCGCGCTTTGCCGGTAATCCGTTTGTAATGGACGCCCCAAACGTCCGTTTCTATGCCGGCGCGCCCCTGCATTATGAAGACGCCCTGATCGGCACGTTTTGCATCATCGATGTCAAAGCGCGCGATGACTTTGACGCGGTGCAGGCCGGGCGCCTGCAAAAGCTGGCGGATAGTGTGTCGGATATGCTGACCCTGCGCAAAAGCGGGGTGGCGAAAAAAACCGTCATCCGCAAGCTCCAGGAAACGCAGCGCAAACTCGAATTGATGGAGGAGGTGGCCGGCGTCGGCTACTGGCATATCAACGCCCGCACCGGCGAGTGTTTCTGGTCGCGTGGCGTCTATGCCATTCACGGACTGAGCCGCGGCAGTTTCCAGCCGCAGATCGATACCGCCATCCAGTTGTTTCACCCTGATGACCGTGCTGCGGTCGAGCGCTGCGTGCGCAAAGCCATGACGACAGGCGGTGATTTCACCTTCGAGGAACGCCTGATGCGGGCCGATGGCGAGGAACGGATCGTCTATTCCAAAGGCGGTGTTGAAATCGGTGAGGATGGCAAGCCGGAGTTCATCTTCGGCATATTGCAGGATGTCACCGAGCAGGCGCATCTGGAAGATACCTTGCGCACGGCCAAGGAAAACGCCGAGGCGCATCAACTGGCCAAATCGGATTTCCTCTCCAATATGAGCCACGAAATCCGCACGCCGCTGACGACGATCCTGGGCTATGCCACGCTTCTGAATAGCGTGCAGGAGATGCCGCCCGACGCCCGGCACTATATCGGCCGTATCAACAAGGCGAGCGAGGCCTTGCTCAGCCTGATCACCGATATTCTCGATTTTTCCAAGCTGGAGGCGGGGCAGGTTCACCTCAATCCGCAACCGACCGACCTGCGCGGATTGACTGCGGACATTGTCGATCAGTTCGCCGTTCTGGGCCAGACGCGTAATATCGAAATCCGCTGCGATTATGATCCGCAAACGCCCGACTGGCTGATGCTGGATGAGGTCCGTATTCGTCAGGTATTGTATAATCTGGTCGGCAATGCCTGCAAATTCACGCCGAATGGCACGGTGACCGTGTTGGCGGTGGTCGACCGGACAGGCCGCCTGCGTGTCGAGGTCCGGGATAACGGTCCGGGTATCCCGCTCGATCAGCAGCCGGCCCTGTTCACCCGCTTCAACCAGATCGACAACAGCATCAATCGCAAATATGGTGGTTCAGGCCTTGGCCTGTCGATCTGTTCCGAGATCGTGCGTTTGATGCAGGGCGAGATCGGCGTTGACTCGGTGCCGGGCGAAGGCGCCTGCTTCTGGTTCGAGATGCCGGTGACTATCGCCACCGCGCCGCTGCCCGTTATGGCGAACGACCTGAAGCCGGTTTTCCTGGAAGACCGCAAGGTGCTGATCGTCGATGACCACCCGATCAACCGCGAACTGATCCGCCTGCTGATGACCGATTCCGGTCTCGAAATCCATGAGGCCTGCGATGGCGAGGAAGCACTGGAAATCTGCGAGCGGATCAAGTTCGACCTGATTTTCATGGATATCCAGATGCCGGTGCTCGATGGCATCGCCGCCACGCGCTGCGTGCGCGAACAGGGCGGCATCAACAGCGAAACGGCGATTGTGGCGCTCAGTGCGGCCGCCCAGACCAAGCTTTCCGATGATACGCGCGGTCATGGCTTCAACCATGTGCTGACCAAGCCGATCGATATGCCGCAGTTTTTCAACACGTTGCACGCTTGCCTTGAAGGTACGGTGACGCCGTATAGGTTGGCGGGCTGATAGTTTTTGCTTGACCCGAAAGGCAGGGTGAGGGAAGCGGAAACGATGAACATTCTGCTGATCGGTTCGGGCGGCCGCGAACACGCCCTCGCTTGGAAAATCGCCCAGTCGCCTTTGTGCGATAAACTGGTCATCGCGCCGGGCAATCCGGGCATGGGCAGCTTGGGCGAGTGCCGCGACATCAAGGCGACGGACGTGCCGGGGCTGGTCGGGCTGGCGCGCGAGATCAAGGCCGATCTGGTCGTGGTTGGCCCTGAAAGCGCCCTGGCCGAAGGACTGGCCGATGCCCTAGCTGCCGCCAATATCCCTTGCTTTGGACCAATGAAGAAAGCGGCCCAACTGGAATCGTCAAAGGCCTTCACCAAGGATTTCTGCAAGCGCCACAATATCCCGACATCGGCGTCCGAAACCTTCGATAATGTCGCCGAAGCCCGCGAATTCCTGAAAACCTACAGCCCGCCCTATGTCATCAAGGCCGATGGCCTGGCCGCCGGCAAGGGTGTCGCCATATCGCCCGATTATCAGGACGCCGTGGCCGAGGTCGAGGCCATGCTCGGCGGCCGTTATGGTCCGGCCAGTTCGAACATCGTCATCGAAGAATTCATGACCGGTGAAGAAGCGTCGATCTTTGCCCTGTGTGACGGTGAAACCGCGCTGCTGTTCGGCTGGGCGCAGGATCACAAGCGCGCTTTCGATGGCGACACGGGGCCGAATACCGGCGGCATGGGCACCTATTCGCCGGCGCCGATCGTCACGCCGGAACTCCTGCGCATCACCCAGGCTGAGGTGCTCAACCCGACCATGACGGGCATGAAGGCCGAGGGCAATCCATATAAGGGCGTGCTCTATGCCGGTCTGATGGTCGAGGATGGCAAGCCGCGTCTGGTGGAATATAACGCGCGCTTCGGCGATCCGGAATGTCAGGTGCTGATGCTGCGCCTGAAAAGCGATATCGTGCCGTACCTGCTGGCGGCGGCCAAGGGGGGGCTGAAAAACCTGCCGGCGCCGGAATGGCATGATGAGCCGGCGGTGTGCGTCGTCTATGCCGCCAAGGGTTATCCCGACAGCCCGCTGACCGGCTCGATCATTCGCGGCGCTGAAGAAGATTTCGGCAGGGACGTGATCGTGTTTCATGCCGGCACCCACCGCGCAGAAGACGGTTCTCTGCGCGCCGCCGGTGGCCGTGTGCTGAATATCTGCGCCCGCGGCAAGACCTTGCAGGAGGCTCGCGACAAGGCCTATGCTGCGATCAACCAAATCGACTGGCCGGGTGGATTTTTCCGTCGTGATATAGGCTGGAGAGCCCTTTAGCCTTCGATCATATAGGTAAACGGCTTGCCGCGCGATTCCGGCTCCCAGCCGTCGGCAATGGCCTTGCCGATCTGAATGGCGACATCACGCTTGTCGATCTTCGGCCGCTGGGCGTGGCGGCTCGGCTTGGGGAATGGATATTCCAGCAGGAGAATCTTCTGCGGGTTCTCATCATGCTGCACGGAAATACATAGCCCCTTGGCGCCATCGACCGACGCCCACTGCGGTTCGCGATGAATGTGCCAGCGATAAGCCACGCCATCCACCTTGGCGATATCTTCCATCGATCGTTTTGCTTTGGCAACCACGGGCAGCGTCCTCAAATATAAAGCGCACGTCATAGACAGCGAGGCGAGGCTTGTACAGGTGAAAGCAAAAAGGACGCCCGTGAAGGCGTCCTTTTCGTTTGGTCTATTGAGCGGCCGGGCTGTTCGGCAGCAGGGCCTTCAGCAACGGTTTGACCCACTGGCCTTTCTCCGCATCCCAGACGCCGAAGCCGCCGCCATCCTGATAATACCAGTAGGCGCGGGCGAAACCGCGATCGTCCGCCGCCTTGGAGACGGCGCGGGTCCAGGCCGCACGGTCATCGATCTGGTCGTTGAACTGGCCGTAGGTGCCGTATTCGCCGAGGAACATCGGACGGTTGTTGGCTTTGGACCAGGCTGTCACCTTGTCGAACGTGGTATCGATTGCCGCCTGTTGTTCGGCTGTGCCGGTCCAGCGAACGCCGCGCAGCTTCTCAAAGGCGGCTGTCCAGCTTGCGCCCTGGTGGGTGAATTCCATCGGCGTGTAATAATGGAAGGTCGCAATCAGGTGACGATCGGCGGCCGGCAATTCCAGGGTCGATAACTGATCGGCGCTGTTCCACATGACGGGGCCGACGATGATATTGCGGGTCGGGTTGGTTTCCCGCACGATGCTGATCAGGTCGGGCACCCAGGTATTCCAGATCTTGGCGTCGACCCCCCCGTTCGGCTCGTTCAGCAGCTCAAAAACCACCGAACTGGGCGCGTCCTTGTAGCGTTCCGACAGATCGTACCAAATGTTGGGCAGCAGGACGGCGCAGGCGTCGACGTCCTTGGCGCAGTCCTCGAAATCGTGCTCGTCGAGAATGACGGTCAGCTTGTTCTTGACGGCCAGATCGATGATGTGGTCGAGGCGGTCGAGCCATTTCGGATCGAGATGGCCCTGGGTATCGGCGATATGCTTGAAGGTGAACAGGGGCACACGGATGGTCTTGAAGCCCGCCTCCTTGACGCGTTTGATATCCGCATCGGTGAAGGTTGTCTTGCCGCCGGTCCAGTAAGGATCATAGCCGCCGATGATGTTGATGCCGGCGCCCATGGCGGCGACCTGATCCTGGGCGGATATTTCGGTGTATTTGGGCCAGGTGCCGACGAGGCTGTTGAAACTGCGAATCTGTTCCTGGACGACCTGGGATTCACGGCTGCCGGACACATTATGCTGGGCGTCGGGCCCAACGGCGGTCGAGGTCGGGATCTGCGCGAAGGTGACGGCGGGCAGGGCGGATGCCGCCAGGACGGTGGCGGTCAGCAAAAGGGCTTTGGCCCACGTGTTCTGTGATATGTGCATGGAGGCTATTCCTTGATGTCGGATAAGGGCTTGCAGGCGGGAGTCGAACCGTGGCTACAGGCACAAGAAAGCGCACGCTTCGCACAATGCCGAACGCGGCTGTCAGCCGCATCGCATGGTCGAGCAAGGCCTGTGCCTGCCAGCTTCCTGAACACCGTATCTCCTCCGACCAAATTCTAAGTCTGGCACTTTTAGTTTATTATTTGCGTCATTCTAAGCGCAATTTCGGAGCTATGGCAAGTCTGGCGGTTGAGGCGCGTCAGCCCTGCCGTGACCGGATCAGCTTCAGCAGACCGGCCTCGTCATCGAATTTCGCGGATATCGGCAGGCAGGCAATGCGTTCGCGCCACGGGGCGTCGAGCTTGATCCAGTCTTTTTGCGTGGTGATCAGGCGCGCGCCAAGGTTTCCGGCCCTGGTGGCCAGCCTCTCCAGTTCGACGCCGGAGAGGGCGGCATGGTCGGGAAAGCCGTCGAAGCCGGCGAGATCATAGCCTTCATTGCGCAGAGTCGCTTCGAATTTCCACGGCTTGGCGATGCCGGCGAAACCGTAGACCAGCGCAGGAATGGCCGGCGCAGAAGCTTGCAGGCGGGCGATAAAGACGGGCTTGCTGCCCAGCAGATTGATCAATTCCGGATCAGGCTGAGCCTCGTCGTCCGGCATCCAAAGCACGCAGATATCGGCCCGTTTGAGGCCCTCGGCGAAAGGTTCCCGCATCGGGCCATAGGGGCAGACGCCGCCGTCACCGAAAGGCCAGGCGCCGTTGCGCGTGTCGCCGTCGATGACCAGAATGTGCAGGTCCTTGGCGATTTTCAGGTTCTGGTGGGCGTCATCGACGACAGCGATAGTCGGTTTGGGTTTCTTGCGGCGCTTTTCGATCAGGCGCAGGCCCGCGGCGCGATCACGGGCGATAACGAAGGGATGATCCTGCGCCAGCAACAGGGGTTCGTCACCGACTTCGGCGGCGGTGTGCATCCCCGGATCAACATTGATTGGGCCGATAAGGCTGCCGCCGTGTCCGCGTGACAGGCCGGTGGCTTCAGGTGCGAGCAGGTCGAGCAGCGCGCCGGTGATCGGCGTCTTTCCGGACCCGCCAAGCGTCAGATTGCCGATACTGATAACGAACAGCGAGGAGCGATAAGGACGGGCGTTGGCGGCTTTCAGCGCGTTGACGCCTCGCCAGACCAGCGACAATGGCCACAGCACGGGCCGCCACCACGGCGCGCCGGCGGCGTTCTTTTTATACCACCAGTCGGGGGTCTTAATCGCCATTCGCCACTTTCACGGCTTTTGGCGGCAGAAACGGCTCCAGCGCCGCCCAGACGATATCAAGCGTATCGGCTTCCTTGCGGCTGACCTCCAGCGCCTTGCTGTTGGCGGTCTTGACCACCGCCGGGTGCTGGCGAAGCTGGCTCAGCAGGAAGCCCAGTTCGGTGGTCCCCTTGACGCGGAAGGCGGCGTCTTCGTCCAGCAGATCAGCATAAATACCCGACCAGTTGCTGATGTCGGGGCCGGTGATGACGCATTTGCCGAGACGGGCGGCTTCGAGCGGATTATGGCCGCCGATGTCTTCCAGGAAACTGCCGCCCATGAGGATGATATCGGCGATGGTGAAGAAAAGCCCCAGCTCGCCGAGCGTATCAGCCAGGTAAACGTGGGTCTGATTGGTGATCGGCTCGTTCTTCGAGCGCTGCGCCACTTTCAGGCCGAGCGCTTCAAGATCGAGACGAATGTCTCCGGCGCGAATGGGGTGGCGCGGGGCGACAATCAGCAGGTCGCCGCCCCATAGCGCCGGTTCCAGCGCCTTGGCGATCAGGCTGTCCTCGCTGTAATGGGTGCTGGCGGCAAAATAGACGAACTGTTTGCCGATCAGCTTTTTCAGGTCGGATAGCGCCTTTGGATCGACGGGTAGCGGGGCGCCGATGGTTTTCAGATTGGCGCGCGGGCCGGGCGTGACGCCCATCTGTTTCAGCCGGTTCTCGCTGGCCTTGTCCTGCGC
Organism: Asticcacaulis sp.; assembly: GCF_035497195.1. GTDB lineage: Bacteria > Pseudomonadota > Alphaproteobacteria > Caulobacterales > Caulobacteraceae > Asticcacaulis. Next base: position 91,159 of record NZ_DATJDZ010000019.1, read on the forward strand.
CATGATCAGGCTGTAGCCGGCGAGCAGAGGCCGCATCGCGCCCTTGAAGCGCTGCCAGCCCTTATAGGTTTTCTCGGTAATCCGGGCGCTGAGCAGGATATGTGGCACCTGGCGCGCCGTGAGGGCGCTGAGCTGGATTGGCCAGATGTCGCTCTCGATAAAGACGGCGAGATCAGGCTGCCAATGATCGAGAAAAGCCGTGACCGCCTGCGGTGTATCGATCGGGGCGAACTGATGGATGACGCCCGCCGGCAGACGCCTGGCCAGAATATCGGCCGAGGTGGTGGTGGCGGTGGTGATGAGGATTTTCACATCCGGGCGGTCGACCGCCATGGCGACGATGAGCGGTAGGGTGGACAGGCTTTCGCCGACGCTGACGCCGTGAAACCACACGAGCGGGCCGTCCGGACGTTGCGCCTGCGTCTGACCAAGGCGTTCGCGGTAACGCAGGGCGTCTTCCTTGCCGCGTTTGACACGTCTTTGCAGCAAGCCTGGCGCAATCAGGTGCGCGGCGCCCATCAATCGTTGATAAATGGACAGGGAAAAACTCATTTTAGGCCCAATATCTCATCGGCGCGATCGGTGACGCCGGTCAGCGCCCGCTCGGCTTGCAGACGCAAAATCTCCATTTGCGTCTCGTCGGTATCGGCGGGAATGGCGGGAAGGACGCCCCAGACCATGGCGCCGCGCGTGAAGGGCAGGGGAATGCGCATCCGGTCCCAGGTGTTGAACTCCAGGTAGTTTTTGGTCGACTGGCCGAGCACGACCAGCGGGGCGCCCGACATCTGCGACAGCTTGAGTGAGCCTTCGGTCATGATGCGCGCCGGACCGCGCGGACCATCCGGCGTCATAGCGACGCAACGGCCGCCGGTTTGGTCGCCGCGTATCCAGCGGATCAGTTCGCGGAAGGCCTGGGCGCCGCCCTTCTGCTTGGTCGGATCGGATTTCTTGGCCGAAGAACCGCGGATGGAATGATAGCCGAAGCGGGTATTGATCTTCATGCTGACCTCGCCGCTTTTCGACATGGACGCCAGCACGCATACCGGCTGCCCGCGATCGCGCGGCCAGGAGGCATGGCCGAGATGGAGACGGCCATGCCAGAACATCAGCACGACCGGTCCCTTGCCGTCCCAGATCGCTTCAACCGGCGCCTGACCTTCTATGGTCCAGCGCGTTGTTCGGTAACAGAATTTCAGATAGCCGACGAGCGTGCCGGCGATCAGGTCCTGCATGAATTCGGACTGGAGGATGTCCTTCACTGGGCCACCTCCGCGACGGGTTCACCAAATTGCGTGGCGGCGAGGCTGGCATAGAGGCCGCCAGCGCGGATCAACTGGTCATGCGTGCCGCGTTCCACGATTTCACCGGCATCGAGCACCAGTATCTGATCGGCGTGGCGGATTGTCGAGAGGCGGTGGGCGATGATAAAGGTTGTGCGGCCGGTCATCAGGCGTTCCAGCGCTTCCTGGACCTTGATCTCGGATTGGGTATCGAGCGCCGAAGTGGCTTCATCGAGCAGCAGGAGCGGGGCGTCTTTCAGGAAGGCGCGGGCGATGGCGATGCGTTGTTTCTGACCACCGGAAAGGCGCGAACCGGCCTCTCCGACACGGGTGTCGTAGCCCTGCGGCAGGGCGCGGATAAAGTCATCGGCGGCGGCGTCGGTCGCGGCCTGTTCGATCTGCTCAGCGGTCGCGCAGGCATTGCCGTAGGCGATATTGGCGCGGATGGTGTCATCAAACAGGAAGGGGTCTTGCGTCACCAAAGCGATGCGGCTGCGCAAGGCGGTGATGGCGATATCGCGGTGACTCAGGTCATCGAAACGGATATCACCGGCGGTCAGGTCGAAGAAACGCGGCAGCAAATTAAGCAATGTTGATTTTCCGGAGCCGGACGGCCCGACCAGCGCGATGCTTTCACCGGCCCTGGCGACGAAACTGACATCGCGCAGGACGGGCGCATCGCCATAGGAGAAGCCCGCATGATCGAAGGTGATGGCCTTGAAATTCCGGCTGAGCGGCTTGGCGTCGGCGGTTTCAGTGATTTCCGGTTCGATATCGAGCGCCCTGAAAAGACGGCGCGCGGCGGTCATGCCCTGGGTGAATGTGCCTTGTAGTCCGGCCAGTTGGCGCAGGGCCTGACTGGCGGTGCCGAGCGCGGCGATATAGGCGAAAAGGCCCGCCACGGTCAGGTGTCCGGCCTGGGCGCGCCAGCCGGCGAAAGCCAGTAGTCCGGCCAGCAGGAAGGCGGTCAGGACTTCGGTGGCGGGCGCGGCCATCGAGCGGGCGTTGGCGCCTTTGATCAGGAAGCGCTGCCGGCGATTGATGACCTCGCCGACGCGCATCTCTTCGGCGGCCTCCTGATTGGCGATCTTGACGATTTTCACCCCGTCGAGGCTTTCCATGACGGCGGTGGAGAGGGTCGAGGTTTCCGCCATCGCGCCCTGCGCCGCCTTGCGGGTGGCCTTGAGATATTTGCCCATGACCGCGCCGATGACCGGTCCGGCCAGCAGAACGACAAGGGTCATCGACCAGTCCGTCCAGAACATGAAGGCCAGGTTGCCGATGACCAGCAGAAGGGCCTGAATATACTGCACCAGTCCGGTCGAGGCGGCGTCGCGCACCTGATCCGCATCATAAAGAACCGACGATAAGTATTGGCCGGAATGGGCTTTTTGCAGATGGCCGAGATCAGCGCGAACCAGGCGGGAGAACAGTTGTTCCTGGATACGGCCGACCAGTTGATTGCCGACATGGTTGAGCGTCGTCGTCAGACCGCGCTGGCCGGCGAAACGCAAAAGACCGAAGACGATGATCACGGCCGGCACGGAGATAAGCGGATGCGTCGTGAGCCAGTCCGGCAGGTGCGGGGTGATCCGGTCATTGGCGCTGTTGACGTGGAACAGCAGGTTGATCGCCGGGTCGAGCCAGCCGACCAGGACGGTCGTTGTTAGCGCCACCACGACGGCACAGGCGATCGCGAAGCCGAGCAGGCCCTTTTGCGGGGCCAGATATTGTGACCACACGCGGGCGATGAGCGCGGAGGTGCGCATTTCAGTCGCAGCGGTGGTCGGCGTGTGGGTCATGCGGGTCTGGAAAAGGCTTTGTGAGCGATTATATAGGCTTATGCGTGATTTCTTCAAACCTGTCGCCTGTTTATGTGTTATTTGCGAGGCGAATCCACAGTCGAGGCGTCCTTGAAGCTGCTCCCCAAAAAATCGCACGTTAAGCCGTTTCCGACGGACACCAAATGGGGGCTGTTCACCACCTATCTGCATTACCTGTGGGCGGACCATGCCTATTTGCGAATCGGCTTCACCAACGCCCACTGGATCGGACCGGATATGGTGCGGACCAATCAGCCGTGGCCGTTCCAACTGGCCTGGTGGAAAAAACAGGGCGTGAAGACCGTCATCAACCTGCGGGGGGGCAAGGGGTCGTTCTATTATCTCGAAAAGCACGCCTGCGAAAAGCTGGGGCTCACGCTGGAGGATTTCGGCCTGACCTCGCGCAGCCTGCCGACGGCGGCGGAGTTCCGAGAGGCGAAGGCCTTGTTCGACCGCATCGAATACCCGGCGCTGCTGCACTGCAAGTCGGGCGCCGATCGCGCCGGCATGATGAGCGTGCTCTACCGCCACTTCCATTTGGGGCATTCGATCCGCGATTCGGCGCGCGAACTGGGGCTGCGTACCCTGCATATGAAGGCCGGTCACACCGGCGTGCTCGATTATGTGTTCGAGGTCTATCTGCGCGATATCGAGCCGCAAGGCATCAGCTTCTGGGACTGGACGCAAGGCCCGGACTACGATCCGGATAAGCTGAAATCCACCTTCAAGGCCAGTTGGTGGGGCACCCTGCTGACCGACAAACTATTGAAACGCGAGTAATCATGCCGATCGAAAACGAGAGGAAATATATACTGCCGCTCGATTTCGATGCGTCAGCTCTTCATGGCTGGGAAAAGCATGATATCCTGCAGGCCTATCTCGATGACGGTCCGCGTATCCGCCAGATCAATGCCGACTATATCTTCACCTACAAGAAGTGGATTCCGCAGGTGAGCGAGTTGGTCGAGATCGAACTGGCCATCTCAAAAGACGATTTCGACCTGCTGTGGACGCAGCGCGTGCAATCGCTGGAGAAGACGCGCTACGAGAAACATATTGGCGAGGCCGAATGGGTCGTCGATTTTCTGCGTGATCCAGCGGGCCGGAATTTTGTGGTCATGGCCGAGGTAGAGTTGCCATGGCTATACGCCGGAACCGGATTCCATACCTGACGAGATCGCTTCGCACATACTGTATGCTGTAGAGGCGAGCGATAACCGGTTCACCAACAAGAAACTGTCGGACCCCGGTTACGCCGCGAAAATATACGAAGAGGTCGTGAGCAAGGTTTAGTGAGCGTGATCGTCGGCCGACGGATCGATCAGCTTGTGCGCGTGGATCACGAAGTACCGCATCAAGGCGTTGTCAACGGTTGATTGCGCCTTGGCGCGCCAGGCGGAAACCGCTTCGGCGTTATTGGCATAGGCGCCGACAAACTCGATCTTTTTCAGATCCTTGAAGGTGGCGCCATCAAGGCTCGTCAGTTCGCCGCCGATGACGATATGGAGGAGTTGTTTATCGCTCATTGTTTTTTACTCTTACGCGTTGATATCAAAGGGTTTCCAGGTGGGCGCAGCGCCGGATGATTTCATCGAAAAGCGGGGCGCCCGCACAGATCAGACTGGGTTTCAGGCTGTCTATAGCATTGAATCCATAAGGATTGCCTAAGTGATCCGACACCCTGGCGCCGGCTTCCTGGGCGATCAGGGTGGCGGCGGCCACGTCCCAGTCGCGCTTTGGCGTCAGGGCCACGGTGAAATCGGCCTTGCCGGCGGCGACACACACCATGCGATAGGCGACGGACGGCCGTGAATGGACGCTCATCCGGGGCCAGGGCAGGGGCCAGATATCCCTGCCGAACAGGCGGGCATCACCCAGCACTTCGGAATCTTCCAGTTGCGTGCGCTGGCTGGCCTGGATCGGCGCGCCATTGAGCCAGGCGCCTTCACCAAAGGCGGCCGAATAGATTTCACTCGAATCAGGGGCGTAGACGACGGCGGCGATCGGCTGGTTGGCTTCGATAACCGCCAGGGCGATGGTCCAGTAAGGGCTGCCCTTGGACAGGCCCATCGTGCCGTCGATCGGATCGAGGACGAAGGTGCGTAAAGATGTCAGGCGCTCGGCATTGTCGGCCTCTTCCTCGCTCTGCCAGCCGTAATCGGGACGGGCGGCGAGCAGGGCTTCCTTCAGCCACAGATTGACTTCGGTATCGGCATTGGTGACGATGGAGCCATCGGCCTTGTAGCGGGTGATCAAGCCATTGGCCTTGAGATGCTGTGCGAGCGCGCCGGCGCGACGAACCTTGTCGGTGATCAGTTCAAGGTCGGTCGCGTGGTCGTCGCGCATCATTTGCCCCCGACGCTCAGGGCTTCGATGAGCAGGCTCGGCGTGTCGAACGTGCCCTTGATTTCAAGGTCGCTGGCGGGCACGAGGCGGGCGTACATATCGATCAGATTACCGGCCACGGTGATTTCATTGACCGGATAGGCGATGACGCCGTTCTCGAACCAGAAGCCGGATGCGCCGGCGGACCAGTCGCCGGTGTCGCTATTGACGCTGGGGCCGAACATCGAGGTGACGATGACGCCCTTGCCGACGGTGGCCATCAGGGATTCGACCGATTGGGAACCGGCATTGAGCGTGACATTGTGCGTCGATACGCCCGGCGGATTAGCCAGGCTGCGCGAGGCATGGCCTGTCGAGATCATGCCGAGTTGCTTCGCCGCTGAGCTATTGAGCAGCCAGCCGCCCAATACGCCGTCCTTGATGATGGCGCGTTCGCTCACCGCCACGCCCTCGTCATCGAACAGGCAGGAGCCAAGCCCGCGTACCCGCAGCGGGTTATCGATGATCTGCACGGATGGATCGAATAGCTGCTGGCCGAGTTTATCCTTCAGGAAGCTGGAACCACGCGCGATCATGGTGCCGGAAATGGCGCCGATGAACTGACCGATCAGCGACTTGGCGATGCGCTTGTCGAAGATGACGGTCGCCTTCTGCGTTTCCAGCTTGCGGGCGCCCAAGGCGGCCAGGGCGCGCTCGGCGGCGACCTTTCCGGTCTCGGTCACATCAGGCAGATCGGCGGCAAAACGCACCGAGCGGCCTTCGCCGTCGCGTTCCATATTGCCTTCCGTGTCGGTGGCGATGAAGCGGCCCGACTGGAAAAACAGGCTGGTCTTGTGATTGCCGCGGAAGCCATCAGAGGTCAGCATCGACCACATGTTTTGCACATAGCCGGCGCTGGCGGCGTCGCTTTGAAGCGCGTCATTGCCGAGGCTCAGGCCGGCCGATTCGATATCGAGCGCGCGCTGTTGCAGGCCTTCGGCGCTGAGGTGCGTCTCATCGAACAATTGCAGATCGGTGGCGGCGCCATTGTAAAGCAAAGCAGGATCGGCCAGGCCGGCATAGGCGTCGTCGGGCGCCAGTTCGGCCATGGCCACGGCGCGCTCGACCAGGCGATTCAGCGTGCCTTGCGAAAATTCGGAAACCGAGACCACGGCCTGTTTCTGGCCGACAAAGACGCGCAGGCCCAGGTCGCTGTTCTCGTCGCGCTCGACGGTTTCGACCGCGCCCTTGCGCACCCCGACCGACAGCGAACGGCTTTCGGCGAAGACGGCTTCGCAAGCGTCGGCGCCGGCCTTGCGGGCGGCGGCCAGGATATTTTCGAGGCGCTCGAACTGGGCGTCCGCCGAGGCCGTCTGGGTGTCGTTTCGCGTTTGCAACATGGGAATTCTATAGGCCCGCCGTGGACAGGAAAGCAAGTCTCGTTTGTGACAATTTAAACCTGCCCTTTCCAAATGAAACCGACGTTTTATTGCATTTAGTTACCGCAGGTTAGCGGTTTTTTTAGGTGTCTCTATTATGATTTCTCCGATCAGGCCATGCCTGGTGTGTTTTGAATCAGGACCGGGCCAGTATGTTGCGTTGGATGAATTCGATTTCTGCCGCCTTGACGATCAGGCGCCAGACGAACAGAGGCGTCGGAAATTCTGCGGGGCGGAGCCTGAGCGAATCCGAAGAAGTGGCGGCGATGAAACCCATCGTCTCAAGCTTTTGCCTGCTCAGTGGTTGCCACTATACACTCATTGCCCTCAATCGTTTCTGGACGGAAACGGGCACAGCGCTGCTCACTATGGCTATCCTGTCGGGGCTGACCGTGATCGCCAGCTTTTATTTGTACTTCATCTATTTGAAATCCGTGCGGCGCGTTTATCAATTGAATATCGCCAGTCTGACGGTCAACCTGTTGTTGTTCGTCAATCCGCTGACCTTCCAACTCCTGCATTTTGACAGCAAGCGGCTGGTATATTTCATTTTTCTGACCCTGGTGTACGCTATGACAGGCATCAGCCTGCGGGTTGTGATCCCTAGCGTGACTATTACCCTGATCACGGTGGCCCTTCTGGCGCTCAAATATAATGGCCAGGTATCGCTGAATAATGCGTCTATGGTCCTGCTGATGGTGCCGATGGCGATTCTGCTGGCGACTGTGGTGCGCCAGACCCTTCTGCGTGCGGTACAGGCGCGCGTCATGGCCGAGGCATTGCATACCGAGGCGCAATCGATGGCGGACAGCGATGTCCTGACCGGCCTGCCCAACCGGCGCAGTTTTTTCCGGGTTATGGAGACAGCCCTGGCCGGCGCCGGACAGACACCTTTTCACCTGGCCCTGATCGATCTCGACGGCTTCAAGCCGATCAACGATATCTACGGCCACAGTGTCGGTGATACCCTGCTGATCGAGGTGGGCAATCGCCTGCGCCGGGTGTGCGGCGAACAGGCGTTCGCGGCGCGGATGGGGGGCGATGAATTCGCCATTATCCTTTACGGCGATATCGCCGTCGCCGATCTGGACGCCTTCGGGATGCAGCTTTGCGACGCCCTGCGCGACACCTATTTCCTCGGCGGCGTGACCGCCAATATTTCCGGCAGCGTTGGTTTTGTGCGCTGCGCCACGGACCAGCTCACACCTTCGCAACTGCTGGAGCGCGCCGACTACGCCCTTTATTTCGCCAAGCAAAACCTGCGCGGCGCGCCGGTCGTCTTCACCGAGAAGCACGAAACCGAGATGCGCGATTTCAGCCAGGTCGACCAGACCCTGCGCACCAGCGATCTCGATGCCGAACTGTCGATCATGTTCCAGCCGCAGGTCGATGTCGTTGAGAACCGCACGGTCAGTTTTGAAGCCCTGGCGCGCTGGAATAGCGGCAAGCTCGGTAGTGTGCGCCCGGATATCTTCATCAAGGCGGCGGAACGTTCAGGCCTGATCACGCAAATTACCCTGCTTCTGCTGGAAAAAGCATTGAAGCAGGTGCGCGAGTGGCCGGAGCATACCAAGGTGTCGTTCAATCTGTCGGCGCGCGACCTGCGCTCCGGTATTTCGATCACCAATATCTGCGCCGCCGTGCGCCAGTCCGGCATCGATCCGCACCGGATCGAGTTTGAAATCACCGAAACCGCCATGCTGACCGATTTCGAACTGGCGTGCGAGGCGCTGGCCCGATTGAAGGCTATGGGGTGCCGTATCGCCATCGATGATTTCGGTTCCGGCTATTCCAGCTTCAGCTATATCCACCGTCTGCCGGTCGATAAAATCAAGATTGATCGCAGCTTCGTGGTGCAACTTCTTGAGCATAACTCGGCGCTGAAAATCATCAAGACAATCATCGACCTGTGCCGCAATCTTAATCTAGATTGCGTGATCGAAGGCGTTGAAACCCAGGCTGAAATGAACAAGCTGGCGCAGATCCGCGCCCGCTATATCCAGGGCTACCTGTTCAGCAAGCCGATGCTCGCCGAACAGGTTCTGCCATACCTTCAAACGGAAACGTCGCGTATTCATGCAGCGCTTAAGGCCGGCTGATTACTTCCAGATGCTCTTGCCGGAGCCGGGCAGGCCCATTTCGGCCCACTTTTCCGACACGCGATCAATGATGGATTGATCCATATAGAGCTTCTCGCCCCATTCGCGGTGGGTTTCTGGTTCCCACTTGTTGGTGGCGTCGAGGCCGATCTTTGAACCGAGGCCCGATTCTGGCGAGGCGAAGTCGAGATAATCGATCGGCGTGTTTTCGACAACCGTAATGTCGCGCGCCGGGTCCATGCGGGTGGAGAGCGCCCACATGACGTCCTTCCAGTCGCGGGCGTTGATGTCGTCGTCCACCACGATGATCCACTTGGTGTACATGAACTGACGCAGGTAGGACCACGCACCCATCATCACCCGCTTGGCGTGGCCGGGATAAGCCTTCTTCATGCTGATGACGGCGATGCGATAGGAGCAACCTTCGGGCGGTAGCCAGAAATCGACGATTTCCGGAAACTGCTGCTGGATCAAAGGGATAAAGACTTCATTCAAGGCTTCCCCCAAGACGCTTGGCTCATCGGGCGGACGGCCGGTGAAGGTCGAGAGATAAATCGGCTTCTTGCGCATGGTGATGGCGCTGATCTTGAAGATCGGGAACTTTTCGACCGAATTGTAATAGCCGGTGTGGTCGCCATAGGGGCCTTCATCGGCGTAGTCATCGAGCAGGACATGGCCTTCGAGGATGATCTCGGCATGGGCCGGCACGAGCAAAGGCACGGTCTTGGCCGGCACCAGTTCGGCCTTCTGTCCGCGCAGCAGGCCAGCGAACTGATACTCGGACAGCGTATCCGGCACCGGCGTCACGGCGGCCAGGATCAGGCCCGGATCGGCGCCCAGCACCGCGGCGGCGGGGAGTGGCTCACGTCTGCCCTCAGCTTTCCAGCGGCGATGGTGCTGCGCGCCGCCGCGATGAGCCAGCCAGCGCATGATGGTGGTGTTCTTGCTCAGAACCTGCATCCGGTAGATGCCGAGATTATAGTCATCCTCGCGTTTATCCGATGGCCCCTTGGTGACGATCAACGGCCAGGTGATCAGCGGCGCCGGCTCTCCCGGCCAGCAGCCCTGAACCGGCAATTTCGTTAAATCGATATCTTCACCGGTCAGCACAACTTCTTGAACCGGCGCGGTTTTTACTGTTTTGGGCCGCATCGAAAGCACCGTCTGCATCAGCGGCAGCATGTCGAAAGCGTCTTTCAGGCCGCGCGGCGGTTCCGGCTGGCGCAGGAAGGCCAGCAACTCGCCGACTTCGCGCAATTCCGGCGCGGTGGTGCGTTCCTTGCCGTCCAGCGTTACGCCCATGGCGACGCGCTTTACGTTGCCGAACAGGTTGACGAGAACCGGCATGGGAGAGGGGGTGCCGTCTTCCAGGGTGACATTCTCGAACAGCACCGCCGGACCTTTCTCGGCCAGCAGGCGGGTCTGGATTTCGGTCATTTCGAGATGGGTCGAAACGGGCGTTTTCACCCGCACCAGTTCGCTGGCGGCTTCCAGTTTATCGATAAAATCACGGAGGGATTTATAAGCGGACATATTGAACCCTGTAGGTGGCTATGCGGGATGACATAGGGCTGAAATGCCTTTAAGACCAGTTATAAAAGACTTTGGGAACCACGAATGAAGAACTTGCTGGTCATCGGCGCGCGCTCCCTGATCGGACGGCGGATGCCTGAGGCGATCAGGGCCGCCGGCTGGCCGGAAGAGTCCGTGCGCTACAGTTCGCGTCAGCCCGTAGCGAAGCAGGGCGTGATTCTCGATACGGCTCGTCCCTATGATTTCCAGCCTGACCGCCCCTTCGTCGCCGTCATTGTGTGCACCCCGATCTGGTTGATCACCGAAACGCTTCTGGAGCGTCTGGTCGACCTCGGCATGAAGCGCATCATCGCCTTTTCTTCGACCAGCCGGCTGACTAAAGGGGCTTCCGGCGAGGCGGCCGAACGCGACGTGGTGGCGAAACTGGCGGCCGGCGAAGACGCCCTGACCGCCTTTTGCGAAGCGCGCGGTGTAGCCTTTACCATCCTGCGGCCGACCCTGATCTATGAGGAAGGCCTGGACCAGAATGTCACGCGCATTGCCGACCTGATCCGCAAGCTTGGCTTCTTCCCGGTCTGCGGTCTGGCGTCGGGCCTGCGCCAGCCGGTCCATGCCCGCGATCTGGCCACGGCGGCGATGCAGGCTCTGACGGCGAAGGCCAGCTTCAACAAGGCCTACAATCTCAGCGGCGGCGAAGACCTGACCTATGCCGCCATGGTGCGGCGCATTTTCGAGGCGCTCGGCCGCGGGCCGGTGATTATCGCCCTGCCGGAAGTCCTGTGGCGTCTCGGTTTTTTCGCGCTGAACCTGATCCGGCCGAAAAAGCTCAAGCGCAATATTCATATGGTGCTGCGGATGAACAGCGACCTGTGGTTTGATCACAGCGCCGCCACGTGCGACTTCGGCTATCAACCGGGCGCTTTTAAACCGGACTTCAGCCGAGAACCCACCTGATCATTGTGTGGAAGGACTTGCCCGCATGTTGTGTTTTCTAGGCGTCTTTCTGGGTAACCGGAATGGGGCGCAGAAGCATACGCAATGTCGCCTGAGCGAAGCCATATCCGGCCGGTGATTCATGCAGCACAAGGCAGTTGTCGAGATTGCCTTCGTTGTTCCAATGACAATCGATAGTGACGCTGCCTTCTACCTCATCATAGACGGCCCGATCGGGATAAAAGTCATTGAGTTGAGAGAACATATATTGCGCCAGCGGCGCCTCGATATTCCCGCCATCCGGTGCTTTTACCGTGCTGGTCCATAGGGCCGGTGGATCTTTGAATGGATTGCTCTGGTTGGCTTTAAGGCTATCTTCGGTGATTTCGGGATGACCAGCCATCCATGTGATGGCATCGGATTGTCCGGCGCTGGCCGCAAAATAGTATAGCCGCGCAGCCTCCAGCGGTTCGGCGGAGACGCCAAGTCCTTTATCATACTGTTGCGCCAGATAAGCCGCTGTCACCATTCGGCCATATCCCATAGCCTTGCGAAAATAGATGGCCGATTTGGCATAGTCCTGCGGGACCAAAAGGCCCTGCAAGTTCAGGCGGCCCAGATATTCGGCCGCGTAAGGTTCATTCATGCCATCGGCCTGAGCAAGATAACCGAGCGCCTTTATCTGATCGACCGGCAATCCGCCCTTGCCCTCAGCATAGGCGACGCCCATTGCGGTCAGGCCAACGGCAATATGATTGTCGGCAGCTTTCTGGCAAAAGAGCGCGACCTTGCTCCAGTCACTCTCCATGACGCCACCATAGAAGTATGCGGCGCATATGGGCTGGAGGGCCCTGACAACGCCATGCGTTGCGGCTTTTTCGTACCATCCGAGCGCTTTGAGCCTGTCATTCGTGACGTAGAGATCACCCAATTGCATCTCGGCATCGGCGTTACCCGCTTCAGCCGCCTTCAGGAGCCACCTTTCTCCCTCGGCGGGATTGTAATGTTTATCCCATTTGTACAGGTAAACTTTGGCAAGCATAAGCTGCGCCGCGGCATCGCCGCTTTCCGCCTTCTGTTGCAGATCAGTGAAGGTGTCGGCAAAAGCCGGTGTGGCGAAAGCCAATGAGATGGCCATGAGCAGGCCGCAGATATATTTCATTATTTCCCCCGTTTTCTTTAAATCTACTCCGGTTTCCAGCGCATGGACAGGCGCAGGGACTTGCCATCGTATTGCTTGGCCCAGTCGGTCTTGTTGCCCGATGTGCCGAGGCGATCCATGATCCGCATCAGCGAGACGCCGAAGCCGTAATCCTTCGGGTCTTCTTCCGTCAGCACGCAATCATCGAAATCGCCGGAGGCGGTGAAGCGGCATTCCGCCGAGGCCCTGCCGGAAACCTTGTCGTTCTGCGCATCGACCGGGTAGGCGGAGACGCTCAACTGGTCGTAATAGCCATGAATATCCATCGTCTGGAAGCGCGGATCGTTGGTTTCCGTAGCGAAGAACATGATGTCGCGTGGAATCTTGTTGAGGTCGAGCACCGTATCATCCGGCGCGTCGGGATGGGCCTTGAGCCAGTCCTTCGCGGCGGTGTCGCTGTCGTCACGCGCCAGTATGCGGTAAAGCCGGGCGGCGCGGCCAACATCGGCCGGAGTGCCCATGCCGGCTTCATACTGATGAGCCAGCAGTTGAACCGCCTGGCGATCGCCGCGTCGCGACGCTTTTTTGAACAGGTGCAATGATTCCGTATAGTCCTGCGGCGCCAGATCGCCGATCAGGTATATCTGGCCCAGTTCGGTCAGGGCGGCGGCGTGGCCCTGATCGGCGGCCTTTTTCAGATCGGCGATGGCCAGTGCATTGTCAGGCGCGATACCCCGGCCTTCGGCATAGGCCATGCCCATAGCGTATTGCGCGCCGGGATCGCCTTTTTCAGCCGCCGTCTGGCAATAGGGCAGGGCTTTCGGCCAGTCCGGTTTGACGGTCAGGCTCTGGGTATAGGCGTTGCAAACGAAGGTGCGGGCTTCATCGCGGCCCTGATCGGCGGCTTTTTGATACCAGGTGAGCGCCTGGGCCGCATCCGGCTTGACGCCGTGGCCAAGGCGATAGGCGACCGCCAGATCGTATTGCGCTGTCGCATTGCCGGCTTCGGCGGATTTGGCGACCCACGACATGCCGGTGTCTGGGTTGGGCTTCTGCTCGTAGCGGCCTTCGATAAAGGCGACGCCGAGATCATATTGCGCCTGGGCGTCGCCGCTTTCAGCCTTGGCGGTCAGGGTCTTGAGCTGTTCCTTCGGCGTCGGGCCTTTCGGCGGCGCAAGCTTCGCCGCAGCGGGTTGCGCCGTTATCGCCATGAGCGCCATCAAAGAAAGCCAGCCGAGCCTTTGCACAATACCTCTACTTATCGGGCCTCTACTTATCGGACCAGACGGCCAGTTCATTACCGGACGGATCGGTAAAATGAAACCGCCGCCCGCCGGGAAAATCGAAGATCGCCTTGGTGATGGCCGCCCCTTGCGCCTTTACGGCCGCCAGAGACGCTTCGATATCCTCACTAAATAGGACCACCAGCGGCTTTTCGGAAGGCTCCGCCGGATCGGCCTGGAAACCGCCGTCGATTCCGGCATCGGCCAGAGCAGCATAGGTCGGGCCATAATCGATGAAATTCCAGCCGAAGGCCTTGGTGTAAAAGGCCTTGAGTGGTTCCAGATCGCCGCCGGGAAATTCAATATAATCAATCTTGTGGTGTACGGGCACTTCAGCTCTCCAGTTTCCAGACGCTGGCCGGTTTGACGGCAGCGTCCTCGATATCGGCATTGGTCAGGATATCGTAGTCGGCCAGCCGGATCAGGCCCGTTTTCGGGAAATAGGTCCGGTGCGGATCGCCGATATAGACCTCTATCTTGTGGGGGGCGGCGCGGCGAAAATATGTCAGCATGGCGTCGGTCATCGGCTTTTCGTAACAGATATCGCCGGCGAGGATGATATCGACATCGGGGATTGGCCCGGCCAGCAGGTCGTCGCCGGTAAAGGCCAGCTCTACGTTGTTCAGTTCGGCATTCAGCGCGGCGGCGACCCCGGCATAGGCGTCGATATCGTTGCACAGCACGCTTTGTGCGCCGGCCAGCCTGGCGGCGATCCCGACAAGGCCCGAACCGCAGGCGATATCGAGCACCTGCCGCCCCCGGACGATTTCCGGATGTTCGAGAATATACCGCGCCAGCGCCTGACCGCCCGACCAGGCAAAGGCCCAGAAAGGCGGGGCGAGGTGCTGCGTGGCCATGTCCTGTTCGGTCATCAGCCACAGGGGCGTGACTTCATCGGCCTGATACAGGCGGATCGACGGCACGGAGGACACAGGCAGGGGGCGGGTCTGCGCCCGGATAAACGCTTCAGTATCGCTCACTCGGCGTCCGGATCGCTGAGCGCCTGATCCTTGACCGCTTCGCCGCCGAACTGATCGGCGAATTCCGGCGCCAGCACATCGCCCAGGAGGGTTTGCGGCACGCGGATCTCATACGGCCCTTCGGCATAAGGACCGACATCATAGGGGGCATATAAAGCATCGATGGCCCCGGCTGTGCCGCCGGTTGTGGCAGGAATCAGCACCAGCCGGCTGTCAGCGAATTTTGGACAGGCGAAGCCGGTGCCGGACTGCGATATCGGTTCGCCGGCGCGTTTCGAGCGTTCGGCCTCGACCTGATGGCAGAGATAGGCGTCAATCGCCTTGAAATCAGCGCTGGCCTTGAACAGGCGTTTGGTGGCGATCTCGGTCTTCGTGGTCTTGTCCCACAGCAAGGTCTGGATGGTGTGGTTGGGGTGCGCGCCGCCCTGGTAGTCGTCTTCTTCGGAAAAGACAGAAACAAGGCGCGGCGTCTGGGCGGCTATCTTCCAGACAATGCTGTGATAATAGGGCGGCTCCTCGATACCATCGGCGCTGTTCTGGGCGCGGTCCTTGTGCGCCTGATCCATGAAGGCGGTCAGGGCGGACTGGCCTTCCTTGAAAAGGCGGGCGTGCAGTTCGGGATAGAGCCTGATCGGTTCCGGCAGGGTGAGGTTGATCTGCGCGTCCGGATTGGAAGCCGCAAGGGTCAGGGGCACGGTCGCCGCCGCTACCGGGGCGGCTGCCTGGTCATCTTTCGGCTTTTTATGGCAGGCTGATGCGGCGACCAATACGCCCAGCGCCAGTCCGGCGAATAGCTTGCGTGTCGGTATATGCCTCATGCCAAACCTCTAAGTGTTGAGAAAACCGGTGAAATGCACCGCCAGCAAACTGAAAAACCACAATAACCCGGACGAGCGGTTGGACTTGAACAGTTTGAGCGCCAAAGCACTGTCCCAGTTTTCACCCGACGAATCCGGCCGCAGGCGAACAAGCTGCATGAATAGATGCGTGGTCACCAGCAAAAGTCCAACGAAAAAGAGTTGCGGCAGGCCGGCGAGATAAGCCGCCACGCCGGTCAACACCGAGGCCATGCCATAGAACAGGCTGACGCCCGTGACGGTATGCTTGCCAAGCGCACGGGCGCTCGACTTGACGCCGATCATGGCGTCGTCCTCGATATCCTGCAAGGCATAGATAGTGTCGTAGCCGAGCGTCCAGAAAACCAGCCCGGCATAGAAGATCAGCGCGGCAAAGGTCAGGGTGCCGGTCACGGTGGCGAAGCCCATCAGGAAGCCCCAGTTGAAGGTCAGGCCGAGCCAGGCCTGTGGCCACCAGGTAATGCGCTTCATGAAAGGGTAGGCGGCGACGAGCGCTAGCGACCCCACACCGAGTGCAATGGTCAGCCAGCCCAACTGGATCAGGATCAGGAAGCTGATCAGCGAACAGCCGGCGGCGAAGGCCAACGCCTGCTTCGCGCTGATCTGACCGGAAGGGATAGGGCGGCCGCGCGTGCGTTCGACCTTGGCGTCGAAATCGCGGTCGACGAAATCATTGAAGGCGCAACCGGCGGCGCGCATCAGCACCGAGCCGATGGCGAACAACAGCAGTTTGTACCAGGGGAAATGGTAGCGCAGGATTTCCTGCGGCAGCATCAGGTTGGTTGTGCCGTCCAGCGAATTGGAAAAAAACGGATGGGCGATGGCGAAGGCCAGTCCCATGGCGCCGGGCAGGAACAACAGCCAGATGCCGATTGGCCGATCGAGCCGGCCCAGCTTGAGCCAGGGTTGCAGCGGACGTGGGGCAAAGCGGTCAACCCAGTTGAGTTTGGCGGCGTCGGGCAGGGGCGCGGGAGCGTGTGTCGTCATGTGTCGTTGATGAACCGGCCGCCCCGGATTGTCGAGGGGGTTTCTTGCTTATTAAGCTCTACGCTTGATCAGTTGCGAGCGGTCCTTGCGCACCTGCGCCGCCGGGATCACCCGTGCGAACGGGCGCAGGCCGAAGAGGCTCTCTTCCATGCCGGTTTCCAGAATGTCGCCGCGCTTGGGGGCTTTCAGGAACAGGTCT
Organism: Asticcacaulis sp.; assembly: GCF_035497195.1. Taxonomy (GTDB): domain Bacteria; phylum Pseudomonadota; class Alphaproteobacteria; order Caulobacterales; family Caulobacteraceae; genus Asticcacaulis. The sequence goes on from NZ_DATJDZ010000019.1 coordinate 108,038, forward strand.
TCCATCGGCGTGATGACATAGAGGCCTTCCGGCGCATAGACCAGCACCAGGCCTTCATTCTTCGGCATGACCTCGGACCACAGCTTGAGCTGATCGTAATAATAGGGCAGGCGCCAGGCGTGGGGGCGGTCATAATCGACATCGACGGCCAGGGTGGTGCCGTTAGGTTCCAGGCGCAGCACAAAGCCGGCCTGATCGGGACGCCACAGCGCGTTCATGTCGTCGTGCTTCAGCCACAGGCATTTGAAATCCTGGCAGATTTGCGGATGCAAACCCCAGACGCCGCAGCCGCCTTCCGGGCGGATATTGAAACAGGTATGGCCGGCTTTTTTCTCAAGGTCGGGGATGTCGTAGACCTTGCAACACAGGTTGCAGTCGCCGCACTCCTTCAGTTGCGCCCGCTTGGCGGGAACCGGGGGCGGAGCCTTCTGGCTTCTTACATCATGTGCGCTTCGCGTCACGGGGGGGATCATCGGCCCTGAACCTTTTGTTCAGACTGACAGCCCTCTTGCCGCCAGTACCGTCGCCAGCCTCCCAAATCAGAGTCAATAAACGGTTACTTTAACCTTTTATTTTTCAAGAATGTGTGCAGCGATTCGGTGTTCCTGACTTGTTCTGGCGGTGACGGCCTACTTGTACAGGCTCTTTTTGCCGGTAATGACGTCATCGTAAGAAAAGATGACATCGGCATCGGGTGCAGGCACCTTCACAGAATATTTCGGGCAGCCGATGGCTTTCAGCAAATAGAGAATGATATTTTCACGCGCCTTCGTCTTGGTGTCGGTCATGACGCAGGTCCAGGGCGTCTCCTCGCTGTGAGAGCGCCACAGCATCTCGTCACGCGCCGTCGAATAGTCGCTCCAGCGATCCTGCGCAACGGCGTCGAGCGAACTAACCTTCAGGCGCTTGCGCGGATCACTGCGGCGTTCATCGAGGCGCCTCTTCTGTTCATCGCGCGAGATATCGAGCCACAGCTTGACCAGGATGATATCGGAGCGGACCAGCAAACCCTCGAAGGCCGGTACGTCACGGATAAAGGCTTCCTGCTGGAGGGGGGTGGAAAAGCCCATGACCTTCTCGACGCCGGCGCGATTATACCACGAGCGATTGAACATCACCCATTCGCCGGCGGTCGGCAATTCGCTGGCATAGCGCTGGAACCACCACTCGCCCTGTTCGCGTTCGGTCGGCTTGGGCAGGGCGATGACTCGCGTCTGGCGGATGGACAGGCATTCGGTGATGCGTTTGATGGCGCCATCCTTGCCGGCGGCGTCGCGGCCCTCGAAGACGATACACAGGCGCTTGCCTTCCTTCTGCGACCAGATTTGCGCATCGACCAGCGCGATCTGGAGTTGTTCGAGGCGATCTTCGGCGGTATCCTTTTTATCGGGCTTGTCGTCCTTGGGCTTGTTGTCCTTAGGCATGGGGAGGTCTCCATATGATCAGGCGCTGAGTTTTGCGCCTAATCCGTAAGGAAGCAAGGTATTATGCGATGCGCCGTCCCTCGGAAGTCACGAGTCGCAGGTGTGCCGCTTTGGTGTTTTGATCCGGTTCGTACAGCTTGGAAGCTGCCAGCGTATAGCGGCCCAGCGTGCCGTTCGGGTTCATCGGCATGGCGCTCAGGGTCTGGTAGATGCCGACCAGGCGATCGACCTTGCCGTAAGTGTTCATCATCGGGCACAGGCAGATTTCAAAATGGACCGTCTCATTCTGAAACAGCGCGGCTTCTTCCGCTGACATTTCAGGATGGGTGGTCTGCCAGGGCGCGGACAGGCTCAGGATAACCGGCTGTTCGCGGCGGCGGGCCAGCATCAGGGCGGTGGTTACCGGGCTGGCAAAGGGCTTGCGGAAAAGCGCCGGAAAGGACGTGTCCTTCAGTTCGTAGCCGTGCAGGGCGCGCAAAAAGCCGCCCGCCAGGCGAAAGCGGTGGCTGTGATCGGTTGTCGAAACCATCATCATCTGCGGTATCAGGCTCTTGAGGCGCGCCGGATCGAACAACTCCCGCGTGGGCGCCCGCTCCGGATCAATCTGAAGGCTGCGCCAGTAGCTGAGGAACGAAACTGTACTGGAATGGGGCACGGCGATCTCCTTTGCCCTTGTGAAAGGCAAGATCGCTGCCGAAAAAACGCCGTTTTGGGCTTTTTTCGACGCCGGGCTTAATCAAAAGGCAAAGTTTAGTGCGGTATGGTTCTTGCTGATATCTGGCCAGAATAGCCATGAGGGCGAAAAGCCATGAGGAAAGTTTTGATGCGCGCAGCTTTGAAAAACCTGTTCACCGTCCTTTTGGGCGCCGGAATGCTGGCCTTCGCCGGCGCAGCCACCGCGGCTTGCACGACCGGTTGCGCCCCCCCGCCGCCGCCCACTGTGCCGCATAATCCGCGGCCGCCGCATACCCCCTGCACGAGTTGCGGGGGCGGCGCCAATGTCAATGTGAACGTCAATGTCAAGGTCGGCGCCGGTGCGAGCGCGGGCGCCAACGCCGGGGGCACCTATTATGGCGGTGGTTACAGCAACTGGTCGCAGACACCGGGTTATCCGCAAGCGGCTGGCAGCCTGAATGTCGTCAGCGGAAATTGCTGCGGCGCCATGGAAAGCTACAGCGAGCAGAAGAGCTTCACCAGGCAGACCATCATTCAGGCGAGCTGCATCGACGATACCGGCGTGCCGCATCCGGCCTCGCAGGTTTTTTCGGGCCGCGATATCGCCGGCAGCTATCGCGGCGAGGTCTATCGCTGCATTGCCGGCACGCGTATGCAGTGGACCTATTCGGACTATGACGGCTCGCACATCAATTTCGACGGTGGCAAGAACGCCACCTGTGCCAAGAATGAAGCTCTGTGGTTCGAGAACGGTACGCTGACCTGCAAGACGCAGATCCCGCAGCGCCAGTGCAATGAACGGTCGCTGCTGCGCCGCTTTGGCGTCGGCATCAAAATCCTGACCCTGACCCGTACCGAAACCATCACCAAACAGCGCCAGATGGCCTGCAATAGCTGCAATGGTAACGGCGCCAACACGGCTGTCATGAGCTTCGATGGCGGCGTTGGCGGTTTCGTCCAGTAAACCATAAGAAAGTGCACACAACTGAAAACCCCGCCGGTCTATCCGGCGGGGTTTTTGTTTGGCTTACTTCGCCGCATCCGCGGTCGCCGGTTTGATCTGTATGCGCAGGGCCTTGCTCATATCGAGATATTCATTAGCCAGTTTCTGGATATCGGCCACGGTCACAGCCTTGTACTGGTCGCGGCGGGTGCGGATATAGTCGAGTTTGCGCGCATCGGTGGTCGAACCGGGCAGGGCGCCGGCCCAATAGGTATTGGTCTTCAGGTCGGTATCCATGCGGTCGAGCAGGGGCTTTTGCGCGCGCAGCAGTTCGTCGTCGCTGATGGGATGGGCCTTCAGGTCGGCGACGATCTCGGATACCGCGTCATAATAGGCCTGATCATCTTCCGGCTTCACCTGGGCGACGGCGCTGAGATAGCCGAAGCCGGGGAAGGTCTGCGAATAGTAGTTGCTGGCATAGGGGCTGTAGCTCAGGCCCTTCTGTTCGCGCACGACATCGGTCAGGCGCAGGGACAGCACTTCCGACAGCACGGTCAAAGCACGGGCGCGCTGAGTATCGGACGCGAAGTCCGTTCCCGGCCAGGCGATATAGCTCAGGTCCTGATCGGCGCGACCCTCGTGCTCGAAAACGCGCTTGAGGTTCTGCGTCGGAAAATGCAGCGCCAGGCCATCGGCCGGTACCACCGGTGCGTCGGCGCGCTTGCCCAAGGCAGCGAAGGTTTTGGTGATTTCGGCCTCAGCTTCGGCTTCGGAAATGTCGCCGACAATGGTGATTTCGACCGGACCGGTCTTGAGCTGGTGATCGACCAGAGCCTTGACCCGATCATTGGTGGTGGCCAGCAGGTCGGCCTGAGCGGGCATGGTGAAGCGCGGATCGTTATCGCGCAAAGCCGCCGCGCCGCGCATCTGGAAGACGCCGCCGGGGGTCGATTCCAGCGAAGCGTAATAGTCAGGCACCAGCGACTTCAGGCGCGCGAAGGCGTCTGGGCTATAGGCCGCATCGGTGGTGAAGGCCATGAGGACCTCCATTTGCGTGGCGAAATCGGTCGGGTTGGTTCCGCCGGAAAGCGTGGTGGCGTCTTCGCCAATGCCAAGGCCCACGCTGTAGATCTTGCCGGTCAGGCTGTCCTTGATCTCGGAGGCTGAAAGCTTGCCGAGGCCGCCTTCCTGGAGATCGGAGATCGAGGCGGCGAAGACCGGCGGCCTGGCGGCCGGTGACAGTGAACTTAAGCCGCCGGCGAAGCGAACCGTGATGCCGATCTCGTCATCCTTGAAATTGGTCGTCTTGATCGTTGCGCGCACCCCGTTGGCGTAGGTCAACTGGGTCAGACCAAGGTCCTTGATCTCCTCGCGCTTGACCAGCTTCGCCGGCGCGCCGAAATCGGTATAGGGCCAGGGTTTGTTGACGCGCGCCTCGGCGGCGGCGATCTTGGCGGACTGCACCTGAGTGTAGGTATCGAGGAAGGCTTTCTGGTCGAAATCACCCAGGGTCGGGCCTTCGTGCCATAGTAGCGGCCCGTCGCCAGCAAACAAGGGCTTGATGCCGGCATTGAGCGCTTCCAGCGTGATCGCGGGTTTCAGCGTCTGGAAATAATCCCAGTCCTGCTGCGGGGAGGTAAAGACCTCGCCGTCGGCCACGGTATCGACCAGGCCCTCCGACAATTGGCGGCTGTTGCGCGTATTGGCGCCTTGCAGGGCCTGTTTGAAATAGGTTTCCGTGTCGCTCAATGTGCGGTCAAGCTCGGCCTGATCGGCGCCAAATTCGGCAAACTGACGCACGGTGGTGTAGGCGGCGACAAAGGCGTCCTTCTCGCGGCCAGGCTTGGGCGTGACCGAAAGCTGCGTGACCGTGGCGGTGTGATCGACATCATCGTGGGCGATGGCGGCGGCGGCGAAGGGCGTATCGGGCAGCTTGGCCTGACGCTCCAGACGCTCGTTGAGGATCTGTGTACGCAGGCCGTCGAGGAAGTCGGCGGTTTCCTTGGCCTCGGTCTGGTAAACCTCTTTGATGGGTTGCGACCAGGTCATTGTCAGTTCGGTGCGCAGACCCTTTTCGGTATAGGCTTCCGAGGTCACGCCCTTGGGCTTGTAGGCGCCGAAGTCGGTAACGCGGATCGGTGCGGCCGGTTTCTGCCAGTCGGAGAACTTGCTCTTGATGCGCGCTTCCATCGCCTCCGGATCGAAATCGCCGACGACGACGAGGGTGGCCTGTTCCGGACGGTAGAAGCTATTGTAATAGTCGACGAAACGGTCGCGTTTGGCGTTCCTGATGATGTCGGTCAGGCCGATTGGCAGGCGGACGGCGTATTTCTGGCCACCAAAGGCTGCTGTCGCCCACTTCATATAGGCGTGGCGGCTGGGGCTGTCGCTGGCGCGCTCTTCGCCGAGGATGACGCCGCGCTCGCTGTCGATGGCGCTGTCGGCCAGCAGCAGGTTGCCGGCGGTTTCGCGCATCAGGAACAGGCCGGTATCGAGGTCGTCATCGGTCACCTTGGGCAGGTCGAGTTCGTAGACGGTTTCGCTGAAGCCGGTATGGGCGTTGGTGTCGGCGCCGAAGGCCAGGCCGTGGCGTTCGAGGATTTTGACCATCTCGCCTTCGGGCACATTCTTCGAGCCGTTGAAAGCCATGTGTTCGAGGAAGTGGGCGAGACCCTGCTGGCTGTCATCTTCCATCAGCGAACCGCCATTGAACCGTAGTCGTATCGAGGCGGTGCCCGGCGGCGTGGCGTTCTTCAGGATGATGTAGGTCATGCCGTTCGGCAGCTTGCCAAACCGGACGGCGGGGTCAGGCTTGATGTTGGAATGGTTCTGGGCGAAATCCAGCCCCTTGCTGATATCGATCGGTTGGCCAATGGCGGCGGCAACGCTGGCCGGCGCCTCGGCGTAACCGCTAATGGGTGTCAGCGTGGTCGTGGTCAGGGCCGCGATGGCGAAGGCGGTCAGCAGGGATGTCTTCATCAGCATTCAAGTGTCTCCGGTTTTATGGAAGTGACACTGCCGCAGGATTGTGTCCGAAGGAAGAGAAATCCGGTGGATTAACTTTTGTTAAGGTCGGCCGATGGCGTGGGCGTTGCTGCTTGCAGCGGGGCGGGCTTCTTTTTCTTCGCCGGCTGGCAGACCACCAGTGTTACCGGGATATTGCGCAGATTGCACGCGGCCTTGGTCATGTACTGATGATAGGTCAACGGCGCATAGAAGAGATAGCTGCACGCAATCGCCACACTCAGTCCGCACAAAATGCCGAACCGGTGCTTATTGACCAGCGGTATCTGTCGCGCCGCGATCTTGAAGCACAGGGCGACCAGCAGGTAACTCAGGGCCAGGCCGATGAAATAATGGTAGATGTACATCACCCGGTGGATGCCGAGATAGATATGGAACACCCAGAAGATCATGAACATGGCGAACAGGGCTTCCAGGCGGTCAAAATCCGGGGCGAAGTCTGATTCCGTCTTGTCGAAGCGGCGGCGGGAAATCAGCACCATCGCGCCGACGATTCCGACAAGACCTAGGCCCCAGTTGACCGGATTGCCGACCATATGGGTATAGGCAGTCTTCTTGCCGTCGAAATCCCAGCGGTAGGTGATCGCCTTGGCCATGAAGGGCCACAGGACGGGCTGCGAGCCATTGGGTTCGGTCTTCACCTCGCCGGTGAAATCATACTTCATGTACTTGTAGTAGCCGACCGTCGCGTCCCAGACGACGGCGGGGGAAAGCCCACGCTTGTCGGCGAGATAATCCTTGTAGACCTGGCCCATGGCGCCATTGTCACGCGCGCCGGCCTTGGTTTTGGTGTCCGGTGCATTCGGATTGAAGACGACGTGCAGGGTGAAAATCAGCGTTACCACGGCGAGAAAAGCGCCGGCGATCGACGAACCGCGCCAGAATTGCCGCAGCCAGTTCGGGCGCGAATGATCGAACCACAGGGCGCGGCCGAGACTGAGGGCACCCAGCACCAGCATGACCAGTGAATTGACCTTGACCATGAAGCTCAGGCCGCACAGCAGGCCAAACGCAGCATAGGTCAGCAGCGGCCGTTTCGGTTCTCGGCCGAAGGTATAGAGCCAGACCAGGATCGAGCCGAGGGTAAAGGTGAACTGATAGGAATCGAGGTGGGCGGCGCGGAAGTGGACGATATAGGCGTTCTCGAAAATGAACAGCAGCGAGAAGACAAACGCCTCGAACGCCTCGCCATTGAGCCGCAGAATGATAAGATAAAAGAGCAGGGCGCTGATCACCGCGAACAAGGCCGAGGGCATACGGATCGGCGTGAAATCATAGCCTTTCGGCACGACGCGGGAATCGATCTTCTTCACGTCGCCAAGGAAGTGCGTATCGACCTTTTGATTGATATCCAGCAGCTTGCCGGCCTTGACGCCGGCATCCATGAACATGAAACCGAGCGGCGGGTGCGAAGCATATTGCGCCTTGCCCTCGTCATAACGCTGGGTGGTGGTCAGGTAGTAGGATTCATCCCAGAAGGCATGGGCCGGATTATCGAGATCACGAACGAAATTGAAGCAGGCCAGGACAACGACCAACAGGGCGAGCACCCAGCGCAGGGCCTTGTCGTCGGCATTCCACAGACTGTTGGCGAAAGCCTTCGTTTTTTGAACGAACGAAGGGGCGGGCGCGTTCGGATCGGCAGTCATAAAGGCTCGCACATGTCGTTGTGTAATCGTGATTTCGAGTCTTATGCCCTATTCGATCCCGTCTGCCTATAGGCCTGTCCACGCTTTGATTTACCAAGTCATGGGAACCAAAATGCAATTGGGGCGATAGATTCTTTCGCAAATTAATAAAAATACAACTTTTGCGAGATAATTTGAGCGGGCGCCGCGATTATCCCCTGAGATCGCTCAGCGCTTCTGGTGCGCACTGTTTCTCCCCTCTTCCGGGCGCGCACATAAACTCCGCGCCGGACCTGCTGGTCCCGGGTCCGGCCGGACCTTTTTCAGCTCCGTAAGCGGTAACCGGTCTTGAATATCCAGGCGATAAGGGCGACGCAGACCGTCATGAACACCAGGGTCATGCCAAAACTGACCAGCACATTGACATCGGCCTTGCCGTAGAAGGTCCAGCGGAAGCCGTTGACCAGATAGACAATCGGGTTGAACAGGGTGACGTGTTGCCAGAATTCCGGCAGCATTTTGATGGAATAGAAGGTGCCGCCGAGAAAGGTCAGGGGCGTGATGATCAATAGCGGCACGACCTGCAATTTCTCGAAACCATCGGCCCAGACGCCGAGGATGAAGCCGAACAAAGAGAAGGTGAGGGCGATCATGATCAGGAAAACGCCGGCCCAGATGGGATGGATGATTTCATAGGGCACGAACAGCCGCGCCGTTATCAGAATAATGCTGCCGAGGATCACCGACTTGGTGGCCGCCGCCCCGACATAGCCCAGCAGCACCTCGACGACGGAAACCGGCGCCGACAACAGTTCGTAAATCGTGCCGGTAAAACGCGGCAGATAGATGCCGAACGAAGCATTGGAGGTGCTTTCCGTCAGTATCGACAACAGGATCAGGCCCGGCACGATATAGGCGCCGTAGCTGACGCCATCGACCAGGGTCATCTTGCTGCCGATGGCCGAGCCGAAGACGATGAAATAGAGCGAGGTCGAGATGACCGGCGCGGCGATGCTCTGGAACAGGGTGCGCCAGGTGCGATGCAGTTCGAAGAAATAGATGGCGCGGACCGCGTGGAGATTCATTGGGAAACCTGTTGGCCGGATGTCACGGGAACCGCGTAAGGTAAGTCGTTAGGCAAGTCAGATGATGGCGAAGAATATTCACGCTTTACGATTGAACATGTCGCGCTCCGTTTGAATGATTTCATTATTAGCGATGCTTCATGTGTGCGTTTTGCAACCCGTGATATGATCGGAGCCACAGCTTTTACCGCGCCGTCACAGTCACCTAATATCTGCAATTTATAATCCGGTGTCTGAGTTTCGCCGGCACTGAGTCCTATTGGACCGTTGCGAATTTGCCTGCCGTTAAGATAGTCAAATAGCTGTTCGTGAAAATCAGAATTAATTTCCGGGCCGCCGTCAACATGGAAATTGATTTCGGCGTAATAGCCTTGAGGAGCGGCTGCAGTTGGAGCGGAATTACACCCGGTTGCGAACAATAGAGATGCGGCAATTATGAGAAGGTGTTTCATGCTTTTGTCTCCACCAGATCGACAAAGATATCTTCGAGCGACGAGCGCTTGGTATTGACCGATTTGAAGTCGATCTGCTTGTCCATCAGCGCCTTGAGCACATCGGCGACGCTGGCGTCTTCCGAGTCGCCTTCGCCGGTAAGCGTGAAGGTCAGGGTTTCGCCATCGGCAGAGAGATCAAGGCTTTGCGGGATATCCGGCGGCGCGTCGAGTTTCGATTTCAGGCCGATGATGACGCGGGTCTGGCCGAGCTTGCGCATCAGGGCGTGCTTTTCCTCGACCAGCATGATTTCACCTTTATTGATGACGCCGATACGATCGGCCATCTCCTCGGCTTCCTCGATGTAATGGGTAGTGAGGATAATGGTGACGCCCTGTTCGCGCAGACGGCCGATCATCTTCCACATATCGCGGCGCAGTTCGACATCGACGCCGGCCGTCGGCTCATCGAGGAACAGGATTTTCGGTTCGTGCGACAGCGCCTTGGCGATCAGTACGCGGCGCTTCATACCGCCGGAAAGCGTGGCGATCTTGTTGTCCTTCTTGTCCCACAGCGAGAGGTCTTTCAGCACCTTCTCGATATGAGCGGGATTGGGCGCCAGTCCAAACAGGCCGCGCGAAAAACTGACCGTCGACCACACGGTCTCGAACATGTCGGTCGCCAGTTCCTGCGGCACCAGGCCAATCTTGGCGCGCGCGGCGCGGTAATCCTTTGTGATGTCGTGGCCATCGGCGATGACCGTGCCGCCGGTCAGCTTGACCAGCCCGCAGACGACGCCGATCAGTGTGGTCTTGCCGGCGCCGTTGGGGCCGAGGAGGGCGAAGATTTCGCCGCGACGGATATCGAGATCGATGGATTTCAGCGCCTGGTGGCCGCTTTTATAGGTCTTGTCGAGTTGCTTGATCGAAATGACCGAATCCATCTGATTTCCTTTGCCGGATAGTGTGCCGCCTATATAGTGGTTCACGCGCCAAAAAACGACAGGGTTCTAAGATTAGATTTGCCCCCTCTCCCCGCTTGCGGGGAGAGGGGGCAAATGAAGAGGTTGAAGCATGAGATACCTGATTGTCGCCATTGCGTTGTTCGCCGGTTCTGCTCAAGCCAGACCAATTTCGCCGGCCGATACGGTTTTCCGCAACGGCTATATCTATACCGTCGATGTCAAGGACAGCGTGGCGCAGGCCTTAGCGGTAAAAGATGGCCGGATCATCTATGTCGGTGATGAGGCTGGCGCGAAGGCCTTTACCGGCCGCCAGACGCAGGTGGTCGATCTCAAAGGCCGGATGATCATGCCTGGCCTGATCGACGGCCATATGCACCCGCAATCGGGGGGCTTAAGGATGCTCAACTGCAATCTCAACTATGAGAGCCTGACCATCCCTGAATTTCAGACGCACATCCAAAAATGCGTTGATGACGATAAAACGGCGGGGCCGGACGACTGGTTGCAGGTCATCAACTGGTTCGAGCAGGGGGCGAAGCCAGCAGGTACGGCCCCGACCCGCGCGGCGCTGGATGGCGTCAAAACTACCCGGCCGATCAAGGTCCATTCCTCCTTCGGTCATTCCAACCTGACCAATACGCGCGGTCTCCAACTGGCGGGCATTACCCGCGATACACCCGACCCGAAGGATGGCGTGATCGTGCGCGATGCTTCAGGCGAGCCGACCGGGCTGTTGCAGGATGCCGCGCAGGATCTGATCGACAAACTGGTGCCCCCGCCCTCGGTTGAAAAGAACTACCAGGCGACGCAACTGGCGCTCAAGGCCATGCGGGAGCAGGGGATCACCACCTTCCTCGACGCCTATACCGATATCGAAACCATGACCGCTTACCGCACGGTCTCCAAAGAAGGCGGGCTGACGGCGCGGGCGCATTTCGCCGTGCTGATCGATTCCCCGGCAGATTACGATGCCGACAAGGCCATTGCCGAGGTATTGAAGGAAAAAGCCGAGTTCGCGCAAAAGCCGGACGGCGCCAAACCGGTCATGACCGTCGATACGGCCAAGCTGTTCCTCGATGGCGTCTATTCGGCGCCGGCCTTTTCGGCGGTGATGGTCGAACCCTATTTCGACAACGGCCGGCCGGGGCATAATCACGGCCCCAAGCCCTATTTCTCGCAAAGCCAGCTCAACGATACCCTGATCAGGCTGGCGGCGGCGGGCATCAATCCGCACATGCACGCCGATGGTGACGGCTCGGTACGCATGGGGCTGAACGCGGTCGAAGCCATGCGCAGGGTGCATCCGGGCGACGATATCCGCCCGGCCATCGCCCATGACGAAATTGTAGACCCGTCGGATTATAAGCGCTATGCCGAGGTGGGCGCTTTGCCGGTTCTGTCCTTCCAGTGGGCGCGGCCGTCGATTGATATCATGCAATCGCAGCCGGCATTGGGGCCTGTGCGGTCGGCGCTGATGGAGCCGGCGGGCCTGCTGGAAATCTACGGCGCGCGGATTGTCTATGGCTCGGACTGGCCGGTCGATGCGCTTGATGAATGGCTGGCCTTGCAGATCGCCGTCACGCGCAAGGCGATTGGCGAGGATGCGGTGACCTATCCGGATCGGCTGGGTATTGATCCGGGGTTGACGGTGGCGCAGGCGGTGCGGGCGATCACGCTCAATGCCGCCTACAGCCTGCGCCAGGATAGGGAGACGGGTTCGCTGGAAACTGGCAAGTTCGCCGATCTGATCGTGCTCGACCGGAATTTGTTTCAGATCAAGCCGGAAGAAATCGGCGCCACGCAGGTGCTGATGGCCATGGTCGGCGGCAAGGTGGTGTATAGGGCTGCGGGATTTAAGTAAGTTCCGATCGCAAATTGGAGACGGTTTTGAGACTTTTCTATGTTCATGAGCAAAGTGCCGAATCGCCTAAGCGATCTTTGTTTCTTGCTGGACCAAGTCCCCGCGGACACGGTGAGTATGACTGGAGAAAAGACGCCTGCGCTGTCCTCAGCCACATTGGTTTTGGTGGTACAGTTTATATTCCATTGCCACGCGACGGTATGTTTCGCGGAAATTACGATCATGCTGCCCAGATTGAGTGGGAACTGGAACATCTCGAAAAAGCGGGTGTAATCGCCTTCTGGATACCACGAAATCTCAAAACACTTCCTGGATTTACAACCAATGTCGAATTTGGCCGTTTCAGTCGCAGTGGGCGTGCTGTCTTAGGATATCCGCACTCAGCGACCAAAATGCGCTACCTGCATTACATTGCTAATCTCGACGGTGTGCAGGTCTATCACAATCTTGAGGAAACACTTGTCGCGGCAATAGAAAAGATAGCCGACCAAAACTACTAATTCGACTAAATAAAAAAAGGCCGGCGAATGATCATTCGCCGGCCTTTTTAGATATATGTTACTCAGACTTTACTTGAACTTATAGGTGACTTGCAGGAAGCCCGAACGGCCGAGGCCATCGTACCAGCTTGTATTGTAGTAGGGGTAGCTGTTCCAGGTCGGATCGTGCGGCGGTGTCGTGTCGAAGAGGTTGGTGATGGCCAGCGACACCGAGACGTCCGTGTTGACATCATATTGCACCGACCCGTTCCAGGTCGTGTAATCATCGACCCAGGCGTCTTCATCATAGTTCGGCAGGCGGCTGAGATAGTTGCCGGAGAGGCCGAACTTCCAGGCGCCGGACTTGAGGCTGGCGCTGAGCGAGGCCTTGTCACGCGGGATATAGTAGCTCGAATCATTGGCCAGCTTGTCGATGGCGGGATCGCCCGCATAGCGGATATAGTCATGATCGGCGACGTGGGTATAGGCGCCCGACAGGCTCAGCGCGCCGATCGGGGTGTCGAAGCGCAGGTGCGCGGCGAGATCGACGCCGGACGTCGTTTCCTTGGCCACGTTGATCGGCGAGATATAGACCTGGCTGATATCGCCATCGCTGTCGCGGGTGACGCGGGCGAGCGCGTCCTGACAGGTGGGGGTGTTGATGTCCTGCAGACCGTTGCGGCATTCGCCTTCGGTACGGGTCAGGTTGCTGATGAGCAGGTCTTCGACCTCACCCGACATTTCGATCTTGAAATAGTCGATGCTGATATCGAAGTTGCGCGACGGCGCCCAGACCACGCCGGCATTGAGCGATTCGCTGGTTTCCGGCTCCAGGTTGCGATTGCCGGAGGTTCTGACGGAGACGCGTGAGCCGCGGCCGCAGTCACCGGGGTAATCTTCCGGCGTGTCGATATAGCACTGATAGTAATCCGGCGCGCGGCCCTCTTCGAAGCCTATGCCCTGATAGACATAGTTGAGGTCAGGGGCGCGGAAGCCGGTGCCCCAGGCGGTGCGGAACAGCAGGGACTTGATCGGGCGATATTCGAGACCGAGATTGTAGGTCGCCTCGCCGACGCTGTGGCCGGCATAATCATAGTGGTCATAGCGGGCGGCGACATTCGACGACAGGGTGGACAGCAGCGGAATATTGAATTCGGCGCCGGTGGCCCAATGTGTGCGGTGGCCCTTGGCGGTGAAATCGGTCCAGCTAAAGAAGTGCGGAACCGTCGCTTTCGGATCGGTGCCGACGTCATAATCCTGACGACCGGCTTCGACGATGAAGTTGAAGCCGACCGGTCCGGCGGGCATCTGGAAGAGGTCCTGCGTGCCGAACTGAGCCGAAAGTTCCGTCACCGAGCTTTTCGGATGATAGACGGCGTTTTCGGCGATGGAGGCGTATTCGGCCGGGGTCAGCGGGGTATAGAAGCGCGTCGGATCGGCATTGAAGACCGGCAGGCCGTAGCCGTCGTCTTCGCCGAGGAACTGCGGATCGGTATCCATGCCGAGCTTCGGCCCAAGGAACAGGGCATTGGCCTTGTCGACATTGATCAGCGGGAAAATCACCTCGGCATTATAGGCGCTGGCGGTCAGGGCCACTTCATAGGTCCACTTGTCATCCGTACCAAAGGTGCCGCGCACGCCGGGCACGATGGTGTAGGTGGTGGAATTGACCTTGCGGCGCGCCTTGTCGAGACCGCCCATTTCTTCCGGCGTGAAGATGCGATACCAGTTATCGGTGCCGCCGGTGAAGCTGTTGTAGAAGTCGCCGACATCATTGCCGGTTTCGTCCTGATAACCCCATGAGGTCGGGCGCTTCACCAGTTCGACATTGGACAGGCCGAACTGGATGTCGGTGAACAGGTGCATGCGGTCGGAAACGTCATAGGTGAAGGAGCCTACAAAATTGCCCGAATGACGCTGGGACTGGATGGTCCGCTGCGCAATGGCGTTGTCGCCACCGCAATAGGCGCCCAGGATGGTGTCGCCGTCGCCGTAATCAGGATCGATGGCCAGGTGTGTCTGACCGCCGTTGGTGCCTGAGGCCAGGGCGCAGTCGGCTTCGGTGGCGTCGATGGCGTAGACGTCATAATCGACGCGCTGCCAGTTGGTTTGCGGCAGACGGTAGGCCGCGTCAGGCGAATCCTGCGATGAATCCTGGCGCTTGCGCTGATCGCCATAGATCGGGTCGACCCACTGGATTTCGCCGCCGAAGACGCCGTGAAACTTGCCGGCATCAAAGCCTGACGAATAGTTCAGGCGGTTGGATTGACCACCGCCCTGTTCGGTCCAGCCATAGCGATAGTCAAGCGTCGAGCCGTCGTAGCGCTCCTTGAGCTTGAAATTGACGACGCCGGCCAGGGCGTCCGAGCCATAGATGGCCGAGGCAGAGCCTGACAAGACCTCGATCTGGTCGATCATGCCGAGCGGGATATTGGAAATGTCGGTGAAATTGCCATTGCCATTGAACGGCATCGGATAGTCGGCAATGCGTCGGCCATTGACCATGACGAGCGTATGGTTGGGGCCGAGGCCGCGCAGGTCGACCTGCTGGGCACCCGGCGAATAATCGGCGGCATTGCCTGACTGCTGTGACTGGGTTTCGCCGCTGTTGGCGGTGATCGTCTTGAGCACGTCAGGGACATTGGCATAGCCGCCGGAACGGATCTGGTCGGACGTGATCACGGTGACCGGCGCCGGGCCTTCCTTTTGGGTGCGGGGGATGCGTGAACCGAGGACGACAATGGTTTCAGGTTCATCGGCCGCTGGCGCCGCCGCGGTATCCTGTGCACCGGCCACGCCATGAAGGCCGTAAAGGCTGCATCCGGCAAGCAAGGTCAGCTTGCAAAGGCGACCGAGAGACATGTAAGGCCTGGTTTTCAGCATGGGCAGCTCCTGATTTTTACGTAACAATGTTCGCGGATGCAAATATGACAAAATTGCAGATATAGTTTCAAAGTGCACTATTTTTGCAGAAACTTGACGAAAAGTGACATCATTGTGTCAAACTTGGCAATCAAATTGTTGCCATAAGGTCAATTTGCGATCACAGTTGTGCCCATATGTTGCATTTGCGCACTAAAACTATCGCGGAGCCTGCCATGCGTCGTTTGATTCTTGCCTTAAGTCTCACCACAATCTGCATTTTTGCCACCTTAAATATAGGTAATGTTGCCGAAGCGAAGGGCTGGAAAAGCGGGCCGGGCTACAAAACCTACGTCATCGGTGATGAGTCGAAGCCGACGACCGACCCGGTAACCGGTGGTTTTCTGCTCAGTGGCGGCGGCGAATGGGCGATGGATGCCTTCCGCTGGTTCACCGCCCATTCCGGCCATGGCCATATCGTGGTGCTGCGCGCGTCGGGTACGACCGAAACCCAGGACGAGATGTATAACAGCGTCAAGGGCGTGACCTCGATCCGCACCTTCCTGTTTACCGATCGCAAGGCCTCCTATGATGCGAAGCTGCTCGAGGCGGTGAAAAAGGCCGACGGCATCTTCCTGGCCGGTGGCGATCAGTCAAATTACGTTCGCATGTGGAAGGGCACGCCGCTCAATGAAGCGCTCGACGCCCATGTGGCGGCGGGCAAGCCGATCGGCGGCACCTCGGCCGGTCTGGCGGTGCAGGGATCGTGGCTTTACGGCGCCATGGATGGCAACAGCATCACTTCGCCGGAAGCCATGAAGGACCCGATGGGGCCGGGCAATACCATCGAAGGCGATTTCCTTCATTCCGAACTGATGAACAACATCGTTACCGACAGCCATTTCGGCATTCGTGATCGTCTCGGCCGTCTGATCGCCTTTGTGGTCAAGGCCGAAGCCTTGCGCGCCTCGCCAAACAAGCGCTATGCCCATCCGCTGGTCGGGCTCGGCATCGATGAAGAGGCGGCAATGACCGTCGAGACCGACGGCACGGCGAAGGTCTATTCCAATCTCGACGGTCATGCCTGGCTGGTGCAGGGCGGTGAGGTTAACGATCTGGCGCCAGGCAAGCCGCTCAATATCAGGAATGTCAAGGTCACCGGTATCGGCAAGACCAGCACCTTCAATATCAAGACTCTGGAGGTTGGCCAGCCGTCCTTCACGCGCACCTATGATGTGACCGATGGGGTTCTGACGCAGCAAAAGCGCTGGTCGCTGGCCATTCATGGCGGGGCAGGGGTGATCGATCGCGGCGACCTGACGCCGGAAACCGACGCCGCTTATCGCGCCGGTCTCAATGCGGCATTGGCGGCGGGGCAGGCCGTGCTAGACAAGGGCGGTTCGGCGCTCGATGCCGTCGAAGCCACGCTCAAGCCGCTGGAGGACAATCCTTTGTTCAATGCGGGCAAGGGCGCGGCCATAGCGGCGGACGGCAATGTCTATCTCGACGCCGCCATCATGGACGGCGGCACGATGAAGGCCGGCGCGGTGGCGGCTTTGACGCGCACCAAGAACCCGATCATGGCGGCGCGCGCCGTGATGGACAAGACGCGCCACGTCCTGCTGGCGGGCGAAGGGGCGGACGCCTTCTCGAAAGCGCAGGGGCTGGTGCAGGAAGACCCTGGTTATTTCCATACGCCGGAACGTGAGCAGATGCTGAAGGACTGGAAGAAAGACAACACGGCGATGATTAACCCAACCCATATGTATGGCACGGTCGGGGCGGTGGCGCTCGATAGTGACGGCCATCTGGCGGCGGCGACCTCGACCGGCGGCCTGACAGGCAAACAATGGGGTCGCATCGGCGACTCGCCGCTGATTGGCGCCGGCACCTATGCGCGCGATGGCGACTGCGCCGTTTCGGCCACCGGCACCGGCGAATATTTCATCCGCGATTCCGCCGGCCGTCAGGTCTGCGACCGTGTGCGCTGGAACCATCAGGATATCGAGGCGGCGGCCTATGATACCATCATGTCGATCGGATCGATCGGTGGCGATGGTGGGCTGATCGCCATGGACGCCTCTGGCAAACCGGCCTTTGCCATAAATGACGTGGGCATGTATCGTGGCGCCGTATCCTCCGATTCCCCCGCTATCCGAACGGCGATCTATGGCGATGAAAAGCTGAAATAATGACGACTCGCAAGCCCGCACCTGAACTTGACGCCATCGACCGCAAGCTGATGGCGTCTTTGCGTGAAAACTCCCGTCTGCCGGTGTCGCAACTGGCCACCATGCTCGATATCCCGCGCACCCAGGTCTATGCCCGGCTGGAACGCCTTGAAAACGAAGGCATTATCGACGGCTACACGGTGCGGCTGGGGCAGGCCTATTCGAAATCGCGCCTGCGCGCCCACGTCATGATCAAGACCCTGCCGCGCCTGTGCCAGGAGGTCGAGGGCAGTCTGGCGGAGATTTCAGAGATTTCGGCCATCTACGCGATCAGTGGCGAATACGACATCATTGTGCTGGTCGAGGCGCCGGACAGCATCGAAATGAACGAACTGATCAACCGTATCGGCCTGCTTGATGGCGTGGAGCGCACCACGACCTCGGTTATACTGGCGGCCAAGCTGGAACGATAATTCCGGGTTTGGGCGTGGTAAACCTTAAAAACCGAAACCTCATGCTTGCTCTTTTGCATGACAAGCATCATGTATTCGAATTCATTCCGGCGTAATCTTGACGCCAGGAGTAAAAAACGCGACCCTGCCATAAGACCTCCCAGCGGACACCGCATATGCGTTACGATACCGAACATAAAGAACGGACCCGCCTGCGGTTGTTGACCGAGGCGGCCATCATGCTGCGCGAGGAAGGGCCGTACGGCCTGAGCGTCGCCACCCTCATGAAACGTCAGGGGCTGACCCACGGTGGTTTCTACGCCCATTTCGCCTCCAAAGACGACCTGATCGCCCAGGCCATCGACGTAATGTTCGAGCGGACCTGCGAGCGCTTCCAGACCCGGACGCGTGGACTGGAGCCGCAGGCGGCCTTGCTGGCCTATATCGATTATTACCTGTCTCCCGCCCACTACAACAAGCCGGGACAGGGCTGCGCCATTCCGGCGACTGCTGGCGATGTGGCGCGGCTGGAGCCGGAGGCGCGCAAGCGCTTCGAGGTCGGCGTCACCACCCTGCAAAAGCTGATCGCCGCTCAGTTCCGGTTGATGGACTTTTCGCTCGATGAGGCGATGGACCAGGCCGCCGCCTTGCTGGCCGACATGTCCGGCGCGGTGATCATGGCGCGCGCGGTCAAATCGACGGTCATGCAGAAACATATCACCGGTGCCGCCCATGCCGCCATCCTGGCGCGGTTGCGGATCTATCAGCCGGACTTTGGCCTTGAGGCGGAACCGGATGTGACGCCGGCACAGACAAAAACGCCACGCGCCAAGCCGGCGCGGAAAGTCGTTCTGCGCGCCGATTAAGTGGTGAACCAGGCTGCCAGCCGTTCTATGGCGTCCTCGACTTCGGCCGTCGATACCGCGAAGCTGAAACGGATGAAGCGAAGGCCTTCGACCGGATCGAAATCGAGGCCCGGCGCGGTGGCCACGCCTGTATCGCGCAATAACGTTTGGCAGAATTCCAGGCTGTTGTCGGTCAGGTGGCCTATATCGGCGTAGATATAGAAGGCGCCGTCGGGCGGAGCGATCGAGGTCAGGCCAAGGCGCGGCAGAGCGTCGAGCAGCAATTGGCGATTGCGGGCATAGACGGCGACGTGGCCTTGCAGTTCATCGTCGCAATCGAGCGCCACCAGGCCGGCGTGCTGGCTGAGCGAGGGCGCGGTCAGGAACAGGTTGCCGACATAGGTGCGGGCCTTTTCCAGATGTTCCGGTGATGCCAGCAGCCAGCCGAGCCGCCAGCCGACCATACTGAAATATTTGGAAAAACTGCTGACGACCAGCGCATCGGGGGCGAATTCGAGCATGGACCGGGCCGGTTCGACATAGCTCAGGCCGTGGTAAATTTCATCGGAAATGATGCGGATGCCGCGTGCGCGGCAAACGGCGGCTATGGCCTCAAGCTCGCCGGCCTCGATGATCGTGCCGGTGGGGTTGGCCGGGCTGGCGATGATGACGCCCTCAGGGGCCGGTTCGATGGCCGCCAAAGCCGCCGCCGTTAGCTGGAAGCGCACCGAGGCGTCGCACGGGATCTCGACCGGTATCTGGCGTAAGGCTTTTACGGTGTTGCGATAGGCGACATAGCCGGGTCGCGCCATGGCGATGCGGGCGCCGGGTTCAAAGCTGGAAATCAGGGCCAGCAGCAGAGCCGGTGACGCCCCGCAGGTCAGGATGAATTGTTCCGGTGCGACGGTT
Source organism: Asticcacaulis sp. (assembly GCF_035497195.1). GTDB lineage: Bacteria > Pseudomonadota > Alphaproteobacteria > Caulobacterales > Caulobacteraceae > Asticcacaulis. The sequence continues at coordinate 127,792 of NZ_DATJDZ010000019.1, forward strand.
ACGCCGTAGGTTTCCAGATAGTGACGGGCCAGTCGCGCTTTCAGCGCCGGACTTTCCCAGTAGCCGAGGCCGTCACTGTCGAGCACGTGATGCGCTGTGGCGATGGCGGCCGCGGGGGCGCCGGTGGAGGGCTGGCCGAATTCCATATGAATGATCGACCGGCCCTCGGCCTTGAGCGCGTGCGCCAGACGGCTGATGGCGATGGCATGGAAGGGTTCGATATCGCTGGTCATAGGAAAGCCTCCAAAAGCGGGCCTACTCCTAAGCCAGGTTGCGGCTGCGCCCAACCGGAAAGTGGCCCTGCCTGTGGCATTTGTGCAAATTCCGTGGATTTTTCCCGCCCTGGCTTGTTTATATTATGTTTATCATGCAATAAAAAGCTAATGACAGCGACTTGGCGACATCGCTTGAAGACGATGCGAACACGACGGGGAAACACAGGTGCGCAGGATCGTTATTCTGGGAGGCGGCACGTCCGGATGGATGTGCGCGGCGGCGTTCAGCCCGCTTTTGCGGGCGCCGGGCTATAGTGTGCGCTTGATCGAGTCCGATGAGATCGGCACGAGCGGGGTAGGCGAGGCGACCCTGCCGCACATCAAGGATTTCAACGACCAGCTTGGCGTCAACGAAGCCGCCTTCATGCGCGCCACGCAGGCGACCTTCAAGCTCGGTATCGAATTTCGCGGCTGGGGCGCGTCTGGCTCCTATGTCCATCCGTTCGGCGCGTTCGGGCAGGACTGGGCGGGTGTCGGATTTCATCATTACTGGCGACGCGCCAAAGCGGCCGGTATCACGGTCGGGCCGCTGGAAGACTACAGCATCGCCATCGCGGCGGCGCGGGCGCATAAATTCGATTTCCCGACGGAAGACGCGAACAGCGTGCGGTCACACTATGCCTATGCCTACCATTTCGACGCCGCGTTCTATGCCCGTTTCATGCGCGATTTCGCCATCGCGCGGGGTGTCAGGCGCACGGAAGGCCGGGTAGTCGATGTCCGGCTTGACGCGGAAAGCGGCGATATTGCCAGCCTGAAATTGCAGTCTGGCGAGGTGATCGAAGGCGACCTGTTTATCGACTGTTCCGGCTTCGCCGGGCTGCTGATTGAAAAGGCGCTTAAAGTTGGCTGGGAAGGCTGGACCGACTGGTTGCCTTGTGATCGCGCCTGGGCCGTGGCATCTGTGCGCTCGGCGGATTTCGCGCCCTATACCCGCCTGACCGCCCGTGAAGCCGGCTGGCAATGGCGCATTCCGTTGCAGCACCGGACCGGCAATGGCTACGTCTTTTCCAGCGCCTTTATCAAAGAGGATCGTGCGGCGGAAACCCTGCTGGCCAATCTCGACGGCCCGGCCCTATCCGATCCGTAACTGCTGAGGTTCAAGGCCGGGCGACGGCGGGAGTCGTGGTGCCGGAACTGCGTGGCGATCGGTCTGGCGAGTGGCTTCCTTGAGCCGTTGGAATCGACCAGTATCTATCTGGTGCAGGCGGCGATCACGCAGGTGCTGAAATTGCTTTCGGTTGGTCCGGTCGACGACCGGCTGCGTAGTGAATTCAACCGCACCGTCGATACTGAATATGCGCGTGTGCGTGATTTCCTGATCCTGCATTATCACGCCAATATCCGCGAGGGCGAAGCCTTGTGGGACTACACGCGCGGCATGGAGGTGCCCGACAGCCTGAAACACAGCCTGGAACTGTTCCGGCGGCGCGGCTATGTCCAGCCCTATAAGGACGGGCTGTTTTCGCCGCCAAGCTGGATTTCCGTCTTCAATGGACAGGGCCTTTCGCCGCTGGGTCATGACCGCATGGCCGAGGCCGCGCCGCTCGATCTGGTGGCGGAAAAGCTGGCGGAACTGCGCGAACGCATCGCCAGTGCGGTGGCGACCATGCCGGATCACGCCGCGACAATTGATCTTTATTGCCCGGCGAGTGAGCGGGAGATGGCGCAATGAAGGTTGTCATTTTCGGCCGTGACGCCGCCGCCTGGCTGAGCGCCAACGCCCTGCAATCGGCGCTCGGCCCGACCGGCCTGACCGTCGAGGTCGTCGAACTGCCCAGCCTGTCGCAGGCGCAGGATATCTATCCGGCCCTGCCGGCGCTGGAGGCCTTTCACGGTCAGATGCGCATCGATGAACATGCCCTGCTCAAGGCGACCGGCGGCAGCTATAGCCTTGGCCAGAGTTTCACAGGCTTCGGTCCGGCGCCGTTTTTCCACGCCTATGGCAGTCATGGCGTGGCCATCGACCGGCTGCCCTTCTTCCAATATTTCACGCGGGCGCGGCAAAAGGGGCTGACTGTCGCGCTGGAGGATTTTTCCCTGACGGCGGCAGGTGCCAAAGTCGGGCGCTTTATCGTGCCGGACAGCACGACTGTCAGCTTCGCGCGGACAGACTACGGTTATCATCTGCCGGCTGTCGCCTATGTCGATTACCTGCGAGCCAAGGCGCTTAAAAGCGGGGTGCGGATGATTTCGGTGCGTGATGCCGGTGTGGAACAAGACGCTGAGGGTAATATTACCGCTTTGCTGACAAGAAATGGCAGCCGCATTACCGGCGATCTGTTTATCGACGCCAGCGGGTCTGACGCCCAGCTTATGCGCGCACTGGAGATCGGGTTCGAGTCATGGCGCGGCTGGTTCCGCGGTGATCGCGTTCTGGCGGCGGCGGGCGCGCCTTATGCCAATGTACCGCCCTATGCCCGGATTGAAGCGCTTGATCACGGTTGGCAGGGGCTTTACGCCGCGCAGGACCGGACGCGACTGGTTCAGGTTCACGACAGCCGGCTGATAAGCGATGACGACGCCTTGCAAATGGCGGCGCGAACGTCAGGCTTGAAGCTGGGCGATGCGGTGGTCAGCGAACTGAACTCCGGCCGTTCGGCTCAGGCCTGGGCGAAAAACTGCGTCGCCGTCGGTGAGGCGGCCTGCGTGTTCGATCCCATCGACAGCCCTGGCCTGCACACGATCCAGAATGGACTTGTCCATCTGCTGGCCCTGTTTCCACAGGCTGACGGCGGGGCGGTCGAGCGGACCGAATATAACCACCTGATGCAGCAGGGTTTCGAGCGGACACGTGATTTTCAGATCGTGCATTCGGCGTTGTGCGGACAGTCAGGCGCCTATTGGCGCGCACTGGAAACGGCCTTGCCAGAGACACTCACGCGCAAGCTGGAGACGTTTCGGGCGCGCGGCATCGTGCCGATGTCTGACGGGGAAATCTATCCGCTCGATAGCTGGGAAGCCATCCTGACCGGCCACGGCCTGGTGCTTGAGACCTTTGAGCCGCTGGTGGAGGCCACATCGGATGCTGATCTTATGGCCCATCTCAAGCGTATGCTGGGCTATATTCGCGAACAGGTCCAGTCGATGAATTCGCATGACTCCTATCTGGAACTCTTTTGCAAATAGGATAAGGTTGGCGAAGACGACCGGGGAATTAAAAAATGCAGGGTAAACGGATCAGGAAAATCGTCGTTGTTGGCGGCGGGACTTCGGGATGGATGACGGCGGCGATGTTGTCCAAGGCCCTTGGCACGATCATGTACGACATTACACTTATCGAATCCGAGGAAATCGGCACGGTGGGGGTGGGTGAAGCGACGATTCCGCCGATTCACCAGTTCAATCGCCTGCTCAATATAGATGAGGATGAATTCATCCGCGAGACCAACGCCACCTTCAAGCTGGGTATTCGCTTCGACGGCTGGCGGCAAGGTCAGGATCAGGCAGACAGCTATTTTCACCCGTTTGGACATCTTGGCCAGGACCTGGATGGAATCAGCTTCAATCATTTCTGGATGCGGTTCGCACGCCTGAGCGGCAATTTCGATTATGGCCGCTTCAATGTCGAGACCCTGGCTGCGCGGGAAAACAAGTTTGGCCGTACTCCGGTTGGTGAGGGCCGTGAAAAATACGCCGTCAATTACGCCTTTCAGTTCGATGCCAGCCTCTATGCCGCCTATCTGAGGCGCTATTCGGAAAAACGCGGCGTCAGGCGGGTCGAGGGCATGGTGGTCAAGGTCGATCAGGACGCAGAGTCCGGTTTCGTCACGGCCGTAAATCTCAAGGACGGACAGGTTATTGAGGGCGATTTCTTTATCGATTGTTCGGGCTTTCGCGGCCTGCTGATCGAGCAGACGCTGAAAAGTGGTTACGAAGACTGGAGCCGGTGGCTGCCGTGCGATCGCGCCGCCGCCGTACCGTGCGAAAGGCCGCCTGGGCCGATAGAGCCTTACGTTGTCTGCACGTCGCGCGAAGCGGGCTGGCAGTGGAAAATCCCGCTGCAACACCGCACCGGCAATGGCTATGTCTTCTGCTCCGACTTTATCAGCGAGGACGAGGCCTGCGAAAAGCTGATGGCGCGTCTGCCCGCAAAGGCGCTGAAAGACCCGAAAGTCCTGCGTTTCACCACCGGGCATCGCCGCAAGGTCTGGGAGAAGAATGTCGTCGCCATCGGACTGTCTTCCGGTTTTCTGGAACCGCTGGAGTCAACCTCGATCCATCTCAGTCAGGTCGTGATCATCCAGTTAATCAGCCAGTTCCCTAAAAATGGCATCTATCAAAGTGTGGTCGATCAGTTCAATGCCGACATCCTGGCCGATTATGTCAACGTCAAGGACTTCCTGATCGCCCACTACAAGGTGACGGACCGCGAGGACACGCCTTTCTGGAAACATTGTAAATATATGGATATTCCCGATAGTCTGAAAACCCGGATGGAGATATTCAGGCAAACCGGACATGTGCATGTTCGGTCGCACGAACTGTTCAAGGAGCCGAGCTGGTTCGCCGTACTGGTCGGGCAGGGGCTTTTTCCGGAAAACCATCATCCGCTGGCCGACACGATTTCCGAGGACAATCTCAAATTGCGTCTGGCGAAAATCCGGACAGGGATTACCGACCGGCTCAACACCTTGCCGGATCATGCCGCCTTTCTTGAACGTATCGCCAGTTTGCAGGCTGCGGGGTAGTCATGGCTGTGAAACGACCGACATCCCTCGATATCGCCGCCATGGTCGGCATGTCGCAAACCACGGTGTCGCGGGCGCTGTCGCAATCGCCGCTGGTCAATGACGAGACCCGCCGGCGGGTGATGGATGCCGCCAAGACCATGAACTACAAGGTCGATTCCAACGCCCGCAAGCTGCGCTCGAAGAAGATTCACACCCTGGCCGTGCTGATCTCGGAAGACCTCGACAAGAGCGACAATCCGATCAATCCGTTTTTCCTGCCGCTGATCGGCTCGATCCTCAAATATGCCGGCCAGAAGGGCTATGACGTGCTGATCTCGCTGCAACAGCAGAGCGATGACTGGGGCACGGATTACGGCTTTTCACGCCGTGCCGACGGCATCATCTTCCTCGGCTGCAAGGACTACCAGTCCTATACGCACAAGTTCGAATACCTAAATGAGGTCGGCGATCCGTGGGTGGTGTGGGGCGTTGACCGGCCCGATTGCGCCAAGCTGTGCATTGGTTCCGATAATGAGGGCGGCGCCTATGCGGCGGTCCGGCACCTGATCAATCTCGGCCGGACACGCATTGCCTATCTCGGCAAATCGTCCATCGAGCACCCGGAATTCAAGGAGCGTTACGAAGGCTATTGTCGCGCCCTCAAGGATGCCGGATTGCCGATCGAGGACGCCCTGCACGCCGACGTTTTCCTGGAGCGTGAGGAGGGCGTGGCGGCTATCGACACCATGCTCGACGACGGGATTCCGTTCGACGCCGTTTTTGCCGCCACCGATTTATTGGCGATGGGGGCGATGCAGGAACTGATCAGGCGCAAGGTGCGGGTGCCGGAAGATGTCTCGGTGATGGGCTTCGATGACCTGTGGGTCTGTTCGTCGCTGTCGCCGTCTCTCAGCACGGTGCGACAGGATACCGAAGCGGCGGCTAAGGCGCTGATCGACGGCCTGAGTTGCCTGATCGAAAATGAACCCGTGCATGTGACGCGAATGCCGACCAGGCTGGTCATCCGGGAATCGTGCGGCGGCCTGAATCTGAAGCGGCACTAACCCCTTCGTTTCGCAAAGTAAAAGCCCGTAAATTGAATACGTATGCAATTTACTTTTAAGGGTTTTAGAGATGATAATCCTCATTTAAAGGTGAAGCGGACATAATAAGAGGAGTGGCGTGCCCGCTCTCATAATATCGGGAACTGGAACTCATGGGGATCAAAATCAACGCGTGTCTCGCCTCCGTCTGCCTTCTGGCGATGGCGACGGCTTTCACGCCCGCCTGGGCCGACGGCGTGGGGATCGCAGCGCCGGCCAGTTCGGTCGTTGCCACGGTCCAGTCGCCAGACGGGCAGTTGCAGGTCGATGTGTCGATCGATGCCGAGGGCCGCGCGGCCTATGAGGTCAAACGCAAGGGTGTGGAAGTCATCTCGCCGTCACGGCTGGGGTTCGTGCTGACCAATGGCCCGAAGCTCGATGGCCGGTTCACGCTGGGCGGCACGTCGTCAGCCACCCATGATAACACCTGGGAGCAGCCGTGGGGTGAGCGCCAGTTCGTGCGCGACCATTATAATGAGGTGCGGGTCGATCTCGTTCAGGCCGCCTATGATAACCGCAGGATGACGGTCGTCTTCCGTGTCTTCGATGATGGCGTCGGCTTCCGTTATGAATTCCCCGATCAGTCACAATTGCATGACGTGAAGATCAGCGAGGAACTGACCGAGTTCGCCGTGGTGGATAAGGCGACAGCGCTGTGGGCGCTCGGTGGTGAACTGTCTAATCTCGAATATTTGTATAAGCAGACGCCGCTCGATGAGGTCAGCCAGGCCCAGACGCCGATGACGATCAAGACGGCAGACGGCACCTATATCGCCTTTCATGAAGCGGCTTTGGTTGATTATCCGGCCATGTGGATCAGGCGTATCGACGGCCAGCGGCTGCGCGCACAACTGGCGCCCTCGGCCATTGGCCCGGCGGCGGTGCGCCAGGCGCCTTTCACGACGCCGTGGCGGACCATGATCATCACCGACAATGCGCCGACGCTGCTGACCTCGGATATCGAACTGAACCTGAATGAACCCAACATACTCGGCGACGTGTCATGGGTGAAGCCCTATAAATATGTCGGCATCTGGTGGGAGATGCACCTCGAAAAATCGACCTGGGCGTCCGGACCGAAGCACGGCGCGACGACGGAAAATACCAAGAAATACATCGACTTCGCCGCCAAAAACGGATTCCGGGGCGTGCTGATCGAGGGCTGGAACAAGGGCTGGGATGGCACCTGGTATGGCGACGGCAAGGATTTCAGCTTCACCGAGGCCTATCCCGATTTCGACATCAAGGCGCTGTCCGCCTACGGTCTGAAAAAGGGCGTCCACCTGATCGGGCACCATGAGACCGGCGGCAATATCGCCCATTACGAAGGCCAGATGGACGACGCCTTCAAACTGGATGAGAGCCTCGGCATCGACAGCGTGAAAACCGGCTATGTCCATGAATTCGGCGCGGCGCAGATGCGGGCAACGGATGGCGCCATCTTCTACGGCAATACCGACAGCCAGCAGGCGGTTGAGCACTATCTGAAAAACGTCGTCACGGCGGCGAAATACCATGTCGCCATCGATACTCATGAACCGGTGAAGGATACCGGCCTGCGCCGCACCTATCCCAATTGGGTGTCGCGCGAAGGGGCGAGGGGGCAGGAATATAACGCCTGGGGTAATCCGATCAATCCGCCGGAGCATGACGTCAATCTCGTTTTCACACGGATGCTCAGCGGGCCGATGGACTATACGCCGGGCGTCCTCAGCCTCGAAGGCAACAGGAAGGACCTGCTGTCGACCCAGGCGAAGCAACTGGCGCTTTATGTCGTGCTCTATTCGCCGATCCAGATGGCGGCCGACCTGCCGGAAAACTACGCCAAGTATCCGAAGGCCTTCCAGTTCATCAAGGATGTGGCGGTCGACTGGGCCGACACGCAGGTGTTGAATGGCGAAATCGGCGATTACGTCACCTTTGCGCGCAAGGATCGTCATTCGGAGGCCTGGTTCCTTGGTTCGATCACCGACGAAAACGCCCGCACCCTGTCGGCGCCGCTGGCCTTCCTTTCGCCGGGCACGACCTATACGGCGGAAATCTACCGCGACGGGCCGAACGCCGATCTCAAGGGCGACGCGCGCTTCGATATCGTCATCGAAAAGCAAAATGTGACCTCGGCGGATACCCTGACCCTCAAACTGGCCCCCGGCGGCGGCGAGGCGATCCGTTTCGTGCCGCAGGGCAAGGTCAAAAAGTAAACCTGGGTTCCTCCCCGGTGCTTATGGGGCGGTCCTGATAGGGCCGCCCTCTTTTTAATACCCTAAGTGCTTGTCAGGCTGGATAATTGTTGCTAATGCGAATGATTATCAAGTTTGTGCGGTATCTTCATCCCTATGGCCAGTTCTCCAACGGCAAAACCCGGCTTCTGGCGTAACCAGTTGCGTCAGTGGCACTGGATCAGTTCAGCCATCTCGCTGATGGGACTGCTGCTGTTTGCCGTCACCGGTTTCACGCTCAATCACGCCACCCAGATCGAGGCCGAACCCAAGGTGACCAAGATCGAGCGGCAGGTGCCGCCAACCACACTGGCTGGTCTGGCCTCGGTGACTGCCAATGTGCCGCTGACGCCGGTTCAGGCCAAGGCTATCCGGGGGGCGACGGGCGTTGATGTGCGCGGCGCCGCGGTCGATGCCGATGACGACGGCATCTATCTCACCCTGTCGGCGCCGGGCGTCGATTCGACGCTGGAGATCAGCCGTATCGACGGTAACGCCACTTTTGAGCGCACCGATCGCGGCCTGATCGCCGTGCTCAACGACCTGCATAAGGGCCGCCATTCCGGCCCGGTCTGGGCTTTGTTTATCGACCTGATCGCCATTGCCTGCGTTGTCTTCGCCATCACCGGCTTCGGGCTGCTGTGGCTTTATTCGAGAGGCCGCCGCGTCACCTGGCCTCTGGTCGCACTGGGCATAGTGCTGCCTTTCATCATTTTCCTGCTGTTTGTTCACGCCTGAGGTTATCTATGACTGCCAAATTTTTTGCCTTTGCCGCTGTTGCGGCCACCGGCCTTACTGTCTCCGCCGCAAATGCCGGTCAGGTGGTGCTCGATATCGAAATCCCGACGCAGAAGGTCGCCGAATATCACAAGCCCTATGTCGCCGGCTGGATAGAAGATGCTAGCGGCAACCATGTCGCCAATGCTTTCCTGTGGTATGACGTCAAGAAGCCGGAAAACCGCGGCGCCAAGTGGCTGAAGGACCTGCGCTCATGGTGGCGCAAGAGCGGCCGCGACCTGTCCTCGACCGATGGCTTCAGTGGCGCCACCCGTGCCCCCGGCCGTAATACACTGTCGCTCGATACCAATACCTCCGCTTTCAAGGGGCTGAAGCCTGGCGCTTACAGCTTTGTCGTCGAGGCCTCGCGCGAGCAGGGCGGCCACGATCAGGTAAAGCTGCCCTTGGTGTGGAACCCGGCAAAGGCAGCGACCGCCAGCGCCAAGGGTACTGCCGAACTGGGTACGGTCAAGCTTACATATAAGCCCTAGATGACCCTGCCGTTGCCCGCCCTTGACCGGCGCGTCCTGATCCCCGACCTGGTCGCGGAACCAAAGCCGCCTATCGGAACGGTGCGTCATGATTTCGGCGGTGCGGCCTTCGCCACGACCTGGCGGGTCAGTTTTTATGCCGAAGCCGATGCGGTACTGATGGGATTGCCAGCGCGCTTGCAGGCTGTGCTCGATGACATTGACCGGGAGATGAGTCCGTATCGAATCGATTCCGACCTGACGCGCTTCAATCTGGCGCCGGCCGGGATGTTCGTGGCTTTGCCGGTGAGGATGATGACCGTTATAGGTCATGCGCTGGACATGGCAAACCTGACCGATAGCGCCTTCGATCCGGCCATCCTGCCGGCCGTGGAACTATGGGGGTTTGGTGCGAAGGCGGTGCCGGCAGACCTGCCGGATATCTCGATCCTGCCGGCAAGCCGCTGGCGCGATCTGGTCTGGCAGGCGGAGGGCCTGATCAAGCCAGAGGGTCTGCGCATCGACCTCTGCGCCATCGCCAAGGGCTATGCCGTCGATGCGCTGATGGACCTGCTGAAAGCCGAACCGGGGATTTGCGCCGGCCTAGTCGAGGTCGGCGGCGAACTGAAAGGCTGGAATGTGCAGCCGGATGGATTGCCGTTCTGGGTGGAAATCGAGACGCCCGTGAAAGCGGCGACAGTGGCCGCCCTGTGCGACTGGGCGGTGGCGACTTCCGGCGAACAGGTGCGATCGTTTGTTCATAACGGACAGGTGCATCCGCACATCATCGATAGTCGCACCCAGGCGCCGACACGCTCAGGCATTGTCAGCGTGACGGTATTCGACACCGAATGCTGGCGGGCCGATGCCCTGGCCACGGCCCTGATGGTGATGGGCGAGGTGAGGGCTATGGAGTTTGCCGTGACGCACGATATCCCGTGCCTGTTATGGCTGCGTGAGGGCGATGGTTTCCGTGAGCGGGTAAGCCCGCGTCTGGAGGCCTGGCTGTGACGTTTTTCCTCGATACTCTGACCGATGATCCGGCGCGCTGGGCGTCCGCCGGTATCTGGGTGGCGGGATTTGTGGCGGTCTGCCTGTGGGCGGCGCTCAAAGGCCGGAAGACATCGGACATCACCAGCGACTATCTGGTGCTTTACGCTTCACAAACCGGCCAGGCGGAGGAGATTGCCCATGACAGCGCCGCTTCTTTGAGGGCGGGCGGGCGCGATGTGCAGGCGGTTTCCACCGACAAGGTGACGGTGGCGCAGTTACAGGCGGCGAAACATATTCTTTGTGTGGTTTCGACCACCGGCGAAGGCGACGCGCCGGATGAGGCCTTGCGCTTCGAGAAGACTCTGATGCGCGAGACGCTGGATTTGTCAGGGCGGACTCTGGCTGTTCTGGCGCTGGGGGATCGCAAATATGACCAATTTTGTGCCTTCGGTCATCGCGTTTTCAACTGGCTGGTTTCGTGCGGCGCTGAAGCCGTGATGCCAGCCATTGAGGTTGATGATCTTGATCCGGCAGCCCTGAAGAGATGGCACGACCTGCTGACCAGTTTCGGCGGACAAGAGACGGTTTACTCGGATGTCGGTTTGCCTTGGCGGCTGGCGGCGCGGACGCGGCTCAATCCGCGGGGCGACCATCCGCTCTATCATCTAAGCTTTACCGGCCAGACCGCAGACTGGCAGGCCGGTGATCTGGTCGAAATCACCACGCCGCATGGCCACCGGCGCGACTATTCGATCGCCAGCCTGCCGGAAGAAGGTCGGCTCGATCTCTATGTCCGCGAGGTCCGTAAGGCAAACGGCGAACTTGGCGACGGTTCCGGGCTGATGGTCAGAGATATTCAGGTGGGCGACAGCCTGCCGCTGCGGGTGAAGTCGCATAAGGGCTTCCATATGCCGTCTAGCTTTGGCCCGCTGTTGCTGATCGGCGCCGGTTCGGGCCTGGCCGGTCTGCGGGCGCATATTCTTCAGGCGAAGGCGCAAAAGCGGCCGGTCTGGCTGATCTATGGCGAGCGCCATCCGGCGCGCGATGGCGCCCTGGCTAATACTATGCAGGCGTGGTGCGACGAAGGCTGTCTGGCGCGGCTTGATCTGGCCTTTTCACGTCCGGATGAAGGTTCTGGTCAATATGTCCAGGCCGTCGTCAACGCCCATGCGGATATACCGGCCTGGCTGGGCGATACTGGCGCCATCCTGTGCTGCGGCGGCCGCGATATGGGCCTCGCGGTCGAACATGCCCTGGCGGCGGCGCTCGGTCAGGCCTGGGTCGATGAGGCCAAGGTATCCGGGCGATACCGCCGTGATCTTTATTAAATACACTCGCTTTGGGAGCCTATCATGTTGAAACCCGTCCTGTCCGGCCTTGCCGCAGTTGCTCTGTTCGCCGCGGTTTCGGCCGAGGCGCGCACCAGCTATATTCTGCCGTATAATTTCGCCCCGACCGAAGCCTATGTCACGGCAGAGGCGGCGACCTCGGAAAATGTCTTTACGCCGGAAGCCGCGCTGAAGGTCGACAGCTTCCAGATCATCGACGACAAGGGCGTGGCCACCGCCGCCAAGGGCACGCCGTTCAAGGAGGTCACCCTGTTTGAATCGGCCCTGCCACATGACGGCACCTTCCGCCTGACCACGGGCAATCAGGAAATGCGCGTGATGCAGATGGTCGAGGTCGATGGCAAATGGCGTCCGGTGCGCGGTCCGGCCAAGGGAGCGGCCAGCCAATCGCCGCAACAACCAGCCATTCCCGTTGACGCCAAAACGGTGACGGTGAAAGTCATGGCCCGTGCCGACAGTTATATTTCACTGAAAAAGCCATCCGATGCCCTGCCGCCGCTCGAAGGCAAGGGGCTGGAAATCATGCCGGTCTCGCATCCCAGCCGTCTGTTCAGCGGCGGTGTCTTCGATTTCACCGTGATGTTCGACGGCAAGCCCCTACCGGCGGCCGATTTCAAGATCGAGCGCGGCGGCGACCAGTACCGGGAGGCCAGCTATGCCTATAGCGGCACCACGGCTGCCGACGGCAAGACGCAGGTGACCTTCGATACGCCGGGCGTCTATGTCATCGAACTGAGCCGCAAATGGCAGGACGGTGATCAGTCTGATCCGAAAAACTGGGCCTACAGCCTTACGCTTGAAGTCGCGCCTTAACGGGCACAGAAACTGACAGGGCGAGGCGGGCGTGGCCGAAGGCGACGCCTACACCCATGAGCACCGGCCCTTCAAAGGCCGCCTCTGCAACCAGAGCGGCCATGTCCTTTAGTGTGCCAGAACAGGCGCGCGCCGTCGGGCGACCGGCATTTTCGATAATGACCACAGGGGTTTGCGATGAGCGTCCGGCCTGCAAAAGACTGGCTTCAATATGAGCGGCGTTGTGTGACGACATGTAAAAAACAAGTGAGGCCATCGGATCGTTGATGCTCTCGTCGCGCAGATCGATAGAACCGTCTTTTGTGCGGCCGGTCAGGAAGGTGACCGACCGCGCCTCGCCGCGATGGGTGAGGGGGAAGGAGAACTGTGCCGCGGCCGCCGATGCGGCGGTGACGCCGGGCAGGGTCTTGTGACTGATGCCATAGGCTTCAAGATACTGGCGCTCTTCCTCGACGCGGCCGAAGACTGACGGATCGCCGCCTTTTAGCCTCACGACATGCAGCCCTTTTTTCGCCAGTCGCACCATCAGCGCGTTGGTCTTGTCCTGCGAGACGCTGAGACGATCGCCGCGCTTGCCGACGCAGATCTTGACGCACTTCTGTGGGGCAAGTGCCAGGATATCTTCCGAAACCAACGCGTCATAAAGCAATGCCTGCGCCGATTGCAGGGCCTTCAGCGCGCCGAGCGTCAGGTGATCGGCATCGCCGGGGCCGGCGCCAACGAGCGATACGAAGCCAACTCTCTTCTCCTCCAATGCGAAACGGGGGAGGTGCCTCGACTTGTTCGAGGCGGAGGGGGCATTACTGACGGTGGAGATAGCCCCCTCCGTCTCGACGCGCTGCGCTTGCTCGACACCTCCCCCGCTAACGCAGGGGAGGAGGAAGGTGTCATCATGCGGCATGAGCGGTCTCCTTTGCGTGTTTCAGCAGGCATTGTTTCAGTTCGCCCTTGCACGAGCCGCAGGACGTGCCGGCGGTGGTCGCCTCGCCAATGGCCTCAACGGTCAGGGCGCCATCGGCGATGGCGGCGTTGATGGTCTTTTCACCGACGCTGCGACAGGCGCAGATGATCCGGCCCTTGTCATGAACGCCGGGCAAGCGGCCGATCAGCAGGGCGGCGCGGTCCTTACCGTCGAGCACCAGGTCGCCGAAACGCTCCAGCAGCCAGTCACGCGATGGCAGGCGTTTGGTGATCGGCGCAATGAAGATAACGCGGGTCAGGCGGCCATCCTCGATGCGGACGCGGCGGGTCAGGCCGGTGGTCACATCATCGAGGCTTTGGGTGATGTCGAGCGTGGAGATATCCATCGGCGCGATGCCGGCGATCTCGAAGCAATCGGCGAAGGCATGGCTGGAACGCCGCCACACAGCGTCACCGAAATCAGGCAGTTCCGCATCGAAATCGCGTGGCGCCATGATGAAGCCGTGCCAGGCCTCGTGATAGGCGCGCACATTGGCCGGCGTATGCTTGAATTCCGGCTGGCCCGACAGGGCGTCGACCGCCGGATTGACCATCTGGTTCGAGCGCCCGAAGGGCGCGAACTGACGCGTCCAGTGCATCGGCACGCTGAGATTGCCTTCGCGCACATCGTCGGTGACGCGGGCTTTCAGGATCGCTTCGCCATAGGCCGTGGTGACGATGGCCAGACGGCCATCCCTGATGCCGAGATGTCTGGCGTCCTTTGGGTGGATATCGAGCAGGGGCTCGCTGATGTGACGGTTCAGCTCCGGGGCCAGCGCGGTGCGGGTGAGGGTGTGCCAGTGGTCGCGGACACGGGCGCTATTGAGGCTGAACGGGAAGTCTGGCGACGTCGCATTCGCGGGGCCGGTGGCCCTGGGCGCGATCAGGCGGGCGCGACCATTCGCCGTCGCGAAACGGCCGTCGGCAAATAAACGATGCGTGCTGCCGGCCTGGGTGACAGGCCAGCGGGTTGGCGCAAGGGCGTTGTAATCGTCACGGCTTAAGTCCGCGAGTCCGCTCAGGTTCAGGAAGCGCTGACCGGTATTTTCAAAAGTGGTCAGGCCGGCGTGTTCGGCAAAGACGTCATGCGGGCCTTTCCATGAGAAGGCGGCATCCCACGCACTGTTCATGCGACGGGCCACCTCGGCGATGATCGCCCAGTCCGGGCGCACGCTGCCGGGCAGTATGGTCATGCGGCGCTGACGCGAGATCACCCGCTCGGAATTGGTCACCGTGCCGTCCTTTTCACCCCAGGCGGCGGCGGGAAGCTGGATATGCGCCATGTCCATAGTGTCGGTGCGGGCGATGACATCGGAGACGACGACCAGTTCGCACTTTGACAGCGCCTCATGAATCTTGTTGGTGTCCGGCATGGAAACCATCGGATTGGTGGCCATGATCCAGATGGCCTTGATCTTGCCCTGACGGACCGCCTCGAACATATCGACCGCCTTCAGGCCGGGCTTCGGCGCGATGGTCGGCGACTGCCAATAGCGCTGTACCAACGCCTTTGAGGCGTCATCGAAATCCATGTGCGCGGCCAGCATATTGGCCAATCCGCCGACCTCGCGGCCGCCCATGGCGTTGGGCTGGCCGGTGATCGAGAAGGGCGCGGCACCCGGCTTGCCGATCTTGCCGGAGAGCAGATGGGCATTGATCAGGGCCAAGCCTTTGTGAACGCCCTGACTTGACTGGTTCGAGCCCATCGAAAACAGGCTGACCGTCTTTTCGGTATGCAGGAAGGCGTCATAGAAGGTCTTGAGATCGGCCGGCGAGATGCCGCAGTCATGGGCGATGGCGTCCAGGCTCTGGTCATCTTCGCAAAGCGCGGACATCAGGCGCGAATAGCCTTGCGTATGCTGGTCGATGAAGTCGTGATCGACGGCATTACGGGCGATCAGATGGGCGCACAGGCCATTCCATAGCCGCACATCGGTCTGCGGTTTGATCATCAGGTGCAGGTCGGCAGCCCTGGCGGTATCGGTGCGCTTCGGGTCGATGCAGACGCGCATCTGGTCTTGTCTGCCTTCTATGCGACGGTACAGCACCGGATGGGTCCAGGCGGCATTGTGACCGGAAAAGACCAGCAAATCCGCCAGTTCGAGGTCTTCGTAAGTGCCGGGCACGAGGTCGGCGCCGAAGGCCTGCTTGTGCGCCGCCACCGCGGATGACATGCACAGGCGCGAGTTTGTGTCGATATTGGCGGTGCCGATATAGCCCTTGGCCAGCTTGTTGACGGCGTAATAGTCCTCGGTCAGCAACTGTCCGGAGACATAGAAGGCGACCGCATCGGGGCCGTGCTCGGCGATGATGGCGTTGAATTTATGCGCCACCGTATTGAGCGCTTCATCCCAGGTGACGGCCTCTAACGTGCCGTTTTTACGCATTTTCGGTTCAAGCAGCCGGCCTTCGAGCCCGAAGGTATTGCCGAGCGCCGTGCCTTTCGAGCACAGACGGCCAAGGTTCGCGGGGTGGTTTTCGTCGCCCTTGACCGTCATGCGGCGGGCGCCGGTGAGTTCCGCTTTCACGCCACAGCCCACACCGCAGTAGGGGCAGGTGGTTTTCGTCGTAACGGTGGCGGCGGACTCGAACATTTTAAAAGTATCCAACGGTCTTTCAGTGTTTCGCCCGCCCCATTTATGGGGAGGGGGGACCGCGAAGCGGTGGGAGGGGCTAAGGACAGTGGAATTGCCCCTTCCGTCATTTCGCTACGCTCAATGCCACCTTCCCCATAAATGGGGCAGGCGAAGTGTCAGAAATTCAATCCCAGCAAAATACGACCCTCTTCGATCCTCAGCGGCACCGTCGGGGTGCAGCCCTTGCCGGCATCGGCGCCGAGGGCTTCACCGCTTTCGAGAGAGATCGACCAGTTGTGCAGCGGGCAGGCGATGGCGCGGCCGTGGACGATGCCTTCGGAGAGCGGACCGCCCTTGTGCGGACACTTGTCGAAGACGGCGTAGTATTCGTCGGCCACCGTGCGGAAGACGGCGATAGCGCCCATGACGGTCTCGACGCGGCGGGCACTTTGCGGGGCCACCTCGATCGCCGCGCCGACATCCGTCCAGTTTATGATGGCGTTGAAGTTTACTGGGGCGTTCATTCGGCTGGCTCCGGTTGCGTAAACCCTTCGCGCAGGTCGGCGAGGGGCGAAAAGACCTTGGCGGGTTCGGATTTCGGCGCGAGTTCGGCCCACGGATCGACCTGATAGACGGCTTGTGACTCCAAGAAGCGGGCGACGAGGGCGGCGCGCATCTCCGGTTCGGCCAGGCGATCCTTGACGAATGGCAGGCCGACGCGTTCGATCCACGGCGCCGTGCGCTCCAGATACCAGGCGTCTTCCCGGTATAGCTGGACAAAGGCCATCGACCATTCGATCGACTCTTCTTCGGTAGCCACCTTGGTGAGCAGGTCGGTGCCGCGCAGATGGATGCCGGCATTGCCGCCGACATGCAGTTCGTAGCCGCTATCGACGCAGATGACGCCGAAGTCCTTGATGGTGGCTTCCGCGCAATTGCGTGGGCAGCCGGAAACGGCCATCTTGAACTTGTGCGGCATGTAGCTGCCCCAGGTCGCCTGCTCCAGCTTGACACCGAGGCCGGTCGAATCCTGCGTGCCGAAGCGGCACCATTCCGAACCGACGCAGGTTTTGACCGTACGCAGCGCCTTTGCGTAGGCGTGGCCTGACACCATGCCAGCGGCGTTGAGATCGGCCCAGACGGCGGGCAGGTCCTGCTTTTTGACGCCGAAGAGATCGAGACGCTGGCCGCCGGTGACTTTCACCATCGGCACATTGAACTTATCGACCACATCGGCGATGGCGCGCAGTTCCTTGGCCGAGGTCAGCCCGCCCCACATGCGCGGCACGACGCTATAGGTGCCGTCCTTCTGGATATTGGCGTGGTTGCGCTCATTGACGAAGCGCGAGCGCGGATCGTCCTTGTATTCGCGTGGCCAGGCGCACAGCAGGTAATAGTTCAGCGCCGGGCGGCAGGCCGAACAGCCGTCGGGCGTGGTCCATTTCAGCGCCTGCATCACATCCGGCAGGGTCTTCAGTTCCAGATCAATGATCGCCTTGCGCACATGCGCGTGGCCGTGCTCGGTGCATTTGCAGACGGGTTTCGGCCCGGTCTGGGCCTTGAAAGCATCGCCGAGCGTACACTTCAGCAGGCTCTCGACGATGCCGGTGCACGAGCCGCATGAGGCTGACGCCTTGCAGTGGCCGCGCACCTTGTCGAGCGTGTCGTTACCGGCGCAAATCGACGCCACAACCTGTCCCTTGGATACGCCGTTACAGCCGCACACTTCGGTGTCGTCGGGCCATGCTGCAACGGCGTCAGAAGGGTCCTGGCCGGCCAGGGCATTGGTAACGGCCTGACCGAAGATCAGGGTGTCGCGGATGTCAGCGACGCTTTCCCCCTTTTTGATCATGTCGAAATACCAGCCGCCATCGCTGGCTTCTCCGAAGAGAACGGTGCCGACCAACTGGTCGTCCTTGATGACGATGCGCTTGTAGACGCCGCGCGACGGATCGCGGAAAACGATGTCTTCGCAACCCTCGCCACCGCCGAACTGACCGGCCGAGAACAGATCGACGCCGGAAACCTTGAGGCGGGTGGCCATTTGCGAGCCGGCATAAGAACTATCGACGTTCTTTTCGGTCAGGACATCGGCGAGCGTGCGGCACATTTCCCAGATCGGGGCGACGAGACCATAGCACTGGCCGCGGTGCTGGGCGCATTCGCCGATGGCGAAGATCGACGGATCGGAGGTACGCATCTGGTCGTCGACGACAATGCCGCGCTCGACCACCAGGCCGGAGGATTTCGCCGGCTCGACATGCGGACGGATGCCGACGGCCATGACCAGCAGCGAGGCCGGGATGACGCGGCCGTCTTTCAGCTTCAGGCCCTCGACGTGGGTTTCGCCGACAATGGCCTCTGACTGGGCGTTGAGCACCGAAATGACGCCGCGATCGAGCAGGGCCTTTTCCAGCAGGCGGCCGGCGGCCTCATCGAGCTGGCGCTCCATCAGCACGTCAACGAGATGGATGACGGTCGATTTCATACCGCGTTTGGCGAGGCCGTAAGCGGCTTCGAGACCGAGCAGGCCGCCGCCGATCACCACGGCTTCGCCGCCGCGATTGGCGGCTTGCGTCATGACATCGACATCGAGCAGGTCGCGGAAAGCGACGACGCCGTGCAGGTCTGAGCCGGGCAGGGGCAGGCGGATCGGGTCGGACCCCATCGCCAGGATCAGCTTGTCGTAGGCAATGGTCTGGCCATCGTGCAGAACGACATGCTTGGCGGTGGTCTCGATCGACTGCACCCAGTAGCCGAAGTGCGTCTTGACGCCATTGCCGTCATACCATTCCTGAGAGTGGGTGACGATCTGGTCGAAGGTCTTTTCCCCGGCCAGAACCGGCGAGAGCTGGATGCGGTCATAGGTGGCGCACGGCTCGGCGCCGATGATCGAAATCTCGAACTTCTGGTCGTCACGCTTGAGGATTTCCTCAACGATGCGGCCCCCGGCCATGCCGGCGCCTATGATGACGATACGCTCTTTTTGTGTGGTCATTACGCGAACCCTTTGAGCAAAAAAAAGAGCCCCGAACCACGCCACTCATTGCTGAGTTGCTGGTTCGGGACTCCATTGTCCTGATGGTGCGCCGCAGAAACCACCGTTGGTTTCAGAAGCGCGAATGTGGTTGATCGACAGTGATCAGATCTATGAGGCTACGGCAAAAGCGGAGATTGTCAACATGGAAAATGCCGTTATCCGATTTTGTGCGGTGCATTAAATTCTCATCCCTACGCTTGCGTGGGGAGGTGGCGGGCCTGTCCCGCCGGAGGGGTTTTGTGGAATTCGCCGCTCCGTCGTTTTGCAATAGAGCAAAATGCCACCTCCCCATGGCAAGCCATAGGGAGGAGAATCCAGTCAAATTTTCGCATCCGCCGCGCCGAAGACATGCCAGGTGGTGCGCCAGCGCTTCTTGACATAGGTGAGACCGGCGAGCGCCACCAGGGCCAGCCCGGCAAAGCCCAGCAGCCCGATCTGGTAGGAACCGGTGGCCTGCTTGGCGAGGCCGAGCGTGGCGGCGAGATAGAAGCCCCCCACGCCGCCGAACATGCCAACAAGACCGGTCATGACGCCCATTTCATTGCGGAACCGTTGCGGCACAAGCTGGAAGACAGCGCCATTGCCCATGCCAAGCGCGCCCATGCCGATGATCAGCACGGCCACGGCGGTCCAGATGGTCGGCATCCCGAAACTGAGGATAATCAAGGCGATAGCGGCCACCGTATACATGACCGAAAGCGTCCGGATGCCGCCGACACGGTCAGCCAGGGCGCCGCCGACCGGACGGACCAGAGAGCCGGCGAAGACGCAGGCCGCGGTGAAGAAGCCGGCGTGGATCGGTTCGATGCCGTATTCGGCGTTGAAATAGATGTTGAGCGAGGACGACAGGCCGACAAAGCCGCCGAAGGTGACGCCGTAGAAGAACATGAACCACCAGGCGTCGGGCTGTTTGAAGATGCCAAGGTACTGCGCGCCGGTCTTGGCGGGCGGCTGATCGGGCGAATCCTTGGCCAGAAACTGATAGATGACGAAGGTGATGATCAGCGGAATGGCGACGAGGCCAAAGACTGAAGACCAGCCGAACATCCTGGCCAGGGTCGGGGCGAACAGCGAGGCGAGCACCGTGCCGGAATTGCCGGCGCCGGCGATGCCCAGCGCAATCCCCTGATATTTCGGCGGATACCAGCGCGAGGCCAGCGGCAGGGCCACGGCGAACGACGCGCCGGCCATGCCAAGGACAACGCCGAGCGCCAGCACGCTGCCATACGAATTTATGTTCATCAGCCAGGCGATCAGCAGGCCGCCAATGACAATGAGTTGGGCGATGGCGCCGGTTTTCTTGGGGCCGATGCGATCGACCAGGAAGCCGTTGAGCAGTCGCAAAAGCGCACCGGAGAGGATCGGCACGGCGACCATGAAGCCTTTTTCGGCGGGTGTCAGGCCGAGCGTGGCGGCGATCTGGACGCCGAGCGCCCCCAGAAGCACCCAGACCATGAAGCTCATGTCGAAGTACAGGAACGCGGAGAAGAGGGTGGGGGTATGCCCCGACTTGAGAAAATCCTTACTGATCATTGTGTTGCTTTCGTTGTCATCTGGCGATGTAGGGCAAAAAAAACGTCCCGGAACCGGCCACGACCGCGATGCGGTGAAGCCATTCCTGAGACGTCATTGTCTTTTGAAAGCTGACCGTGTCATCGTTGGCACGGAGAGCTGGTATCGTGCAGTCGCCATTGACCGCTGGATTAAGCGTTATTCAGATGAAGAATTCCGTCAATGCGTTAGCGCTTATGCTGCGATGCAAAATAAATCGTGAGACCGAAATGTCACGAAAAGACGGCTTACGGGTGATTTTGATCGTGGGCAACGTGTTTGCCGTAAGTGCCGCATTTGGTTTCAATTGAAATCACTATTTCGTGATATTTACACGCTCCGAAAGACGCCGCCGTCGAACAGCCTGTTGGCCGGCATAACTATATCGCGCGGTTCGGCAGGGATTTCCCAGTCGGTGGCGTGGCCGCCTTCGGTTTTCTCGTCGGCCAGGGGGCAGTTGAGGCCGATGCCGGCGGCGGCTTCCCGCCACAGGTCCGGGCGGTAGACATGGCGCGCCAACTGGTCGAAATCGTGCTCCGGTGACAGCATTCCCCAGCGCACCATCTGGCCCATGAACCACTTGGCATGGCTGATCCACGGGAAGGTGGCGGTCTGCGGATCGAAGGTCAGCCCGCTGCCGTCCAGAGCCATCTCGATCGCCTTCCACGGCGCATTGACCGAGGCCTTTCGCGCCAGGATGCGGATCAGGTCTTCGCGGTGCGCGGGATCGCTGGCCCACAGGCCGGCGCGCAGCAGGGCGCGGGTGAGGGCAAGAGTGGCTTCCGGATTGGCTTCGGCCCAGGCGGCGCGCACCCCCAGAACCTTTTCCGGCTTTAGCGTCCAGTAATCCGGATCGGAGAACAGTATTTCACCGTGGCCGTTCAGTTGCGCCGCCTGCGGCCACGGCGAGCCGGAGCAGAACCCGTCAATCACCCCATCCTTGACCATATCGGCCATCCGGGACGGCGGCACGACCAGCCATTGCAGTTGCCGTTCGGGATCGAGACCCGCCGACGCCGCCCAGTGGCGCAGAACGAAATGATGCGGCGACCAGGTGAAGGGCACGGCGAAAACCAGGCGGCCAAGGCCT
The DNA here is from genome assembly GCF_035497195.1 of Asticcacaulis sp. GTDB lineage: Bacteria > Pseudomonadota > Alphaproteobacteria > Caulobacterales > Caulobacteraceae > Asticcacaulis. The sequence goes on from NZ_DATJDZ010000019.1 coordinate 149,681, forward strand.
TCGCGCCGGCGTCGTTCAACTTCGCGCGCCAGCAGGCGGGCGCTGCCAATCAGCGTGCTGTCAAGCTGTCCACCATCTTCCAGACGCGCCTTGAGTTTCGCTGAAACCAGCACCGAATTTCCATTGGCGCCTAAAGCCATCGGCGCGATGATGCGACCCATCGAAGGTCCCAGGCCGAGCGCTGCCGCGAACGGCATGGGCGCCAGGATATGGGCGGCGTCGATCATGCCGTAGGCCAGCTTGTCGCGGATATTCGACCAGTTGGCCTCACGGATCAGGGTGACGGTCAGCCCTTCGCTGTCGTAGAAGCCAAGGGCTTCGGCGACCAGTATCAGCGCGGCGTCATTCAGCGGACTGTAGGCGATTTTGAGGTCGGTCATTGGCTGTCACCCGGTTTCAGAAGATCGCTGACAGCCAGGATGTCGGCGGCCACGGCATGGATCGGGCGGCCCGTATCCATGGCATGTTTACGCAGCGCCTTGTAGGCGTCGTCTTCGGACAGATTGCGCGATTGCATCAGCACACCCTTGGCGCGGTCGATGGTCTTGCGGGCGGCGAGGTCGGCCTTGGCCTTGTCGAGATCCTTGCGCAGGCCCTGCGTCAGGGCGAAGCGCTGGGCGGCCACGGTCAGAATCGAGGAAATCCGTTTTGGATTGTAACCGTCAACAATATAACCCGCGACTCCGGCCTCCAGCGCTTTCGCCGTGGCGTTGGCGTCGGAGCGATCGACGAACATGACGACCGGGCGCGGCACCTGCTCATTGGCGACCTGCAAGGCCTCCAGCATGTCGCGGTCCGGGCTTTCGCAGGCGATGATCACCATGTCGGGGTCGAAGTCGCGCAACATCCGCAGTTCGAAACGCGGCGCCTGCCGTATCAGGGTTTCCTGATCGCCATTATCCGCACGAATCCCTTCCGCCACCTGTTCGGCACGGGCTTCGTCGGGATCGATAATGAGGACGTTGACGGTCTTGGCCATTCGGCAAAATGTTAGCGCCTGCAATATAAATTTGGCAAGGGTGTTTGCGGTGGAGGCGGGCACTTCCGGTAACAGTTTGATTTACATCGTTTACACGACGTGATGATCCTTGTGATTGGCGTGTGCTCCGCGTAACCTCCCCAAAAAAAGCGGGAAGAGAACAGAGTGGCGAATGTTGAGCTAAAGGGGCTGGAGAAGGCATTTGGGGCGCAAATTGCCCTGAAAGAGATCGATCTCGCCATAGCCGACGGCGAATTCCTGGTCATTGTCGGGCCGTCCGGTTGCGGCAAGTCCACGCTTTTGCGCATCATCGCCGGCCTCGAACAACCGACAAAGGGGGACGTCCTGATTGAGGGCCAAAGCGCTCTGAGCCAGTCGCCAGCCCAGCGTGGCGTCGCCATGGTCTTCCAGTCCTACGCGCTTTATCCGCATCTCAATGTCCGCGACAACATGGCGTTTGGCCTGCGCATGGCAAAAAAACCAGAGGCCGAGGTTCTGGCGGCGGTGGTGCAGGCGGCGCAACTGCTCGGCATCGAAGACCTGCTCGACCGGCGGCCGAAGGCACTCTCCGGCGGCCAGAGACAGCGCGTGGCGATCGGGCGGGCGATTGTGCGCCAGCCGCGCCTGTTCCTGCTCGATGAACCCCTGTCCAATCTCGATGCCGGTCTGCGTGTCCATATGCGCCATGAATTCGCCCGTCTGCACCGCGAACTGGCGACCACCATGATCTATGTCACCCACGATCAGGTCGAGGCCATGACCCTGGCGTCGCGGCTTGTGGTGCTCAATGCCGGGGGAATCGAGCAGGTGGGCACGCCGACGGAGGTCTATAACGCACCGCGCAATCTGTTCGTGGCGTCGTTCCTTGGTTCGCCGCGCATGAACCTGCTGGCGGGGGAAATCAGGGCCATTGCGAAGGCGGCGGTCAAGGTAAAGCTGACGTCCGGCGATGTGGTCGCGGCGGCGGTCGAGGCGGGGCGGGCGAAGATCGGGGATCGGGTGACGCTCGGCATAAGGCCGGATACGCTGGGGGTCGGCAAAAGCGCGAATGGATTTGCTGTCACGATCGATGTGGTGGAGACGTTAGGCGGGATGCAGGCGGTTTATTGCCTCATGGCGGGTATGGATCAGCCGGTCTGCGCGCTTTTATCCGGCGGTCATCCGGTCCGGCATGATGACGCGCTGCGGCTGTGTTTCGCGGCCAGGGACGCCTATCTGTTCGACGCTGAAGGTCAGGCCTTTACGCGCCTCCGGGCAAAGAAAAGCTGACAAAAAGATCTCGCCTTCTTGGGGGGAGATTTATAGAGGCCGCCGCCGGCGCACCTTCGATCTGGCTGGCGGCGGTGGCGCAGCCTCACAGGAAACCCTCCGGAAAACGCAGCGCCATATCCCCCGCTTCCTCCCTTTGCACGCGTACTTTTTCAGAGTCAGTCGACGCCTATATCGGCGTTGACAAGAAATTTGTAAGCGTTTACAGCCATTCATAAAGTAAGACGCACCCCGCCGCAAATCCGACTGAAATACAGGGAAAACTGATGGTCCGGCCTACTGATCTCAATCGGCGAAATCTGTTACTGGCAACGGGCGCTGTGTCCTTGCTGGCCGGTTGTGGCAAGGCGCAGCCGGTAAGGCGCGGGATCGAATTCGACGCGCAACTGGCCGATCTGCACCGGCGGACCTTCAGCTATTTCTGGGAAACGACCGACGCCAAAACCGGGCTGTCGCCGGATAACTGGCCAGGTCCCGATTTCTGCTCGATCGCGGCGGTCGGTTTCGCCCTGACGGCCTACTGCATCGGCTCGAAAAGCGGATATGTCAGCCGGTTCGACGCCGCCGAGCGGACGCGCACGACCTTGCGCACCTTCTGGAACGGACCGCAGGGACCGGACAAGACTGGCATGATGGGCCATAAGGGCTTTTTCTATCACTTCCTGCACATGGATACCGGATTGCGCTACAACAAGGTCGAACTGTCGAGCATCGATACGGCCCTGTTCCTGTGTGGCGCCCTGACGGCGGCGGCCTTCTTCGACGGCAAGAACGCTATCGAGACTGAAATCCGCGATCTGGCGATGAAGATTTATGAGCGCGTCGACTGGACGTTCATGGCGCATGAAAACGGATTGGTCAGCATGGGCTGGCATCCGGAAAGCGGCCTGATTGAGCGCAATTGGGATCGCTATAACGAGGGGATGATGGTCTATCACCTCGGCATGGCGTCGCCGACGCATCCCTTGCCGGCGAAGGCGTGGAAGTCGTGGGCGGCGACCATCGGCGGCGCCTGGGGCGACAATTTCGGCGCGCCGCATCTCGGTTTCGCCCCGATGTTCGGCCATCAGTACAGCCATTGCTGGTATGATTATCGTGGCATCGCCGACGCCTTCATGCGCGGCAAGGGCATCGACTATTTCATCAATTCACAGCGCGCCACAGCGGCGCAGCGCAATTACGCCATAAAAAATCCTGGCGGTTTCAAGGATTACGGCGCCGATATCTGGGGCCTGACCGCCTGCCGCGGACCGGGCTATGTTCAGGGAGAGGTCAATGGCCGCGAGGTCCAGTTCCAGGAATATGGCGCGCGCGGTCCGCAGGCCGGAGACAAGGAAGGGCTGGATGACGGCACGATCGCGCCGACCGCCGCTGCGGGTTCGGTGATGTTCGCGCCGGAAATATGCGTGCTGGCGATCAAGGCGATGCGCGAGCGTTATGGCGATGATCTCTACGGCCAGTATGGTTTCAGGGACGCCTTCAATCCAAGCTTCCCGCCGGATCTGCCGTCGAAAACGGGACTGCATACCGAAAAGGCCGGCTGGGTTTCCGGTGAACATCTCGGCATCGATCAGGGACCGATCCTGATCGGACTGGAAAATTATCGCTCCGGCTTTGTCTGGGATATGTTCAATCGAAGTCCGGTCACGGGGCCACTGGTGAAAAAGGCGTTCCGGGCGGCGGGCTTCCAGCCCGTGGCCGAAACGGGGAATTGGTTGAAGACCTGATGAGCACCGACCGGCGCAGGTTTGGACTGGCTTTGGCGGGTCTCGCGCTTTCCGGTGCGGCCGTCACGCCGGTGGGCTGCGTCAAGAAGCACGAGCCGCTGCGTGTCTGGGCGATGGGGGTGGAAGGCGAGGCGCTGGGCGGTATAGCGCAAGATTTTGAGGCGCAAAATCCGGCCATTCCTGTGCGGGTGCAGGCCCTGCCGTGGGGTGCGGCGCATGAGAAACTGCTGACCGCCTTCGCCGCCGATAATCTGCCGGATGTCATCGCGCTCGGCAATACCTGGGTGCCGGAATTCGCCGCCCTGGGCGCGCTGGAACCGTTGAACAGCCGCCTGGCGCGTAGCCAGATCGACCTTGGCCGTTATTTCGACGGCGCACGCCGGTCGGTGACGCTTGAGGGCCGGATTTTGGGTGTGCCGTGGTATGTCGATACGCGCCTGCTGTTTTACCGCAAGGATCTGCTGCAAAGGGCCGGATTCGATAAGCCGGCGGAAACCTGGGCCGGCTGGGAGGCGCAACTGGCGGCGCTTTCCGGCGAACGACGCGGGGGCAAATATGGCCTCTTGATGCCGTTCGCCGAATATGAACCGCTGGTGGCCTTTTGTCTGCAAGCCGAAGAACCGATCCTGATCGACAGCGATACGCGCGGGGGTTTCCGGCAGAAAAGCGTGCGTGACTCCTTCGCCTATGCCGCCTCGCTTTATCAGCGGGGCTATGCCGCGCGCCTGACCCATTCTGAGGTCACCGACGTCTATTCGTCGTTCGCGCGGGGCGATTTCGCTTTTATCATCACCGGTCCGTGGAACCTGGCGGAATTCGCCCGACGATTGCCTGCCGATTTACAGGACCAGTGGGCGACCGCGCCGTTGCCGGGACCGAAAGGGGCAGGGCTTTCCTCGGCAGGCGGGGTGTCTATGTGCATACCGAAGGCCTCCAAAGCCAGGGACAAGGCCTTTCGCTTTATCGAGTATCTTTGTGATCCCCACAGGCAAGCCGATTCCTACAAGATGACCTCCGACCTGCCGGCCGATCAGTCCGCCTGGCCGCTGACCGGCCTGATGCAGGACAGCCGGTCACGCACCTTTTTTGATCAACTCAACCGTACGCGTCCGCCGCCGCAGGTGCCGGAGTGGGAGCGCATTGCCAATGAGATGGTGGCGGCGCTGGAACGCGTGGTGCGCGGCATCACCACGTTCGATGCGGCGCTCAAGGGACTGGACGAATTCGCCTGGACCATCCTCGCCAAGCGCCGCGCCATGCTCGAACTGCGAGGTGTGGCATGACGACTGTGCGCGCCCTTATGCGGGTGATTTCGCCGGGTCATGTCTTCGTGGCGCCGGCCATGTGCGTGCTCAGCGTCTTTTTCCTGATGCCGGTTTTGGGCGCGCTGGTGATGAGCTTCACCGATTTCGACATCTACGCCCTGGCCGATCTGAAAAACCTGCGCTTCATCTGGCTTGGCAACTATATCAACCTGTTGCAGACCCCGCTGTTCTGGAAGGCGTTCGGCAATACCTGCTATTTCGCCCTGGTTGGCGCGCCCCTGTCGATCCTGGTGTCGCTGGTCATGGCGATGGCGCTGAATGTGCCGGGTGTCGGCCTGAAGGCGCTTTACCGCACGGCGCTGTTCGCCCCCTATGTGGCGACGCTGGTCGCCGCCGCAGTGATCTGGCGCTATATGCTTGATGCGCAATATGGCTGGCTGAACCAGTTCCTGATCGTGATAGGCCTGCACCCCATCGACTGGCTCGGCAACCCGCGTTTTTCCATGCCGGCCATCATCCTGTTCTCGGTGTGGAAGAATTTCGGCTACAACATGCTGATCCTGCTGGCGGCCCTGCAACGCATCCCGGATGATCTCTATGAAGCCGCCCGCGTCGATGGCGCCGGCGCGTGGGCGCGGTTTATCCATGTCACGCTTCCCGGTCTGACGCCCGTTCTGTGGATGGTGGCGCTGCTGACGATCGCCGGCTATTTCCAGTTGTTCGCCGAACCCTATGTCATGACGCAAGGCGGACCGGCGCAATCGACCGTATCGCTGCTCTATTTCATGTACGAGGATGGCTTCAAGTGGTGGAACCTCGGTCATGCCTCGGCTACGGCCTTTATCCTCTTCGCCGTGCTGATGGGCCTGTCGTTCCTGCGGCCGAAATCGGAAGAGGTGTTCGTATGAAAATGCAACAACTCTGGATCAGCGCGTTTCTGATTGCGGCGTCACTGGTGGCCGCTTTCCCGCTGCTGTGGATGCTGTCGATGTCCTTCATGCCGGAGGCCGAGGCCAATGCCTTCCCGGCGCGGCTGTTCCCGCATGACCCGACCCTGGCCAACTATGCCGAATTGTTCGCGCATCAGCGCATGGGGCGCTTTCTGTTCAACAGCCTGCTGGTGGCGTCGCTGGCCACGATCCTGTCGCTGGCGTTTAATGTCACGGCCGGTTACGCCTTTGCCAAACTCCATTTCAGGGGGCGCGAAAAGCTGTTTCGCTTCCTGCTGGCGGTGGTGGTCATCCCCGGCCAGTTGACCATGCTGCCGCTGTTCTTCCAGCTCAAGACGCTCGGCCTGCTCAATTCCTATGCCGGGGTGGTGGTGCCCTTCATGACGTCGCTGTTCGGCATCTTTCTGGTCCGGCAATACGCGCTGGGCCTGCCGGATGAGATGCTCCAGGCGGCGCGGGTCGATGGCGCTTCGGAATGGCAGATATTCCGCAAGATTGTTTTGCCCAACCTGTCGCCGATCATTGTGACATTGGGCGTCTTCACTTTTCTGGCCGCCTGGAATGATTTCCTGTGGCCGCTGATCGTGCTGTCCGATGATCACAACTACACCCTGCCTCTGGCCATCGCCTCGCTGTCGCAGGAACATATCCAGGATTCCGGTATGGTCATGGCCTGCGCCACCGTGACCATCGCGCCGGTCATATTGCTGTTTCTGGCGCTCCAGAGACATTATGTGCGCGGTCTTCTCGCGGGGAGTGTAAAGGGATGACTTATAAGCGCGCTCTGATGGGCTGCAAGCCGTCATCTGTCTGCGATACGGTGCTCACGTACTATAGGTACGCTCCGCTCCGTTTCTCGCCAGCTAACGCCTTTGGCTTCGCCGAACTTCGTTTCGCACACATCGTAGAGGCTTATAAGGCGACTGTGCTTTTGGCCTTTTTCTCTTCTGCTTTGGCTTTAACCGGCTGCGCCACCATCCGTCCGGATATGCTGGCCAAGGGGGCGACAGCGGAGAAGGTCGTGCTGCCTGACGGTTCGACCGTGCAATACATGCAATACGTCCCGGTCAGTTATCATGGCGGCAAGGCGCCGGTGATTGTTTTCCTGCATGGTTCCGGCGAGGCGGGCAGCGATGTTACCCGCGTCATGGGGCCGGGACCGTGGGAATATGCCCGCGATCACGCCGACTTCCCGTTCATCATCCTGGCGCCGCAGCAATGGCATGACGAGGAATGGAAACCGAGACAGCTCAAGGCATGGCTCGATGTCGCCGAGGCACGTATACCGGCCGACCGCAAGCGCATCTACCTGACCGGCCTGTCGCTCGGCGGCGGCGGTGCCTGGGACTGGGGCATGGTCCAGCCGCATCGCTTCGCCGCCATCGCGCCGGTGTCGGGCTATTCGAACCTGAAAACGCCCTGCAAACTGACCGGCAACCATCTCTGGGCCTTCCACGGTGAGATCGACGACGTGGTGCCGATCCGCGACGAAGACGTGCTCGTCAGCGCCGCGAAAGCCTGCGGCATCGACGTCAAATACACCATCTATCCCGGCGGCAATCACAACGCCTGGGACGCCACCTACGCCAATCCGGACCTCTACGCCTGGTTCCTGGATCATAAGAAGGAGTAACGCTCATGACCGCTTTTATCCCCTCTCGCCGGTTCTTTCTCAAGGGCGCCGTCGCCACGACCGCGCTGGTGCCGGTGGCCGCGCCCGGTTTCGCCAAGGTGATGCCAGCGCCGGACCCTTACATTGAAAAGCTCATCAAAAGCCTGAGCATCGAGGAAAAGGCCGGGCAGTTGTCGATCTACAGCGATACCACCCGCTTCGACGGGCCGCCGATCAACCCGACCTCCGAGCAGGCGCAGAACAAGGCACAGGTGAAGGCCGATATCGCCGCCGGCAAGATCACCGGCCTGTTCAACGGTATCGGCGTGGCCGGCGGCCGCGAACTGCAACAGGTGGCCATCGAGCAATCGCCGCATAAGATCCCGCTGATTTTCGCCGGTGACATCATCCACGGCGTCAAGACGACCTTCCCGATTCCGCTCGGTGAATCCGCGAGTTGGGACGCTGACATGGCCATGCGCACGGCCCGCGCCGCCGCGCTCGAAGCGACCGCCAAGGGGCTGCACTGGACCTTCGCGCCGATGGTCGATGTGGCGCGTGACCAGCGCTGGGGCCGTGTCGCCGAAGGGGCAGGGGAGGACACGTATCTCGGCATCCAGTTGGCGAAGGCGCGCGTCAAGGGCTTTCAGGGCGACAGCCTGAAGGATGACACCTCGGTGGTAGCTTGTCCGAAGCATTTCGCCGCCTATGGCGCCGTACAGGGCGGGATGGAATACAATACCGCCGATATCCCCGAAACCACGCTGCGCGAGGTTCATCTGCCGCCGTTCAAAGCGGCTTTCGATGCCGGGGCGCTGACCACCATGTCGTCGTTCAATGATATCGCCGGGGTGCCTTCGACGGGCAATCATTACCTGCTGACCGATATCCTGCGTGGGGAGTGGGGCTTCAAGGGACTGGTGGTCTCCGACTACACCTCGGAAGAAGAACTGATCCTGCACGGTTTCGCCGCCGATGGGGCGGATGCCACGGCCAAGTCGATCAATGCCGGTTGCGACATGGGGATGCAGTCGGGTCTATACATGAAATATCTGCCGGAGCTGGTGCGGTCGGGCAAGGTCAAGCCGGCAGTGCTTGACGAGGCGGTACGCCGGGTGCTCCATGTGAAAAAGGCGCTGGGCCTGTTCGACAACCCTTACCGTTCGCTCGATCTTGCGCGTGAGCAGAGCGATATCCGCCGTCCGGACACCATTGCTTTGGCGCGGGAAGCCGGGCGCAAATCGTGCGTGCTGCTGAAGAACGAAGGCAATCTGCTGCCATTGCCGAAATCGGGCAAGACAATCGCCCTGATCGGTCCGTTCGGCAATGACAAGGAAAATTGCCCCGGTCCGTGGGCGGTCTTCCCGGATGTGGCGTCATGCGTCACATGGGAGGCGGGTTTCCGTGCCGTGCTTGGCGACGCCCTGACTGTGGTGAAAGGCTCCGATGTCGAAGTCCCGATCGACGGCGGTATCGCGGCGGCGGTCAAGGCGGCCAAGGCGGCGGATATCGTCGTGCTGGCCATCGGTGAAGCCGGCAACATGTCGGGCGAGGCGCAGTCGCGCGTCGATATTTCGATCCCCGAGCCGCAACTCGACCTCGCCGAAGCCATCGCGGCGACGGGCAAGCCGGTGGTGGTCATCCTCAAACATGGCCGCGCCCTGGCGCTTACGGGGGCGGTGAAAGCCGCCCCGGCCATCCTCGCCACCTGGTTCCTCGGTTCGGAAGAAGGCAATGCGATCGCCGATATCGTCTTCGGTGATTATGCCCCGCAGGGCCGTTTGCCGGTCAGCTTCCCGCAGGCGTCAGGACAGGAACCGTTCTACTACAACCACCGCATTACTGGCCGTCCGCAGATCAGCGACGACAAGAATTTCAAGGCGCGCTACCGCGAAGTGACAAATGACGCGCTTTACCCCTTCGGTCATGGGCTGAGCTATTCGACGGTTGCCTATGGCGCCACGGCAGTCAGTTCGGCCACCCTGGCGATGAATGGCCAGATCAAGGTGATGGCGACGATCAGCAATACCGGCGGCCGTCAGCTGCATGAAGTGGCGCAACTTTATATCCACGACAAGGTGGCCAGCATGACCCAGCCGATCCGGGCGCTGAAAGGTTTCCAGCACCTCGATCTCGATCCGGGCCAGAGCGCGACCGTCGAATTCACGCTGACACCAGCCGATCTGGCCTTCGTGCATCCAAACCTGAAAGCCTTCGCCGAAACCGGCCGGTTTGATGTCTGGATCGCACCGTCCTCTATCGGCGGCACGGCGGCGAGTTTCGACCTGACAGCGTAAAAAAGAACCCCGCCGGCGTGCGGCGGGGTCAGGGCGCAGTCGCTGATAGGGCGGCAGCGTCTGCGTGTCTTGTGGAAATAAGCGGCCGTTTTGTAACCTGAGCGCAACACTTGCAGGCCTTCGTTACGCCCGTCTGGTCAGGGGATGGCTAAGGCGTGCCGCAGATGTGTGCCGATAGCTTGGTTGTGTTCTGTAAATTTCATTCAATTACAAATGGTTGCCTATATTTTCTGATAACTGTAAAGGCCGCTTTCCGTCCATCTTTCCAATTGTCTGGAAGGACTGTAAGCGCTTGCATATTGATTGACAAGGCAAATGTAAGCGTTTACGGGATGGCTCTACAGGAGACGGTTGCCGCTGTATTGCCACTTTTCCCGCGCCCGTTTTTTCGGGCGGGCGGCCTGTGCCTGACGTAAAAATCGACTGAGGAGAGATGATGAGGCGCGCTACCTTAACGGATGTAGCCAGGGAAGCGGAGGTATCGATCGCCTCGGCGTCGCGCGCCATCAATGGCCTCGATAATGTCGCCGAAGGTGTGCGTAACCGTGTGCTCGAAGCCGCCGCGAAACTGAAATATATTCCGCATGGCGGCGCGCGGTCGCTGGCCCTGGCGCGCACCAATACCATCGGCCTGTTGCTGCCGGATATCTACGGCGAGTTCTTCTCCGAAATCATTCGCGGCGTCGATGTGGCGGCGCGCGCCAAGGGTCTGCACCTGCTGGTCTCCGGATCGCACGGCGACGTCAAAGAAGCGGTGGCGGCGATCCTGGCCATGTCAGGCCGGGTCGATGGCCTGCTGGTTATGTCGCCCTTCGTCGATTCGCAGGATCTGGGCGCGGTGTTGCCGGTCAGCCTGCCGCTGGTGACGATCGCCAGCCGGATCGGCCAGTCGGGCTATGGCGCCATCACGGTCGATAACTATGCCGGCGGCAAGATGGCGGTCGAGCATCTGGTGGCGCAGGGCTGCACGCGTCTGGCGCATATCAGCGGGCCGGAAAGCAATTTCGAGGCGCAGGAACGCAAGCGGGGCTTCGAGGCAGCCGTGGCCGCTCATGGCGCGAAAGTCAGTTATTCGACGGTCTGCGAAGGCGATTTCACCGAGGAAGCCGGCTTTCAATGCACCAGGGATATCCTGGCTGCGGTCGACGCCGGCGCGCCATGTCCGGACGGTATCTTTGTCGGGAACGACATGATGGCGATAGGCGCCTTGTTCGCGCTCAAAGAGGCCGGCCTGTCGGTACCGGATGATATCGCGCTTGTCGGCTTCGACGATGTGCCGATTGCACGATTTGCCCAGCCATCCCTGAGCACGCTCAGGATCGGGGTTTACGAACTGGGCCGCCGCGGGCTTGAACTGCTGGCCGATGCGCTGGCCGACCCGGACGGCGAACCGGCCGAAAGCATTGTGATTTCACCGGAACTGGTCATTCGGGAAAGCAGTAAACGCATAGCCTGACCACCACTCAAGGGCCGAAGCTTCAAGTCAAAGACGGGGTTCGGCCGGCACTCGGCACACGATATATTTGGGAGGAACAAATATGCAGCATTCAACGAAATTCCGGCTGATCCTGGGCGCATCGCTCTTCGTGCTCACCGCCACGCTCGGCTCTGGCGCTTTTGCGGCGGATACCTCAACGGTGCAGGGGCATGTCGCCTCGGCCCAGGCCGGCGCGCAGGTGACCGCGACCGATACCAATACCGGCGCCAGCGCCTCCGGCACGGTGCGCGCCGACGGCAGCTATGTCATCGTTGGCCTGCGTCCGGGCAATTACAGGATCGTCGTCGGTTCGGCGACCGAAGAAGTGACCCTGGCCGTTGGCGAAACCACCACGCTCGACCTCGATGCCGCCGCGGCGCCTGAGCCGACCGCGACGATTACCGTCGTTGGCCGCCGCCATAAGGAGGTCCGCACCTCGGAAGTGGCGACCAGTATCTCGCAGACCCAGATCAACAGCCTGCCGCAGAACGGCCGCAACTTCCTCAATTTCGCGGCGCTCGCGCCCGGTGTTTCGATCAGCGCAGACGCCGAGAACAAGCAGTTTCGCGCCGGCGCCACCTCGGCCAATCAGGTCAATGTCTTCATCGACGGTCAGAGCCAGAAGAACCAGGTGCTGCAAGGCGGCACAATGGGGCAGGACAGCTCACGCGGCAATCCGTTCCCGCAACTGGCCATTCAGGAGTTCAAGGTCTCGACCCAGAACTTCAAGGCCGAATACGAGCAGGCGGGCACGGCCATCATTTCGGCCGTCACCAAGACCGGCGGCAATGATTTCCACGGCAGCGCCTTCGTGACCTATCAGTCTAAGGACATGATCGGCCAGCCCTATTTCCAGCGTAATCAGCCCAAGGGCGATTACAAGAATACCGAATATGGCGCAGATATCGGCGGCCCGATCGTCAAGGACGTGCTGCACTTCTACCTGGCCTATGAACACCGCAAGGACCAACGCCCCACCGACGCAATAGACATGCCGGACCCGCGCAGCCAGACCAACGGCGGCACCACGGTCGAAATCATTTCGCCGGCGCTTTCCTCGGCGCTCGCCGCAGAGGATGGGGTCTTCGCCAAGGACTTCCAGGAAGACCTGTATTTCGGCAAGCTGACCTGGACCCCCAATGCGGACAATACCATAGACCTGTCCTTCCAGGACCGCGAAGAGGATGACCTGCGTGATTTTGGTCAGACTACCGCCTATTCGCATGGCGATACGCTGAATCAGTATGTCCGCCAGGGACTGGTTTCCTGGAAGTACCGGGAAGAAAACCTGCTCAATGAAATGACGCTGGAATACCAGTCCTATCACTGGCGGCAAACGCCGCTGACCAATGGACCGGGCATCACCCTGGTGAACGGTATGATCCCCAATGCCGACGGCGATCTTTACATGGATTACGGATCGGTCGCCCTGCTGGGCGGCGCGACCTATTCCCAGGAAAAGGCGCAGGAAAACACGACCTTCCGCGACAGCATGACCTTCACAGGGCTGGAATGGCACGGGCAGCATGTGGTCAAGGCGGGCGTCAAACTGGCCCTGTACAATTACATCGCCACCGAAGCCGACCACTTTAATCCGGAATTTTTTTACAGCGCCCAGGATTATACCTACGGCGCCTCTGACAATGTGCCGGTACGGGTGCGCGTCGCGGACGGAGACCCACGGCTGACCAGCAAGAACAACCAATGGGGGCTGTTCATTCAGGACGACTGGACGGTAGATAATCACCTGACGCTGAATCTCGGCGTGCGCTGGGATTATGAAACCAATATGCTCAATGACAAGTTCGTCACCGATCCGGGCGTGGCGGCGGCGCTGCGTGGCTGGGCCAACTTCAAGAATGGCGGTTTCAATCCGGAGGATTATATCAGTACGGGGCACAATCGTAAGGCCTTCACCGGCGCGCTGGCGCCGCGCCTGGGCTTCTCCTACGATCTGCATGGCGACCGCGATATCGTCTTCTTCGGCGGTTACGGGCGCTATTATGACCGCACCATCTATGATGACGCCCAATTGGAAACACGCCGCACGAAGATTCATATCGGCCAGCTGGATATTGTGCCACAGGGCCAGACGCCGGCCGCCGGTCAGATTGTCTGGGACCCCGGTTACCTGACAGACAACGCGGCTTTGCTGGCCGCCGTCAGGGCGCAAAACCTGAAAGGTGAAATCTTCGCGCTGAACAACAACGCCAAGGTCCCCTATTCGGATCAGTTCAATCTCGGCATTCGCAAGCAGTTCGGTTCGGTCGCCACCAGCATCACCCTGGCGGATATCCAGAGCAAGGATATATTCAGCTTTGTGCTCGGCAACCGCGCGCCGGATGGGTCATGGTCCGATGGCGGCGCCTGCAATTATGGCCCGCAATATCAATGCCAGCCCTGGGCGTTCGGCCTGCCGGGCTATGGCAATTTCATCATCTCGACCAATGATCAGGAGGCCCGCTATCAGGCGATCTACCTGACAGTGGACAAGCCCTATAGCCGCGCCTCGCATTATGGCTACAGCGGCACCCTGACCCTGACCAATGCCGAAGCCACCGGTCATAACGACCGCTTCATCTTCGACTACGCCATGCCGCATGATTCCGGCTGGCATGGCGCCGAGGGCGTGGACAAGTGGCGCTTTGTCGGCACCGGCATCGTCGATGGACCGTGGGATACCCAGCTTTCAACCTTCGTCACCCTGGCCTCAGGGGCGCCGTTTGATTACATCGATCAGACCGGACCGGCCAACCGCATCATCCCCGGTGGCGTCTACCCGAAGAACGATATCGCCTACAAGACGGTCGATTTCCGCATTTCCAAGGATTTCGAACTGCCGAGCGGGCAGACAATCACACTGGAAGGCCAGGTCTACAACGCCTTCGACTGGATCAACCGTACCTATGGTTATGCCGGCGGCGTGAATACCGGCAACGGCGCGACCGGTCAGGGCGATGACAATACCATCGGCTCGGCCCGGTCATACCAGATTGGCCTGCGCTACAAGTGGTAAGCGTTCTCCCTGGTAGTTGAGCAAACCGGAGAGGGGGGGGGGCCTGGTTCTCCCCTCTTTTTATTCCGAAATTCACTCTCCCACGATCGGCAGCCAGACCGCCGATGCCTTGTCCGCGCCGCGATAGATGCTTTCCGTCGCCGGCTTGTAGTCGGCCGGCTTGGCGTTGAAGATGTTATCGACATAGGTCTGCGGGTTGCGGTCATAGAGCGGGAACAGCGACGACTGCACCTGGATCATCAGCTTGTGGCCGGGCAGGAAGACGTGATCGATGTTCGGCAGTTCGAATTTGTATTCCTCGACCTGGCCCGGCGTCAGGGCCTGTGGTTTGTCGAAGCCATGCACGTAGCGGCCGCGGAAAATCTCGATTCCCATCGGCAGTTCGAAACCGGCCATCGAAGGCCTGGAACCCTGCGAGGCGTCTTCCGGCGACTCGTTGGGATAGACGTCGATGATCTTGACCACCCAGTCACTGTCCGTGCCGCTGGTGGCGGCGAACAGATCGACCGCCGGCGCACCCATGACATGGACGGCCTTTTCCAGCGGAGCACTGGTATAGGAGAGCACGTCCGGCCGGTCTGAGACGAAGCGCTGGTCATGAACCAGCCACGGCTTCCACTGGCCGGAATCGGCCATATTGATCGGGCGCGGGATGAACGGCACGGGCTTGGAGGGATCGGAGACATAGTCGTCGTGCGCTGCCGCTGATGGCTTGTCGAAACTCGCCGTAGCGTTGTCACCGATATAGAGCGGGGTCAGGGTGCCCATCGGCCATTTGGGCGATTCGTCCCAATGGTTGACGCCGGTGGCATAGGTCAGGACCGGCGGGGTGTGCGGATCGGGCGCATCCTTCAGGTAATGGTCGAAGAAGGGCTTCATGTACTTGACGCGGAATTCCTGCGCCGTGTCGCCGGTAAAGGTGAGGTCGCCCAGATCATAGCCATAGTGGTTGACACCGGAATGGCGCCACGGCCCGATGACCAGCGACACCCTGTCGTTATGGGTGTCCTTCGGCTCGATCGCCTTGTAGACGGCCGGCGCGCCGTAGGAATCTTCCTGGTCCCACTGGCCGACGACCAGCATGGTCGGCACCTTCAGCGGCGCGGCGGCCATCCACTTGTCGACCGCCTGGCCGGACCAGAAGGTCGTATAGGCCGGGTTTTCCATCAGCTTGCGGACGAACGGCACCTGGTCGATGCCCCACTTGCGGGCGTAATCACCGGCCGAACCGGCGTCGAGATAGCGGCTGTAGTCATCGCCCACGCCCCCGGGAATGGCGGCGCCGGCCTCGGCCTTGCCGGTGCTCTGTTCGAGGCCGTAATCAAAGCTGCTGACGCGGAAGGCGCCATTATGGAACCAGTCGTCGCCGCGCCAGCCATCGACCATCGGGCTTTGCGGCACGGCGGCCTTGAGCGCCGGATGCGGATTGATCTCAGCCATCAGCGAGGTGAAGCCTAAGTAGCTGGAGCCGACAATGCCGACCTTGCCGTTCGATTCCGGGATATTCTTCGACAGCCAGTCGATGGTGTCATAGGCGTCGGTGGATTCATCGATTTTTGTGTCGTTGAGCGGCCCGGCGAGCGGGCGGTTCATGATGTAGACGCCTTCAGAATTGTGAATGCCGCGAATGTCCTGCGTCACGATGATATAGCCGTCATCGACGAACTCGTTGTACATCGCCGGCAGCACTTCCTTGATCGTCTGGCTCGCCGTGCGCGCCATGGTGCTCTTGGCGTCATACGGCGTGCGCGACAGCAGAATCGGTCCCTCCCTGGTGCCCTTTTTGAAGACGATCACGGTATAGAGTTTGGTGCCGTCGCTCATCGGCACCATGACCACGCGGCGGACGAAATCGGCGTCCGGACGCACCTTGTCATAGGCCGGGGAGGTATCCGGCGTCATTGGTGTGATTTTTTGGGGGGTAACCGGCGCATTGGCGGTCGGCGCCGCCGGTTTCGGCTTTGCCAGAGCAGGCGCCGCGACAACCAGGGACAGCAGGGCGGCGGCGCAGGTAAGGGTGCGGAATGTCATCGATTACTCCTAATTCCTGGCGTAGAGGGCGCGGGCGTCGTCAGCGCGGGCCGGCAGAGGTTTCGACAGGGTATTGGCGGGAAAGGCGAGGCGGAGGATCACGGCGAGGCCCTCTTTTTTATGAAGTTATCATTGCAAAGTGGTGACAATACACACTTGCCGGGCTGATACAATATACGCCGGTTTCATTTGCATCGAATAAGGCCGCCGCCGAGGTTGGTGGTTCACAATATCGTTATGTCCGGATTGTGTCTTTACTGAATACATGATTTATTATTTTCAATTTCAAATAAATAATTATGTATATATTTTGAAAATGCGTGAATTTAGTTAAACTTGTATGCTCAATAAAGATTATTATGTTTGCAATTTAGATTAATTTAAATTTCCTATATTCTAAATAAAGTCTTTGAGAGTTGCCTTGAATTCGCGTGTTCATCTGTCTTACATTGTATTTGAGGGGAAACGTTACAGGAGGAAAATATGACACTGCGTAAGGCATATCTTTTGAGCGCCGGCGTCGCGCTGTTCGCCGTCATGGGCGCCACCCAGGCTTCTGCCTACGAAAAGGGCCGGTTATGGGAGCTTGATGTGCAAAGCCAGTCGGGCGCCAATGCGGCGGAAACAAACACCACCTGGATGTGCATGTCCGATGAGAGCTGGCTCAATCCGCCAAAAGACCTGACCGGCGCCAAATGCAGCGATCCGCAGTTTACCCGCGAAGGCGATGTGGTGAGTTGGAAATCCCAGTGCGATGCCGCGCAGGGCGCGGGTCAGTGGACGTTTTCACATGGCGGCAAGGCGATAGAAGGTCAAAGCACGGTCCGGACGCCGGAGGGTGATATCGTGACCGGGCTTGAAGGCAAGGTTGTTGACCGTTGCACCACCTGAGCGGTGGCAGAGCCTGCAAATTTATCATAAGCGGTTTGCCGGTTTAGCCTTCCACGCCATAGGGTGCGTGTAAAAAATCAATAAACGTCAATAGTTTGATGTGTTTTTGATTTGGCCTGACCGTTTTCTGCGGTTAATATGGCGGCGGGTGGAGTAACGGGTTTTTTGTAAATTACAGGAGCCTTGTTCATGAGTCCGACGATTGCCCTGACCTTCACCGCCGCCGCCGGGTTTCTGTTCGGCGTCATCTCGCCGGCCGTTATTGATCAGGTGACGCCCGACGCAAAGCCAACCCCGGCCACAGCGGCGGTAGCCAATACCCCGCCCGAGGTGAGTGAGGCGCCGGTTTTGCCGGGGCCGGATTTGCTGTGGGAGATTACCACGATCACCACCATTGCCGGACAGGCCCCCACCACGACGACCGCGAGCCTGTGCGCCAATGTCGAGGATCTGAAGGCCCCGCCCGTCGCGGTGACCGGTCCGCAATGCGACGGACAACGGTTCAGCGAAGTGGGCAGGACGGTTTCGTGGACCACGGATTGCGCCGCGGCAAAGGGAACCGGCGCGCTGACCATTGCTGATGATGGGCAATCCTTCGGCGGCGACGTGACTGCCGCGTCCGCCGGACAGGATGCGTCCCTGCATGTGACCGGCAGGGTGACCGGTTCCTGCACCAAGTCGTGAGCGCTTGACATTCCGGCTCTGCCGGCAAGGGCAAGGCCCGCCCGAGCTTAATGCGAGGTAGCCTGCGCGGCGCCTGAGCGCTTGACTAAGAAAGAGAGTCACGGCGAGATACGGGCATGACCGATATCAAGCTTGACGACGGCTGGAAGGCCCTGCTGGCGCCGGAATTTTCCAAGCCCTATATGGTGGAACTGAAGGCGTTCCTTCTGGCGCAACGCGGTACAGGCAAACGTATCTTCCCCAAGGGCACTGACTATTTCCGTGCGCTCGACCTGACGCCGCCGGAACAGGTGCGGGTGGTCATCCTCGGCCAGGACCCATACCACGGCGAAGGTCAGGCGCATGGCCTGTCGTTTTCGGTCAAACCCGGCGTGCGCATTCCGCCGTCACTGGTCAATATCTACAAGGAACTGCAAACCGATCTTGGTATCGCACCGGCGAAGCACGGTTTCCTCGAACACTGGGCCGGGCAGGGCGTGTTGTTGCTCAACAGCGTGCTGACGGTCGAAATGGGCATGGCGGCGGCGCATCAGGGCAAGGGCTGGGAAAAGTTCACCGATGCGGTGATCCGCGCGGTCAACGACCTGCCGCAGCCCGTGGTATTTATCCTGTGGGGCAGCTACGCGCAGAAAAAAGCGGCCTTCGTCGATACCACGAAGCATCTGGTCATCAAGTCGGTGCATCCGTCGCCGCTTTCGGCTCATAACGGATTCTTCGGCACCAAACCGTTTTCGCGCGCCAACGACTTCCTGGTGTCGAAAGGCTATCCGCCGATCGACTGGAAACTGCCGGATGCGCCGACGGAAAGGCCGTGACGCCATTTCCGAATTTCGTCTTTATAATCTCGTGATTATGGTTCGGATAGGGTAGAGTTTTGCGAAGGTACAGTATGAAGCCGCTAATTTACATAGTCTCGACCGGCCTGGTTATCTGCGCAATAGGCGGTTGCAGCCCGAAGCCCGGCCAGTCCGGTGACAACGCCTTCGCCGGTGAAAGCCCGGCCGCCAGCCTGACGGCTGAAGAAGCTGCGGCCTACGCCAGCTATTCGCCAAACCTGGCCGGTGATGCAAATGAAAGTGTGCAATCGCAATGAAGACAGTTGGGGGTTCGATTATAATTATTGGCTTCACCTGCCTGATGGTGACGGCCTGCGGAAAGCCTGAAAAGCCGCGCACGCCGTTTATCGAGGATGGGGGCGGGCTTTCGGCGTCGGCCTCGGAGGAGGCGGCAGGCAGCGCCGGGACCAGCGCCGCCGTCAGTTCGGAAAGCCCCCCGGTCTACAAGGTTAGCCGGTTAGGGCAAAGGGCGGGCCTGTGGCAACTGACCCAGACCCTGCCGCAACTGGGCGGCCGGTCGGTGGCGAAAATCTGCGTCAATGACGCCCAGGGGGAAAAGCTGGCCCTGATCGGCCATGATCTGCCCGGCAAGCCGGAAATGACCAATCTTGAATGCTCGGCGCGTTCGGTGACCAAGAGCGACGATGGCGCCGATATTGATACGGTCTGCACGGTCAATGACACCACCCTGACCTCGCATATTCATGTCGATATCATCGGCAACGACGCCTTCCATCAGACGGTCGAAACGCGCTATTCCCCGGCCTTCGCCGGTCACGGCAATCAGGTGACGATAACCGACGGCAAGCGGCTGGGCGATTGTCCCGACAGCATGAAGGCGGGGGATTACGTGACTGGCGATGGTGTCAGGCTCAAGGCCGGCGTGGTGCTGGCGAAGTTTCACTAGAAATTCATTTCTAACGCCGTTCTCCAGATGTATGGTGCCTCTCATAACAGAGGAGGCACGTCATGACAGTTGTTCGTTTGAGTACGGGTTTGGCATTGGCGGCAGCGCTGGTCCTGATGGCCGGTTGCAGCAAGCCGAAGACTTCCGAAACAACGACAACCATGGAGACAGCAAAGCCGGCTACCCTGGCGGACGCCAATCCGATGGCGCAGAAGCCGGGCCTGTGGGAAATGACGACCTCGGTGCCGGGTATGCCGACAGGCATCGTCAGCAAGCTGTGTATGGACAAGGGCCTGAGCGAACGGATGGTCGAGGTCGGCATGAAGGGGGCAGGCGACGCGCAATGTACGCAGAGCAACGTCAGCAAGACCGGCTCGACAGTCGATGTCGATTCCGTATGCAACATGTCCGGCCGCAAGATCACCAGCCATATCCACATGGAGATGGTCAGCGACAGCGAATATCACCAGACGATCGCCTCGACCATGGAGCCGCCGATGGGCGGTGACGATAAATCGACCACCACGGTTGTTGGCAAACGGTTGGGCGACTGCCCGGCCGATATGAAGGGCGGCGACATGATCGTGCCTGGTGGCATGAAGATCAATATGTATGACGCGCTGAACAAGTCCGCCGCTTCGCATTGACGCGCAGGTATGTAATCGATTACCATTTCGCGTCAGATTCATAAAAAGTTGGGAAGAGAACATGTTGAAGATCGTTGCCACGGCCGGGCTTGCCCTGCTGTTTGGATTGAGTGTGGCGCAGGCGGAAGCGCCGGCCTTCCAGCCGCAAACCCTTGTGCTCAAGAATATTCCGGTCGCCACCGGGCCGGCCGTGGCGTTGTTTAACGGCCAGGACCTCGATGACTGGACGGCCTGGCTCGGCTACAAAGACCCGGCCCAGACCTATCTGCCGAAGCACGACGCGCCGATCGGTGTGGCCGGGAAGGGCGATATCTTCACGGTGGTGAGCGAGGACGGCGCGCCGGCCCTGCATGTCAGCGGCGAGACCTGGGGCAGCCTGGTCCACAAGGGTGATTTCAGGAACTATCACCTGCGTCTCGAATACAAATGGAGCGGCAAGCGGTATGCGCCGCGGCTCAATGACCCGGAAAATAATGGCCTGCTGTACCATACGCACGGCGAACCCGGCGCGGTCTGGGGCACCTGGTCGCGGGCGGTCGAATTCGAGATCATGACCGGCAGCGTCGGCATGGTGGTGCCAGTGGGGAACGGGCTGGAGGTCGATTCCAGCGTGGCCATCGACCCGTCGATCATCGATCCGAAACAGCGTTTCATGGCCGGTGCGCCGCTTGGCAAGACGGTCGGTAACACCGCCCTGTGGAATATTGAAAACAACAGCAATGCCGACAAACCGGTCGGCGAATGGAACACGCTCGATCTCTACGTCTTCGCCAATCATGCCGTCCATGTGGTCAATGGCGTGCCGGTCATGGAGGTCTGGGGCATCTGCGACAAGGCCAGCGAAAGCGCGCCTTGCGAGCCATTGATCCACGGCGCGATCCAGCTTCAGTCGGAAGGGGCGGAGACCTTCTTCCGTAACATCACCATCGAGCCGATCAACAGCCTGCCGGCGATTGAGGTGCGTTAGCCAAACGTATCGCAGTCAGCCGGATCTCCGGCGCGGAAACCGGCCTTGAACCACTGGCTGCGCTGCGCCGAAGACCCATGCGTAAAGCTGTCCGGCACCACGCGGCCCTGCGCCTTCTCTTGCAAGGTGTCGTCGCCGACGGCGGTGGCGGCGCCCAGGGCTTCGTCGATGTCGCCGGCCTCGATCCAGTGCTCCTTGTCGTTGGCGCGCTTGGCCCAGACGCCGGCGTAACAGTCGGCCTGGAGTTCGAGCTTGACGGAGAGGGCGTTGGCGCCGGTCTTGCTCAGGCGCTGTTCCTGGCGGCTGACGGCATCGCTGGTGCCTTCCAGCTTCTGGATGTGGTGGCCGACCTCGTGGGCGATGACATAGGCCTTGGCGAAATCGCCGGGCGCGCCGAGCTGGCCGTCAAGCGTGCGGAAGAAGTCTAGGTCGATATAGACCTTCTCGTCAGCCGGGCAATAGAAAGGCCCCATCGCCGCTTCGCCCATGCCGCAGCCGGTCGTGGTGCCCTGAGTGTAAAGGACGATGGTGGAGGGGCGGTAGGTCTTGCCTTCCGACTGGAAAAGCGCCTGCCAGGTGTCGTTGGCGGAGGTGTGGACGACATCGGCGAACTGGCCTTCTTCATCGCCCGGTGTGCCGGTGCTGGCCTGGACATCAGAGGCCGGCGCGGATTGATTACCGGCGCTCATAATGGTTTGCGGGTCTATGCCGAAAAAGAAATAACCGATCAGCGCCACGACCACGAGCACCAGTCCGCCGCCACCGGCCACCGGTCCCATGCCGCCACCGCCGCCCCGGCGATCCTCAACGCCGCCCCTGCGTCCGCCTTGCCACCTCATGATGTCCTCCCTCGATGTGTCACAGCAGCCTGACGGCGGCATAATAAATAAGCAATAACCCGAGTATCGTTATCGCTCCGGTTAACCCTCTTTTCAAGCGCTGCCCGCGTTTTACCTACTGACAGTTTCCTGTCTTGTTGTGCTATAGCGAAAAGAACGGCGTCATGCGGGGGCAGTGAGCGCCCGTTGGCGTATGGGGTGGTGAACGATTTGTAATGTCGCCTTTCGTTGACAGGCAACGGGGCGCACAGCAGAGTGCGGTATAAGAAACAACGGCGTCCGCCGAAGTGCGGCGCAAAATAAAAATAGGATCAATGGGCATGACGTTTGGTTTGAGGACTGCTGTTCTGGGGACTGGGGGCATTTTCAAAGCCGGTTCGCGGTCGGTGACGGCGATGATCGCGGTGGCGCTGGTGATCGGCGCGGGCGTCAGCGGTTGTGAGAAAAAGAAGGATGACGGCAAGGCCGAGGCTCATGCGGCGGTGGTCAATTTCGCCGTGGTGCGCCAGGATACGGCCCCGGTCCAGGTGACCGGCACCGGCACGATCAGCGCCTGGCAGGAAGTCGCCGTCGGCGCCGAAACCGGCGGCCTGACGGCTGTCGCCCTGCTGGCCGATGAGGGGCAAACCGTCAAGCAGGGCCAGCCCCTGCTGAAAATGAACGACGTCCTGCTCCAGGCCCAGCTCAAGCAGGCCCAGGCCAATTACAACCAGTCCAACAAGGCCTATCAGCGCGCCCAGACCCTGTTCCAGCAGGGCTATCTGTCGGCCGCCGCGCTCGATAACGCCGAAGCCTCCAAGCTGACGACCGAAGCGGCCATGCAGACGGCGCAGACCCAGGTCAATATGGCGACGGTCCGTGCCCCGGTCTCCGGCATCATCACGCACCGCACGGCTGTCCTGGGGCAGAATGTTTCGGTCGGCACAGAACTTTTCAAGATCGTCCGTGACGGCCGTATCGAACTGAACATGCAGGTGGTCGAAAGCGACCTGCACAATATTTCCGCCGGGATGCCGGTGACGGTCACCAGTGAATCGACCGGTCCGGTCAATGGTTCCGTCCGTATCGTCACGCCTATGGTCGATGCGGCGACACGCCTGGGCTATGCGCGGGTCAGCGTACCGTGGGACTCCGGCCTGCGTCCCGGCATGTTCGCGTCCGGCACCATCGAGGCCGGTTCGCAGAACGTGCTGCTGATCCCGCAGAGCGCCGTCGTCTATAACGAAAACCTGCCGCAGGTGTTTGTCATCGGAACGGACAGCAAGGCGCACCTGCGCAGGATCATCACCGGCACGGCCGTTGGCGGCAAGGATATCATCATCAAGGAAGGCCTCGCCGCCGGTGACCGTGTTGTCACTATGGGGGCCGGTTTCCTCAATGACGGCGATCTGGTCAAGCCGACCGCGACGGCGCAAACCGGCGGAGAGCACTGATCATGGCAACCGCTCAAAGCCCTGGCGGCGGCTTCCAGATTTCGTCCTGGTCGATCCGCAACCCGATCCCGACCCTTGTCTTTTTCGTTGTCATGACGATTGCCGGTATCCTCGGCTTCAGCCAGACACGCATCAATAACTGGCCGGACATCGACTTCCCGATCGTCGTCGTCACGGTCGTCCGTTCGGGCGCCGCACCGAGCGAATTGCAGAACCAGGTCACACGTATCGTCGAAGATTCCGTGTCGGGTCTTGGCGGTGTCCGCCATATCCAGTCTGTCGTCAATGAAGGGGCATCGACCACCATCATTACCTTCCAGCTCGAAACCGATCTGGAAAAGGCGACCAATGATGTCCGCAATGCTGTGGCCGGGGTGCGGGCCAATCTGCCGTCCGATGTGCTCGATCCGATCGTGTCGCGCGTCGAAAATGCGTCCGGCCAACCCTTGCTGACCTATACCATCCGCGCCGCCAACATGACGCCGGAAGACCTGAGCTGGTATGTTGATAACGATGTCGCCAAGAAGGTGCTCGGCGTCAAGGGCGTGTCGCAACTGACGCGCGATGGCGGTGTCGACCGCGAAATCCGCATCGAACTCGATCCGGCCAAGCTGGCGGCGCAGGGCGTGACAGCCGGCGATATCAGCCAGCAATTGCGTAGTTTCAACGTCAACATGCCTGGCGGCCGCTTTAACGCGGGCACGTCGGAACAGACCATCCGCACCGTCGGCGGCGCCGCCAGTGTCCAGCAGTTGTCCGACACCCGCATCACCTTGTCCAACGGCGGCAGCGTCCGCCTGGGCGATATCGCCACGGTCAGCGACACATGGTCGGAGCCGCGCACCCGCGCCCGGTATAACGGCAACGAGGTCGTCGGCTTCAATATCCAGCGCACCCGCGCCACCTCGGAAGTCCACGTCGCCGAAGGCGTGCGTGCGGCGCTCGCGGCGCTGAAAGCCTCCAATCCAAACGTCCAGATCGAGGAAGTATCCTCGTCGGTGAATGAGGTGCAGCGCAGCTTCGACACCTCGATGGAAGCCCTGCTGATCGGCGCGGCCCTGGCCGTGTTCGTGGTCTGGCTGTTCCTGCGCGACTGGCGGGCGACCCTGGTTTCCGCTGTCGCCATGCCGATGTCGCTGCTGCCGACCTTCTACGTCATGCACCTGCTGAACCAGTCGTTCAACGTTGTGACCCTGCTGGCCCTGTCGCTGACGGTCGGGATTCTCGTCGATGACGCCATCGTCGAGATCGAGAACATCGTCCGGCATATGCGCGAAGGCAAGAAACCCTATCAGGCGGCTATCGAGGCCGCCGACGAAATCGGCCTGGCCGTCGTGGCGACCACAGCCACCCTGATCGCCGTGTTTGCGCCGACCGGTTTCATGCCGGGCATTGTCGGCCAGTTCTTCAAGAGCTTTGCCATCGCCTCCTGCGTCAGCGTCTTCTTCTCGCTGGTGGTGGCGCGAACCCTGACGCCATTGATGGGCGCCTATCTGCTGCGCGCCAATCCGAAGCACGACAACGACAAGCCGTTCTGGATGGACGGTTACCAGGCGATGCTGAAATGGTGTCTCGAAGGTCACCTGAAATGGCGCTGGTATATCCTGATGCACGGTCTGTTGATCACCGTCCTGTTGCTGATCCAATACCTGACCAAAAGCGCGGTGCCGATGGGCATCGCCGCCGGCGGCGTATTGATCCTGACCCTGGTCCTGTTCTTCGTCCTGTATAAGCCGTACATGAAGGCCCGCTGGGCGGCATTGGAATTCGGCCTGCTGTTCTCACTCGGCATTATGGCGATGGGGTCTGGCTCTATCTTTCCGCACCCCGGTCCCGATGGCGTGATCATCAAGCCAGGCACGGTCTCGATGATCATCGGCGGCATCATCGCCCTGATCGGCGTGGCGGGGGGTATTGGCACGATCATACTGACGATCCGGCTAAAGACTTCGCTTCTGCGTGCGCGCTGGGCGCCGTTCCTCGGCGGCATCATGTTCTTCGTCGGCTCGATCGTCCTGCTGCAAACCATCCCCAGTGACAATATTCCGGCCGATGATCAGTCGATGTCGGTCATGAGCCTGAAACTGACGCCGGGTACGCCGCTCCAGGAAACCGATAATGTGGTCAAGCACATTGTCGCCGATCTGGAGACGCACAAGGAAGTCCGCAGCACCTACGCCGTCATGAACATGGAAAGCGCCACGGTGACGGTCAATCTGGTGCCGAAGAAGGCGCGCAAGCTCTCGCAAACCCAGTTCGAACAGGTCTTCTCCAAGACCCTGGCCAAATATCCGGGCATCCACAGCAGCTTCGGCCAGGATGGCGGCGGCGGCACCGGCGTGGCTTATATTCTGGCGTCGGACAATGAGCCGTTGCTCACGGCCACCTCGCAGCAATTGCTGCGGGAAATGGCGGCGCTCAAGGAACTGACCAATGTCCATTCCCAGGACAACCTGACCCAGCCGGAAGTCGTCATCACGCCCAAGCCTGACCAGGCGGCGCTGATGGGGGTGTCGACCGAGACCATTTCCTCGGCGGCGCGCGTCGCCACCATGGGCGATATCGACCAGATCCTCGCCAAGTATAATGACGGCGACCGCCAGATACCGATTCGCGTCCTGTTGAAGGCCGATGCCCGTTACGACATCAACAACCTCAACACGCTGATGGTGCCGACGCGCTCCGGCGCCTCGGTGCCGCTGACGGCGGTGGCCAATATCAGCTTCGGCGCGGGGCCGATCCAGATCAACCGGATCGACCGGACCCGTTCGGCCACGGTCAACGGCGACCTGAACGGCGTGCCGAATGGCACGGCGGATGCCGCCGTCATGGCGACGCCGACCATGGTCAAGCTCAAGAAGGGCGAAATTCCCGGCGTTCGTATTGTTGTCAATCCGAATACTGAGGACTTCCTCGAAATGGTGCCGAATTTCATTGCCGCCATCCTGACCGGGATTGCCTTGATGTATGTGGTGCTGGTGCTGCTGTTCGGGTCGTTCAGCCATCCGTTCACCATTCTGCTGGCGCTGCCGTTGTGTTTTGGCGGGGCCTTTATTGGCCTGATCCTGACGCAGATGAGCATGTCGATGCCGACCTATATCGGCCTGATCATGCTGGTCGGCATTGCCGCCAAGAATTCGATCCTGCTGGTCGAATACGCCATGGTGGCGATCAAGGGGGGCATGGAACGCACCGAAGCCCTGTTTGAGGCAGCCAAGAAGCGGGCGCGTCCGATCGTCATGACCACAGTGGCTATGGGCGCCGGCATGATCCCGGTGGCCGTTGGCAACGACGCCTTTCGCCAGCCGATGGCGGTGACGGTTATTGGTGGTCTGATCACCTCGACCCTGTTGTCGCTGGTGTTCGTGCCGGCGACCTACACTATCATCGATGAGATATCGCACTTCTTCGGCAAGATGATCTCGCCCTTCTTCCATGCCCAGGGCAAGGATGAACCGGAAGAAACGACCGCTGAATAGTTTTGATATTCGTGAAAATGAAATGCCGCCGGAGCGATCCGGCGGTATTTTGTTGTCTAAACCGGTGAAATCTTGATCGCCGTGATCTGGTTGCGCTGCTTGCGCATGATCTGGAACTTGCGGCCGTAGAAGATGAAGGTCTGGCCAGGCTCCGGTATGGTGCGGGCCTCGTGGATCACCAAACCGGCGATGGTGACCGCATCTTCGTCCGGCAGTTCCCAGTCCATCGTGCGGTTGAGGTCACGGATGGCCAGGTCGCCATCGACATGGATCGAGCCGTCGGATTGCCTGCGCAAAGCCGTCAGCACGGCGTCATGCTCGTCGTCGATTTCGCCGACGATCTCTTCCAGAATGTCCTCAAGCGTCACCAGCCCCTGCAAGGCGCCATACTCATCGACCACCAGGGCGAAGTGGGCCTTCTTCTTGAGGAAGGCCGCCAGTTGATACTTCAGATTGCTGGTGTCGGGGATGAACCACGGTTCGCGGACAATGGCCATGACGTCGACGCTTTTGACATCACCCTTGGCGCGGATCACCGCCGCCATCAGGTCGCGGGCATGGAGCACGCCGATGATGTTCTCGGTATTGTCCTTGTAGAGCGGAATACGGGTGTGGCTGAAGCTCAGCGCCGCCTCGATGATCTCGGCCATCGGCAGGCCGGCGTCGATCATGTCGATCTGCTTGCGGTGAACCATGATCTGGCTGACATCGAGGTCGGCGAGATCGAGCACGCCACGGAACATGTTGCGGTCGTCGCTTTTGACCGCGCCTTCATCGTGATGGTATTCGACAGCACCGCGGATTTCCTCATGCGCCGCCAGCACGTCGACCTCCATCGACAGCTTGACGCCGAACAGGCCCAGCACGGCGCGGACGAACCATTGCACGGCATTGATAACCGGCCCAAAGGCGATGACGATCCACATGACGGGCCGAGACATGAAGCGCGCCGTGTCATCAGGCCGCATGATGGCCAGCGTTTTCGGCAGGACTTCGGCGAAGACCAGCACGAGTATGGTCATGACGCCGGTCGAGATGGCGGCGCCCCACGGACCGGGAATGGCGCGATCAATCGAGATGGTGGCCAGGGCCGCCGCGCCGATATTGAGCACGTTTTGCAACAGCAGGATCGCGCCGATCATCTTTTCCTGATTGGTCAGCAGCTTGTTGACGCGTTTGGCGGCCTTGTTGCCGTCGCGTTCAAGCTGGTGCATCCGCCCGCGCGAGGCGGCCGTCAGGGAGGTTTCGCCGGCGCTGAACAGGGCCGATACCCCCAGGATAACGAACAGGATCGGGATCAGGGCGAGCAGGGAGGCGATCAGCATGGGTATGGCCTTTTAAACGGCAACCTGTGAGGAAACAGCGCCGTCCATGATCAGGAATTCGGCAATGGATTCAGCAGGCACCTTCTTGGCGACGAAGGCCCGGCCGATACCGCCGACCAGAACGAAGGTGAGCGTGCCACCCTCGGCCTTCTTGTCATGGCCCATATGGGTGATCAGGCGTTCGGCGTCGAATGGCGTCTGGCGGATGTCGCCCATGCGCGTCGGCAGGCCTGAGTGGGCAATGGCCGCCACGGCGCGCTCAGAGTCCTCTTCGGTACATTCGCCGTTTAGCGCGCTGTAGCGGAAGGCCTGCGCCATGCCAATGGCGACGGCCTCACCGTGGAGAAGCGCATCACCGAAACCGACCTCGGCTTCGAGCGCATGGCCGAAGGTGTGGCCAAGGTTGAGCAGGGCGCGTTGGCCACCCTCGCGTTCGTCGGCGGCGACAATCTCGGCCTTCATTTCAACCGAACGGGCGACGGCGTGAAGGGTGGCTTCGGGTTCGAGCGCCAGCACCTTGTCGTCATTGGCTTCCAGCCACTCGAAAAACGCCTTGTCGCCAAGCAGGCCGTACTTGATGATCTCGGCGTAACCGCAGCGGATTTCACGCGCCGGCAGGGTCTTGAGGACGTCGAGATCGCACAGCACCAGGCGCGGCTGCCAGAAGGCGCCGATCAGGTTCTTGCCCTTTTCGTGGTCGATGGCCGTCTTGCCGCCGACCGAGGAATCGACCTGCGCCAGAACGGTGGTGGGGATCTGGATAAAGTCGATGCCGCGCATATAGATGGCGCAGGCGAAGCCGGTCAGGTCGCCTATGACGCCGCCGCCGAGCGCTATGACCACGTCCTTACGGTCGAGGCCGCAATCGAGCAGCGCGTCGACGACGAATTTCAGGCCGTCATAGGATTTGCTTTCCTCGCCGGCCGGCACGACGATCTTGTGCGTCTTGTGACCGGCGGTCTCGAACTGCTTAAGGATGCGATCGGCATGGAGCGGACCGACATTCGAGTCGGTGACCATCACTACGCGCTTGTTGGTCAGGAACGGGCCGACCCACTTTTCGGCCTCGGTCAAAAGGCCTTGCCCGACAATGACGTCATAGGCTTTGAAGCCGTGTCCGGAAACCGGGATGCGCTTTATAGTGCTCATTTGCCACCTGTAATATGGGCGTGCAGGGCGACCAGCACCTGGTCGAGCGCCTTGACGTGCGACTGGTCGCCGGTATCGACGGTGATGTCGGCGATTTCATACAGGGGATAACGGGTTTTGACGTGTTCTTTGAGCACTTCGATCGGGTTCCGGTCTTTGAGCAAGGGGCGGTGAGGGCGGTTGGCGACGCGTTTGGCCAGCACCCTGATATCGGATTTCAGCCACAGGGTAATGGCTTTCGCCTTGAGGTTTTCGCGGGTGAGGGGGTGCATGAGCGCGCCGCCGCCGGTGGCCAGGATGCGCGGTTCGCCTTCGAGCAGGCGGGCGATGACGCGCTGTTCGCCGTCACGAAAGCCTTTTTCGCCGTAGTTGGCGAAGATGTCGGCTATGGTCATGCCGGCGGCTTTTTCGATCTCCTCATCGGCATCGACAAAGGGCAGGCCGAAATGGTCGGCCAGGCGGCGGCCTATGGTGGTCTTGCCCACGCCCATCAGGCCGACAAGCGCGACGGTTTTCGGCAGGGTAAAGACGGGGCGCACTGGGGACCCTGGTACTGGGGTTTCAGATGCGGAAGGCTCAGGCTCGGCGGTCATGCGCCTGCTTTACACGATATTAGGGGGACTTTGCCAGAGTTAACCTTATGAGTAATAGATTCGATCCTGTAAAACAGTTCCTGCAAATGATGGCTGTCGAGCGTAATGCCGCGAAGCCGACGCTGGAAGCCTATGGCCGCGACCTGGATGATCTGGCGGATACCCTCCAGGTGACCGCTTCCGGCCTTCTCGATTTGGCGGAATCCGATCTGGCGAGCTATTTCACACGCCTGAATGAGCGTGGCCTGTCGCCGGCCACCACGCAACGCAAACGCTCGGCCGTCCGGCAATTTTACCGTTTTTGCGTGGCGGAAAACCTGGCCGGCGCCGACCCCAGCCGCAAGATCGCCGCCGCCAAAAAAGGCCTGACCCTGCCAAAAATCCTGTCCCGCGACGAGGTCGATTCGCTGATTGCCGCCTGCGCGGAAAAGAACCCGCATCAGGCCGTCCGGCTGGAATGTCTGATCGAGATGGCCTACGCCTCAGGGATGCGCATTTCCGAACTGGTCGGCCTGCGGCTGGATGCCGTCCAGCGCGATCCGGCCTTCCTGATCATCAAGGGCAAGGGCGGCGTCGAACGGCTTGTGCCGCTCAATCACCCGGCGCGCGCGGCGATCAGGGAATATCTCGAAATTCGCCCGGCTTTCCTGCCGGCGGGCGACAAGAACAATCCGTTCCTCTTCGCGTCACGCGGCGCCGAGGGGCATTTGACGCGTCGGCGTGTCGGGCAACTGCTCGATGAGGCGGCGCTCAATGCCGGCATCGATCCGGCGCGGGTGTCGCCGCACGTCCTGCGCCACGCCTTTGCGACTCACCTGCTGGAAGGCGGCGCCGACCTGCGCACCGTCCAGACCTTGCTTGGCCATGCCGATATCTCTACCACCCAAATATATACCCATATTGCCGGTGAACGCCTGCGGGAAGTGGTGGAAAGCCATCACCCGCTGGCGTCAGGGCGGGGCCGTCCTAAAAATCCCCTTTGACGGATCCCGACTTGCTGTTAAACGGCCATTCTTCTAAAGGTATGGCCTTTAAGGGTAGTCTCCCTTATTCGATATTGGTTTTTAACGCCTCGCGCGTTCACTTGGGGCATTCAAGAGCGACCTGATGCGACATTATCTCGAATTCGAACGTCCGATCGCGGACCTGGAAGCCAAGATCGAGGAGCTTTCCACCTTGTCGCAAAGCGGGGGCGCGAATCTCGATGTCGAGGTGCAGGCCCTGCGCCAGCGCACCGAAGTTCTGCGCCGCGAAACCTACTCCCGCCTTGATCCGTGGCAGAAGACCATGGTCGCCCGTCATCCGCAGCGTCCACATCTGGTCGATTATATCAGCGGCCTGATCGAGGACTTCGTTGAACTGCGCGGTGACCGCAAGTTCGGTGATGATCAGGCGATCGTCGGCGGCCTTGGCCGGTTCCGTGGGCAATCGGTCGTGGTCATGGGCCATGAAAAAGGTTTCGACACCACCACGCGTCTCAAGCATAATTTTGGCATGGCCCGTCCCGAAGGCTACCGCAAGGCGGTGCGCCTGATGGAGATGGCCGAGCAGTTCGGCCTGCCGGTCCTGACCTTTGTCGATACCGCCGGCGCCTATCCCGGCATCGGTGCGGAAGAACGCGGCCAGGCCGAGGCCATCGCCCGTTCGACCGAAAAGGGCCTGACCCTGAAAGTGCCTATGATCGCCACGGTTTCCGGTGAAGGTGGCTCCGGCGGCGCCATCGCTCTGGCGGCCGCCAATCGCGTGCTGATTCTCGAACACTCCATCTATTCGGTTATTTCGCCAGAAGGCGCGGCCTCGATTCTGTGGCACGATGGGTCTCGCGCCAAGGACGCCGCCGAGCAGATGAAGATCACCGCGCCCGACCTGCTCAAGATGGGCATTGTCGACCGCATCATCGAGGAACCGGCCGGCGGCGCCCATTCCAATCCGGAAGCTATGATCGAAACACTTGGCGACGTGCTGGAGCAGGAATTGCAGGCGCTGAGCTTCCTGTCCGCCGATCAACTGGTCGAGCAGCGCGCGCAGCGTTTTTACGATATCGGCCGCAAGGGACTGGCCTGACCCCCCTTACTTATTGACGCTCACCTGATGCGGATAGGGGATTTCGATCCCTGCTTCATCGAAGGCTTTCTTGATGTCAATCATCAGGCCGGTGCGGGCGCTGTTGCCGTGCGATGGCATCACCCATAGGGATATTCGCGCCGTGATGGCGCTGGGGCCAAATTCGGTCAGGCCGATAACAGGCTCATGCGTGCTCAGCCGCTCAGGCTGTTTCACGGCGACATCGCGCAGGATATCGAGCGCCTTGTTCAGATCGGTATCATAGGCGACGCCAACCAATACCTCGATCTTCACGGCCGAATTGGTGGTGATATTGTAGATTTCGTTGCTGAAGGCCTTGGTGTTGGGGATGAATACCCGATTATTGTCGGAGTCGTTCACCTCGGTGGCGAACAGGCCCAGGCGATGCACCGTGCCCTTCACTTCGCCGATATGGACGGTATCGCCGATGCGGTAGGGCTTGTTGAACAGGATCATCAGGCCTGCCGCCACATTGCCGAGCGTCCCCTGCAAGGCCAGGCCGATGGCGAGAGACGCCGCGCCGAGCACAGTGAGCAGGGAAGCGGTCTGAACGCCCAGCCGATTGAGCACCGCCACCAGCCCGACCGCCAGGATCAGCCAGCGGATCACCTGCGAGAGAAATTCCAGCAAGGTGCGATCGTTATCCCTGTGCACCAGCCGGCGCGAGGTGCGTTTGACCGCATCGGACGCCATGCCCGAAAGGATCAGGGTAATGGCGAAGATCGCCGCCGCCCAACCGATATTGGCCATCATGTCGGGGTGCTCGCCGAGCTTCGCCCAGAGCGTGCCGCCTTTGCGCACCGCCTCGTCGATGAAGGGCTGGGCCGCGCCAAAATTGAAGTTATTGCCCGTCATCCGTGACTCCCTTGCGCCGGCGCGCCTTGAAAAATGATTTCAACATAGCCGAACTCTCTTCCGCCAGTACACCGGCGATAACCTCCGGCTTCCAGTGACAGGTCAGCTGGGCGAAGAATTTCGGTCCGTGTGCGATCGCGCCGCCCTTCGGATCGGGCGCGCCATAGATGACCCGGCCAATGCGCGCGTGGCTGATGGCGCCGGCGCACATGGCGCAAGGCTCTAACGTCACGTATAACCAAAGATCCGTCAGCCGGTAATTCCCGAGTTGCTCACCGGCGGCCCGTAAAGCGCGTATTTCGGCGTGCGCCGTGGCGTCATGTAACGAAATCGGCGCATTTCCCGCACTTGTTACAACAGTTTTACTTGACGGATCGTAGATTAAAGCGCCAATCGGCACCTCACCGGACAAGGCCGCCTCGCGCGCTTTTTCCAGCGCCTTGTGCATCAAGTCAATATCGTCTTCCATAAGGACTTAAAGACGGGCCTCTGTGCGGGCGTCAAGCAAATTTAGAAAGATATACCGTGACCCAAGACAGTAACGCTGGAGAGCGTAACGAAGACCAGAACGAACCTGAAGCCCCGCGCGAACTGACTCCGCAGGAAATTCAGGCCGCCAGGGAATTGCAGGAGATCGCCGACGGTCACCGCTACATGCCGCAGGAAATGCGCGACGCCAAGGACGCCCTGGGCAAGAAGCCGGAGCGGCCGAAGAAGGCCCCTAAGAAAGACGACAAGCTCGGCACCGGCGAGCGCATCGCCAAGGTGCTGGCGCGCGCCGGCCTGGCTTCGCGCCGCGAAATCGAGCGCCTGATCGGCCTCGGCAAGATCGCCGTCAATGGTCGCATCCTCGAAACCCCTGCGGTGCTGGTCAAGGCGACGGACATTATCACCGTCGATGGCCAGGTGGTCGGCAAGGCCGAGCCCACCCGCCTGTGGCGCTATCACAAGCCCGTCGGCCTCGTGACCACCGAACGCGATCCCTCCGGCCGCCCCACCGTTTTCGACAAGCTGCCGGCGGACCTGCCGCGCGTGCTTAAGGTCGGCCGCCTTGATCTCAATTCCGAAGGCCTGCTGCTGCTGACCAATGACGGCGAACTGGCCCGCGCCCTCGAACTGCCCTCCGCCGGCTGGGTGCGCCGTTATCGCGCCCGTGCCCTGGGGCACACCACGCAGGCGCGTCTCGACGCCCTGAAGGACGGCACCACGGTTGAAGGCGTCATTTACGGGCCAATGGAAGCCACGCTCGACAAGCTGGCCGAAAAGGCTGATGGCCGCGCCAATGTCTGGATCACCGTCTCGATCACCGAAGGCAAGAACCGTGAAGTCCGCAAGGTGCTGGAATCGATCGGCCTGAAGGTCAATCGCCTGATCCGCCTGGCCTACGGGCCGTTCCAGCTTGGCAATCTGGAGCCGGGCGAGGTCGAGGAAATCGGTCCGCGCGTCATCCGCGAACTGCTGGGCGAAGTCATCCAGTTGCGCAACCTGCCGCCGGAAGGCGCTTCGCAGACCCGTAACGCCCCCATGCCCCGCTACAGCAGCGAAGGCGGCACGCCCGCCGGTCGTCGCGGTGGTGGCGATCGTTTCGAGAAGAAGGCTTTCGGTGATAAGCCGGCCTTTGGCGCCAAAAAGTTCGGTGACAAGAAGTTTGGTGATAAGGCTGGGGAATGGAAGCCGCGCACCGAGTTTGAAAAGCGCGATTTCAAGGAACGTGATTTCGATGAACGTCCGCGCTTTGAAGGCGACGGCGAGGCCCGCGATCGCCGTCCGGCCCCCGCACCAAGCCGTGAATACGGCGACAGGAAGCCATTCGGCGATAAACCCAGAGAATGGAAGCCACGTGCCGAGGGCGCCGAGCACAAGTCTTATGGGGATCGCC
The DNA here is from genome assembly GCF_035497195.1 of Asticcacaulis sp. Taxonomy (GTDB): domain Bacteria; phylum Pseudomonadota; class Alphaproteobacteria; order Caulobacterales; family Caulobacteraceae; genus Asticcacaulis. The sequence goes on from NZ_DATJDZ010000019.1 coordinate 184,873, forward strand.
CGAAACGCGACTTTGGCGATCGTCCGCAAGGGGACCGCCCCGCTTTCAAGAAGCCCTATGCTGCCCGCGATAACGCCGGTGGTGAACGGTCTTATGATCGTCCGAAGCGCGATTACGGCGCCAATTCTCGTCAAGATGGGCCTCAAGGTGGTCGTCCGGCTTTCAAGAAGCCTTATGCGGCGCGCGATAGTGCCCCGGCGGGTGAAGCCGGTGCTTATGAACGCGCCAAGCGGGAGTTCGGTGGTGCAGGCGGCGAAAAGAAAGCCATGACGCCGCGTCCGGAAGGCGCCGAGCGCAAGCCTTATGGCGATCGTCCGGAGCGTCCGGCTTTCAAGAAGCCCTACGCTTCGCGCGATAATGCCGGTGGCGGTGAACGGTCCTATAGTGATCGTCCGAAGCGCGACTATGGCGATCGTCCCACGGGCGACCGTCCCGCGTTCAAGAAACCCTATGCCGCCCGTGAAGGCGCGGAAGGTGGCGAACGCCGCTCCTACATGAAGCCCAACCGTGAGGGCAGCGAACAGCGGCCGGCCGGAGATCGTCCGGCGTTCAAGAAGCCTTACGCGTCTCGTGATGGGGCGGGCGGTGGCGAACGCAAGTCCTACGGCGACAAACCGCGTCCGGCCGGTGGTGGCTTCAAGTCCGACCGTCCGCGCCCGGATCGCCCGGCAGGCGGCGGCTTCAAAGGTGCGCCTCGCGGTGACCGCCCCACTGGTGCCAGACCTTCCGGTGATCGTCCGTCCGGCGGCCGTCCCTCTGGCGCGCCGCGTCCGGGTGGCAAGCCGAATGCGGCCCGACCGCCGTTCAAGCCCCGTCGTGACAGCTAAAGGCTGAGGCGGTGCGGATCGTTGGTGGTAAATTCAAGGGCCGCGCCCTCGTAACACCGGACGGGCAAAACACCCGTCCGACCTCCGACCGCGCCCGCGAAGCCATTTTCAATATCCTGGCCCATGCCGACTGGGCGCCCACCCTCGAAGGTGCGCGCGTCATGGATGTCTTCGCCGGTTCGGGCGCGCTCGGTTTCGAGGCGATGTCGCGCGGGGCGGGCTTCTGCCTGTTCGTCGAAACCGACGAGGCGGCGCGTGGCGCGATCCGGGACAATGTGGAAACATTCGGTCTTTTTGGCACAACCCGTGTCCACAGACGGGACGCGGCCCAGCTTGGGCTGAGACCCGGCTCGCAAGCCGAGGTTTTCGACCTGGTTTTTCTCGACCCGCCTTATCGCAAAGGCTTGGGAGAGAAGGCTTTGGATGGGCTTATCAGCGGTAACTGGTTGTCCGAAAACGCCATAATCGTCTTTGAGCGCGCCGCTGATGAGGATGATTTTGTCACAGGTGTGTGGCAAAAAATCAACGTCAAAACTTACGGCGCGGCGCAGGTTTTGTTTCTGCAACAAAAAATTTTTAATCCGTAAGGTGCAGATTTAATTAAATAAAAAATCCATAAAGAACACGGAAGTGGTATATTTAACGCAGCGTTAAAAATTATCTATTGACGGGTCTTAACTCTTATCCCCAATATGTCATTAACAAGGCGTGAACAGCAAACCGGCCCGTACAACGAGGCACAAGAATTGCTGAAAGCCTGGGCAGACTATTACTAAAATTAGGGGTCAAGTGATGGAAATTCAAACTGCACAAGCTGTAAGTCCGCGCGTCTCGAAGCGCCGTTCTGATGGCCTGAAACTGCTTCTGGTGGCTGGCCTGAGCGTTCAGGTCTGGGGCGTGGTCATGGGCCTCGGCCTGATCATCCTGAACCTGACGCACTAAGCTTTTCCGAGATCTGCAATCCAACGGTTGCAGGTTTTTTATTGCTCATTTTTCGTCCAAAGGGCGGGGCATTGCCGGGGCGCGCGACAGGATCGCGGCGCCCCGGTGGTCGTTTTTAACGTCGCCCAAACAGCTTTTCGATATCCTTGAGCTTCAGTTCGACATAGGTCGGGCGGCCATGATTGCATTGGCCGGAATGCGGTGTGGCCTCCATCTGGCGCAGCAGCGCGTTCATTTCGTCACCGGTCAGGCGGCGACCGGAACGGACACTGTGCCGGCAGGCGTGATCCCCACAGATTTCCGCCATGCGCTCTTTCAGGGCCAGCAGTTCGCCGTGCTCGGTCAGGTCATCGACCAGATCGCGCACCAGGCCGGCGATATCGCAATCGCCGAGCAGGGTAGGGATATCGCGCACCAGCACACTGGTCGGGCCGAAGGCTTCAACGCCCAGTCCCATCAGCAACAGGTCCTCACGGCGGGTCATCAGCCGGCTGACCTCCTCGCGCTCCAGGTCGACGATTTCCGGAATCAGCAGGCTCTGGCTCTGCACATGGCCGGTGGCCATCGCCACCTTCATCTGCTCATAGACCAGGCGCTCATGGGCGGCGTGCTGATCAACGATCACCAGTCCATCCGCCGTCTGGGCGATGACATAGGTCTCGTGGATCTGCGCCCGCGCCGCGCCAAGCGGGAAGGCTTCGGCCTGGGTGGGGGCTTGAACCTCGACCGGCATATCCATCGCATCGGGTGCGTAGGCTTCGGCCACACCTTGATAATCACCGTAAAAAGGTTCCGGCTCATGTTCGACTCGCGCGGTCGGGGAAAATGGCGCCGGTTCCGGCATATAGGGCGACATGTAAGGCCGCACCGCGGCAATCTGCGACGCCGACACCGGATTATACGGGCGGTTCAGGCCGAGAAGGGGCTGAATATCGGTGCGGAAGGCGCCGATCGTCTGGTGCGCCACGGTCGTCGCGGCGCGGTGTCCGGCCGAGGCCAGGGCGTGTTTCAGGGCGCCGATAATCAGGCCGCGCACCAGGTTCGGATCGCGGAACCGCACCTCGGTCTTGGCGGGGTGGACATTGACATCGAGTTCCTGCGGGTCGATCTCGACAAACAGGGCGGCCAGCGGATGGCGGTCGCGCGCCAGGAAATCGGCATAGGCGGCGCGTAACGCCCCGGCCAGCAGCTTGTCGCGCACCGGGCGGTTGTTGACGAACAGGTACTGGTGCGCCGCATTGCCGCGCGAGAAGGTCGGCAGGCCGGCATAGCCCGTCAGATGGACGCCTTCGCGGCCCTGGTCGATCAGCAGGGAATTTTCGGAAAAATCGGCCCCCAGCAGGGCGGAGAGGCGGTGCAGACGACCCTCGAAGCCGGCCTGTTCGGCGTAGAGTTTCAGTTGTTTCTTGCCGTCGAGTTCGAGCGTGAAGCCGACATTTTCATGCGCCATGGCCTGACGCTTGACCTCTTCGGCGATCGCCATGTTCTCAGAGCGCTCGGATTTCATGAATTTCAGCCGGGCGGGCGTGGCGTAGAACAGGTCGGTCAGTTCGATGCGGGTGCCGTGCTCGCCGCCAAAGGCCGCCGGGCGGACGGGCGCAATGGCGCCACCATCGACGCGGATATTGAGCGCGCTCTCGTCGCGTGGCTTGGAAGTGATGTTGAGCCGCGCCACCGATCCCATCGAGGGCAGGGCCTCGCCGCGGAACCCCAGCGTCTTGATATGCAGCAGGTCCCAGGAGCCGTCGGCCTGCGGCTTGAGCTTGGAGGTGGCGTGGCGCTCGATAGCCAGCTGCAGGTCATCGGCGCCCATGCCGGAACCATTGTCCTCGATCAGGATGCGCGACAGCCCGCCGAGGTCGGCGCGGATATCGATCTGGGTCGCGCCGGCGTCGATGGCATTTTCCACCAGTTCCTTGACGGCCGAAGCCGGCCGCTCGACGACTTCACCGGCGGCAATGCGATTGATGGTATCCTGGGGGAGGCGCTGAATATTTGACATCGGGCTTTTATAGCCGGAGTCGGTGTTTGTGTCTTGCTTCGTTAAAAGCAGATCACGGACAGGCGCGGAAAAAGACGGAACCACACGGAATTCTTTGCGTGATGTCTCCCGCGCGAAGCGCCTTCATTTCTCATGTGTTTCAGCACTTGCAAATGAAAGCCCTTCGGGCGGGATTGATACAACAAACACCTTCCGTGCCTTTGGCTACGCCGAACTGCGTTTCCGTGATCCTCTTAACGCTTAGAGCGGCCGGCGGAACACCAAAGCCATGCGGTCGGTGTGGCCACGGATCGCCGGATCGAACACGTTTTTCGAGTGATCGTCCGCCGGATTGGCCAGCACATCACTGTCCTCGACCAGTTCAAAACCGGCGGCCTTGAAATCGCTCAGCACCTGCGCCTTGTCGATGCGGTGCAGCGTATTGGTCGCCGACGCACCCGCGCCATCCACCGTTCTGTGGTCGGTCAGGATGACCAGCCCGCCGGGTTTCAAAGCCGCCAGCAGGGCCTTGTCCATCGCCACGGCGTCATGGCCGTCCTCATTATAGGTGTCGTGGTAAACTGTGCCGATAAAGATGGCGTCATAGGGCGCGGCGGGGGGCGGCAGTTTGGCGAAGTCCGACGTCACCAGATGGACGTTCGGCCGGGCGGCGGTGAGGGCCTGGCGGGCCGGTTCCATCTTGAAGGCCTCAACCCACTTCGGCGGATTCTGCGAATCGACGCTGCCGGTGCAAACCGCCGCCGACAACAGATAAGAGGCATAGCCACCGCCGGCACCCATATCGAGCACATGATCACCGGGTTTTATATGATCGAGCACAAAACGCGTTTCGCTCAGGCGCAGGGCATCATTGGCGCGCTGTGTCTCGGGGCGGTCAGTCTTTGCCAGTACAGCCTCGATGCGGGTATCGAGAGGGGCGCTGGCGGCGCATTCGGGGGCTTCGGCGGCCCAGGCGGTTGAGGCCAATAAGACTTGGGAAGGCCCGCTCAGCGAGAGCGCCATAGCCAGACAGAGGATACGCTGCGATACCATGATGTGTCTCCTGATTTTAGCCCCAGAAAATGGTCAAAGAAAAAGGCGCTCCGAAGGAACGCCTTTTCAACTGATCTCACAAGTAAATTATCGGTAACCTACAGGCTGTGTTTACAGGCCGGGCAGCTTGAACTTGCGGTCCGGCTTTTGCGTAATGATGATCGGCTGGTCGCCGACGAGGGCCTTGAGGCGGGCCTGCTCAGAGGCGGCGTCTACCGGCACGGGTGTATTGCCGGCGACGGCATTGGCGTTGGCAGCCGTGGCGGCAGCCGAAGCCTCCGCCGGCTTCTTCCAGAACATCACCTTGTCGGCGAAGGACGGTTCCTTGTAGGACAGGTCGCCGAATTCATCGTCAACCACATAACGGGCCAGCGGATCGGCCTTTGCGGCGCCCATTTTGGCGACCAGCGCCGCTTCACCCGCCGACCGGTTGGTGGCGTCGCGCTGACCGAGCAGGGCCTGGCGCGCGGCGCTTTCCGGTTGCAGTTCCTGCGGACGCGGTTCGCCGGGCGCGGGTGGGCGCAGGGCGTAATCGGGCGGCACGACGAGCGGCGCCTTGGTGACCACGCGGAATTCATCAGGCACGACCTTGTTCAGGCCCAGCGCGTTCTTGGTGGACTGGCAACCCGAAAGGGCGACACCCGCCACGATCAATAGACCCGCCGCAATCTTAACCGACTTCATCATCTGCTCCAATGTCCCCATTCGGTGTTTTAACCACGCCGAACCGTGGAAGTGATACTTGTTTTATACGGAACTGCCAAGCGTTAAGCTTAAGCAACATCCTTGCGTTTGGCCGTCAGGTCGGCGCGGATGAAATACCAGACCAGCAGGGCGACCCCGATACAGATGGCGCTGTCGGCGACATTAAAGACCCACGGGAACACATGCGTCCCCGAAAAGTCGAGAAAATCGACGACATAGCCCAGCCGAAACCGGTCGATGCCGTTGCCAATGGCGCCGCCGATGATCAAACCGAGGCTGAAGGTCAGCCAGGCGTTCGTCTGCGTCCGCACATAGTCCACCAGGGCCAGGGCCATGCCGAACTGAAACAACACCAACAGCCATCGGCCGAGGCCTCCCGAAGTGAGAAGACCGAAGCTGATGCCTTGATTATGGACCATGGTGAGCGAAAAGAAGGGCAAAATATTGACCTGATCGCCGATGGCCTGAAGATTTAATCCGTACAACACGCCCAGCTTGGTGAGTTGGTCGAACACCAGGATAATGACCGCCAGCCCCAGCCCCTTGAGGCCAAGCGAAGTGTGAAGAGGTGTGAAATGCGCGCGCAGCTTGTCGCCAAAGGAATTCATCTGCTTATCCGGCCAAGGCGGTGTCATGGGTTTCATCATAGGCGGCGACCGCTTCGGCGTCGCGCAGGGATAGGTCGGGATAACGCGGATCGCTGCCCACTTCGGGCAGGATGCGCCACGAGCGAGCACATTTACGACCATCGGCCTGTGCGAAGACCACGGCGATCATGGCTAATCCTTCCAGCTTGAAAGAATCGCCCGGCGCCGGATCGAGGCTTAAAGTGGCCTGCGAGGTGCGGAAGACCTCGGCGGCGTCGATTCCCTGCATGGCTTCCCAGATAGCGCCGTCGGCGATATGGACGGTCGGGGCGGCCTCAAGCGCCGAGCCAATCACCTTGTCGCGGCGTTTTTCTTCGAGGGCGGCGGTAACGACCGACAGCACGCTCTCAATCTTCTGCCAGCGGTCGTGTTCGGCGAGATTATGCCATTCGGCCGGCACATCATCCAGCACACGGAACAGGTTTGCCGTTTCATTGCCGCGCGAGGTCCAGGCTTCTTCGGTGGTGAAGGTCAGGATCGGCGCCAGCCACAGGCTGATGCGCTCGAACAGGATATTCATCACCGTGCGGCAGGCGCGGCGCTTGAGCGACGACGGCGAGTCGCAATAGAGGCTGTCCTTGCGGATATCGAAATAAAGCGCGGAAAGCGTCTGGATGCAGAAATCGGCGACCGGGCGAACAACACCGGCGAAATCATAGACCTCATAGGCGGCGCGCACTTTTGCGTCGAGCGTATAGACCTCGTTGAGGATATAACGCTCCAGCGACGGCATGTCGGCGTAATCGACCGCTTCAGCGTCTGTGTAGCCGTTGAGCGCGCCCAGCAGATAGCGCACGGTGTTGCGCAGCTTGCGATAGGCGTCGACCGTGGTCTGGATGATCTGCTTGCCGATGCGCAGGTCTTCGGAATAGTCGGCGAAGGCCACCCACAGGCGCAGGATCTCGACTCCTGACTCTTTGGCGATATCCTGAGGGGCCACGACATTGCCCTTGGATTTCGACATCTTCTCACCCTGTTCGTCGAGCACGAAGCCGTGGGTCAGGACGGCATTATAAGGTGCACGGCCGCGCGTGCCGCAGCTTTCCAGCAGGGACGACTGGAACCAGCCGCGATGCTGGTCGGACCCTTCGAGATAGAGATCGGCCGGCCAGTGCGTGTCGGCGCGGTCTTCCAGTGTAAAGGCGTGGGTGCAGCCGGAATCGAACCAGACGTCGAGAATGTCGGTGACCTTCTCGTAGTCATCCGGATTATAGCCATTGCCGAGGAAGTCAGCGTCGGGGCGGGTGAACCAGGCATCGGCGCCGCCATCAGCGATCATCTTGACGATGCGTTCATTGACGGCTTCGTCGCGCAGCGGCTCGCCTGACTTTTTATCGACGAACATGGCCAGGGGCGTGCCCCAGTTGCGCTGGCGGCTGATCAGCCAGTCAGGCCGCGTCTCGACCATGCCGCCGATGCGGTTGCGGCCCTGGTCGGGATAGAAGTCCGTATCGGCGATGGCCGCCATCGCTTTATCTCGCAAGGACTCGTCGCCATCCATGCGGATGAACCACTGTGGCGTATTGCGGAAGATGACCGGCGCCTTGGAGCGCCACGAATGTGGATAGGCGTGCTCGACCCGGCCGCGCGCCAGCAAATTGCCGGCCTCGATCAGCTTGTTCATGACCGCCGGATTGGCGTCGCCGAACTTGCCGGCCTTCTTGCCTTCGGTTTCCAGCACCTTGAGGCCGGCGAACAGCGGCACCGTCGGGTAATAGGCGCCATCGGGATCGACCGTATCGGGGATCGAATCGAGCGAGCGGCCCGATTTCAGCCAGACGAGGTAATCGTCGGCGCCGTGGCCGGGCGCGGTATGGACAAAGCCGGTGCCGGCGTCGTCGGTAACGTGGTCGCCGGCCAGCATCGGCACGTCGAAACCATAGCCGGCATCGAGGGCGGCTAAGGGGTGCGACAGCTTGAGGCCGGTCAGCACTTCGGCGGGCACATCAATGACTTGTTTCCACGCCTTCGCGTTGGCCGCCTGCAAAACGCCTTCGGCCAGCTTTTCGGCGAGGAGAAGCTTGTCGCCGACCTTAACCCAAGGAGCAAACCCCAAGTCTTCTTCGGACCTTACATCGGTCACTTCATAAACGAAGTAATCGATTTTCGGATTGAAACTGACCGCACGATTGGCGGGGATGGTCCACGGCGTCGTCGTCCAGATAACGACCGAGGCGCCTTGCAGGTGCTCAAAGGCCTCGCTGGCGTCGCCCCAGTCGCCGGGCTGGATCGGGAACCTGACCCAGATGGTCGGGCTGGTGTGCGGGTGGTATTCGATCTCGGCATCGGCCAGGGCGGTACGCTCAACCGGAGACCACATCACAGGCTTGGAGCCGCGATAGAGCTGACCGGACATCAGGAACTTGTGGAATTCGCTGGTCACCTTGGCTTCGGTCGAGAAATCCATTGTGGCATAGCGATTTTGCCATTCGCCGAGTACGCCCAGGCGCTTGAATTCCTCGCGCTGGCTCTCGATCCATTTGGCGGCGTATTCACGACAGGCCTTGCGGAACTCTGCGGCGGGCACCTCGTCCTTCTTGCGGCCCTTGGCGCGAAACTCTTCTTCGATCTTCCATTCGATCGGCAGGCCGTGGCAATCCCAGCCCGGCACATAATCGACATCATGGCCGGTCAGGAATTTCGAGCGGACGACGAAATCCTTCAGGATCTTGTTGAGGGCATGACCGATATGGATATTGCCGTTGGCATAGGGCGGGCCGTCATGCAGCACGAACAGCGGGGCGCCCGCGGCCTGACGCGCCTTGCGCACGGCGTGGTAGAGGTCGGCCTCTTCCCACTTTTTCAGCAGTTCAGGCTCGGCCTTGGGCAGGCCGGCGCGCATGGGGAAATCGGTTTCGGGCAGGAAGACGGTCTCGCGGTAGTCGCGCGCGACGGGGGCAGGCTGGGTATAGGGATCGGACATGACTCTCAGGTCTTATAAAAAGGTGTCTGTAATAGGGCGCAAGGAAAACCTCCCGGCACGGGCGCAGGGCCGCGTACCGGGCGTCAAATTCGTATGGTGTAAGGCCCTGACATCAACATGGCTCTGGCTTTAACAGAGCGTCCCAATGTTGCCTAGCGGTATGTTGCTTTTGTCCGCTTGAATGTGCCGTTGAAGCGCACGCTTTCGCCGCCGCACCGGCCCTGGTCGGTAACGGCGAGGCTGTCCCCGAAGTTCAGCATGACCACCAGGCAATCGGTCTCACGGTCTTCATGGCGATCTTCGGCGGCTTCGTCATAGACCAGTACCGGGCCGCTGAAAGCCGTGGTGGCGGTGAACATGCCGAGATGCGTATCGGTGCCGCCTAGGGTATCGAAACTATAGGCAGAGTAGCCGGTCAGGCCGACGCTTTGCGGCGTCACGACCTCGCGTTTGGCGGGATCATAGCTCAGGAGCGCGTAGATCGATTCCGGCTCCGGATGGGCCTGCTGCGCCTGATACCTGCCGGCGAAGGCCGCCACGCTCATGATGGTGATATCGGCCTTGGTGCGGTTTTCATCCGCGTGCCAGACCCCTTGCCAGTTGGCGAAAGCGGAGGGCTTGGCCTTTTTGGTATTGATGCGAACCTTGTCGATCCAGCCGGAGCGCAAGGCGTCGCCCTGCTGAAAAACAACGCAGGCGGAAGTACCGCGCGTGAAGGCGACGGCAATCGACTGGTTTTTGGCGATCATATCAGTGGCGGGACCGGCGCACATCGTTGGTTCAAGCCCGACGCACGGCGCCCCGGCTTCAAACAGCGCCGCCGGTTTGAAGGGCGCGGCCTTCGATATCTTGCCGATGGTGAAGTTCAGGCCAGGCGTTTCAAAGCGGTGGAGGTCGGAGAAATCGCAGTCATTATAGCCGCTCATGGCGCTGGCGGCTGAAGACAGGGCCGTGAAGCCCAGGACAGAGCAGCCGTATATAACACGCTTGATGATCCGCATCCGATATCCCCCACCAGACATTGGTTAATGAAGGTTAACGCAAAAGCTGTCAGAGTCAAAATATGCGGTTAAAGCCTGCTGGCAGTTTCTGGCGTCGCCGCGGCATAGAGTATGGGAAACAGGAGGTTGAATTGAGCAAGATCGATCTGAAAGTGGCCTATAAGCCGCTTTATAGCGCGTCAGTTAAGGAATTTACCCTGGTCGAGGTGCCGCCGCTGCAATACCTGATGTTCGACGGCAAGGGCGACCCGAATACTGCGCCGGAATACCAGCAGGCCATCGAGGCGCTCTATTCGCTGTCATATACCCTGAAATTCATGAGCAAGCGGGCGTTTGACCGTGATTATGTCGTAGGCCCACTCGAAGGCCTGTGGTGGGCGAACGACATGAAGACCTTCGCCACGCGCGAAAAGTCGAAATGGTCATGGACCATGATGATCCTGCAACCGGACTGGATCGAGAAGGGGCATCTGTGCGCTGCCCTCAGCGAAGTGGTGATGAAGAAGGGCTTTCCGGGACTGGAAAAGGTGCGGCTGGAACGGCTGGAGGAAGGCTTGAGCGCGCAGATCCTGCATGTCGGGCCGTTCGATGACGAGGGGCCGACCTTGAAACGCCTGCATGAGGTGTGGTTGCCGGCCAATGGTTTGGTTGAGACCGGCAAGCATCATGAAATCTATCTCAGTGATGCGCGCAAAACCGACCCTTTGAAACTGCGAACCATCCTGCGCCAGCCGGTCAGGCGAATTTAGGGGTCCGCAGATAAACCTTAATCTACCCAGTCTTTCCGGATTGTTTTCGAGGCCAGGAAGAGCAGAGCCGCGGCCACCAGATAGAAGCCGAGACCGATGACGAAGGCCCATTTGATCGACTCCGCGCCATATTCCGGCTTGAGCAGGTCCGACACCTTGCCGAAAAAGTAAGGCCCGGCGCTCAGGCCGATCAGGTTGGTGATCAGCAGGAACAGCGCCGCCATCAGGGCGCGCGACGACGCCGGCGCCAGGTGCTGAACCGCCGTCACCAAAGGGCCGAACCACATCAGGCCGAGCGCCTGTGGTATCAGGATGAGGAAAAACGCTGCATGAGGCGTCTTGGCCATGACGCACAGGGCGTAGAGCGGCGCGGAGAGCACAAAGGCGATGGCGGGGATCAGCGGATAGGCGCCCTTGCGGTCAGGGCCGAGTTTATCAGCCAGGAAGCCGCCGCCGAGGATGCCGATAATCCCGCTGATCAGGAAAGCGCCGGCAAACAGCTGCGAGCGGCTGACGATATCCATATGCAGCGAGCGCGCCAGGAAGGTCGGGAACCAGTAGAGAAAGCCGTAGCCGACCAGAGAGGCGAATGACGCGCCAAAGGATATCAGCCAGAAGCTCGGCTTGCCGGCCGCCAGTTTCACCACGCCTGCCAGGCTGAGGTGATCGGCGCGCGGGGCGTCGAACTGGCCGCGCACCGGGTCTTTCACCAACAGACGCAGGGCCGGCGCCAGCAAAACCCCGATGCCGCCGATGACAATAAACGCCCAGCGCCAGTTGACCGCCGCCGCCATCAGACCGCCGAAAAGGATGCCGGCGGCGCTGCCTATGGGGATGGCCAGAGAATAGACCGACAGGGCGCGGGCGCGCTGCTTGGGCGGGTACATGTCGGAGATCAGGCTGTAGGCCGGCGGGGCGCCGCCGGCTTCGCCGACCCCAACGCCCATACGCGCCAGGAATAGCTGTGGAAACGAAACCGCCAACCCGCACACCGCAGTGAATCCCGACCAGATGGCCAGAGAAGCCGTCATGATCCAGACGCGCGAATAACGGTCCGCCAACCAGGCGACGGGTATGGCCAGCACGCTGTAGAGCAGGCCGAAAGCCAGTCCGCCCATCCAGCCGAGTTGCGCGTCATTGAGGTGCAGTTCGGCGGCGATCGGTTCTTTGAGGATGCTCAATATCTGCCGGTCGAGGAAGTTCAGCGCGTAGACCACGATCAGCAAAAACAGCGTGAACGAGCGGCCTTTTGCAGGCGTAGTATCCGGTGACATATGCCGTCTCCCCATATTCGCTGCCTTCATAGGCGCTTCATCTGAGTCCAACAAATGAAAAGCCGGGCGTTCATTGAGTTGTCGCGTAAAGAGAGTTAAAACCGGAGCTTCACTTCATCAAAAAGGAGAGTTTCGCATGATCCGTACCGCACAGGCCCATTGGGCCGGCAATGGCCAGCAGGGCGAAGGCACGCTGACGACGCAGAGCCATGTGCTGAACAGCCAGCCCTACAGCTTCAAACTCCGATTTGAAAACGCCGATGGCCAGGCCGGCACCAATCCGGAAGAACTGATCGCCGCGGCCCATTCCGGCTGTTTTTCCATGGCCCTGGCTTTTGCCCTGGCAGCAGGTGGTTTCACAGCCGACAGCATCGACACCGAGGCCTCGGTGAAGCTCGATCCGGCCGAAGGCGGCTTCGCCATCACGGCAATTACGCTCAAGCTGACGGCGAAAATTCCGGGTATTTCGCAAGAGCAGTTCGACGCCATCGCCGCCGGCGCCAAGGCCAATTGCCCGGTCTCCAAGGCGCTGTCCTCGGTGCCGATCACACTGGATGCGACCCTGGTTTAACTGCCGATTATCGGTACTTCGCAGGTCGCCGATTTGAGACGCCCGGTAAAGAGACGGAAATCCGTCTTCTTGCCGGACTTTTTCAATCTGGATACCGTGCCGACCTCGCTCAGATCAGTGAAGCACGTATCAAGCGTCGGGACATATTTGGCGGATAGCACGATCAGGGCGCGGTCATTCGGCGCGGGCTGCGGCCAGGCGTAGCGCTCCCGTTCTGCCATGCCGATGACGGTTGCTGTCGGTATATGCAGGCTGAGTTCGCCCTGGGTATTGTAGTCGGTGGTGGCGATCCAGCTTGCACCGGTCTCGGTCTGCTTCGCCTGGATATCATGGGCGAGCTTCTCCCAGCCCTGACCGAGGCCGGCCGTACCACTTTTCTGGGGCAGGGCGCTGCCCAGCGTCATGACTAAGAGCACCAGGGCGCTCAGGCCAATTCCCAAAGGCGCCGCCCATTTGCGCGCCCAGCCAAACTTGCCGCCTTCCGCACCGACTGCCGCCAGCAGGATCAGGCCGGGATAGACCGGCGCGGGCCAGTTGCCCTGGATGCGGTCATGGAACACATGCGCCAGCATATAGGCCATCAGCGGCAGAGGCAGGGCGATGAGCAAGGCAAGGCTTGAGTTATTGCGCGTCCGCCGCCAGGCGAAGACACCCAGCACCACGAAGATAAAGATCAGAGGATTGAGCAGCAGGGGCTGCGAAATCAGGAATTCCAACAGGTATTTCGCGGTGAAATGCGCCCCTTCTATGCGGCCGAACTGCTTGGCGAAGGTGATCCAGCCGTGCTGCGCGTTCCAGATCAGGTTTGGCGCCATTGCCGCCAGAGCCACCGCGCCGCCAAGCCACGGCCACGGTGTCAGCAGCCATTTGCGCGCCGGTTTATCGAGCACGAACCACGCCAGCACGCCCAGGCCAAGGAACAGGTTGGTGTATTTGGCTTCGAAACCAAGGCCAGCGAACAGGCCGAACACCAGCCACCATTGGCCTTTTCCGGTGGCCTGTACTTTCGCCAAGGCCCACAGCCCGCAAGCCCACATCAGTACCGATGGCGGGTCCGGTGTGGCGATCACGGAACCGACGCTCAAAAGCAGGCAGGCGTTTAGCCATAAGAGCGCGCGGCGGGCGACGGTCTCGCTGAAAAGCGTCTTGCCAGTATCGTAGATCAGCCAGCTTAAACCTGCGAAACTCAGCACAAACGGCAGCCGCAGAAACAGAGCGGATATGTCCGGCAGACCTGGAATGGCCGCGATCCACCAGGCCACCATCGGCGGATGATCATAATAGCCGAACGCCGGATGCTGTGCCCACAGCCAGTAATAGGTCTCGTCCGGCACCAGCCCGGCGCACCCCGCCGCGATCAGCCGCAGGATCATCAGTCCGGCAAGCAGCGGCAGGTAGGGGATTGTGCGAAGGCGGGCGATCAGTGTCATCCGCCCTTATTGGCCGGTTTTGCGGTTTCAGACAAGTTTCATGACGGCCGGCCCGCCAAGCGCCGGATCGGTCATGGATGGTTGGCCGGTTTCTATGTGGCCGGCGAAACGATGGCTGAAACCCTCGCCGGAGACGCTGATATCGTACCATTGCCCGCTGGCGGCGAGATCAAACGACAGGCTGTGCGGCTGGCCGGCAGTCAGGGTGAGGGCCTGTTCTGACTGGCCATAGGCTTCGTCGCGAATGCTCAGAACCAGCGGGGTATCGCTCGTCAGTGTCAGGCGGTTGCCGCGCCATTGTGCAGGCATCGGCAGACTGACCTTACCACTGAACCGGCGATGGAAGCCATTCGGGGCGTAAAGCCAGAGGTCATAGGCATCACCGGCCGGAATAAGCGTTGTCAGTTGCCCGCCGGCCTTGACCGTATAACGGCGAGGGGGCGACGCAAGCGCCAGCCGGTCATAGATATGGAAGACAACCGCCGTTTGCGGACTGTCATTGGCCAGGTCAAGAACGACATAGCCGGGTTTGGTCGTGGCGTTGGCTTCCAAAGCATAGGGCAGGGGCCTTGACGGGCGCTGACCCTTTTCCTGAACCGGTGCCATCAGAACCTCCGGCGTCGGCGGCGTGGCGTGGCCCAGCTTGTCGGCGCGATCGGAGGCCGTCTTTGTTTCCGGCAGAGTCTGGAAGAAGGTCTCGCTATTCGGGTTGGCGAAATCGAAGCAACTGGTCAGGTCACCGCAGACGGCGCGGCGCCACGGACTGATATTGGGTTCATGAACGCCGAAACGCGTCTCCAGGAAACGGATGACCGAGGTGTGATCGAACACCTGTGAATTGACGAAGCCGCCCTTGCTCCACGGCGATATGACATAAAGCGGGACGCGTGGGCCAAGGCCATAGGGGCGGTTTTTCCACTTCTTGTCGTTGTGGTATTCGCCGGTGGTGTCGACCTGGCTTTCGCCCAGGCCGTCCGCCGGCGGCGCGGGCGGCGGCACATGGTCGAAATAGCCGTCGTTTTCGTCGAAATTGATCAGGAAGACGGTCTTGGCCCACACCGCCGGATTGGCGGTCAGGGCGTCGAGCACGCGTGAGGTATAGTCCGCGCCCTGCGCCGGCGACGACGGGCCGGGATGTTCCGAACCGCTCTCGGTCGCCACCACCCACGACACTTGCGGCAGTTTATCGGCCAGCACATCCTCTTTCAGCTTGTCGAGGTCGCGGGTGCGCAAAGACCGCGCCGCCAGTTCGGCCAGCGGACCGGATTTTGACTTGTCGGCCATGCGGTAAAGCTTGAAGCCGGCCAGCGGGTTATCCGAGAAATTATCCTTCATATTCTGATAGATCTGCCAGCTAACCCCGGCGGCTGTCAGCCGTTCCGGATAGGTCACCCAGGTATAGCCGCCATGGCCATCGGGATCGGCGTCCAGCGTATCGTACTTGTTGGTAATGACGGGGCCGTGGTGTTCGCCGGAAGGATCATTGGTGCCGGTCCAGATAAACAGGCGGTTCGGATCGGTGCCGGCGTGCAGGGCGCAGTGATAGGCGTCGCAGAGGGTGAAGGCTTCGGCCAGGGCGAACTGGAAGGGAATGTCCTCGCGGGTAAAGTAACCCAGGCTGTGATTGTGCTTGGCGTCCGGCCAGTTGGACATGCGGCCAAGGTCCCAGGCGGCCTGCGCATCGGGGAAGGTATGCGGCGTGCCGTCGGTGCGCATGTATTTGAAATCCTGCGCCGAATTGAGCGGGAAGGGCGCGATCAGGTGTTTGGGATCTTGCTCGTCGGGCTGTGACCAGACCGTACCGTTGACGGTCGGGATCGGGAAGCGGTCGGAAAAGCCGCGTACGCCCGAAAGCGTGCCGAAATAGTGGTCGAAGGCGCGGTTTTCCTGCGTCAGGATGACGACGTGCTGGACATCCATCAGGGTGCCGGTCGGGCTGGTGGCCGGAATATCGAGCGCACGGGCAATCGAAGCGGGCAGGCCGCCAAGGGCGGCAGCCAAAGCGCCGGAGAGCAGAAGACGGCGGCGGTCGATGGTCATGATTGTTCCCCTGTGATCCAGCGTGAGTATCAGCCGCTCATGACGGTTTTATCAAGGCCCGTGATTAAGGCGTGCTAAACAGCGTGAAATCGGGCAGGACGCCGCGCCGTTTGATTTCCTCATCCGTGCCGATACGCAAGACCGAGGTATCCGAGCCGTCGAAGGCCGGCCACTGCGGCCGGCTGGCGCCGTTTGGATCGCCTGTCCTGGCGAAGTTGGTCCAGTAGGTGGCCAGCCGGTCGGCCAGTTGCCGGTCATCAGCGCCCCACACGCGCGGGTCCTGATCCAACTGATCGAAGACAAACGGTATTTCCGCGCCATGACCGGCCAGGCAACCGTAACCGCAGGGCGTGGCCGGTTCGGCCGGCGAATGAACGAAGTAGTAGAGGTAAGGCTTTTGCCTACCGTCTTTGGTCTGAAGCGAAGTCCAGTACCACATCCGCCAGCCCCACCAGTCGCTCGTCAGCTTATTAATCGAGGCATGGGCCTGCGCGTCCGTCGCGCCCGGATAGGCCGCCAGCACGGCATCGGAAGGCGCGTGGCCCAGCAGTTTTGTGATCAGCGCCTTATGATTGGCCGCCGTGAAATCGCCTGTGCCAAGGATTTCCGGCGCCAGGTCCTTGCCTTCATCGGTATTCCAGCCCACCAGAATCGGCACATTGTTTTGCCGGTGATGACGATAGGTGGTGGTCATATCCTCGCGCAGCACATGGCCGTCTACGATCACACGCGGCGCCCATTTTTGCCGGATCAGGGTATCCGCGTCCATGCGGCGCAGGTCGGTTAGATCGGCGGCACCTTGCGCTTTTAGAAAATCCGCGCCCTCGGCTTCGGCCGTCTGACGATCGAAATGCGTGTTCTCGCTGGCGTCGAGCGGCACGCTGTAATTGCCGCTTTCGGCGATGGCGCGCTGGAAAAGCCCCTTGGCCGCCGGTGAGGCGACCAGCACGGCCACCGAATTGGCGCCGGCGGATTCGCCCATAATGGTGACGCGATCCGGATCGCCACCAAAGGCGGCGATATTGGCCTTCACCCATTGCAGCGCGGCGATCTGGTCTTCGATGCCCTGATTTCCGGAAGCGTGAGCTGGCGATTCCGCGCTGAGTTCCGGCGTGGCGAGAAAGCCGAAAATGCCGAGACGGTAATTGATCGTAACGACGATGACGCCGCGTTTGCTTAAATTTGTGCCATCATAAAGCGGCTGCGCGCCGGTGCCGCCGAAATAACCGCCGCCATGTATCCACACGATGACCGGCAGCTTTTCGGTCGTTTCGGGCGCCCAGATATTGAGATAGAGGCAGTCCTCGCTCTGCGGATTGGTGATCCACGCGGCTGTCTGGCGGCACACCGGCGAGAAGGCGCGGGTCTCTTTCACCCCGGTCCACGGCACGACCGGTTGCGGCGGCCGCCAGCGCAAATCCCCCACCGGTGGGGCGGCAAAGGGCACACCAAGGAAGGTGCGCACCTCGCCATTATCCGCGCCTGATATCTGCCCGCCGGTCACCGAAACCGGCGGCGTGGGCTGGGCATATGCAGGGGCCGCCAGCAGCGCGAGACCAAGACCGATCAGGCTACTCAGGACTCGCATGGCTTTTCCCCCGTCTTGTTATTTGCCGACGATCTGCACCAGTTGCGGCGCGGCCTTGGCGAAGGCCTTGTCGCTGCCGGTCGCCGTCAGGCTCTGTGTGGCGTCGTTCCAGTGCAGGGTGGTGGTTACCGTGCCCTTGCCCTTTTCATAGTCGTAGCTCACGCCGTCGTCATCATAAAGGGTAAAGTCGCCGTCCTTGCCCGGATAGACCTTGAGCGCGGTGATCGTCTGCTTCGTCGCCGTGGACTGGATATCAGACCCCACCGGCACGATCGAGCCGGCCTTGACGAACACCGGAATCTGGTTGATCGGCGCGGCCACCTTGACCCACTGTCCGCCGGTCAGTTTTTCATTGGTCCAGTAATTGTACCAGTCGGCGCCGGCCGGCAGGTAGACGTCCTTTTCCGTCTGGCCCTGCTTTGTCACAGGCGCCACCAGGAAGGCCGGTCCGAACATATATTGCGTGCCGATGTCGGCGACGTTCGGATCATTGGGGAAGTCCATCCACAGGGCGCGCATGAAGGGCGCGCCGGTGTCCCAGGTCGTCTTGGCCGAACTATAGAGATAAGGGATCAGGCGATAACGCAGACGGTCGTAATCGGCCAGGATCGCCTCAGCCTCTTTCCCGAACGCCCAGATCTCGGTGTGCTTCTTGTCGCCATGCAGGCGCAGGGTCGGCAGGAAGGTGCCGTACTGGAACCAGCGGGTGAACAGTTCGGGATAGTCGTTATTTTGGCCCACGGTTTCGCGCGCGTCCGACGGATCGAGCAGGGGCGTGCCGGTGAAACTGGTGGTCTGCGGCAGCCATTGCCAGCCGCCGATATCGTTACCCCAGTAGGCGATGCCCGATGCCGTCATGTTCAGGCCGGTCGGAATCTGGCGTTGCAGCGCTTCCCAGGTGGGGTTGATGTCCGACGACCAGAACAGGGCGCCGGTGCGCTGTGAACCGAGGTAAGCGGCGCGCGACAGGATCAGCACGCGTTTGTTCGGCTTCCACTCGCGCATCCCTTCGGCCACACCTTCGACATGCAACAGCGGGAAGACGTTATGATAACGGTCGCCGGAGCCGATCGAGAAGAAGTTGCCATCCGGCACCAGGTCCGGTTCGGTCTCGTCGAGCCACGGATAATCGAAGCCGTGCGACAGGATGTTGTCGCGGGCGTGTTCCCAGAACCACTTGCGCGCTTCCGGGTTGGTGGCGTCGATCAGGCCGCCGGTGCGATCGGAACGGAAGGGCAGGCCATCGACCGTTTTGCCGTCCTTATCCTTGAGCAGGAAGCCCTTGTGGTCCAGTTCGTTGAAATAACGGCTGGCGGTTTCGTAGCGCGGCCAGATCGAGACGATCGACTGCATTCCCATGTCATGCAGTTGCTTGTTCATGGCGTCCGGATCGGGGAATTCAGCCGGATTAATGTCCATCTGGCCCATGCGGGTCCAGTAGAACCAGTCGAGCACCATGACATCGAGCGGATACTTCTTGTCGCGGTAGGTGGTGGCGACGCGCAGGATTTCCGCCTGGCTGTCATAGCGCGCCTTGGACTGGATCAGGCCAAAAGCCGACTTGGGCGGGATCGGTGTCTTGCCGGTCAGGCGGGCATAGCCCGCGTAAATCTCTTCCGGTGTGGAACCGGTAATGACAAAGAACGACACCCGTTCGCCGACCTTGGACTGGAAGCCGAGCTTGCCATTGACGCCGCCGACAAAACGCGTGGCCGACGGGTTATCCCACACAATGCCATAGCCTTTGGAAGACACCATGAAGGGGACGCACACCTGCTCGCCGGCCGGGGCGTCATACCAATGGGCGCAATCGATGACGCGGCCGCGCAGATCGAGGCCAGACAACGATTCCTGATTCTGGCCCATGCCGTAATAGTGCTCGCCGTCTGGTGCGGCAAAGGCGGCGCCTACCTGATAGGTGTCTTCGCCATTGACGGTGTGCGGCGACATTTCCCAGCTATTCATCGTCAGGACGGTTTCGCCCCTGGCGTTCTGGATTTGCAGCCCGACCGGCGCCAGAGACGGTGCAAAATACTTCTCACCCTGGGTGGGGACACGCGGCGCCGGCGCGGCATTGACATGCAGGGTCAGGGCGTTTGACGCAAACGTATTGCCGTTGCTGTCGCTGGTCTGTTTGAAGGCAGCGTTATCGGCATGGTCGGCCAGAATGCCGTAGCCGGGTGCTTTCAGCACTTCTGCCTTGTCGGCGGCGATGGTGACATGGACGATGTTCGGACCATAGGCCTCAACTGATACCCAGGCGCCATTGCGGTCGAGTGTGGAAATAGGTGCGGCCGTCACGGCCGTCGCCAGGGCCAGAATGGACGCAACCCCGGTTAGGGCGGCTTTTAAAACATGACGCATGGTCTTCTCCCAGATGCCTGAACGTCTTTGACAACGTTATCATTGAAGCCACGGCTAAGCCGTGCCCCCTGCCGCGTCAAGTCTAATAATCATACAAAACGCCGACTTTGAAAAATGGAGCGGCCAAGTTTTCACCGGCTAAACGGACGCCCTTAGACTCATGGCTTTAGTGTGAGGGGAAAATGTTCAATCGCCAGATATTTTTCGACCGTGTGCAGTCATCGCTGTTTGCCGGAAAGCTGCTGACCGGGCGCGTGGCGGGGCTCACTCATCTGCTCGATGCCTGGGAGGCGCGCCATGTCGGCCAGGATGTCCGCTGGCTGGCCTACGCCCTGGCCACGGCCTACCACGAAACCGGCTTCACCATGCAACCGGTGACGGAGCAGGGCGGGGTGGTCTATCTGACCTATATGTATGACCCGCAGAGTGCCAATCCAAAGCGTGCGGCGCTGGCCAGGGCGAATGGCAATATCCATCCTGGCGATGGGGTGAAATACTGTGGGCGCGGCTACGTGCAACTGACCTGGGCCAATAACTACCGGCGGATCGGTGACCTGATCGGCGTCGATCTGCTCAACGACCCGGAACGCGCGCTGGAACCGGAGATCGCCGCGCGTATCCTCTATGAAGGCATGATCGGTGGCTGGTTCAGCGGCGTCGGGCTGGCGCGCTATATCAACGCCAAAACAACCGACTGGAAAAACGCCTGCCGTATCATCAACAGCCTCGATTGCGCGGACAGGATCGCCGGCTATGCGAGGGCGTTTTACGAGGCTCTGACATAATAAAGCCCGGTCAGCGCAAACTGACCGGGCTTTATTTCTTTAAGGCGGAAAGCTTTTACGCGGTGCGCAGGCGGCCGACAAAGGCCATGACCTCGTGCTGGAGATCTTCCGAGCGATTTTCCAAATCCGACGACAGGCCAAGCAGCGACTGCGCCGCTTCGCCGGTCTGAGTGGCCGCATCGCCGACGCCCGCCATATGGCCGGTGACTTCGCGGGTGCCATCAGCCGCGCGGTTGGTGTTGCTGGCGATTTCCTGCGTGGCGTAGCCCTGCTGCTCGACCGAGGCGGCGATGGCCGTGGTCAGGCCGCCGATCTGCTCGATGGTGCGCACAATGGTGTCGATGCTGGAGACCGTGATTGACGTCGCCGACTGGATTTCGCCGATCTTGCTGCGGATTTCGTCGGTGGCCTTGGCGGTCTGCTGGGCCAGTTGCTTGACCTCGGAGGCGACGACCGCGAAGCCCTTGCCGGCCTCACCGGCGCGCGCCGATTCGATGGTGGCGTTAAGCGCCAGCAGATTGGTCTGGGCGGCGATGGCCTGGATCAGGTTGATGACCTCACCGATCTGCTCGGCGGCGGTGCTCAGCGTGGCGATGGCCGCTTCGGTCTTGGCCGCTTCATCAACGGCCAGTTGCGTCACCTGCGAGGTGCGGGTGACCTGTTCGTTGATCTCGTTGACGCTGGCCGAAAGCTCCTCAGTGGCGGCGGCCACGTTCTGCACATTGTTGGCGGCGTCGACGGCGGCAATATTGACCGATTGCACGCGGGCCGAGGCGTCGTCGGCGGCATGGGTCAGTGATTTGGCCGAATCGGCGACGGTGCGCGACGAGGCGGCGAAGCGTCGGGCCAGTTCGCCCATGCTGGTTTCAAATTCCGAGGCGATGCGGTTGCGTTCGTCGCGCATGTTCTCGGCGATGCGCATTTCTTCTTCCTGCTGGTGCGCCTTGAGGGTTTCGCCCTCGGCGGCACGGTCACGCAGGGTGCGAATCGAGCGCCACAGCGAGGAAATCTCATCCTTGCCCTTGGCTTCCGGCACGGCGGTATCATAGGCGCCTTCGGAAATGCGCATGACGCTTTCAGTGACGTGGTGCAGCGGGCGTGAGATCGACTTGATGGCGACCCACAAGGAGGCGCCGATCAGCAACAGGGTGCCCGTGGCGGCCATCAGCAGGAACTGCCAGACGCGCGTATGCTGATACTTGGCCATGTCGGACTTCGAGGTTTCGAGATTACCCTTGATCGTCTTGACCATGGCGTCGATCGAGGCCTGAAAGGCCTTGCGGTTTTCGCGGTTGGTGTCGTTGTTACCGAGCGCGCTTGCATCGGCCGGCGTAGCCTCGCGGCCGAGGCGGGCCAGTTCACGGCGCAGGGTGATGAACTCGCCGGCCTTGGTTTCGACAGCGGCGAATTCCGGCAGTTCACCCGGTTTCAGGCCGGCTTTCCATTCCGTCATCAGACCGGCGATCGAATCCAGTTGCTTGTCGACGCCGTCAGCGTATTTCGAGGCTTCGGTCGTATCCTTCGACATATAGACGCCGCGCGATTCCATAACCGCGGCGGTGACCAGCCTGTTGAGATGCTCGCCGCGATAAGCGTTGTCCTGCGCCTTGTCGGCGGTCTGGAGCATGCGGTTGTAATCATTGATGGTGACCAGGCCAAGCCCGGTAATGGCCGCCGCCATGATCGCAAAACCGGCGACAAGGGCAAGGATGCGAAGTTTAATGGTCATATTTATTCCCCGGAATACGCAACTGAAACATTTCACCTTTTTACGACATTTCTGGTTAACGGAGTCTGACCGGTGCTCGCGTACCGCGTGAACTTTCTGTGAAGACGATTACTTCCCGGCGATATTTTCGCGCAATTCGGCTATGCGGACGCTTTAACAAGGCGTCATGACGTTTTTTCATGAAAAACAGTCCGTAACGCTTGAAATGATCGGCAAAGCTTCGCACAAAGGCCGCACGAAATTTAAGGAGCCTCACCATGAAAACCCGCGCCGCCGTCGCCTTTGCCGCCAATCAGCCGCTGGAGATTGTCGAGGTCGACCTGGAAGGGCCGCGTTACGGCGAAGTGCTGGTCGAGATCAAGGCCACCGGCATCTGCCACACCGACGCCTATACGCTGGAGGGCCTCGATTCCGAAGGCATCTTCCCGGTGATCCTGGGCCATGAAGGCGCCGGTGTCGTGGTCGAGGTCGGGGAGGGTGTCACCACGCTCAAGGTCGGCGATCACGTCATCCCGCTCTACACGCCGGAATGCCGCCAGTGCAAATCCTGCCTGTCGCGCAAGACCAACCTGTGCACCGCCATCCGCGCCACCCAAGGCAAGGGCCTGATGCCGGACGGCACGACGCGCTTCTCCTACAAGGGCCAGCCGATCTATCACTATATGGGCTGCTCCACCTTCGCCAACCACACCGTCCTGCCGGAGATCGCGTGTGCGAAAATCCGCGACGACGCGCCGTTCGACAAGGCCTGCTATATCGGCTGCGGCGTGACCACCGGCGTCGGCGCGGTGACCAATACCGCCCAAGTCGAACCCGGCGCCAACACCGTCGTCTTCGGTCTCGGCGGCATCGGCCTCAATGTCATCCAGGGCCTGAAAATGGTCGGCGCCGACAAGATCATCGGCGTCGATGTCAATAACAGCAAGAAAGAGTGGGGCGAGCGCTTCGGCATGACCCATTTCGTCAATCCCAAGGAAATCGACGGCGATATCGTCGCCCATCTGGTGGCCCTGACCGATGGCGGCGCGGATTACACCTTTGACTGCACCGGCAACACCACGGTCATGCGCCAGGCGCTCGAAGCCTGCCATCGCGGCTGGGGCGAGAGCATCATCATCGGCGTGGCGGAAGCCGGCAAGGAAATCTCCACCCGTCCGTTCCAGTTGGTCACTGGCCGCGTCTGGAAAGGCTCGGCCTTCGGCGGCGCCCGCGGTCGCACCGACGTGCCAAAGATCGTTGACTGGTACATGGACGGCAAGATCGAGATCGACCCGATGATCACCCACACCCTGCCGCTCGAACGCATCAACGAAGCCTTCGACCTGATGCACAAGGGCGAAAGCATCCGAAGCGTGGTGGTGTTCTAGTTTCGATCTTTATCGAAATTTACCTTTCCGTTTGCGTAAACCAAACTGAAAAAGCCGTTCGGCCGACCTTAGATGACACCCTTGCATCCATGTCGTTTCAACATCACAGGGGCTAAGGAATGTATTCGGTGGAGTTTGTTTCCCAGCATCGCGTTTATGACGGCATCCTCTATTTCATCCGGCACGATAGCGCCGCCACGCAATCGAGCATGAGCGCCAGCGTCTTCGTGCCGGACGTGGCCGAGGTGCGCACCGACGCGCCGTTCCCGACGCTCTACTGGCTGTCGGGCCTGACCTGCACCGCCAATAACTTCACCGAAAAGGCCGGCGCCTACCGCAAGGCCGCCGAACTGGGATTAATCATCGTCGCCCCCGATACCAGCCCGCGCGGCACCGCCGCCGATGATGAAGCGCACGATCTGGGGCAGGGCGCCGGCTTCTATATCGACGCCACTCAGGTGCCGTGGAAGCCGCATTTCCAGATGGAAACCTATATCACGCAGGACCTGATCGAGGTGATCGAGGCCAATTTCCCGTCCGATCCGAAGCGGCGCGGCATTTTCGGTCATTCCATGGGCGGACACGGCGCGCTGACCCTGGCGATGAACCATCCGCACCTCTACAAATCCGTCTCGGCCTTTTCACCGATTTCCTCCCCGAGCCACGCGCCGTGGGGACAAAAGGCCTTCGCCGCCTATCTCGGTAATGATCATGAGGCCTGGGAACGGCATGACGCCGCCGTCCTGATGGCGAAGGGCATGGCCGCGCCGTTCGATGATATTCTCGTCGATCAGGGCCTGAGCGATCCCTTTCTGGAAAATCAACTGATGCCGGACCTGCTCGAACAGGCCGCCGCCACCGCCGGTCAGAAGCTGACCCTGCGCTACCACGAAGGCTACGACCACAGCTATTACTTCATCCAGAGCTTTATCGACGACCACATCGCCTTCCACGCCGAACGGCTGCGGTAGCCTTCCTTCCCCTCTCCCTATGACAATGGGGAGAGGACGAGAGCCGAGCATAGTGAAGGCGATCGGGTGAGGGGCGTGTTCTTCTTTCTGCGCCAATTGCTACCGCAGGATCAAATTGATATCATGTCACCGTGATTCCTTGGTTTGCCGCGAGTTCCAGAATCATCTAGCTTCGACCGCAGGCAAAACATTTCTCAACGCCTCGGTTACAGCCGGCTCCTTGCCGTTGCGTGTAGTCCGCAGTAACCAGCTTTCGAAATGCCTAGGCAGCCATTGCTTTAAGTGGCGCGCAGCCAAAGCCATCAATCCCTTATTGTCGTATATCGCTAAAAGCGACATGAGATCATTATTCGCAATGGCATCATTGATCTTTTGCGTCGCTGCCTGCGCAATCGCAGAGACGTTAAGCTCTGCAGCTTTAGCTGTATACTCCGTTGTTAGTTCAACGACAGTGACCGCAACAGACAGGTCTATCTTCTTTAGTTGCCGATCAATGCGTCTTTTGCAATATCTCACGACAACACTCTCGATAGCCGTCTCCGAGTTTAGAGTTACAAAGATATCGCGCCTGAGTGTTTCCAACGCGGCCGTCACCTCCGCAGGATCAAGTCCACCCGTTTCGGCAATTGCCTGACTGACAGAGGGCAACAGCACAAGGTTTTCAATCTCCGAAACCGGCAAAACTGAAATTCCAAGAGTGGCCAGGTAGGTTATTTCCTCTCTATTGTAATCGTCTGCATCGACAATCCCTGAACAGGTAACCCGTGTAAGATCTGCGTTGCGCCTCATCGTGACAACTGAGTGAATTACGTCTTCGCACGAACCACGTGGAATTACCGTCCATTCCGGATAGCAACATCGATAAATTGCCAAATCGAGACTTGTGCCAGCACCCTCCACGAACAAAACAGGCTTCCGGCTGCCAAGGATTAGCGTCGTCAATTCCTCATCAAAACCTGTGGTTTCTGGAACAGTATCAATCGTCCAGCGTGGCGCAGGGTCATAATCACGAACGACAAATTTTTGAGCCGTACGTGCAGCGGCAAATTCAAGATCATGCGTAATGAAAATAAAGGCACAATCCGTGCGGGTTGCCTCCAGTTCATCCCAGAGCTTCGACATGATTGATCGATGAACGTGGAGTTCCGGCTCGTCGACGATGAACGCGGAATTTGCATCGGCGGATAACGCCTGCCCGATCAGATAGAAAATAGCACGTTCGCCGTCACTCATTTGAGACGCGCTGTATGGTTGCGCGTCAACACTCGCGCGAACCTGAATATCATCACCTGTGATTTCTAGTTGTCTGTGTGGAAGCAATTGCTTCCATATTGCGTCAAGCTGCTCAAACTTGGTCGGCTCAGCTGGTGAAAAATCCCCGGCTCTATTTTTATTATGCGTTTCTAGTGATTTGTTGGACTGTTCGGCGAACAATGCCTGCACTAGAAAATCGTAATCATTCAGAAGTTTTATTTCCTTCTTTCCTTGCCACCGATGGCCATCTCGATAGTTGATATTTGCGGCCTCATTTGCATAGCCCGTGCGTAGCCCCAAGATTGCCATGCGCTCCGAAATTTTCGCTACAGCGGGATTTAGTTCCAATGCTCGGTGAGCAGAAATGCGGTGAGCTTGAGCGCCAAGCGCAGACTCTGCATACACAGCTAAACGCGTTTTCCCTCCACCGTTGGCACCAACAAAAATCATCGCAGCGCCAACTTCTACCGAAAAAGCTTGCTGACCAATAGGTGTAGGTACTGAAAATTCAAATGCCATTTGCCGCCCCGGTTGATTTATAATTCCAGACTAACATTGCAAAGACCAGATTTGAACAGACAACCTTCGTATTATGAGTTTGAAGGTTTTGCTTGGCCAATCGCCGTAATCTATCACCCTGCCAATTTCCCGGTGCATCCTGTCCGGATGTCTCTCGATGACCGCACAGTACATGAACAATTGACCCCGGACGAGCGGCGCGAACTCTTGCGCGCCTTTGCCGACCGGATGCTGCTCAAGGTCACCGCCATGGATGATCCCGAAGACCTGCCGGGCATCGAGAAGGCCGTGCGCGTGGCCGCCGTTATCGAACGCCTTTACAGCCGCTGCGACCGTGCCGAACGCCAGACGCCGGCGCCGCGTAAGATATACGCGGAACGCGCCACCCATGAAGAAGAAGCGGTCAAGGCGCAGGTTTCCCTGGCCAGTACGCTGAAATGGGGTGATGAGCGCCGCCGCGATCTGGGGCCATGGTGGGAGGCCGCCCAAAAGGTCACCCAAAACGTCACAAAGACCGTGCCTCAGGCACCGGCCGGCCCGCAAAAACCAGCCATGCCGGAGAAAGCAACGGAAGCGCCCCTGAATAGCCCGCCGTCCTGGCAGAAAGTCACCTATACTGACCTGACCGAGGATTTCGAAGCGGCGCGGGCTGAATTAGCCCTGCAAAGACGCGCAGCGAAATCAGCGCAAGTTCCGCGCCCACCGTTTCATGATCCGCCTTGACGATCTGGCTATAGCGGGCTGATTTCAGCCAGAAACCTCTCTCTTTACTTCCCCTCTCCCCTCCCTGAGGGGAGAGGACGGGAGCCGAGCGTAGCGATGGCGACCGGGTGAGGGGCATTTTGCCGGTGGGCACAAGCCCCTCACCCGACGATCTGCGGCTTCGCCTTTCGCGTCGTCCTCTCCCCATGGTCATGGGGAGAGGGGAAGTATTAGTGTTCCGTACTGCGCCGGGCCATCACGCAGATGTCAGAAGTCTTTTGATTGCACCGCAGGCGCAATCCCGTTAACGTTTATCCGTGGCCGCATAAGGTCTCGTCCGGATTTCCTCCCCCATGCTGCTCTTTGCCGGTGCCGTTGTCCTGCTCCTCGTGGTGCTGAACGGCATCTTTTCCATGTCCGAACTGGCCGTGGTCTCTTCCAAACGCACCAAATTACAAAGCCGTGCCGAGCGCGGTGACAAGGGCGCCGCCGAAGCGCTGAAGCTCTCCAACGATCCCAACCGATTCCTGTCGGCCGTGCAGGTCGGCATCACCCTGATCGGCATTCTGGCCGGCGCCTATGGTCAGGCGACGGTGGCGGGCGAACTCGACAAGCTGATCAATACCATCCCCTGGCTGACGCGCTATTCCGAAGCGATCTCGACCGGCATCGTCGTCGTGGTCCTGACCTATCTGTCGCTGATCATCGGCGAACTGGTGCCGAAGCGCCTCGCCATGCTGTTCCCGGAACGCATCGCCGGCGTGGTGGCGCGGCCGCTGCATCTGCTGTCGGTCGGGCTTGGGCCTTTCGTTAGCCTGCTGACCGGCTCGACCTCGCTGGTGCTGAAACTGATGGGTATCCGCGATCAAAGCGGTGAGGCCATCACCCAGGAAGAGGTCGAATCAACCCTGGCCGAAGGCATGGGCGCCGGCCTGATCGAACCCGGTGAAAAGCAGATGATGACCGAGATCATGCGCCTGGGCGACCGCACCGTGCGCGTGGCCATGACGCCGCGCACCGAGGTCTACCGCGTGTCGATCGATGATGACGCCGCCGATCTCAACACCCAGATCCGCGATTGCCCTTATTCCCGCTTCGTCGTGGTGCGTGGTCAGGACAGCGAGGAGCCGGTGGGTGTGGCGCATAAACGCGATATCGCCGACGCCCTGATGGCCGGCAAGCCGCTCGATCTGCAATCTATCCTGCAGGAGCCGATCTATATGCCGGTGACAACCTCGCTGTTGCTGGCTTTGGAACGCTTCAAGGAATCCAAGCTGCACATGGCCTTTGTCATCAATGAGTATGGCGGTTTCGAGGGCGTGCTGACCCCGACCGACCTGCTGGAAATGATCGCCGGCGACCTTAACGAAGGCCACGACGACGATCGCCTGATGATCGTACGCCGCGAGGACGGGTCTTTCCTCGTCGATGGCCGCGCCGATCTGATCGAGCTGGGTGACGCCATCGGCGAGGATTTCGAGACCGGCAGCGGCTATCATACCGTCGCCGGCCTGATCCTCTACAAGCTGGGGCGTTTCCCGAAAGAGGGCGAAATCGTCACTTTGGGGCGCTTCAAGGTCGAGGTTATCGATATGGACGAACGCCGCATCGACAAGCTGCTATTCCATAAGAGCTAAACGACGTTTGCTTTTCTTACCCCCTCTCCCTTTCTATAAGGGGAGAGGGGGGCACCATTTCTTCAATGGGGCGGGGTGAGGGGATGGGGCCGCAAACACCTGCGGAGAGGTTTAACTATCCCGCCCGAACCTGGGCCACAAACTGCCTGATCTGTTCGCGCATCTCGGCCGATTGCTCGACCAGGCGCGACGCCGTATCGAGCGCCAGATTGGAGGCGTGACCGGTCTCCTGCGTCGCTTCGGCCATGGCATGCACATGGCTGGCGACCTCATCCGTGCCTTGCGCCGCCTCATGGACGTTGCGGGCGATATCGGCGGTGGCCGCGCCCTGCTGTTCCATATTGTCGGTGATGGCCTGGGCGATCTGGTTCATCTCATCGATGGTGGCACGGATCGACTGGATGGCCTCTACCGTGCCGCTGGTCGCCGACTGGATGACATTGATATGGGCGCTGATGTCCTCGGTCGCCTTGGCGGTCTGCGAGGCCAGGGTCTTGACCTCGGTGGCGACGACGGCGAAGCCCTTGCCGGCGTCACCGGCGCGGGCGGCTTCGATGGTGGCGTTGAGCGCGAGGAGATTGGTCTGCTGGGCAATGGCCTGGATCAGGTTGACCACTTCACCGACCTTGCCGGCGGCGGCTTCGAGATCGCGGATGCGGGCATCCGAGAGATTGGCCTGCTCAACGGCCTGCAGGGCGATGGTCGAGGACATCTGCGCCTTGGAGGTGATCTCGTGGATCGAACTCGACAGTTCTTCCGAGGCGGCGGCCACGGTGCGGACATTGGTGGCCGCCTGTTCCGTGGCCGAGGCGATGGAGGTGGTCTGGCCGGAGGTGCGCGAGGCGATGGCATTGAGCGCCTCGGCCGAGGCCTTCATTTCGCCGGAGGCTTCACCGACGGCATTGACGATCGAGCCGACCGAACGCTCGAAGTCAGCGGCGAGGTCGCTCATGACCTGGCGGCGTTCGCGTTCGGACTGGCTTTGGCGGGCGATTTCGGCTTCGGATTCGGCGTTGGCCTTGGTGCGCAGGCCCTCGCGGAAGGCCATGACCGCCTTGCCGATCAGGCCGATTTCATCGATGCGTTTCGCTTCCGGCACGTCGGCATTGTGGTCGCCGCCGGCCATCCTGTCGAAGCTGCCCTTGAGGCTGTTCAGCGGCTTGCCGACCAGCGAATAGAGGACGAAGAAGATCAGCGCGGCCGAAACGAGGATGCACAGCACGGAGATGCCGAGCATGAAGCGGTTGTTGTGATCGACCTGAGCATTGAGGGTGGCGACAGGCACCTGCACGACGACGGCCCAGGTATCTGCGGTGCCGGCTGCGGCGATGGGCGAAGCGAGGTAGCGCCACGGCTTGCCATCCGGCCCCTTGGCGTCGAACTTGACGACCTTGTTGGCGGCTATGGCCTTAGCGGCGGCTTCGGCGGTGCCGGCATCGAAATCCTTGATCGCCTTGCCTTGAGCTTTCGCGTTGGGATAGCTGACGGCTAGTCCGGTTTTCGAGATCAGCGCGACCAGACCGGTGTTGAAGGGCTTGATGGCGCCCAGTTGCGCATTCAGCGAGCCGAGATCGACATCGACCCCGGCGATGCCGACAAACTGGCCGTCTATGGTCAGGGGGCGCGTAAAGGAGGTCATCAGCACGTCCTTTCCGGCGATCGGATAGACGTAAGGCTCCATGGCGACAGCCCGGCCTTCATTTTTCGGGCGCAAATAATAATCGCCGGCGCCGGGCTTATCATAATCGAGCAGGATTTCACGGATCACGCTGCCGGTGCCGCGATTCCAGTAGGGGACGTAACGGCCGGAAGCATCATGGCCGTCCTTTCCGGCGAATTCAGCATCCTTACCGTCCAGCGCATTAGGCTCCCAGGCGGTATAGGTGCCGAGAATATCGGGATGCTTTTCCAGCAGGGCTTTCAAAAGGGCATCCTGCGCCGATCTTTCGGTCAGGCCGGTCGATTTGATGGCCAAAGCGCTTGCGGCGATGTCATCGGCGATGGTGGCCGCCTGATCGAGCCGGGTGCGAACCACATTGGCTTCCTTCTCGGCCACATCGGCCTGAAGGGCATCGGTCTGGCTGGTCAGGCTGCGGCTGGTGCCCTGCGACAGGATAAAGCTGCTGGTTCCAAAGACAAGGGCGAGCGCGGCGGCGCTGATCAGGGCGATTTTTACGGGCAGAGAACGTGAGAGCATGGTCAGGCGCCTCGAAGAGATGCGGTTACATTAGACCGAGCATTCCTGTGATTTGCTTGCTTAAGTGTTAACTCTGTCCAGTTTACGCAGGTCTAATCGCTGATAAAACCGACACGGGCGTGGCTG
Organism: Asticcacaulis sp.; assembly: GCF_035497195.1. Taxonomy (GTDB): domain Bacteria; phylum Pseudomonadota; class Alphaproteobacteria; order Caulobacterales; family Caulobacteraceae; genus Asticcacaulis. The sequence goes on from NZ_DATJDZ010000019.1 coordinate 216,255, forward strand.
CCGTCACAATAGGGCTTATTGCCCGAATGACCGCAGCGGCACAGTTGCAGGGCCTGCGCCTTGCGGATGGTGCGGCCAGTGCCGCTCAGGACTTCGAGATTGCCGGAAATCCGCAAGGGGCCGTTCTTTTGCGGATTGATGCTGACCTCGCCATTGCGCACCTCCAGAGCGGTGACATCACCGGTTTCCGGTTCACCGGTCGCGTGGAAGGGATCATCGCCTGCCTTGTGGGAGCCATCGCAGAAGGGCTTGTTTTTCGAGCGGCCACAGCGGCAGAGCGTGGCGCGGTAACCGATCGGCTCGCCATCGAGTATCAGGTGGCCGCGAAAGGCATTGGGGCCGTTTTCGCGCACCTGGATCAGATTGACCAGCGGCGGCAATTCATCCGGCCGACCATCCTTGCGGGTGTAGCGGATGGCGCCCGACGGGCAGTTCTGCGCCGTGGCCACCAGATTGTCGGCGCAATCGGCGTCATCCGGCATGATCCATTCGCCGACGACATTGGCCTTGAAAACGCCCGGTTGCTGCAGCACGCAAAAGCGGGCATGGATGCAGCGTTTGGCCTCGAATTCGATGATGACGTCCGCCCCTTCGGCGCGTTCGATCGCCGGTGTCTGGCCGTGGTTCTCTGCGGCGCCGGAAGGCGGATTGGGCGTTGTAGCGGCCGGCTTCGAAACTGGCGTGGCCTGCGGATCGTTCTGGCTGACCGTCTCGGTTTTTACACTTTCAGCCATAACCGTCTCCTTAGATGTCGGCGCATGAATATCCCGCAGCTTCTTCGCCAAAGTAGACAATCGGCTGGCCGTGCCCTCCGCTAGTTCATCCTTCAAGGCCTTGCGGGCGCCGGCGGACAGTTCTTCCAGCCGCTCGGCGATAAAGACCAGCGACGGCTTGCCATCGGGCAGGGGGGTGACATCGCGCAGGGTGGCAAACGATATCCCCGCCGTAACATCCGGCACAGTGGTCGAGGCCTGCAGGCGTGTCAGGTGTTCAGCCACCGGCGACAGAGCATACATGCCGTCGATCGACACATCGATAAAGGCGCGCTTGCGTACCGGATCATGGTCGGCAAAGCCCTGGGAAAGCGCACGCAGCATGATGTTATAGATGGCGTTGGCGAGGTCCATGACGGCGGCGGCTTCCGGCGCATCGACCCACAGATTGCCGCGGTCCGGTCCGCGCCGCATCACCGGATTGTCGGCGACCGGACGCGATGGGCTAAAGTCCGAATCAGCCGCTTCCATCTGGTGATAGCTCTCACACATGGACAGGAAGCGGTTATAGTGCGAGCGCGCATTATCGCCCGACGCGCCTTCGCCCTGATCGACAATGGTATCGCAGGCCTTGAGCGCTGTTTTCAGGCACTTGACGATGGTCAGGCCGGGCAGGGGCGTCAGGTCGGGGCCGACCTGCAACGACATGTCGCCGATAAACAGCTTATCCTCACCCAGGCGCGCGCTGAGGTCGGCCAGCGCCTGACGGATGCCGCGATATAGGTGCCCGACCGTGGCGTAGTCCTGACCATTGGGCATCAGGCGGTCGCCGTCCATATTGCGGGCGTAGGTCTCGGTTTTTTTGGCGAAGGTGGCGCCATCGGGGCGAGTATCGCCTTCGGGGCGTTCGAGATAGATGAAGTGATCGAGCGTCGATTTGTTGAACGGATGCAGTTCGACCACAACGCCAGAGGGATGATATCCGGCGGAAATCGGGAAATTCGGCCGGCCGAAATGCGGCGATCCACCGACGGCGATGGTGATATTGGCGACCAGAGCCAGATGGCCCATTTCCTCGATGGCGATGGAGATAATATCGCGGCGCCAGCCGGCGACCACCTTGGCCTGTTCGGGTGTCAGGCCATCGGCTTCCGTCTTCAGCGAAAAGGCCCCAAATAGATAGCAGCACATCAGATTATGCTCGATCTCCGCGGCCTCTGCCAGCAGGAAGATCAGTTGCTCGCGGGTGCTGACGCGGATAGGCTGTTCTGAGGTGTCGGGCATGGGAAGCTTTCGAGCACAAAGGATCGTATGACGTAAGGCGGGTGTGGTGGCGGATGCAAGCTCTGTTTTGCGTAAAAATGCCATACGCCGCTTGACTCCGCGCATCTGATCCGACATAAGCCGCCACTTCACGCCACGGCTCACGCTTTGGTGTTACTACGGGTTGATCCTGGGACCGCCGTTGCAATCGCTTTTCACACACGGGTGGGAAGCCGGTCAGGGTTAGATTATAGGTCTAAAATGTCGAAGCGCCACAGCGCCAAGTACAAACTCGACCGCGTCATGGGTGAAAACCTGTGGGGCCGTCCGAAATCCCCCGTCAACAAGCGCTCCTATGGCCCTGGCCAGCATGGTCAACGCCGCAAGAACAAGATATCTGACTTCGGCACGCAACTGCGCGCCAAGCAGAAGCTGAAGGGTTACTACGGTAACATCACCGAGAAGCAGTTCCTGCGCACCTACGAAGAAGCCGATCGCCGCAAGGGTAACACCTCGGAAAATCTGATCGCGCTGCTCGAAACCCGTCTGGACGCCTTCGTGTACCGCACCAAGTTCGTGCCGACCGTCTGGGCCGCCCGTCAGTTCGTCAACCACGGTCACGTTCTGGTCAACGGCAAGCGCGTCAACATCGCGTCTTACCGCGTGAAGCCGGACGATGTGGTCGAAGTCCGCGAGCGTTCGCGTAACATGGCCCTGGTTCTGGAAGCCCTGCAATCGCCTGAGCGCGACGTGCCGGACTATATCGAACTCGACGCCAAGGCGATGCGCGCCCGTCTGGTCCGCCTGCCGGAATCGGCCGAAGTGCCGTACCCCGTCAAGATGGAACCGAACCTGGTTATCGAATACTACTCCTCTTAATCTCCGGATTATCGGAATTGCAAAACCCCGGAAGAGCGATCTTCCGGGGTTTTCTGCTGTTCATCCATCGGTGGTATCATACTTGGCAAAAAGCGGCAGGATATCCGCCTTGGGCTTTCGCGCCGCCAGGCTGTCATGCAGGTCATTGAGAATTTTTACGCAGTCCTTATTCGTTTCCTTGGTCACGAAGCTCAGGCCTTTATCGACAATCGTCTGCGCGGCCTCATAGTCTCCCTTGCGAAGGTCCAGTTCGGCTTCGTACATGTCGTAACTGCCGCCGGAATAGTCCTGCGCCAGCCGTACGGCATTCATCGTATTCTCATTCGGATAGTCCGGCCGGTCGGCGAAGGTCCGCGCATAAAAATAGAGGGTGGGCGCCGACGACGGATTCAACTGATAAGCCCTGCCGAGTTCGCGCCGGGCGCTGGCGTAGCTCTGGGTGCGTTTGTCTTCAGGCCCATGCTCGGCGAGCGCGATATACATTCGGCCCAGAAGAAATTGCGCGTCTATATCTTTCGGATTGGCCACCAGTCTCTGTGTCAGATATGGCAGGGCTGCCTCCGGATCGCCAAAACGGACTTCGGCACGCGCCAGGGCCATCTGCGACAGGCTGTCATTGGGGAATTGCGGCGCCATCTTGTGCATGGTGCTGAGAAGCCTGAGACCGTCGGCTTTCTTCGGGCAGGTTTGCAGCGCCGCATCGATGAGCGGCACATTGTAACTATAATTGGGCAGATCGGTTATGGTGACGGCCGCGTCGGTCAGGCTGCTGATGTTGTATTTCTGGTAGGTCACGCCCGACTTGACATAGGTCTTCAGAATGTCGCGGTAGCTTTCCGGTTCGATCGCAATGGTTTTATTGTAGGCTTCAAGCGAGTCCATCCCCGTTTCGACCAGTCGCAGATACGCCACCAGCTTTTCACGACGCTTCAGGTCGCTCATCAGGTATGAGACCATCACCCAGTTCTGAAGCGCCACCATATCCGCCTTGTCCGGCGGCACAGCCTTGCCGGCGATGCGGTCGGCGTAGGGTATAAAGTTTTTCTTGTACGTCAGGTCGTCCGTGCCGAAGGCCGTGAATGACATGGCGATATTGGGGGGCGGTTTGCCAATGAATATTTCACCATCCTTGAAGACGGCGGTCATGAAGTACCAGTTCAGTCCATTCTTTACCCAGTAGGGCAGCTTGGCGAAACGCTCATGCAGAACGTGGTCATTATAGGCAAAGAACATGTAGGCGAGGTTGAGATCTATATCCGGGTCGAGCAGGCCTTGGCCATACAGGTTGTTGTTGCTCTGGGCGTCGGCGGTCGAAAAATACTGGGTGCCCTCGTCGCAATAAAGGGAGGGGGTAAAGGCGTGACCGTCGAGATCAGGCCGCACGACCCGAAATTCCGATATGTCATTGAAGTAATTCAATCGCGTCTTCTGATAGGACGGCAGAACTGAGTCGCTCATCTGATCATAGAAGGCGCCGGTAACCAGATAAAAGTTTTCGAGCTTGCTGGCGTAGGCGCGCGTATCCTTGACGCTGGCGTCGCTGTAGATAACGAAGTGTTCGGATTCAGCCAGTTTCCATCCGGCCGCCTGAGCGCCTGACGCCAAGAAAGCCGCTGCAATGGCAAGCGTCCAGCCAAATGATTTTATGAGTTTCATGATTCCCCCGATCTTATCCGACCATAGAATAAAAACCGGGGGTTGAAAAGGCAGACTATGCCTCGATGACGCCCTGTTCGGTCAGGGCGGTCTTCAGCTCACCCGACTGGAACATTTCACGGACGATATCGGCGCCGCCGATAAACTCGCCCTTGACGTAGAGTTGCGGGATGGTCGGCCAGTCGCTGTAGGTCTTGATGCCTTCGCGCAGATCCGCGTCCTGCAGCACATCAACGCCGACATATTCCGCGCCGAGATGATCGAGCACCTGCACAACGAGCGAGGAGAAGCCGCAGCGCGGCTGTTCGGGCGTACCCTTCATGAACAGGACGACATCGTGCCCCTTGACGGTGGTGTCGATGAAGGTCTGGGTGTCGGTCTCTGCGCTCACGGTACGCTCTCCTCTAAAATCCTATTCCGCATATAGGCGAAGCAGCGGCGCAAATAAAGGGCTGGCAGGTCTATTTTTAGCCGCCCGCGAGCTTGGCGGCCCGTTCGTTGAAGCGCGCCATCTCGATCTGGGCCGGTACGGAGGAGGGCAGGTGGCGTTCCGGCACCTCGGCCAGGGCTTCAAGGTGCTCCGTGCTCTCCGCGTCAATCAGGATGCACGACATGCTGGACTGGGAAAGCGCATAGCCGAGGCAAAGCGCCTCCGGCGTCCAGTCGGGCGTCTGGTGCAGGAAGGCATGGGTGCCGGCGCCGGCTAGCGGGCTTTTGGCCTTGCCGCCGAAGAAGCCGCGCCGGGCTTCCTTTGGCACGACATCCGAGGCCTTGCGGTAGATAGCCGGAAAGAAGTCGGTGGCGATGACGTTCATGTCGCGGACAACAGCGTCGTCGATCTTGCGGCGCTTGTCCCAGCTTGAATCGATATCGAAACGGGTCTGGATGACGCTGAACTGGTCCGAGGCGATCAATCCGGTGATATCATCAGTCTCGCCCATGCCGCCGAGATAGCGCAGCATCTTCGACTTTTGCAGGCTGTGAAGAAAGTCCAGACTGTCTTTCGGCAGGTCCGCGGCGCCCGGCGGGGCGAAATAAAGCAGGTCGAGCCATTGCAGGCCGGAATCCTTGATGGCGCCGCGCAGGCGTTCTTTCAGCGGCGCCAGGGCGTAGGCGTCGGGATCGTTCGTCTGAAACGGTTCATGCGCCGTAACGGAAAGGAACAGCAGCTTGCGATCGACCACGGAAAAGGCTTCGGCGGCGGCCCGCAGGAAAGGGACATCGAGGCTGTCGAAATGGTAGGTGTTTACACCGTTTTCCAGCGCCGAAACGATCAGCTTCTGCATCAGGGTGTGATTGCGGCCAAAGGTCTCTGATTTCAGGCGCAGACCGACGGTTGAGAGCGCCAGTCCGGAACGACCAAAGGGACGATAACGCACGGCTACAGTCTCCTGTCCGCTGATCGGCCTGCGGGCGTCGTCATGGTCATGTCGGGCTGCCCCTTAGCTGCCGGTTGCCGGATTCGTCTGCACCCAGACTAGCCAGCAAACCGGTTAAGAGAGATTTAAGTCTGTTGCTGAAATTTTTGTTTTGAGCGATGATTTTTTCAAACGTAAAATGCCGCCCAGCCTGACGTTGGACGGCATCATTTTCATCTTATGCAGCAGGCGATTAAGCCTTGCCAGCCATGTAGTTCGGCAGCCATTCCTCGTGCGCCTTGCGCAACGCCTCGATGCTTAAGCTAAGGCCGGTATAGCTGAGATCAGTGCCGCTGGCGACGCCGATAACCGCCGCAGGCACATCGGCCTCCGCCGCCTGGGCGATGACCAGATGGGCCGAGGCCTCATCAACCGCGATCATATAACGCGCCTGGTCCTCGGCGAAACCGAAGATATGGTTGGCGAGATCGGTCGGGTTCTTGAGCGACAGGCCGACCTTGGACGACAGCACCACATCGACCGCCGCCGACAGCAGCCCGCCATCGGAAAGATCGTGGACGCCCTTGGCGACGCCCGCCTTGATCAGGCGGCGCACCAGGGTGCCGTTGGCCTTTTCTGCTTCCAGATCGACCTTGGGCGGCGCGCCTATTTCCAGGCCGAAGACCTCGCGCAGATAGAGCGAAGACCCCATCTCGCCTTTGGTTTCGCCGATCAGGATGATCACCTGGCCGGCCTGAACCTTATTGAAGCCGACGCGCTGATCGTAGTCCTTGAGCAGGCCGACAGCGCCGACGGTCGGCGTGGGGGGGATCGAGACGCCGTTGGTCTCGTTATACAGCGACACATTGCCCGAAACGACGGGGAAATCGAGGGCGCGGCAGGCCTCGGCCATGCCGTCGATGGCGCGGACGATCTGGCCCATTGTCTCCGGCTTTTCAGGGCTGCCGAAATTGAGATTGTCGGTGATGGCGATCGGCTCTGCGCCAACGGCGGTCAGGTTGCGCCAGGCTTCGGCCACGGCCTGCTTGCCGCCTTCGTAGGGGTTGGCCTGCACGTAGCGCGGGGTGCAGTCGGAGGTGACGGCGAGCGCCTTCTTGGTGCCGTGGACGCGGACCATGCCGGCGTCGTGGCCGGTCGAGCTGTCGGACAGCGTATCAGCCATGACGTGACGATCATACTGTTCCCACAGCCAGCGCTTGGAGGCTTCGTCCGGCGAAGAAATGATCTTGAGCAGGGCGTCGTTCAGGTCGTGCGTCACCGGCACATCGGCCTCGGTCAGTTCGGGTTCCTGCGCCGGTTCAACCCACGGACGGTCATAGAGCGGGGCGTCATCGGACAGCGGCGCCAGCGGCAGGTCGCAGACGACCTCGCCCTTGTGCAGCAGCACGATATTGCCGGAGGTGTTGGTTTCGCCGATGACGGCGGCATCGAGGCCCCATTTCCTGAAGATGCGGTAGCCGTCTTCCTCACGGCCGGGCTTCAGGATAGCCAGCATGCGCTCCTGCGACTCCGAGAGCATCATCTCATAGGCCGACATACTGGTTTCGCGCTGCGGCACCTTGTCGAGGTCGAGCGTGATGCCGAGGCCGCCCTTGCCGGCCATTTCCACGGAACTGGAAGTGAGGCCGGCGGCGCCCATATCCTGAATGGCGGCGACCGCGCCCGAAGCCATCAGCTCCAGCGTGGCCTCGATCAGCAGCTTTTCGGCGAAGGGATCGCCGACCTGGACGGTGGGGCGCTTCTCTTCCGAATCTTCGGAAAATTCCACGCTCGCCATTGTCGCGCCGTGGATGCCGTCGCGGCCGGTCTTCGAGCCGAAATAGACGACTGGCAGGCCGGGTTCAGGCGCGGCGGAATAGAAGATCTTGTCGGAATCGGCGATGCCGACGCACATGGCGTTGACGAGGATGTTGCCGTTATAGCCCGCGTGGAAATTGGTCTCGCCGGCCACGGTCGGCACGCCGACGCAGTTGCCATAGCCGCCGATGCCCGACACGACGCCCTCAACGAGGCGGCGGGTCTTGGGGTGGCCGGGTTCGCCGAAGCGCAGGGCGTTGAGCAGGGCCACCGGACGGGCGCCCATGGTGAAGACGTCGCGCATGATGCCGCCGACGCCGGTTGCCGCGCCCTGATAGGGTTCGATGAAGGACGGGTGGTTGTGCGATTCCATCTTGAAGATGCAGGCCTGGCCATCGTCGATATCGATGACGCCCGCATTTTCACCGGGGCCGCAGATGACGCGCGGGCCGGTCACCGGGAATTTGCGCAGATGGAGACGTGAGGATTTATACGAGCAGTGCTCCGACCACATGACCGAATAGACGCCCAGTTCGACGTCGTTCGGTTCACGGCCGAGACGGTCGAGGATGACCTGATATTCGTCAGCCTTGAGGCCGTATTCGAGGGCCTTCTGGGCCATGCTCTTGGGGGATGCGGTCGCGGTGGTCATGCTGGATGCCCTTTACAGGAATCCCCCCAGGGCTTCCGGGGGGATATATAGTCTCAAGCCCCTTAAATCAGGAGCCTGTATTTAAATTCAAGCTGTCTGGAGCGCGTTGACCAGGCTCTGGAACAGCGGCGCGCCGTCGGCCGAGCCGAGCGCCTTTTCAAAGGCGCGGTCGGGGTGCGGCATCATGCCGAGGACATTGCCTTGCTTGTTGATGATGCCGGCGATGTCATTAACCGAGCCATTGGGATTTTCGGCATAGCGGAAAACGACCTGATTATTGTCCTCGATCTCTTGCAGCACGTCCGGTTCGGCGAAGAAGTTGCCGTCGCCATTGCCCTGCGTCATCCACACCGTCTGGGCATTGCCATAGGCATTGGTGAAGCGGGTGTTGCGGTTCTCGATCTTCAGTTCGATCGGCTTGCAGACATATTTCAGGTCGGCGTTGCGCAGCAGGGCGCCCGGCAGCATGCCGGCTTCGCACAGGATCTGGAAACCGTTGCAGATACCCAGCACCGACACGCCGCGCTCGGCTTCGGCCTTGACCGCCTGCATCACCGGTGACAGCGAGGCCATGGCGCCGCAGCGCAGGTAGTCGCCGTAGGAGAAACCGCCGGGAATGATAATCAGGTCGAGACCTGAGGGCAGGGAGGTGTCCTCGTGCCAGACCATATCGACCTTGCCGTTGACTGTCGTTTCAACGGCGGTCTTGCAGTCGCGGTCGCAATTGGAGCCGGGGAATACGAGAACCGCTGCCTTGAAAGCCATGTTACGCGACCTCAACCTTGTAGGATTCAATGACTGTATTGGCCAAAAGCTTTTCGCACATGGCCTTCAGTTCGTCTTTTGCCTTGGCCTCATCGCTGCCATCGAGATCGAACTCAAGCAGCTTGCCGACCCGGACGTTGGAAACGCCGTTCCAGCCGAGGCCGTGCAGGGCGCCTTCGACGGCCTTGCCCTGGACATCGAGCACGCCGGGCTTCAGATAAACGTGAACTTTCGCCTTCATTTACTGCGCTCCCCCTTCGATGACGCGGGGCATGTCGCCCATGATGCCGAGGCGCTTGGCGACCTCGGTATAGGACTCAATCACATTGCCCATATCGCGGCGGAAACGGTCCTTGTCGAGCTTTTCACCGCTGGTCGAATCCCACAGACGGCAGCTATCGGGGCTGATCTCGTCGGCCAGGATAACGCGGGCGAAATCGCCTTCGAACAGGCGGCCATATTCGATCTTGAAATCGACGAGGGTGATGCCGACCGCGGCGAACATGCCCGACAGGAAATCGTTGACGCGCAGGGTGGTGGCCAGAATATCGTCGATTTCCTGTGTCTGCGCCCAGTTGAACGCCGTAATGTGCTCCTCGGTGACCAGCGGGTCATTGAGCGCATCGTTCTTGTAATAGAATTCGATGATCGACCGCGGCAATTGCTGGCCTTCGGGCAGGCCGAAGCGCGTCGCCATCGAGCCGGCGACAACGTTACGGCAGACGACTTCGAGCGGGATGATCTCGACTTCACGGATCAGTTGCTCGCGCAGGTTCAGGCGCTTGATGAAGTGGTTCTGAACGCCGATATTGTTCAGCTTGGTCATGATGAATTCGCTGATGCGATTATTGATCACGCCCTTGCCTTCGAGCTGGGCCTTCTTCTCGCCGTTGAAGGCGGTGGCGTCGTCCTTGAAATACTGGACAAGCGTGCCCGGCTCAGGGCCTTCATACAGAATCTTGGCCTTGCCTTCGTAGATTTTCTTGCGGGTTTTGGTGGTCATTATGTGTTCCAGTCGGAATGTCCAAAACGGCGGTCGCGCCGGGAAGACGAAGCCTTTCGAGGTGTGTCAGGAAACGGCTCGAAGGCGGAAATATCAGGGTGCATCCTAGAGGACGCGCTTTCGCGCCGCAAATAAACAAAAATGTCCGTTCTGTATAGGGTGGACACGGACATTTCGTGTCTTTTTTAACGTTTGAACGGCGCGAACATGGGGGCGCTCACAAGAATCTGGTGGTTATCTGTCAGTTGTGGTTGCTTTGGCACGAAAGGGGAACTAAAACCGGCTATAGCCTGAAAGGTTTTTAACTATATGCCGATGTCCGATACCCAGCCTGCTGAGTCCAATGAACCTCCGCTTCAGGGAAGCGATGCTTTTGAATTTCAGGCCGCCGCCGCCCGCAATCGCATGATGGCCCTGTGGGGCGCCGAAAAGATGGGGCTGACCGGCAAGACGGCGGAAAATTACGCCACAGCCGTTGTCCGCGCCAGTGGCGACCAGCCCTCGGAAGAAGACGTGATTCGCAAGGTTTTGGGCGACCTGACGGCCTCCAACATCACCGTGCGTGAATCCGAGGTCCGCACCAAGGCGGCGGAATTCCTGGCTCAGGCCAGGGAAGCGCTCAAAAGCTGAAATTTGCAGGAGATGATGATTATGAAGAGGTTTGTCACAGCGTTCATGATCATCGGTTTTGCCGCGGCCGTGGCCGGTTGCTCTACGGTTGAACCGTCACCGGGACTGGATACCCAGCCGATCGGCGCGCCGCCGCCGCCACCGCCTCTGGACACCCAGCCAGTTGATGCGCCCCCGCCCCCGCCGCCCAATACGGGCAGCTAGGTACAGCGCCATGCTGGGGGAATTGCTGAAAAATCAGGATGCACAGGCTTTGCGGGCTAAGAACCGCATTGTCATGATTGTCTATGGCGCCGGTTTATCATTATCGCCAATAGGACTTTTAATGGTTCTTGATGCCCACGGCTGGGCAGTCGCTTTGGCCACTATGGCAGGGATTGTGCTGTCGCTGCCTTTTGCCGTGTTGAGTTTGCGTAAGACTAGTGCGCCTTCGGACCGCTTGATTGCCTTGCTGCTAGTCAGTCTTGGCCTGCCGATAGTCTGCCTGATATTCTGGCGCTATCTCAATGATTTGGCTGACGGGCAGATTGATCTGAATTCTTACCGAACCTGGCGCTATGTTGTCGGTGGTCCGTGCGTTATCCTGGGCTCAATGTGGCTGTATTGGCGTGAACTTAAACGCCTGCGTCGCTCATCGCTGAGCGTTAGCCAAACCGTCCGGTAATCGAGAACCGCGGTCCGCCGGCATAGGGCGCCACGCTGGCGATGCTGCGCGGCTGGTCACCGGCGAACAACGATAGATCGTTGAAACGCGGCATGATGCCACCCTCGATATCGCCTGAGGGCGAATGGAACAGCATCTGGCCGCCCCAGTCCGAGCGCCACCCTTGCGTGAAATTCCATTCGAAGCACAGTCGCGCTGACTGGTCAGTATGCTGGGTGAAAAAGTCGCCATTGCGATAACAGACGGCATCGAGCGAGGCCAGTTCGAGGCCGCTGAGGCCGGTCAGTTGGCCGCAGAAGGCCGCGAAGGCTTCCGATTTCAATAGGTTAGACAAAGGTGCGAGGGCGATGGTGTCCTCGTCTATCAGGTCGAGGCCGAGGCGAAGATAGGAGAGGCCGGTCTGGGCGCGCTCGGCGGCATCCTGCAAACGGGTCTGGATAATATCCGGCGACAGGGTGTCGAGTTCGGCGCGCGACAAGATGGCGGGCTTGCCTTCCTTGGTGACGATCTGGAGATCCCACGGCGTCTGCTGTTCGAGCGCAAGATGCACGGCCAGCGCGTCGTCGGCGGGCAGGGCGCCTTCGAGGCGGATGCGGCCCTTGCCGGTGAAGCGGCTTTCGTAGCCGGCAAGGTCGAACTGATCGGTGAGCAGGGTGGGCATGGGAAGACCTCGCAGAAGCGGCCCCCTCCGTCGCGGACTTCGCCGCGACACCTCCCCCGCTGCGCAGGGGAGGAGGGTGTTTCATTATTATACCTCCCCAGTTTTACTGGGGAGGGGGACCGCGCCGTTTACGGCGTGGTGGTGGGCTGTCTTGCTTTAACTTAAGCGCCAAATACGCGGGCAAAAATCGTATCGACGTGCTTGGTGTGGTAATCGAGATTGAAGAACGGCTCCAGTTGTTCGCGTGTGAAGAACTTTGACACATCTTCATCGGCAGCCAGGAAATCGAGGAAATTGCCTTCGCCGCGCCACACCTTCATGGCGTTGCGCTGGACGGCCGAATACGAATCCTCGCGCGACATGCCCTTCTGCGTCATGGCCAGCATGACGCGCTGGCTGTGCACCAGACCGCCGAGACGGTCGATGTTCTTCTGCATGTTGTCCGGATAGATCAGCAGGTTATCGACGACATTGGCCAGGCGGCGCAGGGCGAAATCGAGGTGGATGGTGGCGTCCGGCGCGATGCCGCGCTCGACCGAGGAATGCGAGATATCGCGCTCGTGCCACAGGGCGACGTTTTCCATGGCGGGCACGACGGCCGAACGGACCAGACGGGCGAGGCCGGTCAGGTTTTCGGTCAGCACCGGATTGCGCTTGTGCGGCATGGCCGAGGAACCCTTCTGGCCGGGCGAGAAGAATTCCTCGACTTCCAGAACCTCGGTGCGTTGCAGGTGACGGATTTCGGTGGCCAGACGCTCGATCGACGAGGCGACGACACCGAGCGCCGCGAAGAAGGCGGCATGACGGTCGCGCGGGATGACCTGGGTCGAGACCGGCTCGACCTCAAGGCCCATTTTCTCGGCGACATAGGCTTCGACTTCGGGCGACACATTGGCGAAGGTGCCGACGGCGCCGGAAATAGCGCAGGTGCTGATCTCTTCACGGGCCACCACCAGGCGCTTACGGGCGCGGGTGAACTCGGCATAGTAGCCGGCCAGTTTGAGGCCAAAGGTCACCGGCTCGGCGTGGATGCCGTGCGAGCGGCCGACCGTCGGGGTCAGCTTGTGTTCCAGCGCGCGCTTCTTGAGGGCGGCCAGCACCAGATCGACATCCTCGATCAGCATATCGGCCGATTTTTGCAGTTGCACGGCGAAGCAGGTATCGAGCACGTCCGAGGACGTCATGCCCTGGTGCAGGAAGCGCGCTTCGGGGCCAACGATTTCCGAAACGTGGGTCAGGAAGGCGATGACATCGTGCTTCACCGTGCGCTCGATCTCATCGATGCGGTCGGCGTCGAACGGCGCGTCCTTGCCCTTTTCCCACAGCACTTCGGCGGCTTCTTTCGGGATGACGCCCAGTTCGGCCATCTTGGTGGCGGCGTGGGCCTCGATCTCGAACCAGATCTTGTACTTCATCGCCGCGTCCCAGATGGCGGCGGCTTCCTTGCGGGCATAACGGGAGATCATGGGCGATACCTTACAGCTAGAAACGATGGTCGCGGTGGGAATGGGAAGATGGGGCGGCAATGTCAAGCGTAAAAGCATTGGCACGCGTTTCAAATATGGCCAGAAAATGAAGTTAATTTACGCTTTGCAGGTGTGCGGGCTTGGCGCAAGGGTTTATAAAGGGTTAATTTTTAGGCAATTGCGAATCTGCGAAACTTGAGGGTGCTGTTGTGCGTAAGCTTTTCCTGAAATCCGGTGTTGCTGTGCTGGCCGTGGTCAGCGTGGGGCTGGCCATGCCTGCTTTGGCGCATACGCACAAGCCGACCGTGCATCCTGTATCTAAGCGGTTCGACCGGGAGTCGCGCGTCGCCGCCGAACGGACGGTGACGGTGATCCAGACCGGCACCAGCGCCGCCGAACCGGTACAGGGGGATGTCGGCCAGATCATAACCATGACCGAAGCGGCGCCGGTGGCCTGCCCGAGCGGGCCGGTCGGCTCGCCGGAATGGCAGCAGGTGCCGGAAGAACTGCGCAAGCACGCCATTCCCGGCCAGTGCTTCTCGCGTCTGTTGATGCCGCCGAAGAGCGAACGATATGTCGAGCATGTCCTGGTGTCGCCGGAACGCGTCGAAACCCGCCGTATCCCGCAGGTGGTCGATATGGTCGATGAGGACGTCATGGTCCGGCCGGAACGGGTCGAGCGCCGTGTCATCCCCGCCGTCAGCCATATTGAGACGACGACCGAGATCGTCCGCCCGGCCAGCTTCCGCGAGGAACGTATTCCGGCGCAATACGAACTGCGTACCGAACATGTCATGGTTAGGGATTCGCGCCGCGAGTGGGTGCGCACCGATGGTATCCCGACCGAAGCCGCGATGGTGACCGCCGGCGATTATGACCCCGTGCGCTATCGGGATGACGGCAGCCTGAGCTGGCCCGGCAAATATCAGGACGGGACGCCGGAAGCGGCCAGCTATGAGCCGCGCGACCCGTCGATCTGGTGCCTGAAGGTCGTGCCGGGCGTCTATGAAGACCGCACCACGCGCGTCGAGGTGGCGCCGGCCAGCATCCGCCGTATCGAAATCCCGGCGGAGACGCGTCAGGTCCGCCATACAGTGATCGATGCGCCGGAACGCTACGAAGAAGTGGTTATTCCCGCCGTGATGGAAAAGCGCCGCGTCCGCCGGGTGACGCAGGAAGCCCGCACGGAAACCTATACCGTGCCGGCCGCCTATGATGATGTGACCCGCGAGCGCATCGTCGGCGCGGCGGAACCGGTGTGGCGCGAAGTCATCTGCGGCAAGAACACTTCGCAGCAGAAGGTCATGGAGGTGCAGCGCGCCCTGGCCGCCAGGGGCTATAATCCCGGCCCGATCGATGGCCAGCTTGGCCGCCAGACGGTTAGCGCCATGCAGAAGTTCCAGGCCGATAACGGCTTGCCGCAGGGGCAGCCTTCGGTCGAGGCCGTGCAGATGCTCGGCGTGCCGCTGGTGCCGCTCAATCGGAATTAAAATACTACAAAAAGGGGGCCGCGGCGCGTTTTGGGGTTCAAAACGCGCCGTTTCCATGTCTATCCTCTGGAAAAAAGGGAGCGGACATATGAATCGTCGGGAACTATTCAAGAGCGCCAGCGCACTGGCCGTGGCCGGATTTCTGCCGAAAATGGCCTTTGCCAGCACGAACGGACCGGACGACCCCAATACGGGACCGCGCGAAACCCTGTTGCTCGACAAGGGCTGGCGGTTCCATGATGGCGATATCCCCATGCCGGTGCTGATCACCCACGACCAGACCTATAATGCCGCCAAGGCCGGCCGGGCGCTCGGCGCCGCCAGCCCATCCTATGACGACAGCGACTGGCAAGAAGTCACCCTGCCGCACGATTTCGTCAGTTTCCAGTCGATCGAAAACGGCACCAATGTCGACCAGGGGTACCGCCGGCGCGGCATCGTCTGGTATCGCAATCACCTGAAGTTCTCGAACGCCGATCGGGGCAAGCATATCGAACTACAACTCGACGGCATCGCCACCTTCGCCACGATCTGGTTCAACGGCACGCTGGTGGCGCGCAACTGGAGCGGCTATAATTCGACCTATATCGACCTGACGCCCTATGTGATCTATGGCGACGGCGACAATTCGCTGGTGGTTCGTGTCGACGCCACGGCCATGGAAGGCTGGTGGTATGAAGGCGGCGGCATCTACCGCGACGCCTGGATCGTCAAACGCAACCCGGTCCATATCGTGACCGACGGCGTGTTCGCGCATCCGGTGCCTGACCCGAAAAGTCCGGCGGACTGGAAAATCCCTGTTGAAGTCATGCTCAATAATGCCGGCAAGTCCGCCACCGAGGTGACGGTGGTGAGCGAACTGTGGGATGGCACCATCGGCCTGCTGGCGACGGAAAAGACAACGGCGACAGTCGCGCCGCTTGGTAATGCCGTGGTCCGACTTGATCTCTTCTATAATCGTCCGCGCTTGTGGAGTCCTGCCGATCCTCAGCTTTATAGAGTCGAAACCTATATCCTGAACGGCGACAAACGCCTTGATGCCGTCACCGCCACCTGCGGCTTCCGCACCGAGCGCTTCGACGCCAAAACCGGCTTCTATCTCAATGACAAGCCGCTCAAGATCAAGGGCGTCTGCCTGCACCAGGATCATGCCGGGGTTGGCTGCGCCGTGCCGGAAGGTGTGCTCGATTTCCGCCTGCGCAAGCTGAAGGAATTGGGCGCCAACGCCATCCGCTTCTCGCACAACGCCCAGAACAAGACCCTGATGGACGCCTGCGACCGCCACGGCTTCCTCGTCATGGCCGAGAATCGCAACTTCAACGCCTCGCCGGCTTATCTCGAACAACTTGAATGGCTGGTCCGCCGCGATCGCAATCACGCATGCGTCTTCCTGTGGTCGGTGTTCAATGAAGAACCGATGCAGGGCACCGAGCAGGGCTATGAGATGGTCCGCCGCATGAGCGCGGTGGTGAAGGCGCTCGATACCTCGCGTCCGGTCACCGCCGCCATGAATGACGGCCTGTTCACCGCGCTCAATGTCTCCGATGCGGTGGATGTCGTTGGCATCAATTACCAGCAGCATCAGTATGACGCCTTCCATGCAGCGCACCCCGATATCCCGATGTTCTCCTCGGAAGACACCTCCGCCTTCATGACGCGCGGCGAGTATAAAACCGATACCCAAAAGCACATCATGGCCAGCTATGATGATGATGACGATGCCGCGCCGTGGGGCGAGACGCATCGTGCCGCCTGGAAGGAGATTTCGGCGCGTCCCTTCGTCGCCGGCACCTTTGTATGGACCGGCTTCGATTACCACGGCGAGCCGACGCCGCATACCTGGCCGACCAACAGTTCCTTTTTCGGCATCATGGATCTGTGCGGTTTCGAGAAAACCGCCTTTTCTATCCATCAGGCGCAGTGGATCGATGACAAGCCGGTGCTGGGACTGGCGCCGCACTGGAACTGGCAGGCGGGCGATAAGGTGCGGGTCATGGCCTGTTCGAATCTCGATGAGGTCGAACTATTCGTCAATGGCAGGTCCGCCGGTCGGCAGGCCGTTGACCGGCTGAACATGAATTACTGGACGGTCGATTATGCGCCTGGCTTTATCGAGGTGCGCGGCTATAGGGGCGGCAAGGTCGTGTCGAAAGTACGCAACGAGACAACCGGAAAAGCTGTCGCGCTAAGGCTTGTGAAAGACCGCCAGACCCTGACCGGCGATGGCCGGGATGCCATGCCGGTTCGTGTGGAAGCGATTGACGCCAAGGGTCGGGTGGTGCCTGACGCCAATCATAAGGTGACGTTCGGCGGCACGGCGGCGATCATTGGCCTCGGCAATGGCGACCCCAACTGCCTGGAAGCCGAGAAGGGCGATACGCGCTCATTGTTCAATGGCCTGGCGCAGGTCATCATCCAGGCACCGGATATGGCCGGTAATCCGGCCGGGCTTGTCAATCTTGTGGCGAAAGCTGACGGACTGAAGCCGGCCAATATCGAAATCCGGTTGGACGCGCCCAAAGTCGCGATCCCGCATCAGCCAACGACGGCGCCGATGATGGTGCTCGATAGCTGGTTCCGCGCGCCGGACGCCACTGAACGCCCCGACCCCAACCAAAAGGCCGCCGATACCGATATGAATTCCTGGGCGTGGTTCCGGCCCGGAGAGCTTTTCGGTGCGGCGAAAGCTGACGGTTACAGTCTGGTGGCGGCCAACTATACGCCCTTCGCCAGTGTGCAGAAAGCGGGCGGCAGGATCACATTCGCCAGCATTACCGGCGCCTGCGAAGTCTATCTCGATGGCCAGCCGATCGGTAAAAAGGATGACCCGGCGCCGGGGCCGCTGACCGTCACGATCCCGCCCTTCGCGGGTGCGCGCCGCCTGAGTATCCTGTTCAAGGTGACGACGGGGGCGCCTTTCGGCTTTGGCGATCTTATTCGCGTCGGTGGGCCACCAGGTGCTTGAAACAGGTTTGTCAGGGGACTAGCCTCGGTCGAGTCGTTTTGGAGTGTCCCGCATGTTTGATCTCAACAGTCTCGATCCGTTCATCGGTTACTGGTCTGGTGAGAGCGAAATCGCTCCCAATCCCTGGTCGACAGGCGGCACGAAACGCGGGCGTTGGGGGGTTCGCTTCGACACTGCCCGCAAGAACGTGATTTTTAATTACGAACAGAGTGGGGCGGACGGCGCGGGTTTCGATGGGCACGGTGTTTTTTGCGCCGATCCGGATTCCGAAAACCTGTACGGATTCTGGTTCGATGACCGGGGCTTTCCCCCTTTCAATCCCTTGCGGGGACAGTGGCAGGATAACCGCCTGGTCCTGCTCAATGAGACGCCACGCGGGCATGGGCGCTGGACCCTGTATGTCGAACAAACCGTGCTTCACTATGAGATTGAAGGGCATATGCCTGAGCAAGAGGCCTATTCGGATATATTGCGTGGGCAGTATCATCGCACTTAGGGTAATGCGGAGAACGCCTTGTCTGTAAGGCTTTTAACCGTCCTGACCAGGCGTTTTTGGGGTGGAAATGAATATTTTGTGTCTGGCCCTGGGCGGTTTCGCTATCGCCACCGCATCAAATACGGGCTAGAGTCCGCCATGCTGGCCTCATCCTCCCCGAAGCCGGCGATAGCGTAACTGTCAGAATGGCCGGCGCTTTAGCGCTTTGCCGTTGGGCCGGGCTAATTTCACGAGGATTACAGTGAGCACCAGATTATACGATACGGCCTGGGTCAGTGTTGAAGGCGTAGAACAACCTCTCCAGGTACAAAAGGACCGGCGCAATCCGGCGGCCTTTATCGTTGGCGACTATTCATACGACATCGATGGGCGGCCTTTGGCGTCGCAAGGCGCGGTGCCGAAGATACTGAACCTGCACAGCCTGCAATCCGCCAAGGAAGCCGGCCTGAAGATCAATATCGATGTCGGCGCGGCCTATCCTGAACCGCGGGACTTCCTTTAAAACGCCCCGATTTGTTTGAGGCTGGCCACGCCTTCGCGGCCGATGATCAGGTGATCATGCACGGTGATCTTGAGGGGTTTGCCGGCCGCCACGATCTGCTTGGTCATATCGATATCGCCCTGGCTGGGCATCGGATCACCACTTGGGTGGTTATGGACCAGGATCACCGAGCTTGACGACAGTTCCAATGCGCGGCGCATGATCTCGCGCGGGTAGGCCGGTGCGTGATCGACTGTGCCGTGCCCCATGATTTCGTCGGCGATCAACTGGTTTTTCTTGTCAAGAAACAGGATGCGGAATTGCTCGCGCGGTTCATGGGCCAGTGTCACTTTCAGGTAAGAGACCAGCGCCGACCATGAAGATATCACGGTCGAGCGTTTCAGCGGTTCGGCCACCATGCGGCGGGTCGCCTCGAACATCAGCGCCAGATCGAGCGCGATATCGGCGGTCATGCGCAGGGCCTTGCCCTTGTTATCGACCGCCGAAACCTGCAACATGTCTTCGAGCGGCGCCGAAAGCGCGGCGGGCAGCGAACCGAAGCGCGCCAGCAGCGCCTTGGCCAGCGGCTTGACGTCGCGCTGCGGGATCGAGCGGAAGAGAAACAGTTCCAGCAGTTCGTAATCGGGCAGGGCGGACACGCCGCCAAGCCGTGCCCGGTGGCGCAGACGATGGCGATGGCCGCCATGATCGGGCAGGGGGATCGGCTCCGCTGCCGTATCAAAGAAGCTCGCGGCTTCTTCCAGTGCGTCGTCGGCCATGATCCCCCCCGTTTCGACGTTTTATCCCAGGACGGGGAGCGGCCTGAACTGGCCGGTGGGCGAGGCGGTGAACAGTTCAACGCCGTCGTCCGTCACGCCGCAACTATGTTCGCATTGAGCGGTCAGCATCTTGTCGCGCGTCACGGCGGTCCAGCCATCGTTCAGCACCTTCACATCCGGCTTACCGAGATTGATCATCGGCTCGACGGTGAAGAACATACCTTTTTTAAGCACCGGACCGGTGCCGGCCTTGCCGAAGTGCAGGACATTGGGATTGTCATGGAACACGCGACCGACGCCGTGGCCGCAGAAATCACGCACCACCGAACAGCGCTGTCCTTCCGCATATTTCTGGATGGCGGCGGCGATATCACCAAAGGTATTACCCGGCTTGATCTGCGCCAGGCCGAGCGCCATGGCGTCGTAGGTGACATCGATCAGGCGCTTCGCCTTGGGCGCCACAACGCCGACCTCATACATGCGCGAGGTATCGCCGTGCCAGCCGTCGACGATGCAGGTGACGTCGATATTGGCGATGTCGCCTTCGCGCAGCGGCTTGTCCGACGGGATGCCGTGGCAGACGACGTGGTTGGGCGAGATACAGACCGTATGCTGGTAGCCGCGATAAAACAGGCAAGCCGACAGCCCGCCATGGTCGGCGATGAATTCCCGCGCCAGGTCGTCGAGGTACGCGGTTTTCACGCCGGGCACCACATGGGGGATGAGCATGTCGAGGCATTCGGCGGCGACGCGGCCGGCCTTTCTCATGCCGGCAAAATCCTCATCAGTGTGGATTCGGATCGTTTCGGAGCGGAGCATATAGTCGGAATCTGTGTTCATGGTGGCAATATAGTCCGGTCGCGACACTAAATCCAGTGGCCAACAAGACAACTTACCCACGTCAAAATTTAACCTTTGGTTAACCGGCCTCTGGCGGCAGGACACGGATCAGCCTAAATGAGGCGGTACCACTGGGGTGTAAGGTGGGCGGGAGCGAATAATGTCTGATGCGCGTATTCTGGTATTCGGTAATGAAAAAGGCGGGGCGGGGAAATCGACCGTCGCCATGCACGTCGCTGTGCATCTGTTGCATCAGGGCAAGCGCGTGGCCTTTATAGATCTCGATCTGCGCCAGCGGTCGCTCGGCCGTTTCTTCTCCAATCGCGCCAAGTGGGCGACGGCCAACGAGAAAGACCTGCCGATGGCTTTCGAGCCGCACCTGCACGACAAGCCGGCGTCTCTGCTGACCGTGCCGGAAGCCGAGGCGCGTCAGGCGTTTGATCGCGCGCTCGATGAAGCCATTGAAAACGCCGACTATATCATCGTCGATACGCCGGGCGGTGATCACGTCCTGTCGCGCCGCGCCCACGCCGTGGCGCATCTGATCATCACGCCGATGAATGACAGCTTTATCGATTTCGACCTGCTGGGTGAGGTCGATCCGGTGACGCTCGATGTCAAGCGGCCGTCGATCTACGCCGAGACCGTATGGAATTCACGCAAGCAACGTGCCGTCTGGGATGGCAAGTCGATCGAGTGGATCGTCCTGCGCAACCGTCTGGCCGCCAACGAGGCGCGCAATCGCAAGCGGGTGGACGAGCGGGTTCAGGCGCTCGGCAAGCGCGTCGGCTTTGAGGTACTGGCCGGTCTGCGCGATCGCGTGATTTACCGCGAGTTGTTTCCCTTCGGCCTGACCGTGGCCGATCTGTCCGGTGATATCCGGCCGGTGGCGGTGTCGCTGAGCCATATTGCGGCGCGGGCTGAACTGCGCGCGCTGATGGGATCGCTTGGCCTCGAAGCCGGCGAGGAAGTGCCGCATGAGGCCGGCGACCTGGAGGCGGCGGACGCCTGATGGTGTGGGTAGTCGGGGCCATCGCTGTTTTCCTGTTCCTGGCCTGGGTCGGGAAGCAATCGCGTCTCGGCAAGATTGGTGTCGGGCCGTGGATTCGCCAGTTCCGCACCCTGCGCAGTGTGATCAGCATGGGGCTGCTGGTTCTGGGTGTGACCATGCTGATGCGCGGCCTGGTGTGGCAAGGGCTTGTGGCGTTTCTGGTGTCGTTCGTTTTGGGCGGCAGCGTGCGTTATCAGACCTACTTCCGCCAACCGCAGGCACCGGCGACGGCTGCCAGCTACAGCCCTGAAGAGATCAAGGCTTACAACACGCTGGGCCTGGCTATCGGCGCCGACAAGAAGACTGTCAAGGACGCGTGGAAGCGCCTGATGAAGGCCGCGCATCCGGATCAGGGCGGCGATGTGGCTCGCGCCAGTGCGCTGAACGCGGCGCGGGATGTGTTGCTGAAACGCCGTCGCTAAACGAATGGGGTTTGGGGCCCGCGGCCCCAAGTCTTCTCTCTTTCCAAATAAAAGCCCGGTCCAAAAAGACCGGGTTTTTCTTTGGAATAAGGCAAGATTTATGGGGGCACAGCCCCCGGGGGCGCCGAGCCAAACCCCATTCGTTAGGCGTCAGGCTTGATCACCATGCAGTCGAGGTGTTTGGCCGAGATGCTCTTGCAGGCCGCCGACGCCTGCGCCTTGGTCAGGGTGGCGAAGCGTGTGCGATACCAGCCGTTATCGTTCTTGCTGATGTCGGTGGTGCCGGTGGCCAGATGCTGACTGAACTTCGACTTCATCTTCTTAGCCCAGTCAGTGGCCAGGCTCCTGTCCTTGAAGGCGCCGATCTGCACAGCATAAACCGCTGTCGGGTCCTTCTTTTTCTTGCCCTTGGCGGCCTTGGCCGCAAGTTCGGCCTTCTTCGACTTGGCCGTCGGCTTATCCGCCGTGGCGACCTTCACTGCCGGCTTCTTGACGAGGGCAACAGTGTTGGTGGCGGCGCTCAGGGTCTGGACCACGGCCGGCGCCTTGATCGTTGCGCTGGCGCGCTGGACATTATCGTCCGTCGCATTGGCCTGTTCGCTGCCTGCCAGGGTTTCACGCAGTTGCGCGTCGCTGAGGGGCGAACGTCCGCCGACAGTCTGACCATTGTCGGCCAGGATCGTGTAGGGCTGAGGGCCGTCGGGCATCCGCGCTTCGGCATCCATTGCGCGGGTAAATTCGTTCTGAGCGATCTCGATCTTCTCGCCGCGATCCCGGCGCGCGATGACCTCGAAACCGGTGTTCATCAAGGCGGTGACGTGCTCGCGGCGCTGGGTCTTGTTGGAACCGCCCAGCATGACCGCGATCAGGCGGTGGTTATTGCGCACGCCGGAAGCAACCAGGTTATAGCCGGCGGCATTGGTGTAGCCGGTCTTCATGCCGTCGATGCCCGGCATACTGCGCAGCGGGTTGTGGTTGACATAGGTGCGGCCGCGGAATTCCTGCGAGGGCAGGTTGAAATAGTCGTAATACTGCGGATAGTCGCGCATGACGGCGCGCGCCAGAATGGCCAGGTCGCGGGCGGAAGATATCTGGCGCGGATCAGGCAGGCCGTTGGCGTTGACGAAACGCGTCTGCGTCATGCCCAGGTTCTGGGCGCGGATGGTCATCATGGCGGCGAAACGCTCTTCGGTGCCGCCGACCTTCTCAGCCAGGGCCACTGCCAGGTCATTGGCCGAATAAAGCGCGATCAGCCGCATGGCGGTATCGACATCGATGGTGTCGCCGGGCTTGAGATAGACCTTCACCGGCGCTTGCGAAGCGGCGTGGGCGCTCATGGTGATCTGGTCGGTCGGCTTGAGGGTGCCGTGCGCCAGGGCGTCGAACGCCATGTAGAGCGTCATGATCTTGGTCAGCGAAGCGGGATAACGGGCCGAGTCGGCGCGCTGAGCGTAAAAGACCTCGCCGCTCTGCGCATCGACCACGATGGCGGCGTAGCGGGCATTGCCCGTCAGATCCTGAGCGGCGGCCATCTGCGGCAGGGCGACCACGAATATAGCCGCCATCATGAGCGCAGCGGTTTTCACGCGGTTGCGCCCGTTTGAAAGTGTCTCGCCAGCCCGTTTAAATATCCGCCCGATTATACGCATCAAAGCTATCCTCAACTCGTTACACACGCGATTAGTTTGCCGCCGGACGCCCTAAAACAAGAAAACCCGTTCTTAAAAATAAGAAAACCCAATTCCTAAAAATAAGAAAACAATGTGTTCTCAATGTGAGCGCTATAACATCATAACGTCAGAGGGTTATTCTGTCGTGAATTTTCCTTAACCAAACCTTAAGCTCACCGCATCGTGACCGTTCCCGGGCCATTCGGCGCTGGTTCTGCGGGTTTCACCATGCGATACAACCAGCACGTTCATCAAGATGCCAAGAAACTCCCATATGAGGGGAATTCTACTGTTGCGTTGATTGTAAACTTTTTGTGCACCGCAACATAAAGCTTGACCGTATGTTGCAACTGCGTTATATCAACCATCAACCGGGCAGAAGGTCCGATATCCAAGCGTAATGTTCAGGGATGTCGGGGGATTGGCCCACGCATCATATATGAAAAGGAGTTACCTATGTCGGAAGCTGCTGAAACCGTAAAAGCCACTGTCGAAAAGTTCACCACCGCCGGTAACCAGGCGTTCAAGGACGGCGTTGAAAAGACCCTCGCCGGCATCAACGAAGCCAATGGCCTTGCCAAGGGCAATGTTGAAGCCGTTGTCGAGAGCCTGACCGCCGCCACCAAGGGCGCGGAAACGGTCGGCGCGCAAGCCATCGCCTTCTCCAAGAAGAACTGGGAAGAAGCCGTGACGGCCGCCAAGACGCTGCAAGGCGCCAAGAGCATCCAGGAAGTCATCGAGCTGCAATCGAAGTATGCCAAGTCTTCGATGGAAGCCTATGTCTCCGAACTGAACCTGCTGACCGAAACCCTGTCGGCCTCGTTCAAGGACACCTTCAAGCCGATCAACGCGCGCATGACCGCCGCTGTTGAGAAGTTCCAGTCTTATCGTTAAGACTTCGACCTTCGGGTCCGGTGATTTTAAAAACCCCGCGCCTTGATTGGCGCGGGGTTTTTCCTATTTGGGACTTTCGCTGGCGCGGGCGGACACATGATCTGTCATGCGAGATAGCAATCTGTGATCGCATCCCATTATGTTTTTGAATTTAGGCTCTTAACAGCGCGGCCATTTGGACTATCTTGTAATCAAGCGACTCCGTCATATCTATTAGCGGAGGGTGCGATAAGCACCACAGACACAGAACATATTGAGATGAGACGGGTTTTGACAGACAAACGGCAAGAGACAGTCATGGCGGCTGACAAGGGCACGGTGACGCGCCCCGGCCAGGCGCCCGGCCTGCTGATCGACACCAAGCCCAAGCCGCAAAAGCCCTCACTTTATCGTGTTTTGATCCTGAACGACGACTACACGCCAATGGAGTTTGTGGTTTACGTGCTTGAGCGATTCTTCAATAAATCACGTGAGGAGGCGACGCTGATCATGCTGCACGTCCACCAGACCGGGGTAGGGGTCTGCGGCGTGTATACCTACGAAGTGGCGGAAACCAAGGTGGCGCAGGTCGTCGATATGGCCCGCCGCCATCAACATCCGCTTCAATGTACTATGGAGAAGGATTGAAGAGGGGAAGAGTATAAAGACGGCCGGGATTTTATCTGAATTCTATCTACAGAATTCAGATCAGGTTCAGACTGAAAGGGCCAGGATCAGCATGGTTAATGTCTTAAACCACGCGTTAAGATTTTGGGCACAGAGTTTGAGTTGAGTAACAGCGTTTCAAGTTTTATCGGAGGTCGTCATGCCGTCATTTTCCAGCGCATTAGAAGAGACCCTGCACCGCGCAGTGGGTCACGCCAATGCCCATCATCATGAATATGCGACGCTTGAGCACCTCCTGTTGGCCCTGATCGACGATGTCGATGCGGCGGCCGTCATGAGTGCCTGCAACGTCGATCTCGCCAAGCTGCGCACCGCGCTTGACGCCTACATCGAAACCGACCTGAAATCACTGGTCGAGCCGCAGTCGGAAGAAGCCAAGCCGACGGCCGGTTTCCAGCGCGTCATCCAGCGCGCCGTGATCCATGTCCAAAGCTCAGGGCGCGATGAAGTGACCGGCGCCAATGTCCTGGTCGCCATCTTCTCCGAACGCGAATCGCACGCCGCCTTCTTCCTGCAAGAGCAGGAAATGACGCGCTATGATGCGGTCAACTATATCGCCCACGGTATCGCCAAGAAGCCCGGCGCCTCCGAACCCCGCGTCGTGCGCGGCGCAACGGAAGATAACGCCGGCTCGGAAGACAAGGCCAAGGGCGGCTCCACCGATGCGCTCGCCGCCTATTGCGTCGATCTGAATGAAAAGTCACGCCACGGTAAGGTCGATCCTTTGATCGGTCGCGCCGCCGAGGTCGAACGCGCCATCCAGATCCTGTGCCGCCGCACCAAGAACAACCCGCTGCTGGTGGGTGATCCGGGTGTCGGCAAGACGGCCATCGCCGAAGGTCTGGCCAAGAAGATCGTTGACGGTGAAGTGCCTGACGTTCTGGCCGGCGCCACCATCTACTCGCTCGACATGGGCACGCTTCTGGCCGGCACCCGCTATCGCGGTGACTTCGAGGAACGCGTCAAGCAGGTCGTCAAGGAACTGGAAGCGCACCCCAATGCCGTCCTGTTCATCGATGAGATCCATACGGTTATCGGCGCCGGCGCCACCTCCGGCGGGGCGATGGATGCGTCCAACCTGCTGAAACCGGCGCTGGCGGCTGGTTCGCTGCGCTGCATGGGATCGACCACCTATAAGGAATATCGTCAGCACTTCGAGAAGGATCGGGCGCTTGTCCGCCGCTTCCAGAAGATTGACGTCAACGAGCCGACGCTCGACGATACGGTCAAGATTCTGCGCGGCCTCAAGCCCTATTACGAGACCTTCCACCATCTGAAATACACCGACGCCGCCATCAAGTCGGCGGTGGAGCTGTCGGCGCGTTACATCACTGACCGCAAGTTGCCCGACAAGGCGATCGACGTGATCGATGAAGCCGGCGCCTTGCAGATGGTCCTGCCGGAAAACAAGCGCCGCAAGGTGATTGGTCCGAAGGAAATCGAGTACGTCGTCTCCAAGATCGCCCGCATCCCGTCGAAGTCCGTCTCGCGTGACGACACCACGGCCCTGCGTGACCTGAAGGCCGACCTCAACCGCACCGTTTTCGGTCAGGACGAGGCCATCGAGCAACTGTCAACGGCCGTCAAGATGGCCCGCGCCGGCCTGCGCGACCCGCAAAAGCCGGTGGGCTGCTATCTGTTCTCCGGCCCCACCGGCGTCGGCAAGACCGAGGTCGCCAAGCAACTGGCCGCCACTATGGGCGTCGAACTCCTGCGTTTCGACATGTCGGAATATATGGAGCGTCACACCGTGTCACGTCTGATCGGCGCGCCTCCGGGCTATGTCGGCCATGACCAGGGCGGTTTGCTCACCGATGCCGTCGATCAGCAACCCCACTCGGTTGTCCTGCTCGATGAAATCGAAAAGGCGCACCCGGATATCTACAATATCCTGCTCCAGGTCATGGATCATGGCCAGTTGACGGATGCGGTTGGCAAGAAGGTCGATTTCCGCAATGTCATCCTGATCATGACCACCAATGCCGGTGCTTCGGATAACCAGAAGAACTCGATCGGCTTTGGCCGCGAGAAGGTGACGGGCGAAGACGAACAGGCCATCAAGCGCCTGTTCACCCCGGAATTCCGCAACCGTCTCGACGCCATCGTCACCTTCAAGCAATTGAAGCCGGAAGTGATTTCGCAGGTTGTCCAGAAGTTCATCATGCAACTGGAAATGCAACTGGCCGACCGTCACATCTCGATCGAACTGACCGACGAAGCGGCCGCCTGGCTCAGCGAAAACGGTTACGACGAACTGTATGGCGCCCGTCCGCTGGCTCGCGTCATCCAGGAGAACATCAAGAAGCCGCTGGCCGACGAAATCCTCTTCGGCAAGCTGGTCAAGGGTGGTCATATCCTCGTCAAGCTGACCGATGGCAAGATTGCTTTCGACATCACGCCCTCGCAAAAAGGCGGTGCCGACAAGGCCGGTTCCAAGGCCGAAATCGTAGAGTAGGGGCAGCAGGGGGCCTGCCCCTGCACCCGATACGCTGACAGCGTGTGTTGAAACGTTGGTGGTTAAGTAACAAAAGCCCTTCGGTGCAAACCGGAGGGCTTTTTTGTCGCCAAGCTGTGGGCAATCTGGCAGACATGTCATAAGCGGAGGGGGAATATGGCCGGGACAATTATTTATCCGAGAATCTATGCCTACGGGCTGGTAGCCAAGAGCCTATGGGGCGCTTCATCATGCCTGCTTTTTGTTGGCGGTGTTGCTGGTGTTATGTTTGCCCACCAGATATTTCCCGAAACGAAGGTGTTGTGGATTGCTCAGGCAGGTTGCGCCTTCTTGTTGTTGGTTGGCTTGGGAGCTTTGCTATCGACCTTTCGCGGAAAACTTGTTCTTTATGCCGACCGATTGAAATACTACGGCATGTGGCGTACAAGAATAGTTCGCTTGTCTGAAATCGAGCGTACTGAGCGTGCTTTACAGCAATATGGTCACTTTAACATTACGCTTGTGCTGAAAAACCGCCGTAACGTGCGCATCTGCGATTTTGGCAAGATGGACGATGTTTTGGCGGATTGGCTGAACGCCTTGCCAAATGCAGAAGTTGAAGCTGAGGTAAATCGGCAGGAGCGTTTACTGGCCAACCCGGCATTTGGTGACACACCGGAAGAGCGTGAGCATAGGATAAACCGTGAAGCCAAACTGATCAGCTATGCAGGCTATGCGGGGTGGGGTATCGGTCTTTGGGGCTTCGTGCATCCTCAACCTTATAATATCTGCCTGCTCTCCATGATCACGGTGCCTGGCTTGGCTCTAATTCTCTTGATTTTTGGTCGGCGGCGCTGGTTGTTGAATGAAGACAGCGAAAGCGGCCGATTGGGACTCAGCCAGATCGTTTTTTTACCGGTCCTAGCTCTGTTCTTGCGCGTATTCCTTGACGAGCAATTGTTGGACTGGAGGTCGCCACTTTTGATAGTTGCGGTTGTCACTCTGTTGCTGATCATCTTGGTTAGCTGGATCGAAAACCGGTTTAATCCCAAAGTGATGTGGGCGACCGCAATCATGTACGGCCTCTATGCGTGGTCCAGTCTGGTATTTCTGAATGACTACCTTGATCACGAGAAGCCAAAGACGGTGACGGCGCAGGTACTGGACATGAGCATTTCCACGGGAAAAACGACGACATATACGCTGAACCTGACAGCTTGGGCGCAACATAAAAGCAGTGACGAAGTGACAGTATCATCAACAATTTATAAGCGCCTCCATAAGGGCGATCAGGTATGTATCAAGTTATACCCGGGTAAGTTTGGTTGGGCCTATTACTATGTTAATACGTGTCCTGTATCGCGCAGGCCATGATGAATGATCGCGGTCGTCTCTCGCAATCGTAACCGAAACGCCTACATAAGCTCCACACAATGGAGCTTCGCATGATACCCTTTTCCATCCTCGACCTGTCGCAGATTTCCGAAGGCAGTAGCATTTCCGATGCGCTGGCTAATTCGGCAAGGATGGCGCAGGGCGCGGAAAGCGCGGGATATAAGCGTTACTGGCTGGCCGAACACCACGGCATGCCCGGTATCGCCTCTGCGGCGACGGCCATCGTTATCGCCCATGTCGGCGCGGCGACCAAAACCATCCGCATCGGTTCTGGCGGCATCATGCTGCCGAACCATTCGCCACTCGTGATCGCCGAGCAGTTCGGCACGCTGGAAGCGCTCAATCCTGGCCGTGTTGACCTAGGCATCGGCCGCGCGCCGGGCACCGATATGATGACGGCCCGCGCTCTGCGCCGCAATATGGACGCCGGCGTCGAGAGTTTCCCGAACGATATCATGGAATTGCAAAAACTTCTTGGCGAACCGGATGAAGGTCAGCGCATTCTGGCCGTGCCGGGCGCCAATAGCCATGTGCCCATCTGGCTGCTCGGTTCCAGCCTGTACAGCGCGCAACTGGCGGCACAACTGGGTCTGCCATACGCCTTCGCCTCGCACTTCGCGCCGGAACTTTTGTTCGACGCGCTTCAACTTTACCGCACCCATTTCCGGCCGTCGGCGGCGCTCAACAAGCCGCACACCATGGTCGGCGTCATGGGCGTGGCGGCCGATAGCGACGCCCAGGCCGAATTCCAGTTCACCTCAATGCAGCAATCCTTCGCCAACCTGCGCCGCAATGTCCGTGTGCCGTTCCCGCGTCCGAGCTATGACGCCGTGGCCAGCCTGACGCCCGACGAAAACACCATGATCGATCATATGCTGCGTTACGCCATGGTCGGTTCACCGGCCACGATCGAGAAGCGCCTGGGCAGCTTTCTGGAGCAAACCCAGGCCGACGAACTGATTATCTCCATGCCGATCCACGACATCGGCGCGCGACTGAAATCGGTGGAACTGTTCGCTAGTCTGCCATTTATGCAGAAGGTTGCCTGATCAATCGATACTCATGCCATGAGCTTCAGCTTCCTTTTGATCGTTGATACGCAATTGTTTAGTTGTGCCGATTTTCAGATCGTCATAGGTGCGTGGCGCCACTGAAATCTGCCCGCTTTTGAAGTCTGCACGTTGATCTTCAGTGAGATAGCTGCGTGACAGAAGGCGCCATTTTCCCTGTTTGACGAAGACGGTGAGTTTCTGATCGTCGAGCAGAACAAGTTCATCAGTTTTGTCGTGGTTGAGATCGACCAGCGCTACCTGACAGGCGATTCCGGCGGTGGCGCAATCGGGCAGGTCTTCATCGGATGCGAAGGCTTGGGTCATGAAATCGGCCGGAATGGTCGCGCTCTTCGGGAAGACCACGATCATCTGTTTCGGGTCGGGCGTTCGCACCTCCAGCAAACCGGCTTCCGAAGCCGGGACATAACGGTTGTCATCTTTTAGCGCGGTCGTCTTGATCGCGGCTGTACGGATAACATCCGTCTTGCCGCTTTTGCTCAAACGCTTGAGTTCATCCCGCCCATAAGTGCCCGTTTTAAAGCGCAGAACGCGCCAGTCGAACTTGTCCGGCGCCACCTGACCGCTGTTGACGCGCTCGGCTTGCGATGACGCGCTGAGGCGATAGGGATCAGCGATGGGCGTCAGCACAGCAAAGCAGATGGCCACCATGACAAAAGCCAGTCCGATATTGACTGGCGCCAGCAGGTGCAGCCAACGGCCCTTTGGCATCACCGCGGCCGCCGCATAGCCCAGTCCGTAAAGCACGGCGATAATGACGCCCACCAGCGCCATGACCCGCTCCGGCGTCAGGCCGTATTGCGCGATCCGCAGCCACAGGGACCAGGCTGCCAGGCAGGAGAACACCAGCAGCAGTCCGCAGGCGATCCGCGCCGACCAGCGCAGGATGATATGCGCGGTGCGGTCCTCATCCCCCTGCTGCCAGGCGGCATTGATCAGCAAAACCAGCGCCACGCAGCCGGCCAGAAGCGACGCCGTCGCGGCCTTAGTCTTCCATAGTGGCTCCAATCCGCTGAAACACAGGGAGACAGCGAACAGCAGGCCGATCACCGCGATCACCGGCAGCAGCCACGACAGCACGCCCAATACCAGGGCGCGGAAATTGTGCATCAGCTTCGGCTGGACATCGCCGAGATTGACCGAGGCGGCGATCGCCAGCCCTGAAATCGGCCAGCTGAAATATTCATTGCCGAGCAGGTCCTTGAACCACGAAAAGCCGATAAAGCCGAGCAGGGTGGCGCCTAACCACAGGATCGCCCAGAACAGGGCGGTGAAGAGCACGCTCAGGGCCAGTTGCACGCCGCGTTTCCACGCTTCGTCGAAATAGAGACCATAGGGCGCGATCGGCTTGCCGGCCTGATCAGCGCTGGAAACCAGTTCGTGGCTGATGAACAGGAAGGGATAGATCAGGAAGGACAGGTTGAGAAAGAACGGGTTATAGTCGGTATCAAGATTATGCGCGGCACGGTTCCAGGCGATCAGCGCGATCAGGCCAAGGGCGATCACGCTCCATATGGCCATACTGAGCCGTTTCATCGCGCCGGCGCCGGCCCACAGGATAAAGGCACCCAGGATCAGGGTGCTGGTCAGCACCTGCGCCCATATCGGGATCTGCTTGCCCTCAAGTGCATCGAAACTCTTGATCAGCCAGGCGATGGCCAGCCCGAAAACCAGCCCGACCGCCAGACGGACGATCAGCGCTTCATTGGCTTTCAATGATTGATTATTCATGGTGTTTCCCCGCTTTGATCAGGCGTAACATGAATTCGCTGCAGCGCCTAGATGCGTCCCATGGTCGTCTGGGCGTTGTAGATCTGCTGGATCGGGGCGTTGTCCGGATCGAGCGGCACCATCCGCCATTTGTCACCCTCAGCTTCAAAGCGCACCGGCGCGGCATTGGGACTGGAATACATGTCGTTGAGGAACTTGCGTGTCACGGCGCGGAAGGGGATGCCGTGGAAGACGAACAGACACTTGCCGGTTTCGCGGTAATCATTGACGCAGGCATAAACCCGGTCGATCACTTCCGGCAGGGGTTCGGCGTCCCACGGGTAATGCTTGCCATCGACATCGGCTTGCGGGTTCATATATTCGCGCATGTCCTCGCGGTGCTGATGGACCTCATCGATCGTCATGCCCTCGAACTGGCCGAAATTGCGCTCGATCAGCCGGCCGTCGATCACCGGCTCCAGTCCGCTGGCGGCGCCGACGATCCGGGCCGTTTCCAGAGCGCGGGAGAGGGGGCTGGCAATGATCTTTGTAATGCTCTCGCCCGCCAGTACCTTCGCCGCCACATGGGCCTGCGCGCGCCCGGTTTCGTTGAGCGGAATGTCGGTTGAACCCTGGAGGCGCATCTGCACGTTCCAGTCGGTCTGGCCATGGCGAAGGACGTAAAATGTCATTACAGTTTCGCTTTAATTTTTGCGGCCAGATCATTCAATTCATTGATATCCGCCATCTCACCGCCATGTCTGCCAAGCGTTGCATTGGCCCAGATCGGTATGACGTGAAAGTGGATATGGAAGACGGTCTGGCCCGCCGGTTCCCCATTGAACTGCGCGATGCGAATGCCGTCCGGCATCAGCGCGTCGCGCACGGCCCGACCGATGGTCTGGGTCTTGACGATCAGGTCCTGCAGATCATCCTGCGCGATATCGAACAGGTTACAGGCCGGCACCTTGGGGATCACCAGCGTATGGCCTTTCGATTGCGGAAAGGCGTCCATAAAGCTCAGGGTTCGCTCATCCTCATAGACCTTTACCGACGGAATATCGCCGCTCAGGATTTTGGCGAAGATGTTTTTCGGATCGTATTGGGCGGAAAGGCTCATGATTTACCTGCAATTTGTGCTGATTCCGAGTTTAGAGGACTATGATAACAAGGCCAAGAGGGGTATTAGCTCGGCAATGTTTAATCTCGTACTTGTCATGCTGGGTGGCGCTTTTGGCTCTGCGTGCCGCTATCTGCTCGGTCGCGCCACTGCCGTGTGGTGGCCGCACGAACAGTGGCCGCTGAATCAATGGCCGCTGGGCACCTTCCTGGCCAATGTCATCGGTGGCCTGCTGATGGGCCTGCTGATGGGCTTGCTGCTTGGGCCTCTCAAGGGGATGTTCGATACCGAACGCGCCCGTCTGCTGCTGGGCGTCGGTGTCCTTGGTGGCTTCACCACCTTCTCCTCGTTCTCACTGGAAACCGTCCAGATGTTGGAACGCCGCGCCTACGGGCTGGCCGCCGGCTATGTGACCCTCTCCGTTATTCTCTCTGTTGCCGCTGTGGCTGTCGGCATGATCCTTATCCGAAAGTTTGCCGCATGACCGTCAAGGAAGTCAAAACCCTCTATATCACCGATGGCGAGGACGGTATCCGCGTTGACCGCTTCTTCAAGCGCCGCTGGCCGCACCTCAACCATGTGCAACTCAATAAGCTGTTTCGCTCCGGCCAGGTCCGCGTCGATGGCAGCCGGGTGAAGGCCGATACGCGCCTCGCCACCGGCCAGACCATCCGCGTCCCGCCGCTGCCGGATGCCCCCGATGTCGATCAGCAGAAGCGCGAACGCGCCATGCTGTCGCCGCAGGAAATCCGCTTCGCCCATTCTTTGGTGCTCTATGAGGACGAGGACGTCATCGCCCTCAACAAGCCGCATGGCCTGGCCGTGCAGGGCGGCACCAAGACCAAGAACCATATCGACCGGTTGCTGTCGGCCTGGGGCGAGGGGCTGGAACGCCCGCGCCTGGTTCACCGTCTCGACCGCGATACCTCCGGCGTGCTGCTGCTCGGCAAAAGCCCGCAGGCGGCAGCGCGCCTGTCCGGCGCCTTCGCCAAGCGCCGCGCCAACAAGACCTACTGGGCGCTGGTCGTCGGCAACCCCAAGCCGGAAGACGGCTATATCGACGTGCCACTGATCAAGAAGGGCTTCCACGATCGCGAAATCGTCCAGCCGGCCGAACCGAACGAAGTGGGCGCCGAACAGGCCGAGACGGAATATGTCACCATCTCCCGCGCCGGTCCGCGCGTGACGTGGATGGCGCTGCGTCCGCATACCGGCCGCACCCACCAGCTTCGCGCCCATATGCAGGCCATCGGCCATAGCATCCTTGGCGATCCGAAATACGGCAATGAGGCCAGTGCGCAATTGTCTGAAGGCCTGGGGCTGCAACTGCACCATCGTCGTATCGAACTGCCGCACCCGACCAGCGGCACACTGATCGTTGAAGCGCCGCTCGATAAGGTCATCAAGGCCGGCTTCGACCGTTTTGGTTTTGATGAGCACGAGGCGGAGGTTGATCCGTTTGCCAATCAGAAGAAAAAGAAGCGATGAGTTTGTCTCCAAAGACCAATCCTTCATTGGGCTTTGGCAAGCACGACCGTGCGCCCGAGCCTTTGCGAGGTAAGCCCGCGCGGCTTGAGCGCAAAAGAATGGCTGTATGGGACGTCGATGGGACGCTGATCGACAGCCGGTCGTCAATCTTCCGCGCGGCGGTCGAGGCCGCTCATGCGATCAATATTGATCCGCCGACCTATGATGACGTACGCGCCATCGTTGGCGTGTCGCTGTTCGATGCCCTGGCCATGATGCGCCCTGATCTCGATCATGAAACCATCGCCGCCTATACCCACGAATTCCAGCAGACCTTCCTGCGCTTTCATGCCGATCCGGATTTCAGCGAGGACCTCTATCTTGGCGCCGAAGATACCCTGCGCGCCCTGAAAGCCGAGGGCTGGCTGATCGGCATGGCCACCGGCAATTCGCGTCGTGGCGTGACCCGCACCGTGGCCAAACATGGCTGGGGTGATCTGTTCGACGTTACCTTTTGCGCCGATGACGGCCCCTCCAAGCCGCACCCCCACATGCTCCAGCGTAATCTCGATGTGCTCGGTGTCGCCACACATGAAGCGGTGATGATCGGTGACGCCAGCCACGATATGAAGATGGCCCGCAGCGCCGGTGTGAAGGCTATCGGCGTCTCCTGGGGATTCCATACGGTGGAGGAACTGCAAGGGGCTGGCGCGCATGAGATTGTTCATGACTTCACCGAACTGAAGACGCTTCTGGATGCCTTCGAGCCGGAATTAATGTCTGAACCCAAACGCGCAAGATATTGAAATGACATACGAAGCCAAAGCGCCCGATAAAAAATCCGACTCCCTGGGCTTCCGCCCAAAACGCTTCTGGGGTGGCACAGCCACCATTGAAATAGACGGTGGCTTTGGCGTTGCCCTCGATGGCCGGCCGGTGAAGACGCCCAAGGGCAAGCTTCTGGTCCTGCCA
The DNA here is from genome assembly GCF_035497195.1 of Asticcacaulis sp. GTDB lineage: Bacteria > Pseudomonadota > Alphaproteobacteria > Caulobacterales > Caulobacteraceae > Asticcacaulis. The sequence continues at coordinate 251,705 of NZ_DATJDZ010000019.1, forward strand.
GGCGTGGCTTTAGCGCAGCTGGTTGAAGCCGAATGGGCGGCGGTCGGTGAATATGTCGATTACGAAGCCATGCCCCTGACGCGCCTCAGCTTTGCTTCGGTCGATCGCATGGGCGAGGTGCTGGACGACACGATCACCGAGGTGCTGCGTTACGCCGAAACCGACCTGCTGTGCTATCCTACCGAATATCCGGCCGCCTTGCAGGCCCGCGAAGACGCCGCCTGGCTGCCAATCCTGACATGGGCCGATGAAGCGCTTGGCCTGCCGTTCATCCAGAACCGCACGATTGTTCACAAGCCACAACCGCCGGAAACCCTGGCCAGGATTCAATCATTGATTGTTGCCGCCACGCCTTACGAGCAAGCGGGGATCATGCTGGCCATTCCGTTGCTCGGTTCGGTGGTGCTGGCCCTGGCCCTGTGGCGCGGGCATCTGAGCGGCGAGGCGGCATTTCATGCCTCGCGCATCGGTGAAGACTTCCAGTCGGAAACCTGGGGTCGCGATGAGGAAGCCGCCAAGCGCGCCGCCAGCATGTTGATTCAGGCGCAAAGCCTGGAAATCTGGTTCAGGGCGCTGATTTAACTCTCCTCCCCTGCGTAGCGGGGGAGATGTCAGCGCGAGGCTCGAAGAGCCGGTGTCGCTGACGGAGGGGGCTTTCAGACGAGTCCCGCTTGTTTCCGGCGCTTGCCAAGCTGGCCAGTCAGCCACAGAAAGAACATGTGGTAGTCGCCGGCGAAGGACCACAGCGGATATTTGAAAGTGGCCGGGCGGTTATGCTCGATAAAGAAATGCCCGATCCAGGCACAGCCATAGCCGGCGATCAGGCCCGCCAGAATCCATAAAAGATTGCTGGTCCATACGGTCAGGATCAAGGCCACGATCCCGAACGCCGAGCCGAGATAATGCACGGCGCGCGTGGCGGGCAGGTTGTGTTCGCTCAGGTAAAAATCGAAAAAGGCGGAATAGGTTTTATAACGTTCGGCCATGATCTCATCTCCTTCGCCCATCTTACCACGATTTAAGATTTCAGGCTTATTCCCCCTTTTTGAACGGCGAAGCCTCTTCGGCCAGCATCTGCATTTGCTCCACGACAGCCTCGCGTTCGCGGGTCAGATAGGCTTCCACAGGCGCGCGCAGGCGTTGGTCGCGGATATAGTGCGCCGAATAGACCGGATTGGGCAGGTAGCCGCGTGACAGCTTGTGTTCGCCCTGCGTGCCAGCCTCAACGCGCTTCAGACCGCGGGCAATAGCGAAATCGATGGCCTGATAGTAGCAGACCTCGAAATGCAGAAAGGGGATGTCTATCAGTGTGCCCCATTGCCGGCCGTAAAGCGTGTCACCGCCAATAAAATTGATGGCCCCGGCCACCGCCTCATTGCCGTCATAGGCGAAGACCAGCGCCAGTTGATCGCGCATGGTCTCACGGATACGGCTGAAAAATTCCCGCGTCAGATAGGGGGCGCCCCACTTGCGGTCATAGGTGCTCTCGATAAAGGTGTACATCTGGTCGAGATGCGTCTCGGTGATTTCGTCCCCGACATGCCAGCGCAGATCAAGCCTTGACTGAACATCGCGCCGCTCGCGCCGGATGACCTTGCGCCGGTTGGAAGACAACTGCGCCAGGAAATCATCGAAACCGGCATAGCCATTATTGTCCCACCAGAACTGCTGGTCCTGGCGTTGCAGCATCCCCATCTCGCCCATCATTTTCCATTCGTCCTCGCGCGGAAAGGTGATGTGCAGGGAGGAGAGTTTGTTACTGTCGCATAGCGATATCGCCGCCTGCGCCAGGGCCTGCCGCACTTCGGGATCGGGCGAGATCAGACGGGCGCCGGTCACCGGCGTGAAGGGGATGGCGCCTTGCAGTTTGGGATAGTAATCGCCGCCGGCCTGTTCGTAAGCCCGCGCCCACGACTGGTCGAAGACATATTCGCCCATCGAATGGTATTTGACATAGAGCGGCATGACGCCGCGAATGATGCCGGCCTCATCGCTCAGACTCAAGTGAACCGGTTGCCAGCCACTGGCCTGGTCAACGCATCCCGTCGCTTCTAGTGCATCAAGATAAGCAAAAGATGTGAAGGGGTTATCGTTGTCTCTTAGCTCATTCCATGCGCTTTCGCCGATATCGCCGATGCGGTTATGGAGTTTGAGTGTAAGGGAGGCGGTCATGGGCCGAATATAGGGGCAATCCGCTCAAAACCTATACGCTTTCCTGCGGCGCATAACAGTTTTTGTCACGTGCAGGGCAAGTGGGGGAGAGGTAACCTGCCACTATAGTCGGAGCGCTTTCCCATGACCTTACGGCCTCTATTGTTTCTTCCCTTGCTGCTCACAGGCGCAATCGCCGCGCCGTCGCTGGCGCAAAACGATTACAACGATCAGAACCGGGAACGTGAGCACCGCCAGCAGGTTCAGCGCGACACGGATAACCATTATGACTCTCTGGCGGCCGATAACCGGGCGCGACTGGAAGCCGAAGCTCAGCAGGCCGAACGCGAGCGCTGGGCCGATTCCTATAGCTCAGGCCCGCAGGTCGAGGATACACCGGGGCAACGCATTGTGCGCGCCGCGCGTAATGGCGATCCGAAATCGATGTTCATCGTTTCCGCCAACTATTACGAAGGCGGCGACGATTTCGAGCCTGATCCGGCTAAGGGCCTTTTGTGGCTGCGCCGGTCGGCCGAGGCCGGCTATCCCGAGGCGCAGATGACCCTGGCGTCCCTGCTGGTTCAGGGGCAGGAAGTGCCACTGGATAAAACCGAAGCCGCTTACTGGGCGCGCCGGGCCGCCGATCAGGGCTTCGCCGCCGGCCATATGATGCTCGGCATGATGTTTGAGAACGGCGATGGCGTGGCGCAGGATATCGACCAGGCGCGCGCCCATTATCAGAAGGCGGCCGATGGCGGTTTCCCGCCGGCGCAGGCGCGACTGGACGCCCTCAACTAGACCCTGGCGGCGACCAAATCTTACCGGCGATCCGCCACTTCGATAAAGGCGTCGATTTCGACGGCGAATCCGAGCGGAATCTTGTACATGCCGACGGCTGAGCGGGCGTGCTTGCCGGCATCACCGAGCGCCGCCACCATCAGGTCGGAGCAGCCATTGATCACCTGCGGGATATTGTAGAAGTCCGGTCCGGCCTGCACGAAGGCGTTGAGCTTGATCACCCGCACCACATTATCGAGATCGTCACCGGCCGCGGCCTTCATCTGGGCCAGCAGGTTGATGGCGCACAGGCGGGCGGCCTCGACACCCTGTTCGACCGTGACGTCGACGCCGACCGTGCCCTTGATGCCGCCACCCGCGTCATTGGAGAGCTGGCCGGAGATGTGGACGTGATTCCCGGTGCGGACAAACGGCACATAGTTGGCGACGGGCGCGGTCGGGACGGGCAGGGTGATGCCCAGGGCGCGCAGACGGTCTTCACATTTCGACATGAGGGGAATCCTGCTATCATAAGGGTGTTGCGCCTGAAACCGACGCGGGCTGACGATAGCTATAACCGATTTACCTTCTGCTCGACCACCCCCATCTTTACCTTTTGTTACCTTCCCCTTCACCTGAGCTTAAGAGAGTCCGTGTAGTCTGGCGGTATCAAAAGCCGGACACGCAAAGCGACCGATTCGGCGAAAACGACTGATGGCTACGGGGTCAGAGAGCTGACATGTTTGAAGGTTTGGGTATGATACAAAAAAAAGTTCTCATTGTTGAGGACAACGAACTCAACATGAAGCTGTTTCACGACCTGCTCGATGCGCAGGGCTATGAAACCTTCCAGACCGGCGAAGGCCTGTCCGCGCTTACGCTTGCCCGCCAGCACCGCCCCGATTTGATCCTGATGGATATCCAGTTGCCTGAAATCTCTGGCCTCGAAGTCACCAAGTGGCTGAAAGAGGATGATGAACTGTCGCACATTCCGGTAGTGGCCGTGACGGCCTTCGCCATGAAAGGCGACGAGGAACGTATCCGCGAGGGCGGTTGCGAGGCCTATATTTCCAAGCCGATTTCCGTCACCCATTTCCTCGACACGGTTCGCCGCTATCTGGGCTAAGACATGACCGCGCGCGTCCTGATCGTTGACGACATCGCCGCCAATGTGCGCCTGCTCCAGGCCAAGCTGGAGGCTGACTATTACGAAGTCCTGACCGCCGCCGACGGCCATACGGCCATCGCCACTGCCATTGCCGAGCAGCCCGATATCATCCTGCTCGATGTCATGATGCCGGAGATCGACGGCTATGAGGTCTGCCGCCAGCTTAAAGAAAACGCCGAAACGCGCCATATCCCCATCATCCTGATCACGGCGCTCGATGGCCGTGAGGACCGTCTGTCGGGCCTGGAAGCCGGCGCCGACGACTTTCTCACCAAGCCGGTCGATGATGTGGTGCTGATGGCGCGCTTGCAGGCCCTGGTGCGCCTGAAGCAGATGGTCGATGACCTGCGCGCACGCGAATCGTCTTCCCGCCGCGCCGGCCTGATCGATCAGGAACTGTATGCGCGCCAGATTTCGGCCACCGGTAATGTGCTGATCCTCGACGACAATATCCGCCAGGCCGAACGCCTGATGGTGCAACTGGGCGAAGACCATCGCTGCGCCTATGAAACCGATCCGGCAAAGGCGCTGAAAATCGCCGCCGGCCGGGTCGATCTTGTCGTGCTCAATCTCACCGCCAAGGCGTTCGATCCCCTGCGCTGGGTGGCGCAACTGCGCACCCATGAAGCCACGCGCCAGCGGCCGGTCCTGGCCATCATCAATGCCGATGAGCGGAAAGTCATGCTCAAGGCGCTGGAACTGGGCGTCAATGACGTGGTGCCGCGCCCGGTCGATATGCTTGAACTGCGCGCCCGCGCCAAGACCCAGATCAAGCGCAAGCGCTATGGCGATTTCCTGCGCGATACGCTTGATCGGTCTCTGGAACTGGCGATCACCGATCCGCTGACCAACCTGAACAACCGCCGCTTCCTCGATCACCACCTCAATCTCGCCATGGCCCGGCATAACCGTGGGGCGGGGGAAGATGTTGTGTCGGTGCTGATGCTCGATATCGACTTCTTCAAGCGCGTCAACGACACCTACGGCCATGATGCCGGCGATGAGGTGATCCGCGAATTCGCCCGCCGCCTCAGCCTCAATGTCCGCGCCATCGACATGCCCTGTCGTTTCGGCGGCGAGGAGTTCGTGGTGCTGATGCCTGGTACCGATCAGGCAGATGCCCTGCATATCGCCGAGCGCGTCCGCTCACAGGTGGCCGATACGCCGTTTACGCTGGCCGATGGCCGCTCGCTCGATGTCACGGTATCGGTCGGTGTCGCGACCTCACGCGGTCTGGGCGATTCACCCGAAGGCCTGCTCAAACGGGCCGACGAGGGGGTTTACGAGGCCAAGCAGTCCGGCCGCAACCGCGTGATTGTTAAAGCGGCGGCTTAAGTCTGGACTTTCCCCTCTCTCCACATGTGGGGAGAGGGGATTTAGAGGCGACAATCCTGTATGTACCAAAAGCCAGACGCAAAAAAGCCGCGCCGAGTATAGGGGGAACTCAGGCGCGGCTTCCTTAAAAGCCCACCGGCGGGGGGATGCCGATGGACAAACGTGCAGAGGGCTGGATTACTTAATCTTGCCTTCTTTGAATTCGACGTGCTTGCGCACGACCGGATCGTACTTCTTCAGCACCATCTTTTCGGTCTTCGTGCGGGCGTTCTTCTTCGTCACGTAGAAGAAGCCGGTGTCCGCCGTCGAGTTCAGGCGGATCTTGATGGAGGCTGGCTTTGCCATGACTTAAAGTCCTTAAGGTTCGGGTGCGGACCAAAAACATCTGTCATGGAACGCAAATAAACGAGAGGGGCGGAAAATACTCACAGAACGTCATAAGTCAATGGACAAATGACCCTGACGGGCGTTTTTTCGCTGTAAGAGCGCCATAGACGCATTTTTGCCGTGAAGGTCAAGCTATCTGCCCTCAACTTCGCTGTTTTCGAGACAAAAACCATGAAACGATTCCTGACCGCTGGCCTCTTCGTCTCCGGACTGATTCTGGCAGGTTCCGCCTTCGCCGCCGATAAACCGACCGGCTACACGTCGCCGGCGCCGCTCAGCCTGAGTGCTTCGGCCGGCGAGACCAATACGGCGAAGTCCGATCCGCTGACCGATGTCACCCGCGTCGATCTCGTCGTGCGCCTGAAATGCGCCGATGACAATTGCGCTACGGCCGCTTTCGGCCTGTCGATCGATGACGAACAGGGTGAGGCGGCGGCCCTGACTTTTACCGCCACCGAGGACGGCAAGTTGCAGGCCAGGGTGACCAAGGTCGGCGGCACGGGCGAAGAGGCGGTTCAGGCCTATAAGATGTCCCCCAAGCCGGGCGATAGCTTCGACCTGCGTATCCATTGGAGCAACGGCAACCGCGTGACCTTCGATCTCTACGGCAGGAACCCGGTCACGGGCCTGGAAACGCTGGAAAGCCACGATATCCAGTTGGATGCCGGCATCAGGCAGCTCTCAATGCGCGCCTCCGGTGGTGATCTGACCCTGGAGAAGCAAAGTTATAGCTTCCGTTGAGTGAACCGAAGTGTATTCGCAGATTTTGCCGTATTTTCAAGCTCTATGCCGCGGTTATCAGGTAACCGGATAACCTGTCATGCGTTATCAGCCTTGTGATGTTTTTAGCACGCGCCACCTTACCTTTGCAGGCAGAAGCGCCAGGGTGTTCGCAACTCTTGCCTAAGTTGTCATTTAAGCGTTAATTATCGTTAATAAGGGTTTCCATGCAATGGAGACAGGCAAGTTGGCCTGTCGTGCGCTTCTTTTTGCAATGTTTGCCTAAAGCCGGCTTGGGGGGAAGGCTATGGCGAACAGGAAGCTGATCAAAGACAATTTCGATCTGAAACACCATGACGGATCGTTGGCTTTTGTCGATAAACTCAAGGGTGAGCCGACATGGCAACTCAATGAGTTGGGCATTTTTTTGGTTCTGAATGAGCCGGCTACGAATGCGGATAACGATCCGACTGGCGAAATTCATGAAATGATCCGCCTTCTCAAAGGCAGTGAATGGACCTGTTTTGAGGAACAGGTTCTGAAACCCTATTCAAGTCATAGCACCCCGGCGGCATCGCTAGCCGTCGGAGGCGCCGAGGCGCAGCGTCAGACCGTTATATCCGGTATTTCACCGGCGATAACGATTAAGCAGTCTTTGGCGAAACAGGCAGAGCAATTTCCGGATATAGTCGAATTCAGAACCTTTGGTGACAAAACCCTGCGCGAAGGCGCTTTCGCCTGGGCCTTGGGCATTATTCGCAATTATGGCGCTCTGCTTGACGAACGCGCCAACGCGGCAAGTCACAGCGAAAGGAAAATTTTAATCTGGCTCTGGTGGGGGCTGCTGGCCATATTTCTTTTAAGCAACCTCATGGATGCAGGGCCGCTGATGGCGCGGCTGCATAAGCATTGGGCAGATTTTCCATTGTTTCCGCAATGGTCATCGATCGCCATTATCCTTTTGCGTGGCTTTGCGGTCTTTTTGACCATGATCCTTGCCGGCGGCATTTGTTTGCTCATCCGGCACTATCATTTTCATGCGGTCAACAAATTCAAAAAGGCGCTTACAACCTTTGAAAATATCACTCACCAATCGAGCCTGCACATCGGCGCGGTTATGAAGGTGCGCCGGGAGAAGCTCGATCATCTGCATGATGATCTTTGGGCGGCGGCTATCACATTCAAGGAGGTGCATTGGGGGGAAGGTCATAAACAGGAACACGCCACGAAATACAGGCTATGGACGCAGACACGAAGCAAGTGCATCCGTGCGGCGATGTGGGTTAATGGCCGGCGAAAAGGCCTGGATGATCTGCTGATTAACCTGCACAACTATATCCTTATGGGCTATGCCGCCCAAACCGCGCGAGCCGAGTTCAAGGCGCATTTCACGAGCACGCCCTGGGAACCGAAGGAAGGGCGGTGGAAATTATTTCGCCAGCATTCGGTCGTTCATCTGTGGGGCGATTGGGGCAGGGACAAGGTAATTTTCATCAAATACCGAGCATGGTCACGTCTGTGCCGGATTTTATGGGTTCTTCTGGCGGCATCGGTGGCGGCCGGTTTTTCGATCTGGCTATTCGTTCTGCGCTATCGCTACGATGCGGCGGCCATATCACAGTCATGGTTTGCTGAATTGGCCTGGGTGCTCTTAGGCCTGAAACTGGCCGCCCTTGCCGTTCCCATCCTGTATGGCGTAAAACAGATATATAGTCTGGCCGCCAGGCTGGAGGCGCCGGATGAACCGAAACTTATCATCGAGAACCTCAAGGGCGCCATGCCGGACGAAAGATACACGGCCTTGCAGGTTCTGGAGAAGGCGGTGACGGAGCTTGTCGAGCATGACGCCAACCGCCTGTTGACGGAAGAGGACAAACACCACTGATAAGCCCTACCTTTTCTTTTTCTTCTTCGCGTTCTTGGCGCCTTGCGGGATGAACCCCTTGGGACGGCCGCCGGTTTTCGGACCGGGCTTGCCGGTTCTCGGTTGAAAGGCCTGACCCGTGCGCGCCCGAACACCCAGACGGGCGCGCGGCGCGTACGGATCGGCCGCTTCGGGTTCGCTCAGCATCTTGAAGACCAGCCCGCCGGTGATCGGCATGGCCTCCATCAGTTCGACCTCGATATTTGTTCCCAAACGCCAGCGTTCGCCTGAGCGCTGACCGATCAGGGCGTGCTGCACGTCATCATGGACAAAATAGTCATTGCCCAGGGACGACACGGGGATGATGCCGTCGGCGCCGGTCTCACTCAGCTTCACGAACAGGCCAAAGCGCGTCACCCCAACGATGCGGCCCTGGAAGGTAGCGCCGACCTTGTCCTGTAAAAACGCCGCGATATAGCGTTCGATGGCCTCGCGCTCGGCCTTCATCGAGCGGCGCTCGGTCTCGGTGATATGCTCGGCGGTGTCCTTCAGCGTCTTGATCTCGTAATCGGTCAGGCCGTCATCACCCAGCTTGAGGGCGCGGATCAGTCCGCGGTGGACCACAAGGTCGGCATAACGGCGGATCGGCGAGGTGAAGTGGGCATAGTTGTCGAGATTAAGCCCGAAGTGGCCGTAGTTCTCCGGCGAATAGTGCGCCTGCATCTGGGTGCGCAGCACCACCTCGTTGATGATCTCGGCGTGCGGACCATCCTTCTGGCCATCGAGCAGGGCGTTGAAACGCTCGGTACGCGGCGGTTCACCCTTGGTCCACGGCAGGCCGAGCGTGGCGAGGAAGTCAGCCAGATTGCCGATCTTCTCCAGCGACGGCGCTTCGTGGACGCGGAAGATCAGCGGGGTCTTGTGCTTTTCCAGGGTTTCAGCCGCCGAGACATTGGCCTGGATCATCATCTCTTCGATGAGCTGCATGGCGTCCAGACTGACGCGCGGCTCGATCTTGACCACCTTGCCGTCGGCGTCGAGCGTGATCTTGCGCTCCGGCGAATTGATATGCAGCGGCTGGCGGATATTGCGGCCGCGTGTCAGGCAGGCATGGGCCTCCCACAGCGGCTTGATCAGGGTTTCGACCAACGGGCCGGTCTTGTCGTCCGGATTGCCGTCGATGGCCGCCTGTGCCTGCTCGTAGCTCAGCTTGGCGGCAGACCGCATCAGCCCGCGTACGAACTTATGGCCGATCTTCTTGCCGGCGGCATTGAAAACCATGCGCACGGCCAGCGTCGCCCGGTTCTCGCTTTCCTGCAAGCTACACAGGCCTGACGACAGCACATGCGGCAGCATCGGCTCCACACGGTCGGGGAAATAGGTCGAATTGCCCTTGTCGCGCGCGTCCTTGTCGAGCGAGGAGCCGGGCGTCACATAGTGCGCCACATCGGCGATGGCGACCCAGACGATATAGCCGCCGGGATTGGCTTCGTCCTCGTCGCGGTGGGCGTAGACGGCGTCGTCGTGGTCCTTGGCGTCGGAAGGGTCGATGGTGATGAAGGGCAGGTCGCGCAGGTCGGTGCGCTTGCCGAGGCCGGGCGCTTTCGCCGATTTGGCTTCAAGCTCGGTATCGGCATTGAAGCCGATAGACAGGCCGTGGCTGTGGATCGACATGATCGAGGCGACCTTCGGCTCGTCCTCCTTGCCAATGACCTCGATCACCTTGGCGGGCTTCGGGCCATAGCGGGTGATGCCGCCAACCGGGGCCGCCACCACGACGTCACCATCCTCCAGCGCATCAAGGCCCTGTCCGGTGAGGATGTAGTTTTCCCTGGTCTTGCGGCTGACCGATTCCAGCCGGTATTCGGTCGCACCTTTGCGCTGGCGGCTGATCCGCACCACGCCAACCACCTTCGGCGCCCCCTGGTCGAGCACCTTGATCAGGTGCGCCACCCAGCCGTCCGAGGTTTTCTCGAAGCGGGCAAAAATACGGTCGCCGACGGCCGGCGGTGTCTGGACAGTGGTTTCCTTCAACGGGGCGAGGCGGGCCAGCGGCGCCTTCACCTTCTCGTCGGGTTTGCCCCACTGCACCCACAATTCGCCATCGATATCCGCCTCGACCACCTCGCAGACGCCGGTATCGGGCAGGGCGCCGACCGCGCCAAAGGTCTTGCGGCCGCGTTTGTCGAGATGGCCGGCTTCCGAGAGATATTTCAGGCGCTGGCGCAACAGCCGGCGGTCATCGCCCTTCAGGCCGAACTGTTTGGCCAGGTCACCGACATCCAGCTCGCGATTGGCGACCAGGGCGTCGAGCAGGGTCTGGTCGTCGGGCACACCCCTGGATACCTTGGTGACTGGAGATTTCGGCGGTTTGGCGGCGCGGGGCACGCGGGGGAATTTGCTCATGGCCATAATGTAAGGGAGACTCAACGCCTAGGCCATCCCCTGCACGACAAAATCCTTACGCGAAGGCGGCCGGCGGCTGGTCGGGCGGCAATTGCATCAGGGTGAACCAGTATTGTTCAATGCGCGACACGATATCGTCATAGGCTTCGGCATCCAGCGGCTTGGTGATGTAGCCATTGGCATGGCGGTCGTAGCTGGCGGTCACGTCCATGTCGGCGCTGGAACTGCTGAGCACGATCACCGGTATGCGTTTGAACTGCGGGTCTTCCTTGACCGTTTGCAGGAAGTCCTGACCGTGCATGTGCGGCAAATTGAGATCGAGCAGGATCAGGTCAGGACGGGCGGCCTCGGCGTGCTCGCCTTCACGGCGCAGGATGCTCAGGCCCTTTTCGCCGGTCTCCGCCACCACGATATCACTGGCCAGGTTGGCGCGCTTGAAGGCCCGCCGGGTCAGCACCGCGTCGCCGCGATTGTCCTCAACCAGCAATACCTGCGCGGCGCGCGCCCTGTCTGCGATTCGGCTCATGCGACTCTCCGCCCCTGTACATTTTACGCAAATGTGTCGGCTATTTTCGGCAGGGTCGCAAGCGGTTTCCGTAAAGATTTAGTGCGTTCAAAATCAGGACTTACACTCCAGGTGCGCTTTGATGTAAACCTTGTTAAGAACGGGGAGGCGGCGGGGATATGGATCATGAGATGAGTGGCAATGGGTTCATACCGCAAGGTGCGAACTTCCTGTGGGAGCCGGGTCTTTTGTGGCTGCATGTCCTGTCGGACCTCGGCATAGCGCTCACCGCTTTCGGCATGGGGCTGGCCTTGCTGTATATCCGCACGAAGCGCCGCGACCTGGCCATGCGCAACCTGTACATCATATTCGCCATTCTGAGCGGGCTGACGGGCATACTGGCGCTGAGTGATATCTGGCTGATGTGGCGTGTCGATTATCTGGCGTTCGGTCTGTTCAGGCTGTTTTACGCCGCCGTTTCCGTGTGGTGCCTCATGGCGGTGCTGCTCACTGTGCCGCGCGCCCTGGCCCAGCCCAATACCAAACAACTCTCCCAGGCCAATGAGGCCTTGGAAACCCTGTACCGGCAGAGTGAGGAGAGCAGCCGCACCGTCGTGGATAATGTGCTCGACGGCATCATCACCATCGATGAGCATGACCGCATCCGCAGTTTCAACGCCGCCTGCGAAGACATGTTTGGCTATCAGGCCAGCGAAGTGATCGGCCAGCCGATTTCGCTGCTGATGCCCGATCCGACCTACAGCGAACATGAACGATACGTCAGCGAATATCTGCCGATCGACGCTGGCGCGCGCGAGGTCCAGGCGCGGCGCAAGGACGGCGACATGTTTTCGGCCGATCTTTCGGTCAGCGCCTTCGAGATTGATGGCAAGCCGCACTATACCGGTATCATCCGCGATATCACCCGCGCCAAGCAGGCCGAGGCGGCGCGGCAGGCCCTGTTGCGGCGCCTGACCGATTCGAATACCGAACTGGAGCGCTTCGCCTATGTCGCTTCGCACGACATGCAGGAACCCCTGCGCATGGTGCTCAATTTCAGCCAGATCGTCGCCAAGGACTATGCCGACAAGCTTGACGACGAAGGCCGGGAATACCTCAAGATCATCGGCGATTCGGCCGGGCGGATGCGCGACATGGTACAGGATTTGCTCGAATATGCCCGGCTCGACAAGGAAGGCGCGCGCTTCGGCCCCGTCGACCTGCGCACCGAACTGGCCCATGTGCTGGAAAACCTGCGCACCATGACGAAGGAAAGCCAGGCTGTCATCACCTATGACCGGCTGCCGGTCATCACCGGCAATGGCGTGCAACTGATGCGGCTTCTGCAAAACCTGATCGCCAACGCCATCAAATACCAGCAGCCAAAGCGCCTGCCGGTCATCCACGTCGGTTGCACGGACGAGGGCGAACACTGGCAGATATGTGTGCGCGATAACGGCATGGGCATAGAAAAAGCCTTTATCGAGCAGATATTCGAACCTTTCCGGCGGCTGCATAGCTGGGACGGCATCCAGGGCACCGGCCTTGGCCTGTCGGTCTGCCGGAAGATCGTCGAGACCCACGGCGGCCGTATCTGGGCGGTCTCGGAACCCGATGTCGGCAGTACTTTCTTTTTCACCATTCCGAAAATCCCCAAATCCGCGTAAACTATTCGCCTGGGAGCACAGACAATGGCCAATCTGCTTATTCGTGAGGGCCGCGCGGCCGAGATCATGCTGGTCGAGGACAATCGCGGTGACGCCATGCTGGCGGCGCGCGCCTTTCGTCAGGCCGAGATCGAGAACAACCTGACCGTGGCCGAAACCGGCGAGAAGGCCCTGGCCATGCTGCGACGCGAAGGCGAATATGCCTCAATGCGCCTGCCTGATCTCATCCTGCTTGATCTCAACCTGCCGATGATGAGCGGCAAGGACGTGCTGACGGCGATCAAGGGTGACGACGCCCTGCGCCACATACCGGTGATCATCCTGTCCAGTTCATCGGCGGCGCCGGATATTTCGGGCAGCTACGGGCTTCATGCAAACGCCTATATCGTCAAGCCGCTCAACCTGGAGAATTTCAGCGACGTGGTGCACTCGATCGAGCAGTTCTTCTTCATGCTGGCGGTGTTGCCGGTGGCGGATTAGGCTATTTCGAGATCAGCGAGGCGGCGATATTAATGGTCAGGGCCAGGACAGTGGCGTTGAAGAGATAGGCCGCCACGCAATGGATCAGGCCGATGCGGCGCATATTGGTGGTGGCGAAATCGACATCCGCCGTCTGGCCTGACGTGCCGATGACGAAGGCGAAATAGAGAAAATCCATATAGTGCGGCGCGTCGGTGCCCGGAAAGATCAGTACGGGCTGGCCCGAATTGCGCGGCTGTTCGGCATAATAGCCATGCGCATAGTGGAAGGCGAAGGCGATATGGATATAGGTCCATGAGGTGATCAGGGTCAGGCCGGAGAGGGCGATATGCCAGGCCTTGGCTGAATCGCTGACATTTTGCGTGGTCGCCAGTTCGCCGACAATCGCGACGAAACTTAAGGTCGCCGCCAGAATCGATATCAGCAGAATCACCCCTTCGCCGTCATCGTAGAGATGGGCATGGCTTTTCAGGCTCTCATGATCGGCGGTTATCATGGCGTGCAGGGCCAGGGCGACATAAAGGACGGTAAAGCTGTTCCAGGCGATCAGCGAGGCGGTGATACCGTTCATCTTCGTCAGGAACAGGCATCCGGCCAGAACAACAAGTCCAATAACGACTGACAGGATCAACTGGGGCTTCTGGCGCAGGTAGCGAATGACGTGGAGGTCGAAAAGACCGGTTTTAGCTGTGGTCATGTGACTCTTGTGCTTGTCAGTTGGCGGGCCTATGTTAGGCTCCCTGATCCGGCGTTTGTCAATTTTACCTTTCCAGGGAGGAACAGGGTCCGTTCATGGCGATCAGTTTTAAGCATGGTATCGATTTGCCGCAGTCCCCGCATGAGGTTTTCACACTTCTGGCTGATTATTCCAAGGTGCCGCTGTGGCTCAAGCGCTGTGAAGGCGTGGCCAAGCAGAGTTCCGGCCCGAACAAGGTGGGCGACAAGCTGCGCTATGCCTATTGCGAAAGCGGCCGCCACGGCCTGATGGACGGCGTGATCACCGCCTACGAACAGGATCGCCATATGGCCTATCGCTATTATGACAAGATGATGCAGGTCATTGTCGAATTCAGCATGGAGCCGAACGGCGAAGGGACGCGCCTGACCCATCATATCGACATCACGCCGCATTCGTTCATGGCCAAGCTGATGTCGCCGATGTTCAAGATGAAACTGCCGAAGCAGACGGTCCAGACCACGGAAAACATCCGCGCCCTGCTGGCGAAGGAATCCGTGAGGGCCTGAACATTAAAATTCGGCAATGTTTTTGCCCCGGCGCTCGACAAGCGCGCCAAAGGGGGCTTTAACACATACCAACTCGTAACAACTGACACAGGTTGGTCCATGTTCTTCAAATCCAAATTCACCGCCGCGCTGCTCGCCGGTTCGGTCTCGCTGATGGCGCTCTGTGGCGTTTCCCATGCCGCGCCCCTGACCTACAGTGAGATGATCAGGCTCGACCGCATCAACAGCTTCAAGCTCGATCCGACCGGTCGTTATGCCGTCCTCAGCATCCGCGTCACCGACATGGACAAGAACAAAGGCGTTAACTCGATCTGGCTGAAGGATCTGACCCAGCCGGCCAAACCGGAAATCAGGCTGGCGGTCTCCGAAGGCGGCGCGTCCAATGCGCAGTTTGGCCCGGATGGCGCGATCTATTTCATCTCCGGCCGCGGCGAGGGCGGCACCGACCAGGTGTGGAAGACCGACCTCAGCGGCGCCACCGCCACGCAGGTGACCAAGTTGCCGCTCGACGTCCAGGCCTACCAGATCACGCCGGACGGCAAGGGCATAGTTGTCGGCCTGGCTGTTTTCCCTGAGTGCAAGGGCAGCGAGATCGCCTGCACGGTCCAGAAGCAGACCGACCGCAAGGCCGACAAGTCTTCCGGCACGGTCTATGACAAGATCTTCGTCCGCCACTGGGACACCTGGGCCGATGGCACCCGCAACCACCTGTTCTACGTGCCGCTGGCCGGTGGCGACGCCGTGGCCCTGACCGACGGATATGACGGCGATGTCCCCTCCAAGCCCTATGGCGATGAAGGCGACTACACGATTTCGCCGGACTCGAAGACCGTCTGGTTCTCGGCGCGCGAAGCCGGCAAGTCCGAACCGTGGAGCACCAATTTCGACATCTACTCCGTGCCGGTCACCGGCGGCGCGCTCATCGATCATACGACGGAAAACAAGGCCTGGGACGGCACGCCGCGCGTCTCGCCCGATGGCAAGACCGTCGCCTACCTCGCCATGAAGCGTCCCGGTTTCGAGGCCGACCGCTTCGGCATCATGCTCATGGACGAATCCGGCAAGGCGCGTGAACTGGCCCCGGACTGGGATCGCTCGGTCGCCGGCATGCAGTGGTCGAAGGACGGCAAGAGCCTGCTGGTCGATGCCGATGATATGGGCAAGCACATCCTGTTCCGGGTCGATGTCAAGACTGGCAAGGTGACGCCGCTGACCAAGGGCGGCCATACCAGCGCTTACGCCGAAACTCCGCGCGGCATGGTCTTCCTGCAGGACAGCCTGAACCGGCCCTCGACCTTCTACCAGGCGAAACCGAAAGCCGCCTTCCTCGATGACGGCGCGGCCAACCTGACCAAATTCGATGCTGTGCTGGGTGGCCTGACCACCGGCCAGTACGAGCAGTTCAGCTTCAAGGGCTGGAATAATGAAGACGTCCACGGCTATGTCATCAAGCCGGTCGGCTATGAAGAGGGCAAGGCCTATCCGGTCGCCTTCCTGATCCACGGCGGGCCGCAAGGCTCGTTTGGCGACGGCTGGTCCTACCGCTGGAACCCGCAGACCTATGCCGGCGCTGGCTATGCGGTGGTGATGATCGATTTCCACGGCTCGACCGGCTACGGCCAGGCCTTTGAGGACGCCATCTCGCAGCATTGGGGCGACCGTCCGCTGGAAGACCTGCAAAAGGGCTGGGCCTTCGCCCTCGATAAATACAAGTTCCTCAACGGTGACAAGGCCTGTGCGCTCGGTGCGTCTTATGGCGGCTTCATGGTCAACTGGATCGCCGGCAACTGGAAGCAGCCGTGGAAGTGCCTGGTGACGCACGATGGCGTCTTCGACTCGCGTAACATGGGCTATTCCACCGAGGAACTGTGGTTCGAGGAATGGGAGCAGGGCGGCGTGGTCTATGACGACCCGGCCAAGTACGACACCTTCAATCCGGCGCTTCACGCTAAGGATTGGTCGGTGCCGATGCTGGTCATCCATTCCGACAAGGATTACCGTATCCCGGTCGAGCAGGGCATCGGCGTCTTCACCGCGCTCCAGCGCCAGGGTATCGAATCGGAATTCCTGCGCTTCCCGGATGAAAACCACTGGGTTCTGAAGCCGGCTAATTCGATCAAATGGCACGATACGGTGTTCAACTGGCTCGATACGCATATTGGCGACAAATCCGAAGGTGCGAAGTGATTTCGCGGCGGGGGATATTGATCGGAGGCGCGGTGGTTACGACCGTCGCGCTTGCCGGTTCTTTGGCCGGCTGCTCTGAAAAGGTCACGCAGGCGCTCGGGTTTGCTCAGCGCATGATTGAAATCCAGAAGCGCCACGGCGGCCGGGTCGGGGTTTCGGCGTTGACGGGCACCTCTACGGCCAATGCCGAAGCCAATGGCTCCCTCAGCATCCAGTCGACCGAGCGTTTCGCCATGTGCTCTACCTTCAAATGGGTGCTGGCGGCAGCCATCCTCCAGCAGGTCGGCCAGGGCAAGCTCAAGGTCACGGATCTCGTCAAATACGGCAAGAAAGACCTGCTCGAATATGCGCCGACCACGACGGCCAATGTCGCCAGGGGCCAGATGACCATCGGCGCCCTGTGCGCGGCGGCGGTTTCGCTCAGTGACAATACAGCGGCCAACCTCTTGCTGCCGCTGATCGGCGGCCCGGCCGGCCTGACCGCCTTTGTGCGCGGGCTTGGCGATACGGTGACGCGCTTTGACCGCACGGAGCCTTCGCTCAACACCAATATAGACGGCGATGAGAAGGATACCACGACGCCGGAAGCGATGAGTACATTGCTGCGAACGGTTTTTACCGGCACGGTGCTCAAGCCGGAAAGCCTGACGTTGCTCAAGGACTGGATGGTGGCCACGACCACCGGCAATGCCCGCATCCGCGCCGGTGTGCCACAGGGCGCGGTGGTAGCCCACAAGACCGGCACCGGTGAACACAATGCCACCAACGACGTCGGGGTTGTCTGGCTCCCCAATAAGCCGCCGGTCTTCCTGTCGATCTATACCTCCGGCGGTACACTCGATGCTGACGGCCGTAATTCGGTCATCGCCGATGTCACCAAGCTGGTTTTCGATACGCTGAGTTTTGTCGAAACGCTGGACAAGGCCGCCTCGGCTTAAAGCGCCTGCCGGTAAGTCTCGATGGCTGCCAGTTTGGCCTCGAACAGGGACCAGTCATCTTCGAGTGCGATCTGCGCCCAGATGGTTTCGATTTCGTCGATCAGCAGGGTTTCCGGATCGGGCTGTTTGAAGCGCAAGTGGTCGAGCTTTTCCGGCGCGGCAGGATCGTAGGTTTTCAGGATGTCGTGGAAGGCCGTGAAGGTTTCGCCGCTGTAGCTGACGGCGCGTGGACCGGAAAGGGCGCGTGTCTCGCTGATCCGGCCGCCGAACCAGTCGTAGAACAGGCCCTCGAAGCTGCCATCCGTGCGCAGGTCGGCGAGGAAGTCATAGAGGGCCATCACCAGAGGCGCATTGTCGGGCTTTGGCGAGATATTCAGCCGCTGGCAGATGGCCAGGCCGAGTTCGCGTTCATAGCGGTCATTGAAGGCGTTGAAGCTGGCGATCAGCGGGTCTGGCTCGGTGATCAGCGTCAGGCAACGCCCCAACTGGCCGAGGTTCCACAGCACGGCATCCGGCTGCCGGCCATAGGCGTAAAGGCCGGTCTGGTCGAAATAGGCGGCGGTGAAGGCCGGATCGTAATAAGGCAAAAAGCGGTAGGGGCCGTAATCGAAACTTTCGCCGGTAATGTTCATATTGTCGGTATTGAGGACGCCATGCACGAAGCCGGCGGCCATCCAGCTTGCGGCCAGTCTGGCGGCTTGCGTCACTACAGCGTCGAAAAGTGCGGTGGCGTCGGTGCAATCCGGATAGTAGTTGGCCAGGATAAAGGCGACCAGATCGCGCATTGTCTCGGCGTCATTGTGATAGGCCAGCCGCTCGAAGGTGCCGAAGCGGATATGGCTGTGGCTCAGGCGGACGAGTACCGAGGATCGCGTCGGCGAGGGTTCATCGCCGCGCATGAGTTGCTCGCCGGTCTCGATCAGCGAAAATGACTTTGAGGTCGGTACGCCCAGCGCTTCCAGCATAGCTGTGGCCAATACCTCGCGCACCCCGCCTTTCAGGGTCAGCTTGCCGTCGCCGCCGCGCGACCACGGCGTCTTGCCGGACCCCTTGGTGCCAAGGTCGAGCAGGCGGTCACGGTCATCGAGCAGTTGTGCGAACAGGAAACCGCGTCCGTCGCCAAGATCGGGATTGTAGTGGCGGAACTGGTGACCGTGATAACGCAGGGCCAGCGGGATCGGTTGGTTGTCGGGCAGGGGCTGGAAGCGGCCGAAATGGGCGATCCAGTCGGCGGCGGTCAAGCCTTCCAGACCAACGGTTTGCGCGGCGCGCTGATTGCGGTAGCGCAGGAGCGTCTGCGGGAAATCGGCGGCCGCCACGGCGTCATGCAGGGCGAGTTGGCTCTGTTCGAGCCGGGGGGCGGGGCGGTAATCAGCCATTGAAGCTGCAACTATTGACGCGGGTCCAGGATTTCAACTGATAGGCCTCGCCGAAGGGCTTGAAAATCTTTGTCATGATCAGGCGCGACGGTGCTTTGGCGATCTTGCTTTTTACACGCAAACAAAGTGCGTAGGTTTTGCCGTCGACCAGTTGCTGTTTGGCGACAACAATATCGATAAGCGTCACGGGACGTGTATTCACGGCAAAGTTGGCGGCAGCTATGACCCCGCGATCAACGACGGGCACAGCATTAAAACCGCCCAGGTTTTCAGGCTGGATGGGGATATCAAAAACTGTTTCTGCGCCAACGGCCGCTGGCAATACAAGATAAATTATCAGAGTCACCCGAAGGGCGGCTTTCATAATCAGTTGCATGTTTTCACGTCTTGCCATGAGGTCAGCTTGTAGCGTTTGTCGAGGTCGCGGAAAACCTTGGCGGCGACGAACTTGCCGCCGGTCAAAAGGCCGATCTTGTCCGCTTTCACGCTCAGGCACAGGCTGTAATTGACGCCGGCGACGATCTGCTGGCGGGCGGAGACGATCTTGTCCAGTCTGACCTTTTTCGGTGCGGCCGAAATGGCGAAATCAGCGGCGGCTTTAATATCCGGATCATCGACGGACGCCTTTTGGTAGCCACCGACGATCGGCAGGGGCGCTTCAACTGGCGTCTGGGCGCAGGCCACTGACGCCAGCATCAGCAGGGCGGGGGCGACGAGGGTAAGGCGCGGTAATATCATGGTGTTCAAATCCGGTTTCACTTGGCTATAGCAGGCGCGGCTGTTAGAAATCCATCATGAAAACACCGGCGCCCCCAAACACATCATTGAACAAATCCCTGCTTGAATTCCTCAAAACGGAGGCCGGTTCCGGCACGCTTCTGGCCATCTGCGCCGTGTTGGCCATAGTGTGGGCCAATTCCCCCTTCGCCGAAAGCTATTTCGCCTTCATCCACACCCATTTCACCCTGTCCATCCTTGGCTGGAGCCTCGATGAAAGCGTGCTCGAATGGACCAAGGAAGGCCTGATGGCCATCTTCTTCTTCGTCGTCGGGCTGGAAATTAAATACGAGATATTCCGTGGCGAACTCTCCAGTCCGCAAAAGCTGGCCCTACCGGTCATCGCGGCGATCGGCGGCATGGTGGTGCCGGCCGGGTTCTATGTCCTTATCAATCTCCTGCCGGGCGGTGATCTGCACGGCTGGTCAGTACCTATGGCGACCGATATCGCCTTCGCCCTGGCGATACTGGCTCTGGTGGGGAAGCGCCTGCCGTCCTCGCTGCGTGTGTTCCTGCTGACCCTGGCGATTGTCGATGATCTCGGCGCCGTCATGGTCATCGGCATATTCTACAGCCACGGTTTCCATGTCGGATATCTGGCGGCGATGGTGGCCTTACTGGCGATCATGGCGGTGGTGAAATTCGTCATCCGGTCGTCTGTGGTCCTCTATATTCTCTATGCGATCCTGTTCGTGCTGATCTGGGCGATGAGCATAAAATCCGGCCTCGGCCCGTCGCTGGTCGCCGTCATGGCCGCTTTCTGCGTCACGCTCGATCCGGCGAAAAACGGCGAACCGGTGCTGAAAGAGGTGCTGCATCATGTGCACCCCTATGTCGCCTTCCTCATCCTGCCCTTTTTCGCCTTCACCGCCTCCGGCTTCTCGCTGGCCGGCGCCGGCTGGCACAGCCTGAGCGATCCGCGCTTTCTGGGCGTGACCCTCGGCCTGTTCGCCGGCAAGCAACTGGGTATCTTTTTCGCCGCCTGGCTGGCCGTGCGGATGAAGTTCGCCGCCATGCCAGAGGGCGCGACGGCTTATCAGCTTTATGGCGTCTGCCTGCTGTGCGGCATTGGCTTCACCATGAGCCTGTACCTGGGCGCGCTGGCTTTCCCGGCGGGTGATGAAGCGGCGCAGATCGCGGTCAAGTCAGGCGTGGTGCTGGGTTCGCTGCTGTCCGGCGGGCTTGGCGCGCTGTGGCTATCGCGGAAGACAGTTTAAAGCCGCAGCTTGCCCGTGGTGATATCTTCGATCAGTTCTGTCGTCAGCGGCACGTAATCCTCGCCGTGGCAGACGAAGATCGGGTCGGTCGTCGCGGTGATATCGTAACCCACCTTGATCAGGTCCATCTTCTTATACTTGAAGGTGCCGGTGGTTTCGGTATCGTGCAGCATCCGCACGAAACGTGGCCGCGCCCATATCGGCAGCTTTGAGTCGATGTAGTTCTTGAACACCTTCAGGTCAAAGCCTTCGCGCGCGATGATCGCCGCCATGCCGGCCTTGCCGTCGTGGTTCGGCACCGGTACGCCGTAGATGATGGCCTCCTCGACGCCGGGGGCTGCCGCTGAATATTCGGCCACTTCCGAGGTCGAGACGTTTTCGCCCTTCCAGCGGAAGGTGTCGCCGATGCGGTCGATGAAATAGAGATAGCCGGCCTTGTCCTGCTTCATCAGGTCGCCGGTGCGGAACCACTGGTCGCCTTTTTTGAAGACGTCGGTCAGCACCTTTTTCTGCGAGGCGGCCTTGTCGGCATAGCCGGTATAGGAATGGCGGGCGTCATGGGCGATCTGTCCGATGGCTTCGCCGATCTCCCCCGGCTTACATTCGTAGCACAGGCCATTGGACTGGCGATCAGGCATCTCGCTCTCGACATCAAAGCGCACCAGCCGGACATTGAAGCTCTTCTTGAGCAGCTTCGGCACGCGGGCGATGGCGCCGGAATGGCCGTCGAGGTTGAACAGCGACACATTACCTTCGGTCGAGCCGTAGAACTCCATCACCTCTTTGATGCGGAAGCGGGACTTGAAATGATCCCAGACTTCCGGCCGCATACCATTACCGAAGGCCATGCGCACCTTGTGCTTCGTCTCGTCTTCCGGATTGGGCGCCGGCGGCGAATTGACCAGATAGCGGCACAGCTCGCCGATATAGACGATATGGGTGATCCCTTCGCCACGGACATCGCTCCAGAACTGGCTGGCGGAAAACTTGCGTTTCAGCACCACGGCACCGCCATTGAGCAGGGCGGCGCCGACGCCGCACAGACCGCCCGTGGCATGATAAAGCGGCAAAACGCAGTAGAGCTTGTCGTCGGGCTTCATCTGGGTCAGACCGGCGAAGGCCTTCATGTAGAGCTGGGCGCGGGCGTTGGAAATCTTGGCCGCCTTGGGCAGGCCGGTGGTGCCTGACGTGTAGATGTAAAGGGCGATGGTATGGGCGGTAAGCGAACTGCGGAAGGCGCGATCGGGCCGGACGCTGGAAACGCCCTTGAGCGCGGTATCGAGGCTGCGGCAGTTCTCGGTTTCGCTTTCGCGCGGCAGATCAAGCACCCACAGGGCCTGGTGGCGCTCGATCTGGCTTTCGACCGCCTGGAAGGCGTCGCGCGTCGTCTGGTCGACGATGGTCAGGCTGGCCACCGAGATATTGAGGCAGTGCGCCAGGCCTGTGCCGGACAGCGAATTATTGATCAGGGCGGTGATGACGCCGATCTTGTTGAAGCCGATCCAGATAGCGAGGTAGTCGA
Organism: Asticcacaulis sp.; assembly: GCF_035497195.1. Lineage (GTDB taxonomy): Bacteria > Pseudomonadota > Alphaproteobacteria > Caulobacterales > Caulobacteraceae > Asticcacaulis. The sequence goes on from NZ_DATJDZ010000019.1 coordinate 274,430, forward strand.
GCCGGTTTGGCAGGAACAGGGCCACGGTATCGCCGGGCTTGAGGCCGCGCTGGCGGCCCCAGTGGGCATAGCGGTTGGCGGCAGTGTCAAGCTGCTGATAGGTGAGGGATTTTCCCTCGAACTTGACGGCCAGATTGTTCGGCCATTTGGTGGCGGCCGCTTCGAAATCGTCGCAGACCAGATCGTGCGAATCCGGGTTGACCGGCTTGACCCACTTCAAAATGCGCAGCAGGCGCTTCATGAAGATGAAATCACGCTTGATATTGGCGGCGAGACCCATGCGCTTAAACTCCCGGCAGATACGGCTATATGCCGTTTACTATGAGCGTAAGGTATAGCCGAATCGTTACCGGTAAAGCGCAAATTCGTGTCAGGCGCTATTTTCTCTGACGCAGCCGTAACGGAACTCAGGTATAATGTGTCATGCAAATACCATAATGTTCCTGATATTCGGCGCCAATAGCCAATTCACGCATGGAGTCTCATATGTTTTCGTCCCTCAAGGTTTTCGCCCTGGCCGCCGGCGCCGTTTCGCTGATTGCGGGGGCTGTGGCGCCGATGACCGCCTCGGCGCAGAGCTATGACGGCTACTGCTACGTCAAGAAGGCGGACCTGGCCGGCAAGGACGCCGCCATCGGCGCGGCGGCTGGCGCCTTGGCCGGTGGCCTGCTCGGCAAGAAGGGCGACAAGACCAAGACGGCCGTGATCGGCGCGGCGGTCGGCGGCGCGGCCGGCTATGTGGTCGGCAAGAATTCGCACGAAAAGATCCGCTGCCGTGGCGCGAACTATTATGTCTACACCAAGGGCTATTATGAGCCGAACCCGCGTGCCGATCACAAGGTCGTCTATTTCGAGGACCGCCCGGCGGGCATGAACTATTACTATATCTCGAAGGGCAAGGTGCTGCGCTACAAGCACCGCTAATACACCGGTAAGTTTATGTGCCTTTGGCCCCTTTTGCGGACACGCGGAAGGGGCTTTTTGTTTTGAAGTTTAAGGTCTCCCCCTCTTGGAGGGGGAGCTTGGAAATTGCGTCAGCAATTTTCAAGAGGGGGTAAAGGCCACAAGCGCTATATTCAACACTGGTTGTTACCCCTCCGTCGCGGACAAGCCGCGCACCTCCCCTCCAAGAGGGGAGGATCTATTTAAGGCGGCGTGGCGTTCAGTTCCATCAGCAGGTCGCGGCCGAGGCCGAAGGTTTGCGCCAGATTTTGATAGGGCGTGTCGCGGCCGGTGGTGGCGGTGGGTTTCGCGGGTCGCTTGGCCGGGGCGGGTGTCTCGCCGCGATCCATGGCGTCGAGCAGGGCTTCCATATCGTCCAGGGCGGCATCGAGCGTGGCGCCGTCGCTGTCTTCGGCGGGCATATCACCAGCGTCGATCTCGTCATCGTCATAGCTATAGACGAACGGGGCTTCCGTTTCGGGCGCGCGAACGGGGGCGGCCGGACGGATGGAGAGTGCCGTGGTTTGCCGGTGTCCGGCGGGTGTGTGCGCCTTGACCTTGGTGAACAACTGGACCGTGACGCGATCGGCGGTGCCGAGGCAGCGCATGGCGCGGTCGCCTTCCAGCCAGGATTGCGGCTTGGGCAGGGTCTTGATGGTCTCCATGATATCGTCGGACAAAGCGCGCAACGCCGCCCGCCGCTGTTCAAGCGGCGAGAGGTTGGTGGCGATGTCGTTCCTCATGTCCATGCGGATATGATGCGGGCGTTTTCAGGAGCGTGGATAAGATTGGTTTTCTCCTCCCCTGATTTATCGGGGGAGGTGTCGAGCAAGCGAAGCGCGTCGAGACGGAGGGGGCCTCTTACGGATGGGGTTAAGCCCCCTCCGTCAGCGACACCGGCTCTGCGAGCCTCGCGCTGCCACCTCCCCCGCTTCGCAAGGGAGGAGGAAGGGTTATGACAACGCTTTTCTCAGGTCGGACATAGTTGCTATCAGCATCATGTCGTCGGCTGGGGAGCGGATAAAGTGGTAGCGCTCGTAAAAGGCGCGGGCCTCTTCCGAAAGCGCATGTATCAGCATGGCCCGGATACCCAGGGTCTCGGAAGCGGTCAGGGTGCGACGAATGGCGTCGATGAGCAGCGCGCCGCCGAGGCCCATTTTCCGGGCAGACAGGTCGGTTGCCAGGCGTCCCAGAATGGCGGCAGGCACCGGATCGGGGATATTGCGGCGTATCTTGCCGGGTGCCTGGGCGTGCATGATCGAACCGACGGTCAAGGCATAATAACCGACCACGCGGTTTTCGCGGCTGACGACAAATGTGCGGGAGGTGCCTAGCGCTTCATTGGACAGGGCGCGTTGCTTGAGCCAGAGATTGAGTTCGGGAACGCCGCAATCGAAGTCGGATATATCGAATGCGAGGGATAGCGGCCTGGGTGGCTCAAGGCTCGGCATCAGCCGTCCCAGGGCGCCTTGCGCGCCGCCAGTTCACGTAAGTTAGGCATGTCGCGCGGCGGGGCGTCGAGCAGGCGGTTGAACTCGGCCCACTGTTCGTCATTAAGCAGGAAGAGGCGGCGGTCGGCGAGGGTTTCTTCGGCGGCGGTCAGGCTCTGGTCGAGGACAAATTCGCTGACGGTTTTGTGGCGTGCCCTGGCCGCCTGTTCGAGCAGGCTCTTGGCTGCCGGCGTCATGCGCAGGTCAAGGCGGGCGGTTTTGGCGCGGGCATCATCGGGCATGGCGAAGCTCCTTTGTAAGGGAGTTTACTGTACGGATGATGTACGGTCAATGAAGTTGTGCATTCCATTTCATATAATGTCACCATAATTCAGCACATGATCTGTCTTAGATGGCAAGATAAGCCGACCCATTACTTGTTTTATTTCGGGGCGGACTTAAGCGGATTGTCATAAGGGACTTTCACACTTTGCAACCAAGGCTCCAATATATCAGCTTTGTTAGCGGGTGGATAAGTCACTTCGTCGACTTCATTCCAGAAAACAAACCGTAAAGTGTCCTTGTCCCGGATCAAAAGCCCTTTTTCAAACGAACCCACAATTCTGACATTGGATAGTGTTGTGCCCTTTACAATAGTAGCCGCTTGCCCTTGATCGTAATCAGACAGGGCTACATAGCTTGCCCACGCCGTAATTAACCAACAGCTTGAGCCAACCAGTAAGATGAAACCTATAAATCGGTTTTCTTTAAGTACGTACAGGAGCCCGAACGACGCGCCAATTAAGGCGCTGCTTGCACCGAGGTAAGAATATATCGAATAAATGGGATCTGCGGTCTGTGAGCTAATAGCCGGGCCGATAACCGCGCAAATTCCCAATATCGCCATCAGTCCCGTAAATATTCCTACGAGGACCTTTCTCGCACGAAGAATTTTCCTGCGAACATTGCGTGTCAGCAGCCAAAGGCGATAGGTCTTCCTAGAAATTCTGCTCTGTTCATAGTAAGGAGCGCCGATCAACCTTGCATTCAGTAGCGTGATTTTTTGGTGAATGCGAAACATTGCATGTATCGCCGTCAACTGCGGATGCAATGTCACATACATGATCGCGCCGATCGCGCCAACGCCACCGTAAAGAGGAGCAAGTCTGACGATTTCAGAGCTATAGTCTGAAACTGTAAGAGGCACCGCACGAATTGAAATTAGAAGGGCGGCGAAATAAGCGATTTCGTAAATTATGGCGCTTGCCACCAATACCGATAGTGCCGCAACAATTATGGCTTGAAATTTTTCAACCGGCCAAGACATCGGATGGGCCAAGTTTAGTTTAAATCTCCGCATTCGTACCCCTTGCTGCGATTAATATAAAACGACGCAATTCTCGCTTGTTGTGACACAAGTGGATAATACCATCTGAACAACTGTCGATCTACATTTTTGCTAGATGCCTTGCCTAAATCAACCTTAAGTTTTTTGACAATTTAATTGATGTGATTGGATTGCTTTAAGGCAATTCAGAGATTTGGGTTTTCGTCTAGCTTAAGCGAAAAAGCCCTTTATGCCGTCGGCTTTGCCCGCTATATCCACCCTATGACACATACCGCTTCTCCTCTCGATTCCGGCCGCGTGGCCGATCCCAGCAAACTGATCCAGGGCCGGACCGGCCTGTGGGAAATCGTTATGGGCCTCGAAGTCCATGCGCAGGTGGCTTCCAATACCAAACTGTTTTCCGGCGCCAGGGTCGGCTTCGGCGCCGGCCCGAATGAGCAGGTCAGCCTCGTTGACGCCGCCATGCCCGGCATGTTGCCCGTGCTCAACAAGTACTGCGTGGAGCAGGCGGTGAAGACCGGCCTTGGCCTGAAAGCCGAGATCAACCGTTTCTCGCGCTTCGACCGCAAGAACTACTTCTATCCCGACCTGCCGCAGGGCTATCAGATTTCGCAACTCTTCCACCCGATCGTGGGCGAGGGCGAGGTGCTGGTCGAGCGCGATGACGGCACCAGTTTCACCGTGCGCATCGAGCGGCTGCACCTGGAGCAGGACGCCGGCAAGTCGATCCACGATCTCGACCCCAACGCCACCTATGTCGACCTCAACCGCGCCGGCACCGCCCTGATGGAAATTGTCTCGAAGCCCGATCTCAGGTCTTCGGACGAAGCCGTTGCTTATTTCAAGAAACTGCGCACCATCCTGATCTATCTCGGCACCTGTGACGGTGACATGGAAAAGGGCAATATGCGCGCCGACTGCAACGTCTCGGTGCGCCGCGTCGGCGAGCCTTTCGGCACGCGCTGCGAGATCAAGAACGTCAACTCGTTCCGCTTCATGCAGCAGGCGATCGAATTTGAGGCGCGCCGCCAGATCGAGATTCTGGAAGACGGTGGCACCATCGATCAGGAAACGCGGCTGTTCGACGCCGTGAAGGTCGAGACGCGCTCGATGCGTTCCAAGGAAGAGGCGCACGATTATCGCTATTTCCCCGATCCCGACCTGTTGCCGGTCGAACTGGAAGAAGCGTGGATCGAGGATATCCGCAAATCGCTGGTGGAGCTGCCGGACGACAAGAAGGCGCGCTTTATCTCGCAATACGGGCTGAGTTCTTACGACGCGCAGGTGCTGATTTCCGAACAGGACCGAGCGGATTACTACGAGAAGTGTGTTGCGAATGGTCAGCCAGTCGGCATGATAAATCGAACATTGCCTAGTGCGACCCGGCAACTTTTGGGAGAAGCCGGCGAAGCACAGTTTGCGAAACCTATTCGAGACCCGAAGCTAGTCGCCAATTGGGTAACTAATGAATTGCTGGCCCGTTTAGCAAAGGACGGTAAAGACATTGTGGATTCGCCGCTGCCGCCCGAGCAGATCGCCGGTCTGGTGGAGCTGATCGAGACCAATGTGATCTCGTCCAAGATCGCCAAGACGGTTTTCGAGCACATGTGGGAAGGCAAGGGGACGATCACCCCGGCCGAGATCGTGGAAAAGCACGGCCTCAAGCAGGTGACCGATACCGGTGCGATTGAAAAGGCGATCGACGAGATCATCGCCGCCAATCCGGACAAGGCGGCGGAAGTGGCGTTGAAACCGCAGGCGCTGGGCTGGTTCGTCGGGCAGGTGATGAAGGCCACCGGCGGCAAGGCCAATCCGGCGGCGGTCAATGAGTTGCTGAAAAGCAAGCTGGGGTTATAAAGCAAGAACCCCCACCACCAACGCGCAAGCGCGCGTCGGTCCCCCTCCCCAACGAGTTGGGGAGGTATAAGAGTTAAAGCCTCCGCATGCAGGTGCGGGGGCTTTTTTCGTTACTGGCTCATGTTGGAAGACGACATGGGCGCCATCGCATCCGACGACATGGACGAGGACGACATGGCCATATTGTCGCCGCTGGCCATAGGCGCCATGGCGTCGGCGGAAGAGGACGACATTTCAGACATGGCATTGTCGGTTTTCGGCGGGGCGGAGCAGGCGGTGACGGCGACGAAGGTCAGGGCAAGGGCGGCAAAAGCGAGCGTGCGTTGCATGGGGATTTCCTCAGATGGGGTTGGCGACAGCCGGGCGCTGTCTGAAAAGGAGATACGCGGCAGGCGCGCCGGCGGTTACACGGTCGTTTTTTAATTTGCCTTAATCTGGTGCAATCGCGGCGCGAATAGGTATAGTGCGCGAAACCGGGAGGGGACAGATGGACAGCGCGTTAAGTCTGGCGGGGGTGAGCAAGCGCTTCGGCGATTTCGAGGCTGTCAGCGAACTCAGTTTCGAGGTGAAGCGCGGCACGATCTGCGGCTTTCTGGGGCCGAATGGCGCCGGCAAGACCACCAGTGTGCGGATGATGCTGGGGCTTTCGGAAGCGAGCGCCGGACGCATAGAGGTGCTGGGGCGGCCGGCGGGGCAGGCGCTCGACCGGATCGGCTTCATGCCGGAAGAGCGCGGACTGTATCGCAAGATGACGCCGGTCGATGTGATCGTCTTTCTGGCGGGCTTGAAAGGCGTGAAGGCCTCGGTGGCGCGGTCGCGCGGCAAGGCCATGCTGGAAGCGCAAGGGCTGGGGCCTTTCATGAACAAGCAGATACGCTCGCTTTCCAAGGGCATGTCGCAGAAGGTGCAGCTTATTTCCTGCCTGGTGCACGAGCCGGAACTGGTGATCCTCGATGAGCCGTTTTCGGGGCTGGATCCGGTCAACCAGCAGGGGCTGGAAACGGTGATCCGCGATCTGGCGAAGCAGGGGGCGACGGTGCTGTTTTCCACCCACGTCATGCAGCACGCCGAGCGTCTGTGTGAGCAGGTGGTGCTGCTGGCGAAGGGCCGGAAGGTCTTTGAGGGTACGCTGAAAGAGGCCAGAGCCGCGGCGCCGCGACATCTCGATCTGGAAGGGGCGCTGCACGAGGCCGATTTGCTGGCCCTGCCGGGGATCGCCGCGGTGGCCGATATGGGGGCGGCGGATGCCATTGAAAACGGAAAAGATCGGGCGCACCTGTGGCAGTGTCATTTGCAGGCCGGGCATACGGCGCATGAGGCGCTGAAAGAGGCCTTCCTGCGCGGACTGGATGTGCGGCGGTTCGAGGCGAAGGAGCCGAGCCTGCACGAAGCGTTTATTGTCTTGACCGGAGGCGAGCATGAATAAGACCTTTCTGATCGCCCGGCGCGAATACCTGGCTTTTGTCCGCACGGTCGGCTTCTGGCTGTCGCTGTTCACCCTGCCGCTGATCCTGGGATGCAGCATCCTTATCCCCATTCTGATGCGGCACTCGGCGCCGGTGGAGACGGTGGCGATCCTCGACCTGAGCGGCGATCATATCGAGGGGGCCATAGCTGAGGCGGTGCGCGCCCATGCGCCGAAGCCGGGCGTTTTTGATGATGGCGGGCTGAGGCTGGCGCCATTGCCGGCGGGATTGTCAGCGGATATGCCGGCCAGTGAGGCCGAGGCGAAGATACCGGCGATCATCGGCTCAGGGCAGGTGGCGTCGATCATCGTGGCGACGGACAGCGGCGACAAACTGCATTTCCGTATCTGGTCGGCGGATGGCCACAAGGGCAAGGTGGAAAACCTGATCCTGTGGGATCTGCATGGCCTGCAATATTTCAAGCTGGCGGGGATGCACGGCATTGATCATGGCCTGGCGCATGACATGCGTGAGTCGCGGGCGGATATTGTCAGCCTGACCCCGGCCAGCGCCGACGCGCCGAAAAAGGACGGGTTCGCCGAAGGGGTGCGCGAAAACGGCGGGCGGTTCCTCGGCATCGGCATCAGCTACCTCACCTGGATCACGATCTTTTCGTCATCGATGATCCTGCTGGGGTCGGTGATCGAGGAAAAATCAAGCAAGGTGCTGGAAGTGCTGCTGGCCTCGGCCTCGACCGAATCGCTGCTGGTCGGCAAGGTTCTGGGCGTGGCGGGGGTCATGCTGACGGTCTCAGGGCTGTGGGCCGTGACGGCTTTTGCCCTTAGTACCTATGGGTTCAACGCCATGCCGGCCGAGACCTCACGCGAGATCGCGGCGGCGATATCGGGCCTGCTGTCGCCTGTGCATGTCGCCCTGTTGCTGGCCTATTTCACCGGCGGTTACCTGATGTTCGGTGTGTTTTTCGCCGCGGTCGGGGCTTTTTGCGAAACCCAGAAGGACGCCCAGGCGATTATCGGGCCGATGACCATCGTGCTGATGATCCCGATGATGACCATGCAGGTGGCCTTTACCTCGCCGGACCTGCCGATGCTGCAATATATGTCGTGGTTTCCGCTGTTCACGCCGTTCCTCATGCCGCTGCGGCTGGCCCAGCCCCTGCCGTGGTACGAGATCGCCGGCACCCTGGCGGGGATGGGCGTGGTGGCGCTGATCATGATCGCGGTCGGGCGGCGGGCCTTCAAGGCCGGGGCGCTGACCGGCGGCAAGCTGAGTTGGGGCATGTTGTTCCGGATCGCCACGCGGAAGGCCTCAAATTGACAAGCAAAACCCCCGGCGCTTTTGCACCGGGGGTTTTTTACACCCTCTGACCCGTCGGGGGGAGATCAGGTCAGGAGATATGCCGTGTAGCTTATTGGCCGGCGCTCGAAGTGGCGCTGGATTCGCTGCTCGACGATTCCGTGGTGGCCGTAACCGTACCGTCGGCGGCAACTGAAGTGGAGGCCGCTTCGGTTGCGGTGGCGGTTGTGGTGGTGCCGTCAGCGGCCACCGAGGTGGAGGTCGACTCGGAAGATGTCGCGGTTGCGGTATCGGCGGCAGGGGTTTCCTGAGCGACGGAGATCAGCGGAGCGACGCCGAGAGCAGTGACAAAAGCAGCGGCGGCGATGATGCGAATGGAAGATTTCATGTGTATTGCTTTCTCTGGTTGGGGAGGCATTACTGAGATGGATGGCGAATTGTATAATATAATACAAAACAAAAATGCCGATGCTTTACGTCAGTGATGTCCTGCATTCGACGAGGGTGAAAATTGTGTAAGAATGAGGCGCAAATTTGTCTTTGGAGAGGTCTATTTGTGAATATTAGTGATTCGTTAACCGATATTTATGCTCTATTTATTTTTTTATACTGTGGGAATAATCACGCCCTTATAAGGCCCGGTATCCGGTCATGTGACCGGATACCGGTTTTTTTTACTGTACGCGGTCCGGGGCGGGCTGAAGCGGATCATGGATGGGCGGCGGCAGGCTATCGGCCGGCGGGGGAATCAGGGCCGGGGCCGGATCGGCGGGCAGGGCGCCGGTAGTATTGCCGCTCGCATCAGGCAGGTTCGGATTGGGCACGGGTTGGGCGTTTGTCACCGTATCCGCCGGCACCGGAGCGTTGCCGAGCGCGCGGGCCTTGGCGGCCTCCTGCTGGTTGAGCGCGTCGCTGCTGGCGGAATTCAGCGGATCATTGGCATGGTCGCCGGCGGCCACGGCGCGCTTGTGCTCGCGCTGGAGCTGGGCGGCGTGTTCTGGCGTACCCGGTGTCGGCGGTGTATCGGCCTCCTGTGTCGGGCCGGTCGGAGTGGGGACGACTGTGGCCTCCTGGGCCGAGGCGGAAAGCGCTAGCAGGCCGCCGATCAGGACGGCTGCTGGTATGTATGTCTTGACATATTTCATGATGATTACCTCATTTGAGCACTGGAAAGCGCCAGGGCTTATTTCTGTTCAACATCTGCCTTGGCTGTGGCGCTGAGATCGGCCGACGCAGCGGTATCGGCCGCCCCGTGGACCGTATCTCTGGCCTGACCGGTAACGGTGTTCACGTCATGTGTGGCGCTGTTGACGCCAGACGCGGCGGCGCCAGTTACGGCGCCCGGATCAGCCACAACGCGGGTATTGGCATCGGCAGAGACATTTCCTTTGGTATCGCCCCTGGCCTCAACCGCGCCATCAACCTGAGCGGCCCCCTGAACCTGCTGGGTCGCATCTTCGGTTTGCTGGGCCACGGTATTGATGTCCGATTGAACGCGGCTGGTGGTGTTACCGAGGGTGTCCTGAACGCCACCGACGCCGATCTGACCGTTCGCGCTGCCCTGAGCCTGACCCGTAAGGCCGCCGACCGCTCCGCCAACCTGACCGCCGCCGCCGAGAATTTGGGCATTGGCGATGACGGGAAGGGCGGTCAGGCCGGCGGCAAGGGCCAGTACGGCTGTTGTGTTACGCAGACTAATCATGATGTTCTCGCTTTCGATGAGTTGGGCTGGTGTTGGCGGCATTGTCCGGTTCCAGCCCGGCGCAAATGGGGCGAAAAAATAATGGCGTCATGCGCAAAGGGCGCTTTGAAATCAGGATTTCGGGGGTTTTGCTGTTTCGGCGCAAAAAAAAGCCCCGAAACGCGACAGGCGCTTCGGGGCTTGATCGGACGTTTCAGGCTCTAATAGACATCATAGAAGACATCGATGATCTCGCCGGTTGACATATCGACCAGCACGACGTCGCGGCCGATAAAGTAGTAGGCGCAATCATAGGGCGGGGTCGGCAGGCCATATGACAGGTAGTCGTAGATGCGGTAGTCGTAGAAGTAGTCCGGCAGATATTCGCCCGACGTCCAGCGGTGGCCGTACCATTGGTTCGGCACTTGGTAGTAGCCGTAGGTGGGCGCGAAATAATAGCCGAAGCGCACGCCGGAATAGCCGCGGAAACGGTGGTCACGGCGATAATCGAAATGGTGGCGTCCGCCGCCGTTCCAATTGTGATCGCGTCCGCCGCCGCCATTGCCGTTCCAGTTGCCGCCATGACCACCATTGTGGCCACCGTTCCAGTTGCCATTGTGACCATTGCCATTCGAGCCGCCAGTATGGTTGCCGCCGTGGGTATTGCTGTTACCGGGACGACCGCCATTCCAGCCGCCCTGCTGGCCGGGGCGACCACCGTTGTTCCAGTCGTGGCCGCGTCCGCCGCCACTATTACCGGCGTCGCCATGATCACGGCCGCCGCCGTTATTGCCGTTCCCATTATGGTCACGTCCGCCGCCCTGGCCTGCGGTGCCGCCGCCGCCATTGCCGCCTCGGCCTGGACGGTTGCCGCCCTGCCATTGACCGCCCGGCTGTGCGTCCGGTCGTACACCGGTCGGACGTCCGTTACCACGGCCGTCGCCATTGTCGTTGTTGCGCTGACGGTTCATGCCGCTATTGGATGTCTGGCCCCGGTTGGAGGGCTGAGCGCGGCGGGCCGCCGGCGCGGGCCGTGCCGCGGGCGCAGGGCGCACAGCCGGAGGCGGCGTACTGGTGCTGTCATTGCTTCTGGACTGGCCGTCGCCCCGGTTTCCGCCGCCACGGTTGCTGCCGCTATTGCTGTCGCGGTCCCTGGCGTCGGCGTAGGTAGGCGCAACGGCCAGGCCTGCCATCAGCACAAGCGCCAGGCCGGATACGGCCAGATTGGCTAACTTTCTGTTCATTTTCATCCTCACTGTCTGTGCAGATCATCCTCAAACTACAGGAATATGCGGATCTGAGACGCGCGGCGATAAAAATTATCGCGTTGATGCATTTATGACAGAGTGTCCCTGAACTGAAGCTGAACAAAACATGTCGGTCTTAAGACAGATTGCGGCAAGACTCCGATCTTAAAAGACTGTTTATTTGGGGAGGTTGACTGGGCCGGGCGGGTGATTAACTGGAGCCAAATCTATCGCGTTAATGATAGTATTTCTGGTTTATGTAAGTAAGTTAAGTGTAATTTACGAGTTATTTCGTGTTTATACTAAAATATTGATCAATTTTTAACGCATATATACAAAATAATTAACGTAAAAATTAACATTAATTTTGCGTTTACATAAAATATTTAGCGTAAATCTCCGCGTTAACTTTAATTTTATTCGACGGTGGTGAACTCAAGGCATCAACTGCAACGGAGACGCGCAAAAAGCGCGGCATCAATACGATGATCACCAACGACGTAGAGTTCAAATCGATCCCCCTGCCGACCGCCGAAATGGGCGGTGACGAGCTGTTCCAGCTTGGCATGATGTATTCCACCGGTCAGGGCGGCGCGCCTGTCGATCTGATTTCGGCGCACATGATGTTCAACCTGGCCTCGATGCGCGGTTCGCTCGAAGCCCAGGTCTATCGCAAGGAGCTGTCACGCGAGATGGGCCGCGAGGACATCGCCGAAGCACAGAAGGCTGCCCGCCAGTGGCTCGACGCCGGCCGTATCGGCTACGCGGCTTAATCTCGATCTTCGATCAAGATTAAGCTCTTTTGCGTAGAGCGCTCAAGTGTTGAATAGCGCGGTGGCATGGAAGCTAAGCTGCGGTCGGTTAGCGCTTTAGAGCCTGATCTCTTCGACGGGATCACCGCGCTCGTACTCCCATGTCGAAACCAAATTCAATACATCCGCGAATGACTCATCCGGATGAGACGTGGTACATAAAAAGCGGTCTTCATCGCTTCCGTCACCCACGACAATTTCGTCGATAATATCTTCTATCCTGGCGCAGCCTAGTCCGAATACGGCCAGTAGCGATACACCGTCCTTCAGGCACTGTTCAACAAAGCCCTCAAGCAGGGCCTCATTGGATACCGGAACGTGTAGAATGAGTTTGCGGGCGAGGGACATGCCCTATTTTAAACCACCAAACAATTGTCTGCCAGCGTCTTGTTCTCCGGAATTCATGACCTACTGGCCGAAGGCCTTGTAAGTAAAATAGTTCATTATGCCGCCGGGGATCAGATTGTTGACCCATTGCTCCATGAAGACGCCGGCTTCGGCGACATTGGTGCGCGGCACATAGATGATGTCGAAGCGGCGTAAAGCGACCAGTTGCCCCTTGCCCTCCAGCGGATTTTGCAGGTCGACGATGCGACGCATGGCCTGGCCGTCGCGCCCTCTGCGGATGATCAGCACCTGATGGCCCTTGGCGCCATGGGTGAAGCCGCCGGCCGCCATCGTGGCCTGGAGCGCATCCATATCGCCCAGCATATCGACCCAGCCCGGATTTCTCACTTCGCCGCCGACCAGCACGCGCATCGGCGCCGTGTCGCCGGGATAGACGGTCACCTGTGGATCGCGCAAGATTCCGGCATAGGCGCGGGCGATTTCAGCCTGTAGCTGCGGCACGCTTTTATAGGCGGCCATGACTTGTCCGATCAGGCCGAGCGTAATGCGGCCGTCTGGTCCCACCTGGGTCTGGCGGCTGAGTTCCGGCGCGCCGGGAACGCTCACTTCCAGCTTGTCGCCGGGGTAGAGCAGATAAAAAGGCTCGTCGTCGGTCCAGCGGGCGAAACCGATCAGCGGCGCTTCCGGCATTTTTTCTGTCGCGCGGGCGCTGCTGGCGATCAGGCCGTCACCGAGCGCGAGGCCGAAACCGGTTGCCAGGCTGGTTGTCAGTAAAGCGCGGCGTGTGACCATTAGGGCGGCGAATCCATGCGGTATGGGAGGGAATCTGATACCTATTGAATAAGGCGGAAAATGGTAAACATTCGTTAACGCCCGATCGGTTAATTTAGCAAATCTCAGACTTCCGCCCTTTGCTGAATAAGGGTAACTGTTTGAAACTTTTCTGAATTTTTGCAACGGACAAGAGACTCAATGCGCACCGACGACGTGTGGGACGATGACGGCGACCGGGTGGTGCCTTTGCGCCGGCCTGCAGGGCAGCCTCAGCCGGGCGCAGGCAAATCGGCGGGCAGGCGTCTCATGCAGTTGGGTCTCGGCGACATCATTGCCCTGTTGTTCCGCGAACTGTGGCTGATGCTTGTCGTTTTCGCCGTCATTTTCGGCGTGGGGCTGATGGCGGCTTTTTCCATGCCGTCCAGCTATACGGCCGGGGCCAGCCTGCTGATGCAACTCGGTAAGAACTATGTCTATGAACCGGTGGCCGGCGATGCGGCGCGCGGCGCAACGGCGACGATCGACCAAGTTGTGCAGTCGGAAGTCGAAATCCTCAGCTCCACCGAACTGAAGCGCAATGTGATCGCCAAGCTGGGCTACAAGGTCATTCTGCCATCGTCGCCCAGCCTGTGGGACCCGAAAACCGACGCCGCCCGCGCCGAAGCGGACGCGGCGGCGCTCAAGGTGTTGCAGGGCGGTTTCGAGGCCTCGACCGCGCCGCAGAATAATGTGGTGCGCCTGACCTTCAGGCATGAGGACGCGCAATCGGCTTCGCTGATTCTCAATACCCTGATCGACGAATACCTGACCTACCGCCAGCAGGTCTATGCCGACCAGACCGGTCCTTTGCTGCAAAAGCAGAAGGACAGTTTCGATACGCGTCTGGCCGACGCCGACCGCACCTATCAGGCGTTTCTGGCGCAAAATGGCGTGGCCGATTATGACGCGGCCAGGGCGACCTACGCCAAGATATACGATCAGGTCACGATCGACCTCTATGCCGCGCAGACGCAATACGCCACCGATCAGGCCAAGCTTAACGAGGTAAAGGGCAGTCTCGCCCGCCTGAACCCGGAAATGAGCATCGAGCGCGATCTCGATCTGTCGGTGCCGAACAAGATCTTCGCCTTGCAGCAGCAGCGTCAGGACCTGCTGTCGCGCTACCTGCCGGCGGCGCAGCCGGTGAAAGACATCGATGCGCAGATCGCTTCGTTGCAGGCCATGATGAACAGCGGCAAGGGAATCGGCGAGGCGACGCACAAACTGGGCGCCAATCCGCTGTATCAAAGCCTGCTCAGCCAGAAGTTCGACCTGGAGGCCGATATGGCGTCGGTGTCGGGGCGGATGCGTTTGTTGCAGCAGCAGGCCGGTCAGGTGATGAGCAAGCTTCAGGGGCTGGCGGGGCTGGAATCCGAGTACAATGTGCTGGCGACCGAGCGCAACGCCTTGCAGGACAGCATCAAGACCTTCACCCAGCGCATTCAGGAAAACCAGGCGGCACAGCAAATGAAGGCCGGCGACGATACCGTGCGCGTGGTCGAGAAGGCCCAGATGCCAAACAAACCCAAGAGCCTGAAACGCATTATCCTGATCCTGTCCTTCCTGTTCGCGGGGTTCACGGCCCTGTGCGCCGGGCTGCTGCGGGTCTATACGCGCAAGGGGTTCGCCAATGCGCAGATGGCCGCGAAGGCGCTGGATCTGCCGGTGCTGGCCCAGGCGAAGACGAAAGCCGCATAAGTGTACGGATTGCGCAACTTAAACGCCTTGATACGGATGCAGAGCGCTGCGACACTCCTGATATCGATTCGATGCGGGGATGAATGCGTCCGCGCCGGTTTTAGTGGCATCCATGGTTGATCTGACACGCGAAATGGCTGACCTGATGTCGGCGCTCGGCCGGCCGCAATCAGCGCAGGGCCGGGCGCTGATGTTTGTGTCGGCCTATGGCGGCGAGGGCGTTTCGACCGTGGCGCGTGAATATGCCCGCTGTGAAGCCGCCTTCGCCAGGAAACCGGTCTGGTTGATTGACGCTGATCTCGCGGGGCAAAGCCAGATGCAGGCCATGACCGCGGATCCCGAACGCTTCGGCCCGCCGGGCGCGCTTAGCCAGGCGACGCCCGATGGCTCCGTCTTTTTCACCGTGACGCCGCCGGGACGCGAGGCCGATACGCACTATCTGGTGGCGCGGCCGTTTCTCGGCCGCCGGCTGTGGGTGACGCGCTTTCGCCACAAGAACCTCGCGCCCGGCCAAAAAGCGCGGATTTTCGACCGGACGACCTACTGGAAGGCCTTGCGGCAGCACGCCCAGACCATCGTCGTTGATGCGCCGGCGATGACGGACTCCACCGTGGCGCTGCAACTGGCGCCCCTGATGGACGGGGTGATCATGGTGGTCAGCGAAGGCGAAGGCGATGTTCAGGCGCGCATCGACCTGAAGAACGACATCGAGCAGGTCGGCGGCCGGTTTCTGGGCATGGTTTATAATAATGCCAGCCGGATCGTGGGCGGGGCTGTGAGGCGACCGCTTGGGCGGTTAGCCGCCCTGTGAAGCGCCATATCGGGGAGGCGATCTCCGATTTGTGGCCGGGCCTGAAAGCCGACTGGCGCGACGACTGGTTGTCGCTGATCTTTGGCGCCAGCGTTCTGTTCGTTTTTTCGCAGGCCTGGCTGTGTCCGCTGTTCGGTTACGGCGCCCAGTCGGCGGCGGCAGGCCTGATCGTCCGCAACTTTTATTATCCGTTTTATCTGATGAGCCTGGCGCTGGCTGTGATCTGCTGGCGGCAGATGTTCAGCGCCCTGTGGCGGACGCCGCTGATACTCAGCCTGTTGATGCTGTGCGCCATATCCTATGTCTGGTCGATTGACCCCTCCGGCACTTTTAGGCGCTTTATCGCCCTGTCATTCACCATGCTGGCCGGTTATGCGCTGGCGGCGCGATTTTCGTGGGCGCGCCTGACCGAAGTCATCGCGCTCGCCTTCACGGTGATGATGCTGGGTTCGGCTTTTTTCGCCATTTTCATCCCCAAACTCGGCCTGATGCACGACCTTTTCCCCGGCGCGTGGCGCGGGCTGTGGCTGGAAAAGAACAATCTCGGTTCGTGCATGTCGATCGGTTTCGTGGCGGCCGCTGCGGCGGCGCTGCATAACCCCCGGCGGCGTCTTTTCTGGTGGATCATGGCGGCGGGCATGGTGGCGCTGACCGTGCTCTCGACCTCCAAGACCGCGCTGGTTTGCCTGGTGCTCGGCATGGGCGGCATCGCCTTCATCTACCTGGCGCGGCGCGGACCGGTGCTCGGCATCCTGCTGACCTGGCTGGCGGTAAGCGTCCTGCTGGCGTTGTGCGGTCTGATCCTGTTCGCACCCGATAAGCTTTACCTCCTGCTTGGCAAGGACGCGACCCTGACCGGGCGGACCTTCATCTGGGACGGCATCTCGCGCGTGATGGAAAGCCGGCCCTGGCTCGGTTACGGCTACGGCGTGGTGTGGACGGACGAGGGGGATTACGCGCCGCTGGCCAAGATTACCGCCGTGGCCGGGTTTCGCGCCTATCACGCCCATTCCTGCTGGTACGAGACCTGGCTGGGGCTGGGGATCGTCGGGTTTTGCATCTGGGCGCTGGTCTTCGCCGAAATCTGGCTCAAGGGGCTTTATCGTATGCTGCGCGGCGACGGCGGCTATTTCGCCCTGCCGCTAATGGGCATCTACAGCCTGTCTTCTTTGACCGAAAGCATGGCGCTAAGCTGGAACGACCTGCGCTGGAGCCTGTTCGTCATGGTGCTGGTCAAACTGTCCCTGCCAAGGGATGAGGACGCGAAGGATTTGAATTGGCGGTGATGGCCCGGTAGACGTTCAGGGGGTAACTACGGCCAGCGGACCATAAGCTTTATCCAGTCGGCATTTGGTTTACCCTCGAAATTACGCATATCGAGGGTGAAATACTTTTGCACCAGATCTATTGTCGATGCGCCGAACCCATAGGTTTCCGGACGCTCGGCCAGAATGTCGCAATTGAGCAGGTTTCCCATCGCGTCGAACTGACATTCCAGAAGGGCGACGCCGCGTTGTCCGATCGCTTTGGCTGACGCCGGGTAATATTTCCGCATGGCGTCGTAGCCCGGCGTAGAGACTTTCCGGGCCGTCACATAGTTTCGGCCCGGCCGGGACTTCGCTTCAGCCGGGATTAACGCTGCCAGTTCCTTCAGCGTCATGTGTCGCATGTCAGGCTGGGAGGTCGGTGTTTCCGCCCGCGCCGCAGAGGTCGCAAGCAGGGCAAGACAGATCACTGCAAAGAAGCGTTTCATATTTCCCCCCCCAAGAAATTTGAAAGGAAGATATGCGTAATTACCGTGTTTGTAAAACCTGTAGCCAGATCGGCTTTCTGGTAACGATGAAACTTCGTTTTTCTTTTACCTGCCAGCTATAGGCTGAGCCGGAGTCAAACCAGGGATGCGCCATGGATCAGGTTTATCTGCTTCACCATATTCGCACCATCGAAGACCACGAAGACGTCAAGCTTCTTGGTGTTTTCTCAAGCCGCGAACTGGCCGAACGGGCGAAGGAACGCGCGCTGAACCTGCCGGGTTTCAAGGACAGCCCCGATGGCTTCAGCGTTGATAAATACCTCGTTGACCGGATGGGCTGGACGGCTGGTTATCGCACGGTTTAAGCGCGCAGCGTCTTTGTCAGTTTCACGCTACCGCTATCGTTTGTGAAATATCGACACATAGGATAGCCTGGCTTTAACGGTACACGGAGGTGTTCATGTCGGTCGTCGGTATTGGTGGCGTGTTTTTCCGGGCGGATAATCCCGAAGCCCTGCTGGCCTGGTATGACAAGCATCTGGGCCTTGTGGTCGATTTTGCCTCACCGTGGGTGCCGGAGCGCGGGCCGACCCTTTTCATGCCGTTCAAGCGCGATACGGATAACTTCCCCGCCGACAGGCAGTGGATGATCAATTTCCGGGTAAAGGCGCTGGATCAGTTGATCTCAGCGCTGCGGGACGGTGGCGTTGAGGTGACCACGAACCCGGAGTGGGACTCGCCGGAAACGGGCAGGTTCGCCCGCATCTATGATCCCGAAGGCAATCCGATTGAACTGTGGCAGCCGCCCGCGGATTAAGCCGCCTTGGTCTTTTGTGCGGTCTGCCCGGACGCCAGTCGGGCGCCTTCGGCATAGGTGACGATATCGAAGCCCATATCAAGCGCCCGGACGATCAGGCGTTCGAGCGTTGCCGGCGTGCAGCCCCAGTCGGACGGGTTTTCGCGGACATCGTGGGTATAGAGCACCAGCCAGGCAGTTTCGTCCTCCGCGCGGATCAGCCAGTCAATGGCGGTCTGTTCGCCATCGGCGCCCTCAATGCCGACGGCCGGGGTCTGGTTGAGGTCGGTGCCGGGCGTGATCAGGCCGTGGTGCAGGGCGCGCGAGGCCAGGAAGCGGTCATTGAGCACTGATTTCGCCTGCGGGGAGACATCTCCATAGGGATAGGCGAAGGTGACGGCCTTTGGCAGGCCCATCTGGCGGAAAGCCGTGGCGCTGAGGTCGAGGTTTTGCGCAATCTCCGCCGCCGGGGCGCGGCCGCAATCAAGATGGCTGTGGGTGTGGCAGGCGATTTCATGCCCGGCGGCATGAAGCGCTTTTATTTCCGCCTCGGTGGTATAGACGCCCAGGTGACTGTCGCTGCCGGAGAGGCCGGCGGAGATGAAAAAGGTGCCGCGCGCGCCGTATTTTTCGAGGATGGCCGCGCCGGCATGGGCGGCGGAGGTGGGGGCGTCATCGAAGCTGACGGTCAGCAGGGGGCGTCTTAGGCCATCGAAGCGGGCCGGGCGCGTGTAGATCAGGCGCGCCAGCCGGCGGCGCAATTTGCCATAGAAAGAGCTGTCGGCTGTGTAGATGTCCGTCATCAGACCACCTGTGCGTAAAGGGCGGCGCGGTAAAGGCGCAGGGCGAAGGCGCGCAGCCTGACCGGCAGGAGCGGGGTCAGGCCGGCCGCTTTGATCAGCGGGCGAAGCGCACCAATAAAGGGGATTTTTCTCAACAGTTTCGCCGCCTTATAGCTGGGATATTGAGAGACGACATGAGGATGCTTTTCGACAACGCGTTTGAAGTTACCGACCGATTGTTCGTATTTGCGCGCCAGGGTTTCCGGCGTGTCGAGTCCCATATGGGTGGCCGTGTTGTCGATATGGCCGACGCCGTATTTCGCCGCGACGCGCATCCCCCATTCGGTGTCTTCCCAGCCCCAGCCGGTGAAGGTGGGGTCGAACCCTTCGGCTTTGAACACATCGCGGCGGACGAGCAGGTTTGAGGTGAAGACGTATTTTTCGGGGTGCTGGCTGCGGTCGGCGGCGCTCAGGCAATCGCTCTGGCCGGCCATGGTCTTGTGGATGGCGAAAGCGGGCGTATCGGGGGCTTGAATCAGCGAAAAGCCGCCGAAAACGACCGTGCTCCGGCCATTGGCCTCGGTCAGCCAGCGATCAAGGAAGGCTGGATCGTCGGGCAGCATGTCGGAATCGAGGAAGAGGAAATAGTCGCCGCGCGCCGCTTCGGTCAGGCGGTTGCGGCCACGCGCCCGGCCTTCGTTTTGCGGCAGAGTGATCAGTTCGCAGGCCAGAGGTGACTGGCTGATAAAAGCGCTGGTTTCGGCGGTTATCTCCGCCATGCCGGAGCCGTCATCGATCAGGATGATTTCCAGGGCTTCGGGCGTGCGGCTTTGCAGGGCGCGCAGCAGGGCCAGCGGGGATTCCCTGTAGAACGGGATCAGCACCGACAAGCGCGGCGTTACAGTGGTGAAGGCAGGGTTACGAAAGAGCTGGCTCATGCGAACACCTTGGCACGCAGGCGATTGACGATTTTCAAAGCCGGTTCGCGGATATGGTTGAGATCGAACAGCCAGGCCAGAAGTGCATAGACAAGAACGCCGGTCGTGCCTTTGGTGATCAGGTCGACAACAGGCAGGTGGGTGGACGGCACTAACGCGACCGCCGCCATCATGACCGCAACGCTGAGCAGGGTCTTGCCGAGGTCGAGGACGGGGACGGGCAGGGCCAGGGTTTTCAGGCCGAGCAGCCACGAAGCGACCAGACCTAGCGCAAAACTCAGGGCGGAGGCGACGGCGGCCCCCATCAGGCCCATCAGCGGAATGAGCAGCAGGTTCAGCGCGATATTGCTGACGGCCGGCACGGCCATGGCCACGACGAGCAGACGGGTCTTGCGGGCCAGGGTGAAGGCTTGCAGGAAATAGTAGGTGTTGAGTCCGGACAGCAGCGCGCCCAGGCTGATCAGGGGCGTCACCATCAGGGCATCGGCGCGCAGGCCCTCACCGATCAGCAAAGTGCCGAGCGCTGGTGCCACCATGATCAGGCCGCCGACCGCCGGGAACAGGACGAAGGCCATGGTGCGGATCTGGTGGCGGGCATTGTCTTTCAGTTCGGTTATACCGCCGTGTTCCAGGGCGTGGACCATGGCCGGACCGCCGGCGGCGCCGAACCAGATGAACAGTACATCGAGGATGCGCGAGGCCAGCGAAAAGCCGGCATGATAGGCGCCGGCCTCGGCGTCATTGAGGAACCAGGCGATCAGGAAGCGGTCGGCGGTATAGAGCGCCAGGGTCAGGATCAGGCTGGCCGACACCGGGAAGCCGTAATGGGCGTAGGCGCGGGCTTTTTCCGCACTGAAGCGGCCTTTGAGAGCACGGCCCCAATCCTCACGCACAACAAACGGCAGGCAAATCAGGGCAATCAGGCCGCCGCCGACGACCGGCGAAGCGCCGCCCAGACCAACCGTCGCGCACAGGACGCCGAGGGCGAAGCCGCCGGCAGTCTGGATCATATCAAGCATTGACGCCGCGCCAACCCGGCCTTCGGAGCGGCGCTGTTCCTGCACCAGCTTGATCAGCGAGCGGAAGATAACGCAGCCGAGGCCTAAGCCCATGGCCATTTTCAATGATTGACCGGACGCGCTTGATACCGGCCACAGCCACAGGCCGAGCGCGCAGACGAGGGCGAAGACAACGGCGACGACGGTGAACAGGCGGTAGAGGGTGCCGTAAAGTTCGGGGGCTTCACGGTCGGTGCGGGACTCGGCGGGATAGAAGCGCGCCATCGCGGCTTCGATCCAGGTGAAGAAGATTGTCTGGGCCAGGCTCGATATGCCGAAGGTCAGGGCGTAGCGGCCGTAATCATCGGGCGAGAGCACGCGCGTGAACACCATCAGGGTGGCGAACCCGATCAGGCCTTGCAGGATATTGGCGGGCAGATAGCCCCAGAGACCCTTAGAGAACATTGAAAGACTCCGAGGCGTATATGCCTCGGCAAGGGCAAGCGCCCGCCCGAGCCTTTGCGAGGTATCTCTTCATGTAAAAAGCGAAAGTCGTGAGCATCAGCGAACGACTTTCGCGTCGCCGAGCAGGCAGGGAATGGTCATGGCCATGATGTACAGATCGAACCATATTGAATGGCGCTCGATATATTCGACATCGAGGCCAATGCGCCGGCGCACATCTGCGGCATTATCAAGCGGGCCGCGTGACCCCTTGATCGCCGCCCAGCCGGTGACGCCGGGTTTCATGCGGTGACGCCAGGCGTATTCGGCGACCAGGCGCGCGCTTTCATCGGGGCCGGTCTTCATGCCGATGGCGTGCGGACGCGGGCCGACAAGCGACATCTCGCCCTTTATGACATTAAATAGTTGTGGCAGTTCGTCGATACTGGTCTTGCGGATGAAGCGGCCGATGCGGGTGACGCGCGGATCGCCTTTGGTGACCTGCTGGGCCGCCGTATGATCGGTCAGGTGGGTATACATCGAGCGGAATTTCCACACCCGGATCGCCTCGTTATTGAAGCCGTGGCGGCGCTGGCGGAAGAAGATCGGGCCGGGACTATCCAGCTTGATCAGAACGGCGACAACGGCCATCAGCGGCGCGAAAATGATCAGTGCGAGGGTGCCGATGATCAGATCCTCGGCGCGTTTCAGCATGGCCTTGTGATCGTCTTCGGAGATGCCAGAGACACGCGCCAGCGGAATATCTGCCACCCGTGACCAGGCGGCCTTGGCGGCATTATCATTATCCATATCGACGAACAGCGACACCTCATTGGGCAAGCTGCGCAGCTTTTCGATAATCGTCTTGACCCGCGCCTTGGCGGAGGTATCCAGCGCCACGACGATCTGGTCGACATAGGGGGTGATCTTGTGGCTAAGCAGGGACTGCACGTCGCCCAGCACAGGCACACCGGAAATGGCATGGGGATTGCGCGCCAGGCGGTCGTCGAAAATGCCGATGATATTGACGTGGCGTTCCTTGAGCGCGGCCTCGACCAGCTTTTCGGCATGTTTGGTGGCGCCGACGATAACGATGCTGGGGATCAGCTTGCCCTGGCGGCGCCAGCGATCGACCAGGCTCCACCACAACAGATGCTGGAGCATGAAATAGACCAGGCTGACGGCGGCCCAGAAACGGACGGCGGCGGTCACGGCGTAGTCATTTACGGAAAAATCAGCCAGGAAATCCGCCAGCACATAGCCGGCGCCGAAGACCATGGCCAGCTTGACCATGTGAATCCAGACGCGGGCATTGCGGCCGAAACGGTAAAGGCCGCAGGCGTAAAGCGTCCAGTAAAGGGCGAGCGTGGTGGCGAGAAACGGCAGGATATTGCCGAGCGGACTGGTGAAAAAGCCATGCGGCGCCACGGACCTAGCGCAGATGACGGCGAAGAAAACCAGGGCCAGAAAATCGATGGTGCGGAACAGGCGCACGAACATGTCGCCGCTGCGCCGTTCGCGGGCCGAAACCAGCTTTTCCGGCCGGAACGGACCTCGCCGGTCCTTTGGGTCCAGACGTGTGACGTCTTCGAGTGTATGGCGGGGGAGGGCGGCGTTCATGACCTGACTGTGGGCTTATTCTATGCTTGCGGGTTACGCTACGGTATTTGCCTTAGGCGTCAGTTAACAGGCGGCGATTTTCCTGATTTTTTCTTGTCCCGGCACGGAAAGGACAGGTAACCGCTTGCAAGTTCGAAGCCGGAAAAGCGATATTTTCGTGTTTGAGATGACATCTTGCGGAGATGATTTGCGGGGTGGCGCGCAAAGCTGTGCACCTTTTTTGCAAACGGCGTTGCCTTTTAAAAACGAATACGCTAACTCAGCCATAACGGAGACGTGGCCGAGAGGCTGAAGGCACTCGTTTGCTAAATGAGCGTACCCCCAAAAGGGTACCCAGGGTTCGAATCCCTGCGTCTCCGCCATCCCCCCTTTCCATAGTTTCCACTACTGGCCGATAACCCTTATGTGATAAGGGTTTGCGCGTTTTGGCTTGATCGTAGGTTTCCTTAATGTTCCCATCTACCCGCCGTCGTTGGTGGGATCGGTGGTGGGATTTGGGACAGGTTTTTTCATGGCAAATCGTACCGCAAAGAGGCTCACGACGAAGGGGGTAGCGGCGCTTTCAAAGCCCGGCAGGCACCCTGATGGCGACGGGCTTTATCTGAAAATTTCGCCAACAGGCGGAAAGGCGTGGATATTTCTTTTCAGGATGCCCGGGATGCGAAAAGAAATGGGCCTTGGTGGGATCACCGATGTCACCTTAGCCGAAGCCCGGGAACTGGCCGACATAGCGCGGAAAATGGTCAGGAGTGGGAAAAACCCGATCATCGAGCGCAAACTCGGTAATCGCACGGTAGCCGATACGCCGACCTTCAGGGTTTTTGCGGACGCATACGTTAAGTCAATTGAAAGCCAGTGGAAAAATGCGAAGCACAGGGCACAATGGAAAATGACACTTGAGGTGTATGCGGCCCCCCTTCATGACAAACTGCTATGTGACATAGACACCAATGATATCCACCACGTCCTGACCAGGGACAATCTGTGGAATACCAAGTCTGAAACGGCCAGCCGGCTCAGGGGGCGTATTGAGACCATCCTGGATGCCGCCCGGGTTAAAGGTTATCGCAAAGGGGAAAACCCCGCACGCTGGGAAGGTCATCTGGAGCATCTGTTGGGTAAGCGGAAGAAGCTCACACGCGGGCATTTCGCGTCGATGCCATATGAGGAATTGCCGGACTTCATCAGTGACCTGAGAACACGGACAGCCAAAGTCGCCAGAGCGCTAGAGTTCCATATTCTATGCGCGTCCCGACCCGGCATGGTCGAACAGATGCTGATGACTGATGTGAACTTTGATGAACGGGTCTGGACGATCCCAAAAGAGCGGATGAAGCTCGAACGCGATCACATGGTTCCATTGTCACAACGCGCGATCGATATCCTGCTCGAAATGAAGAAAACCATGAGAAACAATGTCGTATTTTATGGCCAGAACCCCGGAGAACCGATTTCCAACAATGCGCTGCGTGCACTCATGAAAAGAATGGAGAAGGGGCATTACACCCCCCACGGCTTCAGGTCGTCCTTCCAGGACTGGGCTGGCGACGAAACAGAACACGAGGAAAAGACGACCGAATTTGCGCTCGCGCATTCGGTAGGTGATGATACGAAAAAAGCGTATCGGCGCAGGCAAGCTTTGCGGAAACGCCGCGGCCTGATGGACGATTGGGCGCGCTACCTTAACGGGGAGAATGTTCGCCCGGACAGCAAGGCCGCATAATCAGGGCACCAGGGCTACAGGACTGCGCGTTGCTGCGTTTGCGCCTTGGCACATGCCGACGCAGAGTCGATCGCCAGCAGGATGATCCGTTCTGCTTCCTCGACTGGTATTATCCGCTTGCCCTCCAGCAAACCCGACCTCAGGCGACCTTCTTTGATCATTTCATAGACCTTGGTTTTACCGATACCGACGGCCCGGCAAAAGTCGTTGACGTCGTATGCGAAAATCGGAAGGCCGTTCTCTAACTGGGGAGCAGGCATTTCACACCTCGTTGAATTTTCGAGGTTATAGTGTTGCTGAGCGATGTGTCCTGCAAGAGCAAAAGACACGAACGTCCGTCCTGGACGGCTGAGATTGGGTGAGAACGGGTAAAACCGGCCGTTACGATCGAACTATATTGAACCATGCCTCTGACGCAGAGGCATGGAAGATAAGTGACATCACCGCCTGTCATCTGATTGTCACAATTACCGCAAAAACGCGAATTATGGCGACGTTGAAATGGTATGTGTGGACCGGGTGTGCGACCATCATTCAATTCTTAGTTGTTTGACGGTCGACGCGAAAGACCGGACTTGCAAGAATGGAGGACGCCGCCGGCATGGTAGAGCTGATACCTGATCTGACGTTCGAAGCCTTTGTTGAGGAAACCAACCGCGTTATTTCGCTGGCGCACCTGTACGAGATTTTCATCCGTCGCATGACGCTGTTCGGGCTGGACCTGATCAATTTTACGGTCATGCGCGACGGCGACGTGCCGGAAAAATATCTCGGCTTCGGTATTATCAGCACCTATCCGGCAAGGTGGCAGCGATATTACGAAACCCATGGCTGCGCCAAATACGATCCCGTACTCAAATGCGCAATCAGTTCGTCTCGTCCGTTCTACTGGCGAGATCTGGAACGCCGTACCCGGCTAAGTCGTAAGCAAATTGCGTTTCTGCGTAAGGCCGAAAAGTCAGGCCTCCATCATGGCGTTGGCATTCCCTTCAACGGTCCACGGACTCAGATTGCAGGCGTTGCGCTTGCAAGTTCCAATCCGTCGCCCGTTAATATGCCTAGCCTGGAACTGATTTTCGGCTACTGTAATCAGTTCTATATCTCGTTCAAACGTATCCTCGGCACGGCGGAATGGCAGATGCCACCGATGTTCGAACTCACGCCTAAAGAGTCTGAGGTCATGGTGTGTGTTGCCCACGGGCTGAAATCGGTCGAAATAGCAGACGTCCTTGGCATGAAAGCCAACACAGTCGAGTCGCACATTCGGGACGTGATATTGAAATTTGGTGCCAGCAATCGGGGCGAAGCCGCTACTCTGGCCCTGTATTATGGTTTAATTGATCTGAAACCTCACAGAAATTGGGGATGTTAACGACCCGTGAGTCGTGTTCATCTTAAGTCTCCAGCGAAACGGGGACCAAATAAGATGCTGAATATCACATCCTTTAAGGACATTACTCAGAACGCCGACCTTTTCTATGGCCAATTCCAGTTGCGTCATCGCGAATTCATGGAACGTCAGCATTATGACGTCCGGGCAATCAATGGAATGGAATTCGACGAGTACGACACCCTCGCAACCGTATACCTCGTCTACTCGACAGATGGTAAAACCGTTTTGGGCTTAAGCCGTCTTACGCCGGTCGGTTACGGCTGTATGTTACAAGATCATTTCCCGGACCTGGTCGGTGACAAGTCGATCTTCCAGGATGAGCGCGTCTGGGAAGGTACGCGGTTCTGCATTGACAGTCGCCTGCCAGCAGAAGAGCGCCGGCATATCTGCCATGTCATCTGTCGGGGCTATGTCGAATATGGGCTTGCTGTCGGCGCGAGCCAGATCATTGGCATGATGCAGACATATATTCTGAGGTCGGTTTTCGAACGATCCGGCGTATCACTGAAGCGCCTGGGCGACATCCAGCAGATAGGTGATCACAACAGGGTACAGGCCGCATCAATCGAAGTTGCATC
This sequence comes from Asticcacaulis sp., assembly GCF_035497195.1. Lineage (GTDB taxonomy): Bacteria > Pseudomonadota > Alphaproteobacteria > Caulobacterales > Caulobacteraceae > Asticcacaulis. The sequence continues at coordinate 301,165 of NZ_DATJDZ010000019.1, forward strand.
CTGGCAGCTTGACCGGATAACCGAAGTGACCGGGATGGGCACAGTTCTCCCGGCCCTGAAAAAGGCGGCCTGATATGCCGCGGAGATCCAAAGCGACGCGTGAACAGTTCGTCGAGGAAGGCATTGACGTTATCGACCGGATGCGTGGCGACATGCGAAAACTGGGAATGACTGAGGCCGCAGAGGCCCTGGACCACGCCTTTGCGAAGTGTCTCCGGGCTTACCTCGGCTACATCGCAAAGGACCCGCGGTATCCGAGACGAAATGGCAATGGAAGTGGCAACGGCGGGACGACCGAATGAGTCGCGGAAGACAAATGAGTCAGTTCAGTCGGTAGGCGTAATCATCGGCCGGGACACGACCGATCAAAGGACGCCAGTAGCGCGGGCAGAACGCCTGCGGGGGGTAAGTGTATGTGTGAAGTGCAAAACGCATGTGTAGCGGGGGCGGCCGAACGCGACTGGCGTGACGGTGCCTATTACAAATCATTGGTGGCACTCGACAGGCGGCGATGGGCATGGCTCTGGCTGAAGCGAAATCACAACTATCAGGCCGCGCTCAGGGCCATGGCCGAAGCCCGATGGCAGCATCTGGGCGAGGGGCGGCACAAGCTTGTCCAGCAGAATTTGGACAGCCTTTTTCCAAAGGGATATTTGTACATGCCGATGGCGCGGGTGGTGGCGATCGGGATGCGAGGCTTTTCTGGCAAGCGGGCGTCGATCCGTCCGTTGTGGTCGCAGAGGCCAAACCTATATCCCCCTCGCACATTGATGCATTCGACATCGCCCGTTTCGCAGACAAGGCTGACCTGGTCATGGACGGCCACGGACACGAGGCACTGTTGCTCGATGATGGTGAACACCAGATTCAGCTGGACATTCGCCGGGGCACTCTTGGTAAGGGGCCGGTGCGCCTGCGCTATGTGGTGGAAGGCAATCACCAGGTCGATGCGAAATTGCGCACACTGACGCGCCTTCGCGCTTTCCAGCGTCTGGGACGCTTTCCCAAAGCGCTGTTCCCGATTGAGACCGGCGCGGCCAAATGGGCCCTGGCCCTTCATGCCTTTGATGGCGCGGCGTCTGGTGCAAGTCACAGGGAGATCGCGGTAGCGCTCTACTCGGAGCGACGGGTTGCGGAAGAGTGGAACGGCGCGTCGGACTTTCTGCGCATGCGTGTCCGGCGCTTACTGACCTTTGCCAGAAGGATGGTCGATGGTGAATACACGAAACTCCTCCACTGATCCGACGACCTGGACAGTCTTCCAGACGTTGTTGTCGGACATGGTGGGCCGCTACGTCGGAGTGCGACGGCTCGTAGCAATCGGTGCAGGTTTGGAAATTGTCGGCGTCGGGCTGGGCGTGGCCGGTCCATTTTTCCTGAAACTCGTGGTCGACAGGCTCGACAAGGGTGGCGCGGGGGCGACTGCGGTCCTGTGTGTGGGGCTTTTTGTGGCTTTCTGGGCCCTAAGCAATGTCATCGCGACCTGGCGTTTGCCTTATTCGACCCAGCTGATCGATCGGCTGACGGAGCGATATACGACCCGTGCGGTCCTGACCAGTCTGCCAGAAGCAGCCGATGGTCGCGAAGGTGACAGCGGACGCATGATGGGTTTGATCGAACGTTTGCCCTATAGCCTTACAATCGTAGTCGACGGACTAATTTGGCACGCTGCGCCGCTTGTCATTCAGCTCATTGCGAGCCTGTGGCTCTTAGCTGGGCTGATCCCGTTTTACTTCGCCATGATCCTCGCGGTGGTACTTGTGGCCTATTCTGGCGCCACTTGGCTTGGTGCCATTCACCACCAGAAACTGGCCGCTCATGCCAATACCGCGGCGGCCTCGGCCTCTGAGGTCACGAGCGATGTCATAAGGAATGCGCGGCGTGTCGTGCTCAACGGCACCCTTGGGGCAGAGATCGGTCAAATCCGTGAGGGGCTGCAGTTCAAGGCGGCCGCAAACCGACGAATGATGTGGTCGCTGGTCGGAACGTCGATCCTCCAGTATGGGATAGTCGGCATCGGCCTGACCGGGCTGCTGACAATGGCAGTATCCGATGTTCTGGCTGACAAGATGACAGTTGGAAACTTTGTCCTTCTCCAGGCCTATGTCTTTCGGCTGGTTGCCCCGCTGAGTGGATTTGGCTTTCTTTTAAGTCAGGCCTCAGTGTCGATCGCCAATATCCGGGACATTCTGGCATTCAATTCGGTTGCGGAAACGGACGCGTTCCAAATTGAGCCGCCAGCTGGTGCCGCTCAGATCGTTCTGGAGCATGTGAATTTCAGCTACGGACCAGGACTGCCCGGCCTGCACGACATTTCTGCAGTTCTGGAACCAGGAAGTTTCAATGTGATTGTTGGCCCCAATGGATCGGGAAAATCGACCCTGGCACAGATCATCGCTGGCGGCCTGAGACCGTCGAGCGGAGAGGTGACGATCAGCGGCCAGAACCTGGCAACAGTGGCCCGGCAAGATCACCATCGGTTCGTTTTATATGTCCCGCAGTTTATCGGGCTGTTTAATCGTAGTTTAAGCGCAAACGCGCTTTATCCGCCCAGTCGTCAAACGGAGGCCCAACTAGCGATGCTGCTGTCAGAGTGGCGCTTCCATGACACAGGCCGGGCAATTGATTTCGGCGCCATTGTCGGCGAGCAGGGGGAGCGCCTGTCCGGAGGCCAGATACAGAAACTGGAACTAGCGCGTATCATAGGCGTTAAGGTGCCGGCTATCATCCTGGATGAAAGCACATCAGCTCTGGATCCGGTGAGCGAGGAGGCGGTGATCCGCACATTACGTAGCCGGTTCGGCCTGGATACCACATTGGTATTAATCAGTCACCGGCAGCGGTTAGCGGAGATGGCAGACCAGGTTCTGTTTATGAAAAACGGCCGGCTGGTTCGAAATGGACTTCACGAATATCTGCTGCGAGATTCCGCCGTGTATCGGCAGTTATGGGCCTGACGGCGTTTATCGTCTAAAGGCGAACTTTCATGCGCCAAATAATGCGGCCTGTCTCTGAAGGCCTATCGAACCAATCGACCGTGGTTTGATTTTGGAACGATTACGACTTTGGGATCCCCAATCACTTCGGGATTAATTCCTTCGAGAGAATAGAGGTTGCCTGGTTCGGTATTGATAGCCATAGCCAACTTGTACAAGGTCCGGATGGTGGGATTGCGTTTACCCTTTTCCAGTTGACTAATGTAGGCCTGATCTGTGCCGAGATTATGTGCGGCCGCCTCTTGCGACATGCCTTGGGCCTCTCGAATTCGCTTAAAATTCAGGCCAACTAATCTTTCGACATCCATCCGACCAGATTTGCGATTTCACTTCCAATCGCCATGGCGCATGCGCCATGTATGGCGTTAATTAGCAAAAAAGGGCGAGGTAAATTTCCGATTTTGCGGAGTAATTTGCAAACTCTGTTCAGGAGTTATTTGTCTTGTTATTTTGACGTGAGGGTCTCTCTAGAGAAACCAATACGTCAAGATCACCTGTGATGGTCTTAGGAACGCCCTTTAAGTTGAATAATTCTCCAATATCAACATTCAGACCTCGGCCTATTTTATAAAGTGTGACAACATTGATCGTCCGTAGACCACGCTCAATCAAGCTTAAGCTTGATTGGTCTGAGTTTGCTATTTGAGCGGCAGCATCGATTTGAGAAAGGCGCAACTTTCGCCTCAATCTTCTCAAATTCCAGCCGATAAGTCTGTCGACGTCCACCCGAATAAACCAAATTAGCAAATTTCATTCACATGGAGCATGAGCCATAATTTCCTTGCATCCAATGGCGCATGCGCCATAATTGGTGCGAGCGATGCGACTTTTTTTGAGCTGCCCCATGTCCGATTTCGATCAAGTTCCGCTTAACGCAGTTGACCGTCACGTCGGCTCTCGCCTTCGCGCAAGGCGTCTATTGTGCCAAATGTCGGAAGAGTGGTTGGCCGACCATCTTGAAGTGACCATCGATTGCCTTGCAGCTTTTGAGGAAGGTTCCGCGCGAATCAATTATGGCCAGTTGAAGATCGCAGCTCAGGCGCTCGACGTGCGGGAACGCTATTTTTACGCGGGGTTCGGAGGGCAGGGGGCGCCTGCGAGTGAGAAAAAGTCGTGGCTTCGGGACGTCGATCGCTGGTTTCGGGACCATGTATCGCCCCATGAAGGAATGTTTCTCAAAGCCGCAAAGCAATTGACAGGTAGCCTGGAGGCAGCCCGGGATCTGGTCCATGATGCCTATGCTAATGTCCTCGCTGACGACCGATGGCGTACGGTGGAGAATCCGCGTGCCTATGTCCGCCGTTCAGTCACCAACCTCGCGATCCAGCGTCTCCATCGGAAGAAGGTTGTCCAGATCGACGAATATGCCGACATCGATCAGGTTGCCTTTGGGGACGACGCGCCGGGTGCTCAGCAAACTCTTGAGGGCCGCGAGCGGCTGCGGCTTGTCATGGAGGCCCTGGACAAATTACCTGGCCAGTGCAGGCAGGTCTTTATCCTTCGCAGGATTGACGATGTTTCCCCAACTGACATTGCAACCCGCCTCGGTATCAACATCAAAACCGTGGAGGGGCACTTGGCGCGGGGCATGGTCGCTTTACACAAGCACCTTGAAACTGCCGAGACAAGCACGCACATGTCGCTGCGCGTTGTCAGCGCTGACGGATCTAGGTCCGTGTCAGTTAAGCGGGGTAGGGGCCGGGACGGATCGCGGTGACAGCCGAAACTAAAACATCGGTAGACGCGCTCCTGACGGAGGCGGCTATCTGGCATACCAGGATGGATTGCGGCACGGCCGATGTGATCGACTTTGAAAAGTGGCGAGACGCGGACCCGCGCCATGCGGCAGCCTTTGCACGCGTTGTCGGAACCGCCGAACGCGTCCGTGAACAGCGAGCACCGGTCCATCGACTTTTGGAGATGAAGAAGGAGGCGCAGGTCTCGCAATCGCGTCGTCGGTTCCTCGTGGCGGGTGTCGGTGCGGTTGCCGCGACTTCAATGGGTGCCGGTATGTTTGCGCTGTTTGGGGGTACACGCGCGAGCGCCGAAACGGCGGTTGGCGAGCATGGGGTTCGAAAGCTGCCGGATGGTGGGCAGCTCGATATCAACACCAATTCGAAAGTTCAGTGGCAGTTTGACAAAAATGAGCGCGCCGTGTGGTTGTCGCGAGGAGAAATCGCCGTTGTTGTCCCGCATGATGCCCGGCCATTCTGTCTCTACGCGGGCGGGGAAAAAGTGCTTGTGGCTGCTGGACGTCTGAATGCCCGGTTGCGGAACGAAGCGCTTGATCTGTTGATACTGGACGGTGCCTGCATGGTACTTGGGCAAAAAGCCAATGGGCCGGCAAGAGAAAGTGATAAGTCGATTGAGGTGCGGGCAGGGGAGGCGGTCCTGACATCTGCCAACGGAACTCGCGTGCGAACCATGGCGCCAAACGACATCCAGTTCGTAGCCTCATGGCAAAAAGGGGAACTGATCTTCAGGGGGGAAACGCTCGGCACGGCAGTTGATGAGTATAATCGCTATTTGACCCGCAAAATCTCGATTGGAGACCCGTCCCTGCAGGCCATTCAATTGGGTGGTCGCTTCAAGACCCACGATCCGGCCGATTTCCTCGCATCTCTTCACGCGGGCTTTGGGATTAATGTTGCGCGGATGGATGACGGCTCGGTCGTGTTGACGCGGTAAATATATTTAAAAAAACTGCAGCAGTCGTAGAGGGTTTAAAGTTTAAAAACGATCATATCTCCTGAGTATCACAAAAGTGACACGTAAAATTAGGGGACATAAAAATGTTTAAACGCATAACGAAGAGGCGTGTCTTAAGTTCATCTGTTATTGCAATCGCCATTGGTGCAGCTTTGCTGTCATCTCCGGTCAGTGCAGATCTGTCGTCTAAAATAACGTTCAATATTCCAGCGGAAGATGCTGCGAAATTCTTAAATGATTTTTCGACCCAGGCCAATATACAAATTCTGTTTCCATATGAGATTGCCGCGAAACACACGATCCCCGCTTTAGAGGGGACTTACACGGCAAGCGAAGCTCTGGCGCTGATCCTCCCAAACTGCGGTCTCGAAATTGCGAGCCAGACAGACACGACCATCACCTTACGGGCTGCCAGTACCGCGGCGGTGCCGCCTGTGGCGGAGGCGCCGACAGAAGTCATCGTCACAGGCACTCACATTCGCGGCGGGAACCCGACTTCGCCGGTCCATACGGTGACGCGTGCGGATATTGAGAACTCTGGCTACGCCGACATTGGTCAGGTAATCCGTAGCTTGCCTGAGAATTTTTCCGGTGGTCAGAACCCCGGCGTCATTGCCGCTTCGGCAACAAATCTCGCTAACGACAACTATTCGAATGCTGCCACCGTGAATTTGCGAGGGCTCGGAACGGATGCGACGCTCGTTTTGCTGAACGGTCATCGTCTGTCGGCCGACTACTTCTTCCAGGGCTCAGATATCTCAGGCATCCCGTTGGCTGCGATACAGCGCATCGAAGTCGTTCCGGACGGGGCATCGGCCTTATATGGGTCCGACGCCGTTGCCGGCGTCGCCAACTTTATCACACGCCGGAATTACAACGGCGCCGAATTGAGTGGCACGTTTGGTGGCGCCACTCAGGGCGGGGGCGAACAGAAAAACATCAGTCTTCTGGGGGGACGCGCGGGCGGCAATGGATATATTCTGGGTAACCTGGAATACGCCAGCCAAAGCGGTATCGTTGCCTCACAACGCGATTTCACGGATGAGGTCGCGCCATACACAACCTTGCTAAGTCCTCAGGAACGAAAGTCCCTCTTCATTGGCGCGGGCCGCAAGTTCTCTGACGATCTGTACCTGACTGTAGATGCCCTGGTCAGTGAGCGATACGCCAAAACGCGGCCATACTTCTCGGACACCTATTTGGGCACCACCCGGACACCGGCTTATAATCTCGCAGCAACCCTGGAATACAGTGTAACTGACAACTGGAAGACCCGGCTTACGGGCGTGGCCTCTGGCAGCCAGAACAAATTGCAGTCGATCAGCAGCGGCGTGGTGACCGCCTCACAACTGAAAAACGATATTCAATACCTGGAGCTGACTGCGGACGGGACGGTTGCACGGTTGCCGACCGGTGATCTCAAAATGGCATTCGGGGGCGGTTATCGCCGCGACCATTTTGTCGTCGGAGAACCCTCCCAGTCGAACTATCAGGTTTCGCACAGGTCGGTGGGGTACCTGTATGCGGAAGCGCTCGCGCCACTCGTTGAACCGTCTGCCACGCGGGTTGGCCTGAAGGAACTGGAGTTAAGCCTGTCCGCTCGTACGGAGAACTACAGTGATTTCGGTACGTCTACCAACCCGAAGGTCGGCCTGCGTTATGTGCCCGTGGACGGCCTGACCATGCGTGCGACCTGGGGGACCTCCTTCAAGGCGCCGTCCTTCTACCAGGCGTACCAAAGTTCGAAGCTGTATTTATTCCCGGCCGCTATTTTGGGTTACACAGGCAGCCAGCCGAACGCCACCGCGCTCTGGCTCCTTGGCGGTAACGCTGACCTCAAACCGGAAACTTCGAGCTCATGGACGCTGGGAGCAGATTACACTCCGACGAACCTGAAATCGCTCCGACTCTCAGCGACCTATTTCGATATCGCCTATAAAGATCGTGTGGTTCAGCCGGTGGCCGACGTAACGGTCGGGTTCAGTAATCCCAACTATGCGCCTTTTGTCACGTTAGACCCATCGGCAGAAGCACAGGCTATACTCGTTGCTAACGCTCAGGAGTTCTACAATTATTCAGGCGGGGACTACGATGCGGGCAATGTGGTGGGAATTCTGAATGACTCCTACCAGAACGCTACGGCCCAAACCGTTACAGGGCTGGATGTCAGCTATAGGCAGGTCTTTGACTTGCCCGCCGGAACAATCAGCGCCTTTGCCAATGCGACCTGGCTGCGTTTAAAGCAACAGACCATTTCCACGGTCCCCAATGTTCTTCTTTCGGGAACTATTTTCAACGCGCCCGACCTGAAGGCCAGAGCTGGCTTGACCTGGCAGGATGGCGGACTGTCCTTCACCGGCCTGGCCAACTTTATTTCCGGTGAGACCGACACCGGCGTAATTCCCAACGTCTCAGTGGCTTCCTGGACGACCATCGACCTCACCCTGGCCTACAGCCTGCCCTCGACTCAGGAGCCATGGCGCGGCGTCCGCATTGGCCTGACCGCGTCGAACCTTTTTGATCGCGATCCACCGAGAGCGGTGAGCCCATCGATCTCAGTGCCAGGCATATATTATGACAGCACCAATAGCTCGGTTATGGGGCGTTTCGTTGCTCTTTCCCTGACGAAGGCGTGGTAGGGCTATGCGGTACATCGCTGCGGGGGTTGCACTCGCCTTGGCGACCTCGTGGGTCACGTCGGTTCATGCTTCACCAGACAAATGCCCGGACTTGCTGCCAAAAGCGGAAAGCGAGTTGACGCCGACCAGAAAGTTGACTCCGGAAGATCTGGTGACTTTGCGGGATATTGGGCCGGTTGATCCCGAGGATAAACGCGCGCCCATCCTGGCGATCTCACCGGATCACACGCGCATGGCGTTTCAGATCAGGCAGGCCAACATCGAAACCAATCGGTACTGCCTTGGAATGGTCGTCTTGCCCCTGAGCAAGACGGCTGCGCCAAGACTGGTGGATGTCGGTGGCGACTATATGAAAGTTGTGTACGTCACCACCGGCTTCGCCGATTATACCTCGCCCGGAGCCGCGGCCGTTGTGGAGGCGAAATGGTCACCCGATGGGGCCTGGATTGCCTATCTGAGGCGGGATGCCGGCCGTACGCAGCTGTGGCGCGCGCGCGCCGATGGAGGCGATGCACAGGCAATTTCAGACGTGCCGTTCGATATTGAAGACTTCGCCTGGACGGCCGGCGGGTCCGGATTGGTCGTTTCCGGGCGTCCTCACCTTAAAGAGGCCGAAATTGCCCAGGTCCAGGAGGGGCGCTCCGGCTATCTGTTCGATGATCGCTATGTGCCGGTGGTGAGCAGCAAGCCGCTCGTGCGGGAACCTGTTCCGGTCGAAACTTTTGTCATTGATGCCGGGACTAAGGCAATCCGACTGGCTGTGCCAACCGAAGCGAAGCGTCTTGTGCCCCCAGACCTTGCCGGTCTGCCCCCGACAGCCAGATTGGCAACACTGTCGGAGAGAGGGGCTGTCGCATGGATCCAGCAACCGGACGGCGATACCGACCTGGTTGCGCCAACCCGCTTATATGTTCGCGACGGGCGTGAAATGATCTGTGAGGCGTCCACATGCACCCAGGTTATAAGCCTGTGGTGGTCAAACGATCAGACGCGGGTCATCTACCTGCGGTCGGAGGGCGAGCCCCACGGCCGAAATGGTCTGTACGAATGGAAACCGGGGGCGGGGGCGCCACGGCAAATATTGACGACGGACGACGTCCTGATCGGTTGTCAGGTGGTTGGAGCGACTCTGATCTGCGGTCGGGAAGGCGCGCTACAGCCTCGTCGTATCGTGGCGATAGATCTGGCATCGGGACGGGAGCGTGTCATGTTCGACCCGAATCCGGAGTTCCGCACACTCCAGCTGGGAATGGCCCAGCGGCTTTACTGGAAAAACGAATTTGGACTCGAAACGCACGGCGACCTGGTCTTGCCGACGGCCTACCGGCCCGGCGACAAGGTCCCGCTTATTGTCGTCCAGTATCTCTCACGAGGCTTCCTGCGGGGCGGGACGGGAAACGAGTTCCCCATTCGGGCCTTTGCGTCCCGGGGATATGCCGTCCTGAGCTTCCAGAGCCCGGCCAGCATAGGTTTAGCCAAAGGGGTTAAGACCTATGCCGAAGTCAACCGTCGTGACCGAATTGATTGGGCGGATCGTAAAAGCATCATCTCATCCCTTCACACAGGGGTGCAGATGCTCATCGATCAGGGCATCGTCGATCCGGCGCGCATCGGGCTGACAGGACTCAGCGATGGCTCGTCAACCGCTCAGTTTGAGCTGGTCAATGGCAAAATGTTCGCAGCCATGGCCGTAGGCACCTGTTGCGACGAACCCGTTATCGTCAACACGCTGGATGGCCCGGTCATTGGCGCCTTCTTCCATAAGATGGGCTATCCCACCCTGACCGAGCCGGACGACGCGTTCTGGAGGCCGGTATCCCTCAGGATGAACGCACATAAGATTGAGACGCCCTTGCTCATGCAACTGCCCGATCGTGAATATCTCGGCGCACTGGAAGCCTACACGGCCCTTAAGGAATTGCATAAGCCGGTAGAGATGTTTGTTTTTCCCGATGAGTACCACATCAAATGGCAACCGGAACATCAGCTCGCCAGCTTCAATCGGACATTGGACTGGTTTGATTTCTGGCTTCGCGCCAAAGAAGATCCGGCGCCTGAAAAGGCCGAACAATACACCCGCTGGGAGACCATGCGGGCCGAACGTGACAAGAGATTGGGCGCGACTCCGGGACCTTAGGGTTTTCCGCGCTCATAGGCCCCGTCTGGCGTTTTTGGGCGGGGCCGCACCCCGCGCGGGGCATAAGCTTGCCAGTAGCGCACCCAGGTTTCGGCCTCGACCAGCAAAGATAACCGCATATAGTCGGCATTTCGAACCGGGCGGGAAATGGGCAAAGCGGATCGGATAGCCTCGATATTTAGCAAATTTGCCCGAACGAGTTCGCCGTCGATCAAAATGTCCCGTAGGACCGTCTGGTTCCGGTCGATGACGTCGTAGGCAAAACTGGTCGGCCCGCCTTTCGACCGCCTGTCAAGGATGGCAGTCGGTAGTTCGTCTGAAAACGCTTTTCGGGCCATCGATCGGTTCTGTCCGGCCTCGCACCAACGCCAGCTGGGGATACTCAGGCACGCCTCCACAATCGGCTGCGAGAGAAGCGGATTTATCTGGGTGGGCTGCGTCCGGGGAAATCCATCGATCGTTCCCTGTATCCGAAGTATCATAGCGGCATGGGCAATCTTGCCGGGAACGGCGGTGACTGGAGCGTCGAGCCAGGGATGCCGATCGGATGACAAAACGCCCGAAACCTCTGGTCTTAGGAATTGCGTGTTGGGCGCCCATGCGTATTGGTTGGAACCGGCTCTAAGAGTCCGACAGGTCGCGTGTATGGCCTCGCTGAAACTGCACCCTGTCAGCAAACACACGTCGTTGAGTGTTCTTAGGGTGCCGAAGCCAGGGCCTTCACATTTCAGTCTGTCGACGATGGGGGAGGCGGACCGCAGATAGCAAAAGACATTGTCCCCACCGATCCCTGAGAAAAACGCATCGATGCCAAGGCGCTTCGCCAGGCGAAATTTCAACGCGTTTTCGCTCTGACCGAAGGCGCCTGACAGCGGGCGGGGCAAATGGGTCGACGTGCATCTCGAAATCTCTACGTCCGACAGGTCGTGAAAGCCTTCCAGCATCTCGACCCTAAGGTGGTTTGCGACAGCCCTGGCGTATGACCGTTCGTCGCCTTCGCCTTCACCTGTAGTCATGGTCAGCGCGATCAGATCGGCATGGTGCGCCAGGCTTGCCGCGACAATCGACGAATCAAGGCCGCCTGAGAGCCCTAACAGGATCCGCGGATAGGCTTCTGCCCATGCGCGAATGCAGGTTGCGACGACGTCGCGCAACCGGTGAGCCTGGTCCAGCACAGTCTCAGTCGGATCAGATGTTACGTGGTCCCAGGGCGTCCACAGGCATTGTAATTCGCGCACTGCAGAAGAGACGCGCAACTGAAAACCCGCGAGCAGTTCCTTCACGCCGACGAGGCCGGTCTCCTCCGTTCGATAATCGAAGGCAAGGAAATGACTGGCCATGAACAGCCAGTTTATTTCAGGTGTTACGAGCCCAGCATCGCACAATAGGTTGATGTCGGACGCGATAACCCAGGTGGGGCCAACCTTAGCGTAATAGCACGGCATCGCGCCTGACGGGTCCCTTAGAATTTCGAACGCGTCGCCTGACGTGACAATGACCGAAATATAGCCGCCCCAAAAATTGTGAATGAGGTGCCGCCCTCCGGTCCGTGCAATCTCAATCTCTGCGTCGGTCGATATACGTTTAACCGCCCTCGGCGCCGGGCTCCGCGTGAAGATGTCTCCAATGATCGCGCCGCGATCACCGCTCAGGGGCATAACCCGGTCATGAGAATTCGTGTAGAGGCAAAACGCGTCGGACTTTATAGCCAGCGAAAAGTCAGTCAGAAGGTCAATCCGGGTCTGTATGCCGTCGGGCCGATCTTTTTGAGGTCCGATCAATAAGAGATAACGTAGCGCCATTCATACCACCAGGATCGGGGTATAAGGCCGGATCGTATCAACTTCATCCGCCAGTACGATGTCGTCGTACTGAACCCAGGCATGAGCGGCGAATGGGCTCATTTTTACACCGATGACGAGGCGAGGACAAAAACCTCGGCGCTTCGAAAAGGTGAGCAAAGCCACCGAGTTAGTGAGGCACTGGTCTAACGTTCGAAGCAGATGACGGCTACGGGCAAAGGCCGAAATGTCCCGCGTCATTTGGATATCCAAAGGGCGAGATGCTGAGGCGGTCGATCGGTTCATCCGCACCGTCTCGATGATCTCCCAGAGGGAGTTCGCACCAACAAATCGAGTGGCACTCCGCCGATGCAGAAGCGCTTCAATTATACTTATGGCCTGTCCGCCCCCCGCTGAATCGATTGATGATTTTGGGATCGCAATAAGGGGGAGGTTCGAAGGCGCCGTGCCGCATGCGCAATCTGTTCTAAGAATTCCGGAACGGATCAGGCTGTCGATCTCTTCATTGGCTGCATCCGGTTCGTGGTCGCAGGCTAGGAGCTCCTGGAAAGCGGTATCGGATTTCTTGGGAAGACAAAAATACCGGTTGGCGGCTAAGTCGAGAAAGACGGCGCGTTGATTGGCCACACAGTAATAAAGGTCGTCGCGAATGGTAAGCATGACGATGGTCCAGGGCTTCGCTCAGGGAAAGTAAAAGGGCACACAGGTGACCGTGTGCCCTCTGACAGGCTCAATCAGCGGACAGACCCGGGATCGGCTTGCGTTGCAGTTGAACGCCATCAGGCGGATCAAATTGCGTCCCGCCCTTGGTTTCGATGGTGGCGTCGCCGAGATCGATGACGTCTTCGGATTCACGATCAAACTTGGTCATGATAGTTTTCCTTGGATGCTTGAGTTGAAACCGCGATTATTCGCGGCAAACTAAAGCTAACACCCAGGGATGAGATGCGTGCCTGAAGACTTTGAAATGTCTACGAAAAATCAGGTGTGTATTTCTGAAAATTCCAGTCAGATGCCGTCGCTCGGATTTATAAGATCACTGCCTGTCGCGCCGTAGGCCTGCGTGACGATTTGCGGAACAATATTCAGCCGCCGCTTATGGTAGGCGACGATCAGTTCCCGCAGGGCACCCGTATCCTGACGGAGCCACGCGTCCGCGAAAGCCTGAAGCTCCCCGGAACTGGCAAGGTTGAGGTCCGCCTTCCTTAGGCGAAGCGGATGCAAAATAGCGTTCTGCCGTTTGATCTCTCGCACGAAATGCTTGTTGTCGGCGAGGGCGGCGACCAGCGAGAACAGGCGTTCGATATCGGCGACCGGATCTGGTCCTGGCACGAACGGGGCGGGTTCAATCGATGGGTTTGGATTTACGGTCGCGTTATCGAGGCCCATTAGCAGCACCTCCATATTCCAGCGGTACTGGTCGCGCGCACTCTGGTCCGTGACCAGGGGACGATAAAACCCGTCATTGGTATGAATTTCCAGCAAACCTTCGCCAACCAGCCGGCTCAACGCCATACGAACCGTGGATTTGCTGCAGAGGTATTTCTGGCTCATCGCGGTCACGTTGACCCGCTGGCCGGGCAAAAGGTTGCCGCTGCACACCTCGTCCCGGATGCGATTAATCACCTGTTCAATTAAAGACGCTGACTCTGCCATCGGAAATCCCACTTGCGTAAAACGGGTAGAAGACATATTCGGGCGCGCGCATATTGAGGCGGCTTTATGCGTATAAGTTGTATGCCACTTTTGCCATTCTCGCAACGGGGGAACGGAGAAGCTTCCGCTGAACAGGGCGTGAGCGGATTAATTCAGACTGTTTTTTAATCTGTTGAATTCAGGCTCAAGCGCCTCGCGGCGTTGAAAATAAACGGCCAGGAGTTGCTTAAGCCTGGGAATGTCTCGCACCCGCCAGGCCTCGGACAGGGCCTGGTATTCTGCTTCCAGGTCGGGAATAAGCGCGCATTCATATCGGCGTGTGCTGAACAACTGCGCGTTCACAACGGGCATCATTTCGCGGAGGGTCTGGTCCGCGAAGGTACCAGAGATTTCTATGAACAAACGTTCCGTGGCGGCTGTAACATCGGTGTCTCCTCCGGCGTGAGAGCAGATGTTCGATGTGGGCGCGGAGGGCGGTTTCATGACTGACACCGGAAAAGAACCAACTGACCGAATGTGACGAGAGGCAAAGGATGACACTTTCAGAACCGGCAATCAATCTTATTGCGATTGATTTCATAAAACACGCTGTTGGGAAAAGGCGCTAGCGGCAGGGCCGCCGCCAGTCCCAGACGGTAGGCGACAGTCTACGCGCTTGTCGCATCGCTCTTGCCGGACACGGGCCTCTCGGCGCGCGCCTTGGCGGCGGCGGTGAGCTGCTGGCGGACGTCGCCGGCCATTTCGACCATGAGGACGGTGAGCCCCAGAAGCGAACTGAAGAACATGATGGTGTAGAGGTACAGACCCGCCGATTGCAGGTCGGGCATGTCGCCCAACTGTTTCAGCACGGCGGAAAAGTCGATCAGGCCGTGGAAGGGGGCGGCCACGGCGTCGAAGCAGTGACGGCATTCGGATGCCAGGGCATAGCCCGAAATGGGCTTGACGCTCTTGAAGGCGAATGATTTTATGGAGTTGATCATGATGTTGGTCCCTTGGTTCGAGTGAACTTGGGAGCATCAAATCAGCCCCGCTGGGCGTGCATATCTATGTCTCGATGAGACTTGGCCACGGCGTGAACGGCCATGCGGGACCAATCGAGTTCTGCGCCGGTATCACAGGCTTACGGCGCCTAGACGGTCGTCCACCAAATGGAGATATTAACCCTGCGTTAAATATGGTTAACTGCGCGCGTTCCCCCGAGTACAAGGACAATGGAGCGGCAGAATGCATATCCCTTCTTCGAACATACACGACCGGATCGTCCTCCACGCGCAGGTGAAGGGGTTGTTCGGCGAAAAAATTTCTGAGCTGGCCTCGATCGAATCCCTTCAGGTCTTCACCTGGCGGGGAAGCGACTACAATCTGGATCGGCCCAACAAATGTCGCAACATCGTCGCGGACATTCAAGGGTCGCTTGTGTCGCCCGAATGCGAGGCGATCATGATGGTCCTGGCGCTCCAGGACTGGACGCTTCAGCACGACAAGGCCGGCTGGCAGGAAATGTACGGCCCCTTGTTCGGCGATCGCAAGCAGAACGAGTTGAAGAACGCCCTTCACGATCACCCGCGCATCAACCAGAAGACCCTTGCGGTCATCACGGGCATCAGCCCGACGACGGTGCAGGTGCGCCTGGACGCGCTGGAAGCCATCGGCTTCGTGACCAGGACGGAGTGCGTGGCGTCGAAGCCGCGATACACTTCCATCACCGCCGCCGGGCTGGAATTCGTCCAGACAATCGCCGAGACCATCGACGGTCTCTTCTACGGCAACCGCCAGCAAAGCGCTGGCGAAAGCTAGAATTGCCTGCATCTTGGGAGATTGGTTGATGACAAGTGTAATGAAGTCGTCTTTTGGGGCGCGCGACTCCGGCAATTGGCTGGTCGTGCCGTGCCCGAAGGAAGTGGCGATGGCGAGCAACAGGTTTCAGGGTTGGCCGAAGGCGGTGGAAGACCGCTTTTTTTGTTTGGACGATAGGGACAATTACCGGGATGAACTACAGGTCAGGGCCTTGCAAACCGTGAATGCCAAGTCGAGCGGAAGCGCCGCAACTCTTTTTCACCTTATATTCGCAGCGCTTTTCCGATCGGCCTGCGGTTCGTTTCTTGACAGCTCGGTCTTGTGTCATTTCATATCGCCTTCACGAATAAGGCGGTATCGCTGCAATAACGTCGCTAGATTTAGCGAGAGCGACCTTGTTTGGATCAATGAAGGCGAATTCTATCAGGAAAATGCCTCGTTCAAGGATTTGATGATTTGCAACGCTAATTTGCGAAAGCGAATACGAGCGAAGGAAATAGTCAGGATTTGCAATCGAGGACAGACGGTGAAGGCACTGAGCTTCGACAGTAGGGAGGAACTCAGTTTTCATGAGCCGAGCAAGACGAGGGAAGCCGCGTTCAACTGGTCGCGGTTTAGCGGTTCCCTAAAAACCACGGCGGAATTGGCGCAAAAGAAGCGCCAGTCAACGTCGGCGGTGGTCATTCCGTTCCCTGCACCAGGTGAGGCGAGCACGCGCGTCGGCTAGTCGCGTGGCGAATAACCATTAACCCTCGGCTTATTTGTCCGACAAGTTCGCCTGGCGTTCGCTGGGCGAACTTGCTGTTTTTGGCCTGAAACCACTTACAGTTGAGGTGTTTTGCCTTGAATACTATGCTAGGCTTTTGACTACGCAGTAAGGGCATTCGTCGCCCGCACGATCCTTCAGGCCTATGCGGCCACTTCGCCTGGCGCCGAAAAACAGATAGTGCGGCGTGTCTCGCTCCTTGCTACGTTGCCAAGGCGCGAGGTCCACGAAATTAGGTCGATTATTCGGAATGCCAGACTACGATTTCCATACGCTTTCACATGTCGATTTCGAAGACCTAACGCGGGACTTGTTGCAAGCATCGGAGGGCATCGTCCTTCAAAGCTTCAAGGTGGGGCGTGATAGGGGCGTTGACCTGCGCTATGCCGTTGGTTCCGAGAACTGGATCGTTCAGTGCAAACATCTTCGGAAGTCCGGATATGCCGCGCTTGTAAGGGAGGTTCGCAGAGAAGTTCCGAAAATTGAGTGCATGAACCCTGCACCGTCCCGGTATACATTGGCGACCAGTGTTGAACTGTCCGACGCGAACAAGGAAGAACTTGCCAAGATATTGGGCATGATGGGTACGCGCGATATTCTCGGTGCCAACGACTTGAACAATTTGCTGGACCTCCATGAAGAGATTCAACGGAGACACTACAAGCTGTGGCTGTCCAGTACGACGGTGATGCAGCGGGTCTTGCATAATGCCCAGGCGATGCAAACCGACTTCGAATTCCGCCGAATTATTCGCGAGGTGCCAAGATTCGTGCAGACTGCGGCTTATGGTCAGGCGAGCGAACTCTTGAAGCGGGAGCGCGTCCTGGTGCTTTCAGGACTCCCAGGTGTCGGGAAGTCGACGATCGCTGACGCTCTGGTGTATGAAAAATTCTCCGAAGGCTACGAGCCGATTATCGCCAGGAATGGATTCGAGGAGGCGCGCGCCCTGTTTAAGCAAGATGTTAAACAGGTATTTTTGTACGATGATTTTCTGGGAGCCACTTTTTTGGGCGAAGGCGGCTCGGCCCTAGTTCGTAACGAGGATCGGTCCATTACCGACTTTTTGAATGTTGTCGCGGACGATGAATCCAAGCTCCTTATTCTTACGACGCGGGAGCACATTCTTGCCGAGGCCGTCGAAAGGTCCGAGCGCCTGCGCCACTCTTCCATACGTGATTTCCGTTACATCGTATCCGTGGGAGCCTACACGGGTGATCAACGCGCTCGCATTCTCTATAACCATGCGTATTTCAATCGAGTACCCCAACCCTATCTTCATCAACTTCTTCACCAAGACTTGTTCCTGAAGATCATCGAGCATCCGAAGTTTTCGCCGCGCGTTATCGCTTGGCTCACGGACCCGCGCAGGGTGAAGAAGGTTGAACCGTACGGTTATTCCGATTTCGCGCTCCGGCTGCTCGACAATCCAGCGGAAATCTGGCGCCATGCGTACGACGAACAAATCAGCGAGGCGGCGCGGAGCATTCTGTTGACGTTGCACTCACTTAACGGGCGCGTATCCCATGAGCGCCTGTTCGCGGGTTTCGAGACACTCCATGCCGAACGCGCGGCTCGATACGGTTTCATGAAATCGCCCCAGGACTTCTTGAGAGCCATTCGAATCCTCGGCGGCGGCTTTCTAACCATCGACCAAAATGCCGTGCAATTCATCGATCCGTCTGTTCGGGATTTGATGAATGAGATTCTCCATGAATCTGTCGAGAATGTATTGGATATATTGCGGGGCGCTGTCTCTATGACGCAGGTCGAGACGGTTTGGTCGCTGGCTGAAATGCGAGACGGCGAGCATATTCACGCTCGCATCGATGAAGCGCTCGCCACCTTGGTGACCGGTATCGACCGGGCTATGAGCGCCAAGCTCTTCTTCGATGACGGCACTTATCAGGCCACCTTTTCTCCGCGCGCCGAGCGACGGCTCGAGCTGCTGGTGGACATTGCAAAAGACGTAAACAATCGAGCGTTGGACCACCTGATTGTGCCTGGGGTGGAGCAAACGATAAAGGCTTGGGAGGTTTTCTCGCCGGATGTCCCCACGGCGACACGAGCGATCAGGGCATTGGATCATTATTTATGGAACGGGCAGCCGGAAATCGTGGCGGCGCGGTGCAAAATGGTTTTGGGTTTGGCAATGCAAACCAAATATGACTTGGACCCCGACGATATGGCGCGTCTGTTGGAAATGGAAGACATTGGTTGGCCTCCGGAAGTTAAGGCTGGGTTGAAAGCCATGGCTGGAAGATGGGCGAAAAGCATGGGGGATTATCTTCGCTCTTGTCGTTCGGAGTATGAGCTTGAGCGGCTCGGCCTAAAATTGCAACAAATTGGCGAGGCGCTGGATATCGACCTTCGGGGACCCATTCAGTCGGTGAAGGTGGAACTGGAAATGTTCGAGCCTGAACGCGAACCCGAGGACGATCGTCGGCATGTGTTCAAAGAGCCAACGAACAAACCTTATTTGGACCGTCGCGCGGTCCGGGATCTCTTCGCGACCCTAAAGCCGGAGGCGGATTGATATTCGGGCGCGCGGGGTGCCCTGAGTAAGTTCCGATCGTATTTGGCGTTGGCAGTCGAGGAAAGTGACTGGTGACATTTCCTTGAACATTTATTCATACGCGGTCTTGAAAGTTAAGTCTGAGTTCTTATGTGACGGGAAGGTCCATGACAGGGGCCAGCCACCTGCAATAGCGAAGTCGTACGCGACGCTGTCTTATCAATTTTCGACCCTGTCGTTTTCATGCGGCTTGGGGGCGGTAGCAGGTGACGTCTTTCCGGGACCGCTGGAGAACAGACACATGTCAGGAATAAACTCTCTCGAAACGCTGCGGCGTCGAGCTATTCATATCAAGCGCGAGCAAGGTCTGAAGCATCATCAGGCATTGAATGTAGCGGCAATTGAACGCGGTTACCAAAACTATGCCCAAGCGGTGCGACTTTTCGATGGCGCAGCGCCTAAGCCAATTCTTTACCCCGTAACGTTGAACCAGTTTTGGTCGAATCGTCAGGTGGGTCAGCGCGGTGTCGAGACGTTGGTTGTGATGCTTCAACAGCCTCTGACCGAGCTGATCAAGCAACGTCATCTTGTTGGTTATCTCGGTGGCACTCAAATTTCCGGTGATGGTAATCTTGCGCTTCCACATGAGATCCACATGGACGATCGCGCCGAATATGCGATGCAGCGACTCCATCGTGCCGCGCGCGCGTTGGAATTCATCGAAATTACCGGTCTTTATCCGTCGACGGCGCTGCGTTGCTATCCGAAGGGAGAGTGGGAGAACCGCCCTCCGATCGCGGATCACGACCATTGCTGGTATGATCCGGAAACACGGCAATACCTGCTTACGACCGAGCCCTATCCCGATCGCCGCAAGGAACGGCTTGATGGATGGCGGCATGAACACGGGTATGATCTCAGTCAAGTTCCCTGGGGCAGCATCTATGGCTATGGGACGGAATTGTGGTTCGCAGCAAAGACGCGGGCTTTTGATATGGAACGCCTGTCTGCCCGCTTGAGTGCGAAGCCGTCCTCATACTCCGACGACAAGTAGGATCGTTCGGGATGCCCGTGTTCAACAAATTATAAGCTTGTTGAACACGAGCAAATTAGCGGTCGCACAGGCGGCTACCCATCCGCAGCGGCGTTAACGGTGAAATCATCGGCGTGAAGTGCCGGCGTTTCAACGGTGGACCCCAGAACCCAGGTGTCAACCTGACCCTGGTTGTCGCCTCGCAGGTCCATGAGCTTAACAGCTACTTCCTTTATCGGAATCGCGTCCTCGTAGCGTTTCCCTTCGAAATAGGTAGCGCCATCGTCGAATGCGAAGTCCCCGTCGCGCCCCCGCTGTGAGCCGCTCGTGGCGAGACGGAAGGGTTGTCCGCAGAGGGATGTGAGCACGACGGCGAGAAAACCTTCAAACCCGTCTGGGCCTGTCGGCGACAGTGTTAGGAGTGCTTCCCTCAAGCTAGAGAGGTGTCCGTTTGTTTGGGCATCCATGAGGCTGATTCTGAGGCGACATTCCTATTGTTTTCAATCTATAGATGTCGCTACGGTCATCAACCATACGGCTTTGCTCTTTCCAACTACTTCTGTGTTGCTACTTCGCGTTCGACTTGCCGCCATCTTTTTACATATTCGGATGTGAACAAGGCGTCGGCATCGCGGTCCAAGGCGATGTTGGCTAACGAGGCAAGCGTGGCGTCAGTCAAGATCAGGTGTCTTGGAAAAGGCGTGCCGTTCGAGTGGCCTTCCTCCTTCAAACGGCAGACAAAGGCCTTGAAGAAATCGGCGGCGCCAGCACGCGATCCAGTGGCGGCAGCCGCCGTCGTGGAGTTGGATGGGCGAATTTCCGGCTTTTCCGCGTCCCGGCTGATGATACGAATGCACTGCGCCAGGTTTGGCCAGTATTTCATATCGAACTGATATTTCAGGGCGGAAAGCGGCTTTTTTAGCTGACTATTGAAAAAGCCGTTGCCGGCCGAGGCATCCTCGATCACCTGGCAGATGTCGTAGTGCGTGTCGCTGTAGAAGCCGGAATGATTATTGAGGCTCTCGCGCTCGTCGAGCAGTGTGGCGAGCTCCTCGGCCACTTTGGCGATCTTACTATTCACGCGCTTCAGGTCATTTCGCCCGGCACGCGACTCCGCAACTTTCTCGGGACTCCACTGATCCGTGATGCACAGTAAGGCATCGAAGAACATGAACAATGACGTCGAGTTGCCGCGCAATTCGGTATAAATCTCGTCATAGGCTTCGGCGAGTTCGAGGTGGCGTTCGAGCATGCGATCTATGATTATGTTGTGGGCACTTAAAACCCCAAGCTCGATGTTGCGCTCCTTATGTTCGCGCAACGCGTTCTCGCAGGCGGTACGGCTGTCCATGGGTTTCATTTTTCATCACTTTCGTTCACGGGAAAGCCCGACAGTAGCGGGTTCAAATTCCTGACGCGGTACACGGAAGAAAAATTTTCGAGAGGTTTCGTGTACCCGCCGAATTTGCCCGACACCCGGACGATATTGTTATCGTAAAGCCATCAACCCGAGTTATCTCCGAGCGCGGCGGACACCACCATTAAACGAAGATCGGATTCGCCGGCTTCAATCATCCCGGCGACGTCATCCGCGAAGTCGGAGGGAGCTTGATGAGCCGCTTCTTCTGTATCGAGCCAAGTCTCTATTTCAGCAATTGTCGCAGCAGTTGCGGGAAGGATTTTATAGGTCATAACTAATGGTACATCCGAAGACGCTCTATTCAAATGGAAAGGTCGGAGGAGGGCCCTGCGACCGGAAGACCTTCAATCCGCTGGCATCGGACGGTTCACATGGCGCCCAACTGGAAAAAGCGTCGCACCGCCGTCGTCGTCCCGTAGAAAAACGTTGATGCGCTCTTCGACCATATTGGCGCAAAGAGTTATCTTGCGTTTCAGCATCGCGCGCTTCATTTTGAATCGGTCGGCCTTGAACATAATATGATAGAAGGCGATCCAAAAAACCATGGCATCGTCAAACCGGATCGAGCCACGAGGTCCAGCAATTGAGTAACAGGTCGCTTTTGCGAAAACCGCCTCGGCCAGTGTGCGCCTCGTTACCTGGCAAGACGATAAAAACAGCCGACGTCTATTCATGACCTTTGCTAAGATCATTGCGGCCTCTGCCGTCGGAATGAAGTCCTTAGTCGTCCAAATACCGTCTTTATTGCCGTGACAAGAAATATGGAGATAACGAATTCTTGACCGGCGAAATTCTTCGATCGCCTCCTCGAATTGCGCCCTGGTTTCGATGTAGCGATAGATCGGCTTTTTCCGCATCACTTTTAAGGCGCGTTCTAAAATTTCCCCCTCACGAGGGTTTTGGGGATCGAGAGATTCAATGATAAAAACTTGCGGCTCACTCATTGGCTTGTCCTTTCTTATGAAGTGCTTCAGCACTTTACTGTTTTGGCTTCGCTATAATATGTGGCGCGCCACTGACTGGCTATCAGCGGTCCGTCTGCGATTTCGAATTGTGTAAAGTCTTTCTCCGAATCTACCTCGTGGCTTTTAAAACCACCTCGTCCTGGCTTGGCGCTCAATTTGTTGAAGGTATCGACGCTCATTTCCATGCTGAGCATGGGTTCGAATAGTGTCTAGCGGCAGTGTCCTAGTCTGGATGCAAGTGACTGCTCCAATCGCAGCCGCGACGCAACAGAGCTTAAATCGAGGGTGCGACTGAATCAGAGGAAGACCCATTCTGGTTCTATCAACCAGAGTGAACTTAGTGCCGCTGGGAATTTGCCGATTTGAATGTCGGTCGATGGCGCCGCTGTACGTCCGCTTTTTGCGCCCTCAAAACGAGCGCCAATGTCGCCTTAGGGCCAAAACGGGTCTTTCGATCGGCGATCACGCCTGTCAAAATGACCTTATCGGTGTCAATTCTGCCTCTGAAGGCGTGCTGTTCGCGCCGCTTGGACTGTCTTTTGGTGATACCAGTGCTGATCTCCCGAGCCATTCCGGCTCGGGGGCAAATTCATACACGAGATATAAACCCTGAAGCCGTGTTCTGCGACAAGATGCAACTCGCGGCGGGCAGCGCCGGGCCTTTGTCGTCCATGGCATCCAAATTACCGGTGAAGGCGTGGTTTGATCTCTGAAATGTACCGATGACTGGCAAACCGTCAGGTTCGTTCCCAGGCCGGCGCGTGCCTAAGGCAACCTCATGGATTGGGGTCTGAACGTAACCGGCCCTGGACCCGCAACAGCCTGACGGCTGTCCGCCACTGCGTTTCAGCCCTGCGGGTGCAGGCGGTCCGGCTCCGTTCGCACGACCGCCATCGAGGTCGCGATTGGCGCGGCACGATTGAAGAAGGAACGACAACCATGCAACCCATCGGCACATTTACCAAATCAGGTGACAGCTTCACCGGCAACGTCAGGACCCTGGCTCTCAATGTCGCGGTTCGGCTGGTGCCCCTCGAAGGGGGCTCCGGGCAAGCCCCGGATTACCGCATCATGGCGGGCAATGTCGAAATCGGCGCGGGCTGGAAACGCACCAGCGATGCCGGACGGGACCACGTCTCATTGAAGTTAGATGATCCGTCCCTGCCGAACCCGATTTACGCTACCCTGTTCCCGGCGGACGAGCACGACACCCACACCCTGCTGTGGTCGCGTCCCAAGGTCAGCTGATCGCAGACACCTGACCCTGCAGCGAAAGCTGTGGGGTTTTCCTTCAGGTTTTGGGAAATTGGGCGGACGCCCTGGGGGGCAGAGCGTCCGCGCGCCGCCAGGTTCGGGGGGGAGTGAAAATGGCGGCGAGGCGGGGAGATAGGCGACAAATGGGGCATCCGTATGACGACTTTGCAAGGAAGAGGCTAAGGGCTTCGCCCTCGCGGCGGTCAAGGATTTCAGTCCCGAAGACGGGACCGGGGGGGCGGTCTCCCCGACCTTCGGCGCTTAGGCTGCGCCTGCAGGCCGGGTGATCCCCCTCCGCCCCCGCCGTCCCTGACCTTTGCTACCCCGGTCTCGCCGACGGGCAGGGTTTCAGCGCGCCAGAGAAGGCCGCTGTAACCCATGCAATAGGAGAAACCAAAATGAATACCCAGGTGATTATTCCGAACACGGCCCCGGTTTCCGGCGCTTTTGCTGTCGATATCTCGCGCGGCGCCGATAATGGCCGCGTCTCATCTGAATGGTTTTCCCGTCCTGATGACCAGCGCTATCTGAACCTCGATGACCTCTATGCCGCTACGCGCAGTCGGGCCGATGGCGCGCATGTCCGCACTGTACAGAGCTCGCAAATCCGCGTCGAAGCCAGCCGCGACGACATGGAAAGTCTGACCCTGATCCTGCCGGGACGCGAAGACTTCGTCAGTCCCACCCATTGGAGTTTCGGCCAGCTGGCAGGTCAGGTCGGCGCGCCCGCGTCGTACTTGCGCCAGCTGCCGGCGTCGCTGGCCGGGATCAATCTGCAACACGGTTTGCTCAGCCATCGGGCCGAACTGATCAAGTCGTTGGAAACGGAAGATGGACGGATTGAATTACGGGCCGTGACCGGGCCGGACTATGGTCGGATCTGGGATCATGAATTGGTCGGCGCAGTCCGAAAAATTGCCGGTAACGGTATCGGCGATACGCGGTGGAAGGTTCCCGGCGTTCTGGACTGGGGCACCATGACCCACAATCCCTATGTTGATGTGACTAGGGAAACGACCACGCTCTATGCCAGCGATCGGGATGTATTCCTTTTTCTGGTGGACGACACCAATCCGATTGAAGCGGGCCGATTGCCGAATGGTGAACCCGATCTCTATTTCCGTGGCTTCTATGCGTGGAACTCGGAAGTGGGGTCCCGCAGCCTCGGGATAGCGTCGTTTTATCTGCGGGGTGTTTGCCAGAACCGCAACCTCTGGGGCGTCGAAAACTTCGAAAACATCACTATCCGTCACTCGAAATTCGCGGCCCAGCGCTTCGCTTACGAGGCCGCCCCAGCCCTGACCAGCTTCGCCAACTCGTCACCAGCAGGCTTCATTGCCGGGATCAAAACGGCCCGTGAGCAAGTGGTCGCCAGAACCGATGACGAGCGCGAAACCTTCCTCAAAAGGCGCGGCTTCAGCAGGCCGGAGACCGTCCGGATCATTGAAACCGTATTGAACGAAGAGGGCAAAAAGCCGGAATCCATCTTCGATTTTTGTCAGGGCATCACCGCCCTGGCTCGCCAGAAAGCGCATCAGGACAGCCGTCTTGAGCTTGAAAAAGAAGCAAAGAAACTGATGTCAGCCGTGACGCGATAATCGTGGAACCGCGCAGTCAGATGGCTGCGCGGTTCGCTTTTGATTTGCAATGAAGGCGCGCCCCGGCGCTCGCCATGCCTTCGGCCTGGCTCGCGGATAGAGGGGCCGAGGGGGCCATTCCAGTGACCAGGGAACGGGGGGACGGATGCGGGGAGGGGGCATTTTCGTCCGTCGCGAAGGCCGCAAATCCCGCCCATTCTTGCCTTCACGCGATCACTTTCAGGTCGCTTGTTTTTGGCAAGGAATGTATGATGGACGACGATGTCGCACGGGCCAGCAAGGCCAAACGGGGCTCTCCCTTTCTGAATACGGCCCAGGCGGCCTTCTATGTCGGGCTGTCCTTAAAGACCCTCGAAATCATGCGTTCGGAACAACGGGGACCCGAGTTCCGCCGACATGGCCGGTATATTCGCTACCACATCGATGACCTCGACACCTGGTCGCGCAGAAGCGCTGACGTCACCCTCAGACAGGCGGGGGAATGATGCACTGTTGCCAGCCCCAATCCCGAACCGAAGCGTCGAAAAAATTGGGCCGGAAATTGGTCATTGGCGTCCTGCTGAAGTCGGGCATCGTCCTTTTGGTTCTGTCGGCGGTGAAGCCGGTCACGCCTTGGCTTGTCTACAATGCCAGCGCCAGCGTGCCCCTCGGCTACTATCGCGTCAGTGTACTATCGACGCCGGTGAAGGTCGGCGATCTGGTCCTGGTGCAAACTCCGGAGACGGTACGCGATATGGCCGATACACGCCGGTATATTCCGAAAACCGTGCCCATGATCAAACACATTGCAGCGATCTCCGGCGATGAGGTTTGCGCGGTGGGTAATACGGTCACCATCAACGGACATGAGGCCGCGCACCGTCAAAGTCGCGACCGGCTGGGGAGATCCTTGCCGTGGTGGAGCGGGTGTCGATGGCTCAAAGATAATGAGGTCTTCCTGCTCAATACGCGCGTCCCCGATTCCTTCGATGGCCGGTATTTCGGTGTGACGTCGGCGACGTCGATCATGGGCAGGGTCACGCCCTTATGAAAGCAACAGCCCTTATCATCGCCTGTCTGTGGCTCGTATCCACGGGGGCGTGGGCGGAAACGCTGCAGTCATCGGTCAGGCCGGTTTGGCAGCGCGCCAGACTGGCCCCCTGGTCGGCCTATATTGACGAGGCCGCGGCTCGTTTCGCTGTTCCCCGCGACTGGATCGAAGGCGTGATCCTGGCCGAGAGTGGCGGGAAAAACAGCGTCAACGGGCAGCCGACCCGCTCGCGTGCCGGCGCCATGGGCCTGATGCAACTCATGCCGGCGACCTATGAGGAGATGCGTCTGGCCTTTAGTTTAGGCGCCAATCCCGACGATCCGCGCGACAATATTCTGGCGGGCACGGCGTATCTCCGTCGCATGTATGATCTCTATCAATACCCCGGTCTGTTCGCGGCCTACAATGCCGGACCAGCGCGCTACGAGACCAGTTTGCGAGGAGAAAAGTTGCCAAAAGAAACCCGCCTGTATCTGGCGGAACTGACCCGGAAAGGCCCAGGCCTTGCATCGAGAGCGGCACTTTTCGTTGGTGTGGCGGCAAAGCCATCGACCGACAATTCGACCGAAAAGCCCGCTTTGTTTGTCGTCCTCAATACCGCCAGACCCGCCGAAAACTAAGGCCGTTTTCGCGCTATCCCGGAAACCGGCGATTTTCGGGGTGTGGAGGAGACGGGGTTTGGCGGGGTGAGGCCGGGGAAGGGGAAAGGGGGGGCGGATAGCAAGATAAAGCTCCTCTCCGATGTCGCGTAAGGCTTTGTCTGCACATCGAAATTTAGAGAGACCACGCCTGCGGAGATGGAGACAGTGTGGGCGTAATTCTTTGATTTCATTGAGAAGGTTAACCTCCCGCAATGGTCCCGGAAGATCCGTTTGAGCCCGAAATGGGCAAAATCCGCGCTCAGGCGCCAAAATCGCTGAAATCGTTCCGATCGCAGGTCCTGCACGCCACAGCCCGCTCCGGCGGTATGGCGAAGCCCGGATCGGCTGCCAGTCGGAGCGTTCGGTCCGTCTCTAAACGCGGGCGCGGGGGCGGCGTCGCGAGGGTCGTCTCCGGTTCGTCCGGACGGACGGCCCGGACGCGTCGTGTGGTGGTTAAGGCGCGGTATGTTAAGCTGACCGGCAAAGGCCTGTCGGCGGCTGCCGCCCACTTAAAATATATCCAGCGCGATGGCGTCACCCGAGAGGGCGAACGCGGTCAGCTATATGGGCCTGAGACTGGCCGGGTTGATGGCGGGGCTTTTATGGACCGGAGCGCTGGCGACAAGACCCAGTTCCGTTTCATCCTTTCCCCCGAGGACGCTCAGCAATATGACGACCTGAAGCCGCTGACGCGAAAGCTCATGCGTCAGATGGAAGACGACCTTGGGAGTAAGCTCGATTGGGTGGCCGTCGATCATTACAACACTGGCCATCCCCACACCCATATCGTCATTCGCGGCCGGGACGATCAGGGCCAGGACCTGGTGATCGCCCGCGAATACATCAGCGCGGGATTTCGGGCGCGGGCGGAGGCTCAGGTCTCCCTCGATCTGGGACCACGCTCCGACCTCGAAATCAGCGCGCAGTTGCAGGAGGAGGTCGGCAGGTCGAGCCTCACCTCGATTGATCGGGCCTTGCTCCGCGACGCCGGTGACGGCGGTCTGGTGGCGGCTGGTCATAGCAACCCGGAATACAGCGCCTTGCGGACCGGCCGGCTGGTCAGGCTGAGAGACTTCGGTCTGGCCGAGGACCTGGGGCAAGGCCAGTGGCGGTTGCGCGGTGATATGGAGCCGACCCTTAGGGCATTGGGTGAACGCGGCGACATCATCAAAGCCTTGCATCACGAACTGAAGGCCATGCGCATGGAGCAGGCGGCGCCGGACGCCGTCATTCATGACAGCCAGACACCTGCCACGGGACAGGAAAGGCCGGTGACGGGGAGGGTCCTAAAGCGCGGTCTGGCCGATGAACTGACGGACCGGCATTACCTTATGGTCGAAGCGACGGACGGCCGCGTCCACTATATCGATATCGGCCAGGGCGATCGAGTGGAAGCGCTGGGAAAACACGCCATTGTCCGTGTGACGGCAACGATTCCGGAACTCAGGCCCTCGGATCACAACATCGTCGCCGTTGCCGCCCGCAACGGTGGCTATTACTCGGTCGATGCCCACCTCAAGTTAGAACCGGCCGCCCGGCAGGCCTTCGCCGAAACCCATATGCGCCGGCTGGAGGCCATTCGGAAATCAACGCAGGGGCTTGAACGGGGGGCAGACGGTCGCTTCAGGATCGGTCCCGACTACCTGGATAAGGCGATGGCGTACGAAGAAAAAGAGGCGCGTCGGTCGCCAGTTAAAATAGACGTGGTGTCAGACATACCCCTGGCGGTCCAGACCCGCCGCAACGGCGTCACCTTCCTGGATCGTGAACTGATGGGCGGCAATGGCGATGGCTACGGTGGGCAGGGGTTTGGCGGGGAGGTGCGGGGCGCGCTTCAGCGCCGGCAGCAATGGCTGGTGGAGGAAGGCCTGGCCGGCGTGAATACGCACGGGCAGATCGTCCCAATGGATAAGCTGATCGAGACCCTGCATCGCCGTGAGTTGGTAGCGGTCGGCGCGGCGCTGGGTAAAGAAACCGGCCTGACTCTCAAACCGGTCCGGGACGGCGAGCTCGTGGAGGGCAGGCTCCGCCAGAGCGTCACTTTGGGAAGCGGCAAGTTCGCCGTTGTCGAACGCGCGCGGGATTTCTCGCTCGTGCCCTGGAGACCGGTCCTTGAAAAGCACATAGGCAAGGAGGTGTCGGGTGTCATGCGCGAGAGCGGCATCAACTGGTCCATAGGGCGCGATAATGGGCTGGGGATTGGAATGTGATCGCGAGGGCGGGGTGGCCTACTTGACTCTGGTCTCGATCGGAACAAATGTAGAACGAATATTTGATCGACCGTAGGACCGGCGCTATGTCTCGGTAGTAGGCATGGTCAAGGTCCGCCAGCAACCGGGCACGGCCAATGGGGTGATCTTCCTCACCCTTCAGGATGAGAGCGGGGACGCCAACATCATCGTCTGGGAAAAGGTCGGGGAGGCGCACCGGCAGGCATTATACGGCTCCAGCCTGATGCTCGTGACCGGATTCATTCAGAAGGAAGGAGAGTGCGCGCATCTGATCGCCCGTTCAATCGTCGATCTGTCGTACTTGCTGGCCGAGATCGGCGGCCGCGATACGGCGCTCAAACCGCCGCATCAGCCGGGTGACGAATTTAGAAGCGGCGGACCGTATTTCGATCATCGCGTGCCGGCGGAGGCGAGGTCACAGATTCGGCAGAAAAGCTAGGATTTCAGGTGAGACAAAGGATGGCGTGAGTTAGAGGTATTATAGCGTTTATCGCGTTTACGGACGACTATTTCGGGCATAAGAATATTAGCTAGAAATTTTCAAAAGATAGTCATGAGCGATCTGTCGATGATGGAATCCAATCCTCTAACCGCGTATGTGCGCCAACTTCAAAATGCTGTGGGACTACCCTTGCCGGCCTACCAGACTGGAGGTGCGGCCGGGCTCGACTTATGTGCCGCAATTGAAGAAGGCGAAGGAGTCACGCTTAAGCCTATGGCGCGGCTTCTGGTGCCGACGGGCCTGATAATATCCGTGCCGCTGGGATATGAAGCACAAATTCGCCCACGCTCCAGTCTCGCCCTGAAATTTGGAATCACCTGTTTGAACACACCAGGCACGATCGATAGTGACTACCGTGGCGAGATTTCCGTCATTCTGATTAATCTAAGTATGGATGACTATTCTATAAAGCGGGGTGACCGCATAGCTCAAATGGTTGTAAGTCAGCATGCCAGAATAGTGTGGGAAAAGCAGGACAATCTGAACGAAACAATACGTGGAGGCGGTGGCTTTGGGTCGACCGGCATATAGATTTTACTTCCGGCGTATTTTTTAGCCGGCCTGCGAAGCTTCGGTAAGGAGTTTAAGCACTTTCTTTGGCATTGACTGCCTCAAAAATTCTGCGAGATGGATTCTAGTCAGATATGGCGCTCCGGTTCCGTTATAAATTTTCCTAAAATTTTGAAAACGCTGAATCACACGAGCACGCAATTCGGCGGCGGTGGATTCGTTTTCACAGCGAACTGCAAATAGACAATCGGATAAAATGATCGGCGCAGCACTATTTAGCGAACAGATGTTTTCCGGCCTTACCTTGCCCACTCGGGGAATTAAGAGATAGTTTCCCGGTACGAGCTTTCGAGCCCTGCTCTCGTCGGCAATTGAAAGCTCGTAAACTGCTTGTATCTGGCCGTCTCTGATAGAAGTCGTGTGAATCATCCCCGTGGTACCTTTTGCTACGATGCGATCCGCCTTTTTCGTAGAAAGGTTACCTCGGACAATTGCTTTCAATACTCGGTCGCCAAGCGTATCAAGCGTGTGATCTAGTAAAGCGTCACGGTAATCTGTTTGCTCAACTTTCGATACCCGTGCAATATAAGTTGTTGCAGCGATTTTAGGAAAAATTCCAGCTTCCGGTTCGGTCAAGTGTTGAAACTGGCACGCAGTTTTTAGCACTGAGCGTGCGTCCCGGTCGAGATCACTGTGTATCGTAGACGCCGGCAATATAGCCAAAATCTCGCCGTTATTTTCTAGGTGGTTAGCAGCAGTAAGAAGAAACGCCATTGCTTGACTGCAATCAATATCGCTAAATAAACCGCGTGGGCGCCACCTTCTTGCACCTTTGTTCGCAAATGGGGGATTGAGAACGATAGTATTAAAGCGATCGAAACCTAAAGCTGACAATTTATCTGACATTTCAGAACCCAAAAAATCAACTGAGCTGAAAGATGCTGTAGGGACCTTTTGGCTCGCCGATCCCAGCGCTTTCTCGTCGATATCGTTGATGAATAAACGCGCCGAAGGCCATTTAGAGGCAGCTGCTTTGATTAGACTTCCATCGCCTGCGCAGAAATCAGCAACTGTTTGAGGTTCAGACATTGTTGATGACGCAACAAGGTACTCTGCTGTCTTCTCAGGGGTGTAATGAAGGTTATTCTGCATCAATGCCCTAGGCGCCAGAAAGTTGAAACGTCATATCTATGGCATTTGCCGCTGCCGCCGGTCCGTCCGGCTTTGCGAACAGGATGGTCATACAAAAGATCGCAAGAATTGTCGCGTAGAGCATATAACATTGCGCCCAAGGCATGCGGTTTAGTCCCTATCGTTGCAACTTGAATTGCACGACCTGGCCACTCGTTTCTCGCGCGTTCAATGTAGCTGTAAACCGAGAAGGGGCAAGCGGCGTCAACGTAGTCTACTCTTTGCCAAGCTCGGGTAGAGCTCAGTGGGCCGGCGTTACCTTCGAATGCGTGAAACGGGTAGTCGATTTCAAAACCGGGAACGCCAACAATCGGATAGATGTCCCTGTCACTCGGCTCGAACGTTTCGATCAAGTGTTTGAACCTGGCGCCCTCGTAACCCAGCAAAGGAATTAAGAGGTTTGGTGCGCTGCCCCGTCGAGGGATTCGGGCGAAAGTGGGAACTGGCTTAAAACCAATGGTTCTTTCACTTAGGTCAAAAAAATCGCCAGGTTTGGGGTGCAGGCTGGGCGTGTAAACTCCTGGCTCTGTGTACAAGCATTGAACATCTTTTTCACCTTCAATCAGGAGCCGTAATAGTGGCATCCACAAATGGTGGCCAAGGCCTGTAATGTCCAAATATATTACGGTGCCGACCAGATCCTCGACCCATTGGCGCAAAGGTCCATTGTCCCGAAACGAAAAAGTCTGGCCAGGTAATAGATCTACTTTGATTTGGCCGAACTCATCCCCTTCAGATATTTCGAAGATGCGATCTGAATCGAACTGAGCTGACCAACGAGCGGGGAGTTGACTTCGATATTCGGCCTGACCGTATATTAAGATCGCGCCGACTTCAAAAGTAACGTTCTCTCGTTCATTATATACAGTATGCGGAGGCGATCGAAGGCCAAATTCAGCGAAAGTATTCATCGAACATACTCATTTGAATTGGGAGCGTCTCGTCAGCAAGTTCGGATCGTCTACCTAGTAGCTTTTTAATTGTCTCTTGGGGTTGGTGAGTAAGGGAAATTAAGTCATCTTCGCCAACCTTCATCTTTCTCTTCCTTCGATGACTAAAGCCGAAGTATGCTGCAAATATGGGGTGAGGCGCGTAGTCCCAGGATCGGACGTCTGAATCAGTGGTCAATTTTGTTCCGGGGGTGCGCACTAAAGCCAGATGCATTACCGCTTCAATCAGCAGGTTCTTAACCTCGGTGTGTTGATCTGTTGAAGTCGATCCCTCTGCAATTTCAAACTGGTTGCATTCTGGCTTCCCGCCAACGGGGTGGGCCGCCATAACCCCAAAGACACGGCCAAGTCCTAATAGTAATTTTGCAAGGGACCCGCCTTGTGTGGAAACGCCTTCTAATTCACGCAGGTAGCTGAGCCCTACTTTTCTGGCTGCAATTGTTTGGAGTTGCGGATCAATTGGTTGCGAGGTGCTTTTTTCGATAGCTACCTGTTCTCGAATGCACTCATTGACGAGTTGCATATAAAATCGAATATTCTGATGGGTCAATTTTGATAAGACAGAGTGCCCGCAGTAATACTTGCTGATCTTCGCGCCTTTTCCTGAGATTGCAAAAAGTAAAGAATATGAATAATTTTCGTATTTTACTCGCGCAGCTTTGACGCCCAGATAATAGTCTTCTAAATCTCTCGTGGCGTGTTGGAAGTCTCTATGTGCAAGTTCCAAGAAAACAAACAACTCATGGTCATGTAGTTCCGTGAGTCGCAGCGTGTCTGGAGACGATTTTAGATATACCCTGAAGTCAACAACATGCCTCTCGACCCCTAAAGCGATCGCTTCTGCTTTTACTGATAGACTTGGTAGAAGACTCTCTACGTCAACTGACGGACCAAGGTTTTCTAAGTCCACTGCCTTTAGGCGCGCCTCGCAAACGCGTTTTGCGAAATTCGGAAAATCATTTTCTAGCTTTTCTTCAATTCTAATCCGCTCGTAGTCTGCGGGACTGATCAATACTTCCGCAGAATTCAATGTTGTACGTTCCCGCCACCCGAGCTCTCTAACACCTATTTTAAAGTAATAATTTCCACCCGAATGCTTAAGCAACGTATTCACCAGTCGCTGCTGATAATCCAAAAAATTTTCGTACTCATCCAATACGACAAAGAAGGTTGTGTCTTTGTGACCATCGATTTTACCCAATTCTTCCATCACAACGTCGAGGGGAGTTTGGAGCGGTGACACGGTTGGCTTGTTGCTTCCGAAGTTATTGATAAAAACTTCTAGATTTATTCGTGCGTTGTCGACTTCAGTTATCAATTCGTCAAGCGTCGCGCACGACTTTAGACCAAGCACCCGAGCTACCCGATGATAGTCTAAAGCTCGGTCTATCTCATTATCTTGGCGCTTAATTTTCAGCCATTGCACGTACCCTAGCGCTTCGTCGCAGAACATTAAATTGAGAAAGTGGCCAAAGAAGCGCTGCCAGGCATCGGGCGTGAGTTCTGGTCCGATAAAAGACGCAACCGTGTTGGTATTAACTTTTATGTATAATCCAATGTATTTTGGATGGGTGAAGTCAGTCTGCCCCAACGCGGCCTGTCCTTCATATGACATGCACCGCAATACGGTCGTTTTGCCAGAACCCCTGCCACCGATGAGAACGCAAGATTTAGGAGCCGCTAAATAGTAAAAATACTCAGGCTCATTGAAAAGGGAATATAAATTCTCACGCATCGATTCGGCTCTAAAGCTGCCGAATAGCTGTTCCAATCTTTGAGCTGTGTTATTTGACATTATGCCCGCCTCATTAATGGTTTCCAGCCATTTCTCTCCGAGAAGAAAATCGGCAAGCTGGCATCGGGTATTCCGTGCTCGAACGCCAAAGTGAGTCCTAACTCATGGAAGCCGTGCCACGCGTCTTGACTTCCGTCCTCTAATAAAAAACCAGCGCGTGCTGAAATGGCTTTTAGGGTCGCAACGGCGATGGAAGCGTCACTAAGGGACATCCCCTCCCAAATCCGAGAATTTGTCAAAGCCGCGTTATGCTTTTCACTCAGAATGTGTGCCGGGTACAATTTAATCTCAGGATGCTGACGAGAAATTCGATCGCTGATAGAGTAGGATGTCATCACACAAGGACAATATGAAATTGAATAGGTCGCATCCGGTAATAAGCTTGCGAACGATATTTGACTTCCGGAGATGTTGTGCACGCGATCAATCGTTTCAAGGAATTGGTTGCCGCTGCCTGCAAAGTCATCAATGAAGACAAATTGGCGTACACTTCCAATTTCTATGAGGGCCTTTTCTGGCGTAAAAATAAAGCCCTCAGGAATTCGTATCACGTCGCGCAATTTTCGTGCGAACAGATTTCCACTGTCTGCCGAATGCGGCACTTCACCTTCACTTGTCACAAATCGCACCTGATTCAACTGCGTCGATGATGGAGGGCGGCCAAAAACTACGGTGTCCCATTGCGCAGTTAAGAATTTTTGGATGGCCTGACGCAGAAGCGCATCAGTCATGGCCTTGTTGAAATAGGTGAAACCGGAGAGAAGGCGTTCCGCGATGTAGAATTCTTCGTCCCGGAAGTTTTCCAACCAGCGCTCGACATTTAGTTCCTGTTGGCGTGGCCAAACTCCGAAATCTCTAAAGTGATCAGATCTTTCGTTAATTAACGCGATGGACAAACTAATTACCTTCTGGACGGGTCGGCCCCATGCGCAGGTTATACGAATGGCTTCGTGACATTAGATATAGGCGCTTGCATTCAACGGCGTGCATCGAATCATTACGTAGTAATTAGCATGGTTGTGACCGGGGATTGTAAAAATATAGGTGGCCAATGTGTGCCCTACATGCCGCGGTTGGACGTGAGTTTTTTATAGTAGTTTAGAGCGTTTTTATCGCGAGGATAAAACGGCTAAACTGGGAACAGGCTGGGATGAAGGGACAATCCAGTGGCTCAAAACCCTCTTCCCCTGATGCTTTGAGACGTATCGCTGTCTGGATGTATGACTTGCCACAAGTACCTAAAGTGGTAGTCTGTCGGAGGGGGAGAGACAATGTCCATAAAAAAAATTCCGTTGAGCCTGTTGCTTGTCAACCGTGGCAACGACCGACATGGCGAGTTGGAAAACGAGACGGCGGCTATTGCCTGGCTTTTCAATGCTAAAGAAATTCATATGCGAAATCTTGCCAAAGACATAACGCAAGAGGGCGGAATTTATGAATTACCGCTTGTTGCTCCTGAGTTTGACAAGTTTCTGGTGTTCGACGGCAATCGACGGGTAACATGCCTGAAATTGATTGTGGATCCGAGACGGGCGCCCACTACAGAATTGCAGGCCTTCTTTGAAGATCTCAAGCAAAAGTGGGCCAACAAAATTCCTCTCGAGATCCAATGCCAAGTCGAGGCGGATCGCGACCGCATTGATGAAATTCTTTTCCGCCGGCACACGGGGTCACAGGGGGGCATTGGTCAGTCCACGTGGGACGACAGAATGAAAAGGAATTTTGTCGACAGGAGTGGGAAGGAAAGTGGAGTTAACGTAGCTGATCAAGTTGAAATTCAGCTTCGTGCAGCTCACTTACTGCCGGCGAGAAATAAAATTCCCAGATCGACTTTGAAGCGCTTGCTGTCGTCTGAGCTCTACCGAAATCGTGTCGGCTTCAGCATGAGCAAAACGGGACTCATTTTCACACATGAACCGGCCATCGTTTTGGGCGCACTTTCTCGCATTACCAATGATATGGTGAGTGGTAAGGTTGTTCTCGGCAAAATATGGGATGTAGACGGAAAAACAGATTATCTGAATGCGCTTGATGCCGAAGGCGTATTACCAAAAGACATACATCTGCTACCGAGTGTAGGACATCAGCCGCCCGCAGAGCCTGATGCGCCACAGGATCGACCAGGAACTGGTGATCCGGGCAATCCAATTCCCGATCCCACGCCGCCAACGCCACCTAAGGCAAAGCCAACGATACGGCTGACTTTAATCCCGCAAAAAGCATACGGCGTTGCTTGGCCTGGTCGGCTTCAACGACATCACCAGATTTGGGAGGAGTTGCAGTTCCACCTGCAATTGTCACAACATCCAAACGCTATTTCGGTATTGTTCAGGGTTCTACTTGAATTGTCGATAGACAATTACATCCAGCAAAAGGCGGTGGTCGTCCACAACAATGACCATCTCGCGGTAAAAGCGTTAAAGGTCGCGGAGCATCAATTCGCCGCTCAGGAAATCGACCAGAAAATGCTTGGCATCGTCAAAAAATTCCAAAATATGGATCAGCTAGTCTCGGCAGACACTCTCAACAGATACGTTCATTCACCAAACTTTGCGCCATCGACTAATCACTTAACTTCGCTTTGGGATAGCTTGTCTCAATTCGTAGTGGCCTGTCTTGAAGCATGAATGCTGTGGCTCTTTTGGCGTTTGGATAACAGCCACAGTATGGCACCTGGATGCCGGGAGCCCTAACCGTCCATCCCATCGCCTCATATCAGATCTTATCAACCGGAACGGAACTGGCGGGGAAGCCTTTCGCAATGAGCTTTCGGAACAGATAACTAGCAAAACGCCGCTCCTTAAAGTGTTGAAGGCGGGGTGTATTTGACAACATCGAAACTGGTCTCGGCAACATGGTATGTGCGCGGGTTTAACGGGTATAACGATCGCGTCAGCGGTGCGCGAATATAGGGCATCAGCGGCCAGGTTCCGCGTCAGGTGAGCCCGTGTTGTGACCCCTACAAAACTTCTGATTGGCCAGATTTTTATTGTGTTAGCCACCGTCATGTTCGGCGTGTGGGCGGCGACACAATGGACCGCCGTTTCGCTTGGCAATCAGGCAGCGCTGGGACCACCCTGGTTTAGTGTCTTTGGACAGCCGATCTATCGCCCGTGGCAGTTGTTTGTCTGGTGGTACTTCTTTGACGCCTACGCGCCCGCGGTGTTTTTCAAGGCAGGGTGTCTCGCGGCCTGCAGTGGATTCTTGGGCTGTCTGACTGCCATTTTGGGCTCATTGTGGCGCGCACGGCAGACCCGTCTGGTGACGACATATGGCTCTGCGCGCTGGGCACGGTTTGGCGAGGTTGAGGCCGCCGGCCTGTTGAGGGACGCCGGAGTGTTTTTAGGACGTCTGCAGGGCGACTATCTGCGACACGATGGTCCCGAACATGTCATGGCCTTTGCGCCAACTCGGTCAGGAAAGGGCGTTGGCCTCGTGGTGCCGACCCTGTTGTCCTGGACCGGTTCCGTCATCGTCCACGACATCAAGGGCGAAAACTGGGAAATCACCGCAGGCTGGCGCTCACAATTCTCCCACTGTGTCCTGTTCAATCCGACCGACATGCGCTGCGCCCGCTACAACCCCTTGCTCGAAGTTCGTCGGGGGGCAAACGAAGTTCGTGACGTCCAGAACATTGCTGACATCCTTGTCGATCCTGAAGGCGCTCTCGAACATCGCTCCCATTGGGAAAAAACCAGTCATTCCCTTCTGGTGGGCGCCATCCTGCACGTCCTCTATGCCGAAGAAGAGAAGACTCTGGCCCGCGTCGCCACCTTCCTGTCTGATCCGCAGCGCAATCTCGTCGATACCCTGAACCGTATGCTGACCACACCGCATCTCGGTGTCCGTGAGGACGGGGTAGGGCGCGTCCACCCGGTCGTGGCCTCCGCCGCCCGTGAACTGCTGAACAAGTCGCCCAATGAGCGGTCCGGTGTCCTGTCCACGGCCATGTCCTTCCTCGGGCTCTATTACGATCCGACGATAGCCGCTGCGACCTCCACCTGTGACTGGCGCATCGCCGATCTGGTCAACGCCGAACGTCCGGTATCGTTGTTTCTGGTCATTCCGCCGTCGGATATCTCTAGGACAAAACCACTCGTCCGTTTGGTGCTGAACCAGATTGGCCGCCGGCTGACCGAAAGGCTTGAAGGCGATCCGTCGAAGCGCAATCGGCATCAACTATTGATGATGCTGGACGAGTTCCCGGCGCTCGGGCGCCTGGATTTCTTCGAGACGGCTTTGGCCTTCATGGCCGGTTACGGCATCCGCGCCTATCTGATCGCCCAAAGCCTGAATCAGATATCGAAGGCCTATGGCGAATTCAACTCCATCCTCGACAATTGCCACGTCAGGATCGCCTTTTCTTCCAACGATGAACGCACGGCCAAGCGTATCTCGGATGCCCTTGGCACCGCCACCGAGCAGCGCGCTCAACGCAACTATGCCGGCCATCGCCTGGCACCCTGGCTCTCTCACGTCATGGTCTCGCGCCAGGAAACCGCGCGCCCCTTGCTGACACCCGGCGAGGTGATGCAACTGCCACCCGCCGACGAACTGGTCATGGTCTCCGGACTGGCGCCAATCCGTGCCAAAAAGCTACGCTATTTCGAGGACCGGAACTTCACCTCGCGGGTCTCGCCGGCTCCGGTTCTGGGGGAGGGGGGATTTGGCGACAGGCCCGCGCCGCGCCCGAACGATTGGGAAGGGCAGGTTCGCGAGCCAGATGCGTACCTCGCTTCGTTACTGGCGGATGAGCCGACACTCGCGGCCGAAGAGGTCGAAGACGACCCCGGCCTGGCCAGACAGCGCCATTCGACCGAAACCGAGCCAGTGGTTCGTGTCGCGGATGAGGCCAGGCCTGGGGAAGAGGTCGAAGTGGACGAGGAGGCCGATCCGACCGGCGAGAAGCAGACCATGGATCGCTTGCGCAAACTAACCGCCATTGGTGCCGCAGACACCCTCAATGTCGAGGCGCGCGAAACCGCCAAACGCGGTCAGACCATCGAAATGTTTAGCGGCTTCTAGGAGATTCCTCATGAAAACGCACAAGATACGCCACCAGCTCTTTCTCGACGCCCCGATCAGTCAGCGTCTGGAAGCCCTTGCCGAAAAGCCCGGTATGAACAAATCAGCCGTCCTCGCCGATGCCGTGAAGGCCTGGCTCGACCGGCGTGGCACGAATGAACTCGATGACCGCTTCGGCCAGCGTCTGAACAGGATCAGCGCACAGCTCAATCGCATTGAGCGCGATCAGAAAATCGTTCTGGAAAGTCTGGCCCTGTTCGTCCGTCTGACCCTGTTACGCGATGCCCATCTGCCGGAGCCCGACGCGGCCGCCCGCGCCATGGCCCGCGATCGCTTCGAACAGTTTGTAGCCCAGCTTGGCCGGCAACTGTCTCAGGGTAGTCAATCATTGACGCCCGGCGCCTTTGAGGAGGGGATGTGATGGACACCTTGTCTGTGCCTGCTCAGCGCCTGCGTACCATGCTGCGCACCGCCATGGGCGAGGGAGTGGCCGAAGCTCTGGCTAACCCGGCCGTTTTCGAGATCATGGTCAACCCCGACGGTGTCGTTCGCCTCGACCTCGCCGGTGAGGGGCGGTTGGATACCGGCGCCATCATGACGGCGGCCGATGTGGAACGCGTAATCCGTCTGGTCGCAAGCCATGTTAATGCCGAAGTCCATTCGGACAATCCGATCGTGAGCGCCGAATTGCCTCTTGGGCCAGATGGGACCGGCGGGGAACGCTTTGAAGGGCTGTTGCCACCGGTGGTCAGCGCACCCTGTTTCTCCATCCGTAAACCAGCCTATCGTCTTCTGACCCTCGATACCTATGTTGCCAATGCGGTCATGACCCAGGCACAGGCCGGGCTGCTGCGGCGGTCGGTGCGCCACCGCGACAACATCCTCGTCGTCGGCGGTACCAGTTCCGGAAAAACCACCCTGACCAATGCCTTACTGGCCGAGGTTGCTGATCTGGATGAGCGTGTCATTCTGATCGAAGACACCCGCGAGCTGCGCTGTGCGGCCCGCGACGTGGTGGCCTTACGGACCCGGATCGGCTTTGTCACCATGGCGGATCTCGTGCGCTCGACCCTGCGCCTGCGTCCGGACCGCATCATAGTCGGCGAGGTACGAGGCGCCGAAGCCCTCGACATGCTCAAAGCCTGGAATACCGGTCATCCCGGCGGGATTGCCACCCTTCACGCCAATTCCGCCAGGGGCGCGCTCCTGCGCCTGGAGCAATTGATCCAGGAGGCGGTGGTGCACGTGCCGCGCCCCCTTATTGCCGAAGCGATCGATGTCATCGTCTTCATCTGTGGCGCCAATGCACATACCGGCGCGCCGCGTCAGGTGGGTGAGATCATGGCCCTGAACGGCCTCGACCGCGACGGCAATTACGAGCTTCGATCAGCCCTCCCGGCTGGAGAAGACTACCTATCCCTACCCTCAATTCCAAGGAGACCTGAATGCGCCTGAACACCTTGTCTTTTTTGTCATCCCGGCCGCGCCGGAAATTACTGCTATCTCATCTGTATATGCCGCTGGTGGTTGGACTGGCCCTTGGTATGGCCACCGCCGCTGGCGCCACCGGTTCCGGTATGCCCTGGGAAACGCCCCTCCAGAACATCCTCGACTCGGTCCAGGGGCCGGTCGCCAAGATCGTCGCGGTCCTCTGCATCGTCGTGACGGGCCTCACCCTGGCATTTGGCGAGACGTCGGGCGGCTTCCGCAAGCTGATCCAGATCGTCTTCGGTCTGTCTATCGCCTTCGCCGCCTCCAGCTTCTTCCTCACCTTCTTCAGCTTTGGCGGCGGAGCGCTGATCTAAATGGACGAGCGCGTTCAGGGCTTTGACGTGCCCCTGCATCAATCCCTGACGCAACCCCTTCTGCTGGGCGGCGCGCCGCGGTCCCTTGCCATCATCAATGGCACCCTGGCCGCCGCCCTCGGCCTTGGCCTGCAAATGTGGCTGGCCGGTGTCGGGCTGTTCGTCGTCGGGCATACCCTGTCCGTCTTCGCCGCCCGTTACGATCCCGACTTCGTCGCCGTTCTCCTGAGACACCTCCGTCAGAAAGCCCACTTCTCATGCTGAACCTTCGTCAATATCAAAAGACCGCGGATTGCCTGGCCGACCATCTCCCCTGGGTGGCACTCGTCGCGCCCGGCGTCGTCCTCAATAAGGATGGCAGCCTGCAGCGGACCATCCGTTATTACGGACCGGATATGGAAAGCGCCACCTCCACAGAGCTGGTCGCCCTCTCGGCCCGGGCCAACAATATCCTGCGCCGGTTTGGCTCGGGCTGGGCCCTGTTCTTTGAAGCCCGGCGCGACCAGGCAATGGGATATCCGTCACCCGGGGCGGAGACCGGGATTGCGCGTTTGATCGACGAGGAGAGGCGCGCGGCCTTCGAGGGCCAGACCCATCAACACTTCGAGACCCGCTATTTCCTCACGCTTGTGTTCATGCCGGGCGAGGATGTTATCGCCGGTGCCGGTCAGGCATTGATCGAAAAAGCGGACGAGGGGAGTGTGGACAGGGATTGGCGCAAGGAGATTCAGGCCTTTGTTTCGCGGACCGACAACCTGATCGATATGTTCGCCGGCCTTATGCCCTGCAGCCAGCCGCTCAATGATGCGGAAACCCTGACCTATCTGCACGGAACGATTTCTCCAAAGACCCATCCTGTGGCGGTGTGTGATCCGCCTGTCTATCTCGATGCCCTCCTGGTCGATACACCTCTGTTGGGCGGCCTGGCGCCAATGCTCGGCGACCAGCATATCCGCACCCTGACCGTCCTGGGGTTTCCGAACCATACGCAACCTGGATTGCTTGATGTCCTGAACCATCAGGATATGAGCTACCGTTGGGTCAGTCGTTTCATTGCTGTCGATAAGGAAGCGGCGGTGAAGACACTGACAAAAATCCGCAGGCAATGGTTCAACAAACGCAAGTCCGTTACGGCCCTGCTGCGCGAAGTCATGTACAACCAACCCGCAGCTCTGACCGACACCGATGCCGACAACAAGGTCGCCGATGCCGATCTGGCACTTCAGGCCGTCGGCGGAGACCATGTCAGTTTCGGCTATCTGACGACGACACTCACAGTCATGGACGCAGATGCCCGGGTGGCCGACGAGAAGCTACGGCGCCTCGAACAACTGATCAATGGCCTTGGCTTTACCACCATCAGGGAAACGCTCAACGCAGTAGAAGCCTGGCTGGGGTCAATTCACGGCCATCTCTACGCTAATGTCCGTCAACCCCTGGTTCACACGCTCAATCTTGTTCACCTCATGCCGCTCTCAGCGGTTTGGGCCGGACCGGAACGCAATGACCATCTGGACGGACCGCCCTTGCTATACGCCCTGAGTTCAGGTGCGACGCCGTTTCGTCTTAGCACCCATGTTGGCGACGTCGGTCATATGATGATCCTTGGGCCGACCGGTGCCGGCAAGTCGGTTCTGCTGTCTTTCCTCGCGCTCCAGTTCCAGCGCTACCCAAATGCTCAGGTCTTCATCTTCGACAAGGGCGGCTCGGCGAGGGCGGCGACCCTGGCTATGGGGGGGAAACACCATGTTCTCGGACGCCAGGCCGAAATGGCTTTTCAGCCGTTGCGCCAGATCGACGACCCAGCCGAACGCACCTGGGGGCTGGAGTGGCTACTTGGCCTGCTCATACAGGAAGGCGTGGAGATTGTACCCGACATGAAGGACGCCCTGTGGGCGGCGCTCAACAGCCTGGCGTCATCGCCTGAGGCGGAACGTACACTGACCGGTCTGTCAGCGCTCCTGTCGTCGAATGCCCTGAAGGCGGCCCTGCGCCCCTTCACTCTGGAAGGTGCTTTCGGCCAGACCCTCGACGCTGACCAGAACGGCCTCGACCTGTCGCCGATCCACTGTTTCGAAACGGAAGACCTCATGGCTGAGAAGGGGGTGGTCCTGCCCGTCCTGACCTACCTGTTTCACCGGCTGGAAGAACGCTTCGATGGCACACCAACCCTCCTGATCCTCGATGAAGCCTGGGTCTTCCTCGATAATCCCGCCTTTTCCGCGCGCATTCGGGAATGGCTCAAGGTGCTGCGCAAAAAGAACGTCTGCGTCATCTTCGCCACCCAGTCCCTGGCGGATATCGCCGACAGCGCGATTGCGCCAGCCATTATCGAATCCTGCCCGCAACGCCTCTTCCTGCCGAACGAGCGCGCTACGGAACCCCAATCGCGCGTGGCATACGAGCGCATGGGACTGAATCCGCGCCAGATCGACCTGATCGGTCGCGCGATCCCGAAGCGGCAATACTACCTGCAATCCCGACGAGGAAACCGTCTGTTCGATCTTAGCCTCGGACCCATAGCCCTGGCCATATGCGCCGTGTCAGGGCCGGAAGACCAGCGCCTGATCGATGATCTGCTGGCTGAAGGGTGGCGGCACACCTTCCCTGCGACGTTCCTGCGCGCCCGTGGTTTGGCCTGGGCCGCCGACCTTCTCGATCCGCCGCCTTAAACCTCCCTTCACCGTCAACTGATCGATCTCAATGTCTGTCTGAACAGGCGACGCTATCCCTTTGTCTAAATTCGGAGAATTCTCATGATGAACTCTGTAAATCGCAGGCTCTTTGCAGGCCTGTCTGTTGCTGCCTTTCTGGGTATTTCTGTAACACCGGCCGCGGCCCAGCTGGCCGTATTTGACCCGACCAATTACGCTCAGAATATCCTTCAGGCCACACGCGCCCTGGCGCAGGTCAACAACCAGATCCTCCAGCTTCAGCATGAAGCGCAGATGCTGCAAAACATGGCGACCAACCTGAAAAGCTTCAACGTCAGTTCCCTGTTGAAAATCAATTCAGACTTGGCCGCGATCAATCAACTGATGGCGCAGGCCAGGGGCATCGCCTTCACCATTTCTCAGACCCAGGCGGCGCTAAAAGCCCAGTTCCCAACGTCATACGCCCTCGGCATATCCACCAGCGCTTTGGCCACTGACGCGCAAACGCGTTGGCAAAGCGCAATGGACGCCTATCAGCAAACCCTGATCGTCCAGTCGCAGGTCAATGAAAGTCTGCAAACCGATGCCACGACTCTGAATGATCTGCTCAAAGGCTCCGAAGCGTCCGAAGGCAGCCTTCAGGCCGCTCAGGCGACGAACCAGCTCCTGGCCCTGACCGCCAAGCAGCAAATCCAGATCCAGACCCTGATGGCGGCGCAGTACCGGGCCGAAGCCCTGGACGCGGCGCGCAAGGCGCAAGCCGAAGCGGCTGCAAAGGTCACGACCCAGACTTTCCTCGGCTCCGGCACGGCCTACACGGACCACTAAGGTCAAGTGGGCGTTTTCCTCATCAAATCAGGTGCATCGTGGCAGATCTGAACATCATAGATTCATTCCTGGCGACCTTCATCGCCTATATCGACAGTGGCTTCGGTCTGTTGAAGGGCGATGTCGGCGGTCTCACCAGCATCCTGATCGCCATTGACGTCACCATCGCCGGGTTGTTCTGGGCGCTTGATGGCGAGAACAATGTACTGGGCCGGTTGATC
The DNA here is from genome assembly GCF_035497195.1 of Asticcacaulis sp. GTDB lineage: Bacteria > Pseudomonadota > Alphaproteobacteria > Caulobacterales > Caulobacteraceae > Asticcacaulis. Next base: position 345,832 of record NZ_DATJDZ010000019.1, read on the forward strand.
AAAAAGGTGCTCTACGTTGGCACATTTGCCCTCATACTCAATAACTTCAGGACGCTTGCTGACCTGATCTTTCAATCCTTCTCGAAACTGGGGCTGGATGCCAGCGCCAACAGTCTGGCGGCAGCCGATCTGCTCAAGCCAGGCAAGCTGGCGGGCATTGGCTTCGAAGCCTCCCATCCGCTGCTGGAGCAGGTCGCCAGGTTGTCGGGCCTCGATACCTTCATTCCGAATTTCCTGACAATCGTCGTTTTGTTGCTCGCCTGGCTGATCGTCCTCTTGGCCTTCTTCGTTCTGGCCATCCAGCTCTTCATCACCGTTCTGGAATTCAAGCTGACGACCCTGGCCGGGTTTGTTCTGGTCCCCTTCGCCTTCTGGAATAAGACTGCCTTCCTCGCCGAAAGAGTCCTCGGCAATGTCATCACCTCCGGGATCAAGGTCATGGTCCTGGCGGTCATTGTCGGCATCGGGTCCGGTTTCTTCGGACAATTCGTCTCGGCGCTCGGCGGGCAGGATGCCGATATCGCGCAGGCGATGACTCTGGTGCTTGCCTCATTGACCATTCTGGGGCTCGGCATCTTCGGCCCTGGCATTGCTTCGGGTCTGGTGGCCGGCGCCCCACAACTCGGCGCCGGCGCTGCGATCGGAACAGTCGGTGCGGCGGCGGGCGCGGGTATGCTCGCCGGCGGCGCCGTCATGGGGGCCGCCCGCGCTATTGCAGGCGCGGGTGGCTCAGCTCTCGGTGCTTTGAAGGCGGCGACGTCTATGGGGGGCGGCGCAAGTGCCTCAAATTCAGGCGGAAGTTCGCCCTCCGCCCCCTCTGGCGGAAGCTCCGGCGCTGGTGGTGGGCCAGGCGCGGGTGGGGCGTCTGCGCCCATCCGGCAGGCCTCACCTGAGGCACAGCCCGAGTGGGCGAAGAAGATGCAACACGAACAACGGCTGCGCGGCCATCTCCATGCCGCCCAGACCGCCATTGCCTCGGGTGACCAACCCGTCGCCTCCGCCAACCCCGACATCACTCAGAAGGACTAAGCCATGATCTTCAGGCGCGCTGTCCAGCGTTATGGACAAACCCCCGAACCCGTCACGCCCTATCAGCGCGCGGCGCAGGTCTGGGACGACCGCATTGGCGCCGCGACGGTTCACGCCGCAAACTGGCGCGCCCTGGCCTTCGGCGCCGTTACCGTGGCCCTGACCTTATCAGGCGGCATGGTCTGGCTGGCGTCGCAGAACCGCGTCACCCCCTATATCGTTGAGGTCGATAAGCTGGGCGAGGTGAGGGCGCTCGGTCCCGCCACGACACCCTATAACCCAGGCGACGCACAGATCGCCTGGTTCCTCGCGCGGTTCATCACCAACATACGCTCTCTGTCGATCGACCCGGTTCTGGTGCGCCAGAACTGGCTGGACGCCTACGATTTCGCCACCGACCGGGCCGCCGTTTTCCTGAACGCCCAGGCACAGGCCCATGATCCCTTCGCCGGCGTCGGGGAACGAAGCGTCACCGTCTCCGTCACCAGTGTGGTGCGGGCGTCACCCACGTCCTTCCAGATCAAATGGCAGGAGCAGACCTATCAACGTGGCGTCCTTACCGGCACGGCCCACTGGACGGCGCTCATGAGCGTTCAGCAGACGACGCCCCGCCGCGAAGACGTGCTCCGCAAGAATCCGCTCGGCCTCTACGTCAATGAGCTGGCCTGGTCGCAGGACTATGCCGGCGCAACCGATGCCAGTTCTGCCGCTGCCCTGGCATCCTCCGTCTCCATCGCTTCGGAATAAGGAACAATTACATGCGCTTATCAACCATAGTTCTGATATCGGTTTCATCTCTGGCGCTGGGCGCCTGCGCCCAGGCCGAGGCCAGACCCATTCCGTATGGCCACCTGCACAAAGGACGACCGCCCATAACGGCGACACCGGCTGCCCGCGTCGCGGCGGCCAATGCGGCAGCTCTTCAGGAGCCGCAAACAACGGCTTTTCTGAACGCGGTCCAGATCTATCCGTTCATGGAGGGCGCTATCTACAGGCTCTATGCCGCCCCGGAAAAGGTCAGCGACATCGCCCTGCAGCCCGGAGAGCAATTGATCGCGATATCGGCGGGTGACACGGCGCGCTGGCTCATCGGCGACACCTACAGCGGCACTGAGACCACAAAGCAGATCCATATTCTGGTGAAACCCTACACTGCGGGCCTTAAAACCAATCTGGTCGTCACCACGAACAGGCGTACCTACCATATCCAGATGGAGAGCACACAAGCCACAGCCATGACGGTCATCTCCTGGAGCTATCCTGCGGATGATTTAATGGTGCTCCAGGCCGCACAGGTGAAGGCGCAAGCTGCTGCGCCCCTGGCTGCGGGCATTGCAGTCGAGGCCCTTCAGTTTCGCTACGCCATCTCCGGCGGCAAGCCGGCGTGGCGCCCGGTTCGGGTTTTTGATGATGGTGAGCGCGTCTATATTCAGTTTCCGGAAAGTCTGGCGCAAAGCGAGGCCCCGCCTTTGTTTGTTGTGGGCACCGATGGCAAGGCCGAGCTGTTAAACTACCGCGTACGGAAATCGCTGTATGTCGTTGATCGGCTTTTCCGGATCGCCGAATTGCGTCTCGGTGGTAAACACCAGCAGATCGTCCGGATCACCAGAACAGATCCGATCGCGCGAGTAAAGGCGTCGGAGCCTGGCATAGGTGGCGGCCATGACTGAGCCAGCGCCCCAGAAAGTCGATCCGGAAACCCTGGTGCTCCGCGCCCGGCCGAAACGCGTCGTGCGTTTTAAGCGCCATGTCCTTGTAGGGGCCGCGGCGGTCGGATGTTTTGCCCTCATGGGCGTCACATGGCTTGGTCTGCGCGGCCCGATCAAGGCGTCGGTGTCGGCACAGCAGGCTTACGATCCGGATAAGGCTGCGGATAGCCAGAAGCCAAAGCCCGATCGCCTGCAAGCCCTCCCCAAAACCTATGGCGACTTGCCGGCCGGCGTCCCTCAGCTTGGGCCGCCATTGCCGGGCGACCTCGGCAAGCCGCTCCTGGAAGCGAGAGAGCAACAGATGTCGTCGCCGGTCTCATCCTCGGCCAGCCCGGCGACGAACGCGCGGACGGAGCCGGGTCTGTTTTTTCAGGTTCGCGAGCCAGGGAACGCATCCGCGCCGGCGGCCCTTGCATCTGTGGGGGAGGCGGACCTCGCAGCTGCTGCGACACTGAAGGCAGCCTTGTCCGTTCCAGGGGAGACCGACCAGAATGGGCAGGGACACAAGCTTGATTTCGTCGCGGCCAGATCGACGGAGAGCATTTACAATCCCCATGCGGTTCAGACGCCCGCATCGCCTTATCAGGTGATGGCCGGCACCGTTATTTCCGCCAGCCTGATCACCGGCCTCAAATCGGATTTGCCGGGAATGGTCATTGCCCAGGTGACGGCGCCGGTCTTCGATACTGTTTCGGGGCGTATATTGTTGATACCAGCGGGAACGCGGCTGATAGGAGACTACGACAGTCAGGTCTCGTTTGGGCAATCGCGCACCCTTCTGATCTGGAAACGCCTGGTCATGCCTGACGGCTCATCGCTAGAAATCGACAATTTGCCGGCCACAGATACAGAGGGCTATGCCGGCCTGAGCGACCGTGTCGACTACCACACTGTCAGTCTGCTTAAGGGCGTCGGCCTTTCGACGCTTCTCGGAATGGCGGCGCTGGGCGGTAGTTCGGACGACAGTGACCTTGTCAGGGCGCTACGCGAAAGCACCCGCGACACCGCCAACCAGGCCGGCCAGAAGATTGTCGACAAGACCCTGAATATTCAGCCGACGTTGACCGTACGCCCGGGGTGGCCGTTGCGTGTCATCGTCCACAAGGACCTCGTTCTTAAGCCCTATGGAGTCTAACCAATGCCCGAACTTAAACTGGCCCGTTTGCCGGACCGTACACCGGTAAAATTGACGATTACAGTTGGTGCCGAATTGCATCAGTCGTTGCGGGACTATGCCGAGCTGTACAAGGCGGCCTACGGGACGGAAGAGCAAGTGGTCGATCTCGTGCCTTTCATGCTGGAGGCATTCTTGCAGACCGATAGAGAGTTCATCCGTTCTAGCCGAAGGTGACCTGCTGCAGTAACAGGACTTACGTAGCTCTAGCTCTCGGTGAACTCCAAACTTCCATGTAGGACGGCCATTTATTTACTCGACCGAGAGATGAATTTGAATAGAGTGCCATCAAACGGGAATCGTTTAGGGAACTATGGGGCGGTAATGAAATACGCGTACGAGGACTTAAGTCCCGAGCAATTTGAGCACTTGATTGTGCTCGTGTGCCAACATTTGCTAGGTGTCTCTGTAAAAGGCTTTGCAACCGGACCGGACGGCGGCCGCGATGCGAAATTTCACGGGACGGCGGAACTTCATCCAAGTACAGCGAAGCCTTGGAGTGGAAAAGTCATCGTTCAGGCAAAGCATTCCAACGGATATAATCGATCGTTCAGTGAAACAGATTTTTATCGTGAAGGTGGGGACAGTACCGTTATCGGGAAGGAGGTTCCCCGGATCCAGGCACTACGCATAGCTAAAGACTTAGATCACTACATGCTTTTCTCCAACCGCCGTCTTACCGCCGGTGCGGACGCGGACATAACCAAGCATATCGCTCAAAACACCGGCCTGGACGAGAGCTCTGTATATCTCTGCGGCATTGAAACAATTGAAATGCTTCTCAAGAGATTCCCGCAGATTGCCAGTATGGCAGAACTAGACCCGATCGATTCACCGTTAATCGTCAGTTCCGAGGAGTTGGCAATAGTCGTCGAGGCATTTGCTCGTCACCGGTCAGTGGTTGGGGAAGCGTTCGATCCTCCGCCGACCGCGAGGACATCCTACGAAGAGAAGAATCAGCTCAATAATATGTCCGAGGATTATGCTAAGGATCTCAGGCGTAAATTTCTCAAGGAGACAGCTCAGATAAAATCCTTCCTCGGGGACCCGGAAAATCTCGATATTCTCGAATCCTACGAGGCAACTACGGAAGAGTTTCAGGGCAGGATAATCGCTCACCGAAAAGATCACCAAAATTTCGACGCGGTGATGGAATATCTGCTAGGGCTGCTTTTCGATCGGGACGCGGTCCTGCGCCAGACAAAGCACAAGCGTCTGACGAGAGCATTGCTGTTTTATATGTATTGGAATTGTGACATAGGATTAAGTGGCGATGCTGAGGCCGAGTAAACACGCCCATCCGGATAAGACGGTTATCGCGGTCGCGTTGAACCTCCTGAGCCGCCTGCGCAATAAGCGGCTTTGCGAGTACGAAAGTTTACGCAGCTACTCCCGCCGGTCCAAGCCCGGTAGCGACCCATTGTTCCTGCCCGCTTTGAATTTCCTGTATTTGATGGGATTGGTTGAGTACCACCCGAAAACTGACGCGTTGGAATATGTAGGCCGCAATGAAGCTATCTAGGTTCTATTCTGACGACCCGGCGGTTTTCGGTCCGATTGAGTTCCTCGACGGGCTGAACGTCGTTTTGGCCGAGATTCGCCTCCCGGAGAACAAGGCCAAGGACACCCACAACCTTGGCAAAAGCATGTTAGGGCGCCTGCTTGATTTCGGCTTCCTCGCGAAGCGAGATCAGAATTTTTTCCTATTTAAACACATAGATCGTTTCGAGCGCTTTACGTTTTTCCTCGAAATACAATTGACCGATGGTTCCTTTGTGACCGTACGCCGCAGCGCTAGGGATTCATCGAGGATTGCCTTTAAGAAACACGTGGCCAAGTATCAGGATTTTGCATTCCTTCCGGACGACCAATGGGACCATTGCGATGTCGCCTTTGAACGGGCTCAAGAGCTGTTGGATAGTTTCTTGGATTGGCGGGGCTTGAAGCCTTGGGGTTATAGAAAAGGACTTGGATATTTTTTAAGATCGCAGGTCGATTTCCAGGATGTGTTCCATCTTCGCAAGTTTATGAATAAGCATGCGGATTGGAAGCCGTTCCTAGCGCACATCCTCGGTTTCGACGCAGACCTAATCGCCAAGCGATACGAGAAGGAAGCTGAGCTGGCGGCAAGCGAGGCTAGAGCTACCACCATCCGCCAGGAGATGGCGGCACCAGAGGAGAATGCCGGCAAGATCGACGGCATGCTCCAATTGAAGCGCCAGGATGTGGACAAGAAACAGGCCCTTTTGGACAGCTTCGACTTTCGATCTCAAGATAAAGCAAAGACTAAAGAGCTGGTAGATGAAGTTGATCAAACGATTGCCGATCTGAACGCGCGTCGTTACTCGCTAAGCCAAAATAAAAAAAAGGTAGCGAACTCCCTGAAAGAGGACGAGATAATATTTGATCCAGAGGAAGCTAAAAAGCTTTTTCAGGAGGCCGGAGTCTTGTTCGAAGGCCAGATTAAACGTGATTTCAAGCAACTCATCGCATTCAATCGGTCGATCACTGACGAACGACGTAACTACCTGGTGGAGGAGCAGGCTGAAATCGAGGCAGAGTTAAAGGTCGTAAATTCCCAATTGACCACTTTGGGCAAAAAGCGTTCCGAGATGCTAAGCTTTTTGGGGGACACTGATACTTTCAGAAAATACAAGCAGCTCTCAAATGAACTGGTCGTTTTGCGAGCGGATATCACTACGCTTGAACGACAAAAGCTGTCTCTAACGCGTCTCAACGATCTCAAGATTGAAATCCGGAAGCTGGGTGAGGAATGTACCCATCTACTTGCTGAAATAGAGGCAGACCTTAACCACCAAAATGCTCACGAAACCAGTCGTTTCGCAATTATTCGCTCGTATTTTAATGAAATTGTCGAAGCGGTAATTGACCGCAAAGCTTTGCTCAGTGTCACGCTGAATAAAGAGGGGCATATGGAGTTTAAAGCAGAGATTTTGGACGAGGCGGGTAATGCGACAAGTGCGGCCGCTGGTTTTACTTATAAAAAGCTTCTATGTGTTGCATTTGATCTTGCTGTTTTGAGAGCCCATATAAATGAACGGTTTCCCCGTTTTGCCTATCACGACGGGATTCTTGAGTCGCTCGATGATCGCAAAAAGCATAACCTAATAGAAGTGTTGCGAGAGTACACTGATCTCGGCATCCAGTCCCTAATTACTATGATAGACTCAGACCTGCCAGCGCTCGTGGAGGATGAGGAGCCATTATTTGCTACGGAGGAAATTGTCGTGCTGCTTCACGACGAGGGTGAAAGCGGTCGGTTGTTCCGCATGCCCAGTTGGTAGAGGCTTCTAGCCAATCAGGAGGCGAAATCAATGAGCTGCCTGCCTTAAGCTAGGAAACGTTGAGGCCAATTAATGACAGGATGCCAATGCCGATCGACCATGTTTGTCCTCAATGCTTTGGGACTGCCGGCCTTAGGCGCCGAATAGAAAAAATCCGACCGAATTATCCGAAAGAAAGTTGCTCTCTTCACCCCTCACGTAAAGGCGTCCCGATTGAAGCAGTTGCAGAAATCGTCGACGGCGTGTTTCGGGACAATTTCGCTCTGGGAGAATTCTCTCCCCACTGGGGTTCAGGCAAAGGAGATGATCTTCAGGATACTCTTTATTCCCTGACAGAAGCCAACGATGACCAAGTTATTCAGGCCTTGATGGCAGCGCTCGAGGATGGTGATGATTACTGGCCAGGTGACGGCGACGATGCGTTTTACGGCAGCGACTTAACCTATGTTCAAAGCGACCACGCGCTCGAAACCCACAGCCACCTTTGGGACCGGTTTTGCGAGAAAATTGTCTACGAACAGCGCTTCTTCAATTCAGAAGCTCGAACAGAGATAGAGACCATATTCAGCAAGATCCATTTACTGCGTGACTCCCAAGGAAGGCCACCAATACATACGCTACATCCAGCTCGAGTTAATGGCGTCTTCTATCGAGCCAGGATTGCCAACGATGATCAAACTCGAAGTAATATCTATAACGACACTGCCACGCACCTCGGACCTCCGCCACAGCGGCTTCGCCGGGCGGGTCGTATGAACGCGGCAGGGATTTCAGCATTTTATGGGGCGTTCGAACAAAGTACAGCAATAGCGGAACTTCGCCCAGCGGTAGGAAGCGTCGTGGCGGTGACGAAGTTTAGGCTTCTTCAGCCAGTGAACGTGTTGGATATGACGCGTTTTGCGCTGCCAGGCAAAAATGGAGACGTCTTTTCTGAAGATCAAATTCGCCGGCTGGGGCAATACCGATTCATGCAGCGGTTCACTGACGAAATTCGCAAACCGATTTTCGCTTCTGATGAGCACCTTGACTACATTCCCACACAAGCGGTCGCAGAGTATCTTGTTCATAGCCATCGTTATTTTTTTGGAGGAAAACAAAGGGGTATAGATGGCATAATCTATTCCTCTGCACAGTCAAAGAGCGGGCGAAACCTTGTTTTATTCGGTAACGCGGCCTTGGTTGAATCCGCCAAACCGTCGACGATGACGAGGGCTTTAGGTTGGGCGGATAATGAGGAGCGCCTAGCCGTCGTACCTGACAGTCTGAATTTTCACAGAATTACCGAAGCGAGGTTCGGACAGGTTGAATATCAGTACCGACCATCAATATCGCATCTGTATGAAGAGGACGACGACGTTCCTTTTTGACCTGGGGCACTAATCGGCGCCCCTCTGCCTTTTGGCTCGTTTCGGCAGGTGTGGGCGGCGCTGATGATCACATCATCGGCTGAAAAGCTGGGCGCATCGCCAGAATTGTCGCTCTTGCGGGCCGGACGTTCGGCGGCTTTGGCGCAGAGGTGCCGAGCACCGAGCACCGAGCACCGGGCTTTTCAAACGGTTGCCAGTCGGCCGGCAGGGCGTCCAATCCATGGTGACCGTGCTGGCCTTTGCACGTCATTGTTCTGGAGCAATTCAAAAGGCCTTAGTGATCGTCTGTCAGCGCAAGCAATATACTGAATATTGTGGGTTGCACCTCTGACATCCGCCCTGCGGCGTATTTCTGAACCAGAGCGATTGCTTCCTTGGCATTCTGTTGTGACATGGCCAGTTGCCTTTCCAGAACCGCAATCTGTCCATGCCGAAACTCAACTGGTCCTGCATTCACCGGCATGCTTTCCCGTCGTTCGAGCGCGAGTTCCCTGTTTTTATTGACGGACTGAAAATGATTAAAAAGCTGGGTAGAATGCATATCCGCTGCTGAAAAGGCACGGCGGGAGCAGTCGGTTATATATTCGCCAGCCAGCACCCGGATTTTATTCCTGTGACCCGTCCGGATGGCGGCTATCTGCTCAGGTTTGAGGACGGGTTGTGAGGGGGACCTGCCTCTTGCAACGGCACTATTTTTCTCGCCGGCCAATGGGCGCAGACAGGTATCTGTTTCATCCTGAGTCATGTCCCGCCATCCATTTTCGGTGTGACAGGCACCGATTCGAATGGTCTGCGCGGGAACCTCTATACGAATGCGTCGCTGAAACGCGCGCCAGAGGGCAAGCAACTGGTGACGGTCTGACTCAAGCACGTGTCTTTGAGCGTCGCTTGTTGCCTTGTTAAATATCTCCTTTGCATCCTCCGACCACAAAGGAGGGATAAAATGGTCCGGAAACGGATCGAACGCGGCGACCGTAATTAGAACGCGTCCAAGCCCGGAAGCAGGGTGTCCTTCAGGAAGGCGGACGACCGATTGTTCGATCGGAAGATTTTCAGGGAAAGAGATACCAAGGTCTGTGGTGTAGCCCGTAACTATCGCATCGTGAACCTCGCAGCCATGATCAAGAAAACGTAAGGGACGCGCAGACTTCTCACCTGCCACAGCCCGTTCGCCGTCATCGGTGAATACCCCTTTTCGGGGGCGGGCTGAAAGGTCAGTACGACGGTAGATGAAAGGAATATGTCCGCCCATCCAGCCATCATGAGACGCTCCGGGTATTAGAAAAGGACTTACACCAGCCCGACCTCTGTCTCCCGTCCCGTGGTACCAGAGGGTCCTGAATGAGTAGTCATCCGTACGGTCATTGCGTTGTCCGATATCAAAATCCGTCGAGGCGGCGATTGTTTTCAGCCAGGATCCAAGTGCTCGCTCCTCATTCCGCAGAGGGGTGTCGTTCTCCCGCGGAGCCTCATTTACGATCAGCGGCGCCGGAGATCCGGCCGATTTCCAGGTGTTGAATTCGGTGCGCGAATTATCGGGACTGAAGGGCGTGTGTGCCGTCAGCCGGCTTGTCAGCCCGGTGCCCTGACCGGTGATTGGGGTAACGGTGCCGGAGACCCTTCCTTTCATAGCTGTACGGCCAAGTGCCTCCTGAATAGCCCGCAGTTCGTCCGGCGACATCGGTGGCAGTGGCGCGTCGAACACGCCCAGGGCTGCAGCATGATCGGCGATCGCAGCTTCCTGCGAACCGTCGGGCAACAGGCGCCAGATATCGACAAGCAGCGACGATTTAACGGGGGCACCGGCTTTACCCAGGCGGTCAACCCGCCCGATCAGCTGGTCGATACTGTCTATTTCCCACGGGAGGGAAAAGAAGATGATCCCCCGGGATACATAGTGAAGGTTTAGTCCTGCCTGAACCCAGTCACCAACGAGGAGTAGCCGATTTTTTCCTGCCAGGAGAGGTGCGAGGGTTTCCTGAATCTCCTTTAGATTCGTCACGCTTTCGTTGTCTGCTGAGGCCGTTCGCCGCAAAGCGGAAATAGCGCCACTGAGCTCGGGAAAGTATCTGGGCAGGGCCGACTGCAGCATGTCGATTGTCGGGTTGTCACCACAGACGACGATAAATGCACGATCAGGACTCTTAGCCCATTGCTCTGAAAGAATATCCAGTAATGCCTCAAGGCGGCTGTCGCCTGGATCAGTCAAGGATAACTGGAGGGCTTCTTCGGCGCGTTCTCCGAGAGCCCCGCCCAGACCGCTCAGTTCCCGAAGCACCGTCCGCGCTGCACGGGCACTTCGCTGGAGTGCGCGGGCCGCAGTCCAGGCCGATCCCTGCATTCCCTGTGCCGGATCTGAATTCGCCAGAAGAGTGGCGGCAATTTCATATCTCAGCCGTTCTGATTTCAGGGGCAGAATGCGGATCTCGTGATTTCGCCGCTCCGGTAGAAAAGCGGACCAGTCAGTCCGGCTGTTACGGATAACCCGACGCGATGACGCGGCCCGCATAAAGGCCCTGGCGCGGATCGCAGGGTCATCAAAATCGGTAGTTTCAGAGACAGCCAGGGCTTCCCGCTCTTCAAGAAGCTCGTCAATAGATCGTGCTTCGTGTCGCGCGCGCTCACTCAGTTCCGGCTCTATAATGCGGAGCAAAAGTTCGCGCCACGCAGGATCACCAAGTCTGGGCGTTGCAGAAAGCACCAGTACTTCGCGGAAGGTGTCGGCTGCCTGCGCCAGATACGCCACAATCTCGCGCGGCATGGTCTGAGGTTCGTCAATGATCAGAAGGTCGAACGCCCGGGAATCCGCCTCGATCGTTCGCCTCTCCTGGCCTGGCCTGGTTGCCAGATCACGGGCCTGGGCCAGTGTAACCGGGCTGAGATCGCCATCTTCAGGTGAAAGGCCGCCTGCAACCGCCGGCATAACATGTCCCCTGATCCAGCATTCTTCCTGCCACTGTGACAACAGGTTGTCGGGGGTTACAACGAGCGTGCGATGCCCGCGATTTTGCCAGCGCAAGGCATTGACTATCATCAGAGCCTGTACAGTTTTTCCCAGGCCGACTTCGTCGGAAAGCAGATGGCGGATCTGTGTGTCACCCAGAACCCGGCGAACTGTGGACATCTGGAAAGGCAATGGATCGGCCGCCACGCCCAAGGCACCACCTAGCGCAACATTAATCGCGGCAGTTCTACGCCTGAGTGCCTGAACGCCGTTTATGAACCGAAGATAAGTGTCCATCACAGGGCACTCCGGTCCGGGATATCCTGACGGGCAAGTCTGTACCTGAGAGCTGCATAGCGAACAGCGCGAGCGGAATGCGGATCTGACAGACACCTGTTCAGAGTGGCAGGCCAGTCACTTGATTCAATGAGAAGGCGCGGAGAGAGCCATAGCTGGAGCAAAGATCTGAGTTCGGGCCGGCCGAGCCGGCGCATCCCTGAGCGACGGGACGCATCGACATGGCTTTCATCCAGTAAGTCAACCAGATCGTCTTCAGTCAGACCTTCGTAGAACGGATTTCGGAGCGCCTCCCAGCGTGCGGCAGGTAGAATGTAAGGTCGGAACATTGACAGGAGCGGCATGTCGCGGGCTTCAACCAGCGCGCGCTGCCAGTTTGCCTCCGGCCTGCTGATATCGACATCGTCAAATGACTCTCGTCCCGAAGCCTGCTGATGAAGCCGGAGATCTTCGTAGGCCTCTATCACTGCCAGGTCGAGATTATCGGCCACATCTTTCGCCCAGTACTCCAGTGAATGACTGAGGTCGGGAACAATGGCAGTGACACGCGTCAGCAAGCGGTCACGTAAAAACATCCGGTCAGCGCTGTCATCGACAACCGGAAGGTCTTCTCCGGAGATAAGGCCCAGTTGCTGAGCACGGCGCAGCAGCGCACCGTGCTGCGTAAGCGCTGACCGGTCAATTGTTTCGTCTATCTTTTGCCACGCCTTGCCACACAGAAGACCGACCGCTGCAAACTCAAGCTTGTCAGCGACGCTCCGACGGCACCATTCCGTCAGTAAGTTGTCAGCACCGGCCATTTGCCAGGCAAGGCCGGAACGCACGATGTCCGTGAGTCCGGCCGTACCGGCGCGGCTGTCCTGCTCACGCAGGAGCGGAGGCAGATTTACGTCCTGAATGGTGACCGAGCCAGGTCGCATGGCGCCCTCCGGAGACCGGACAATGCCGGCTGGCAAAGCATCCATATCCGGAGCCAGAGGCAGGAGCAGCCTGAAGCCGTCATCCTCGTTTGTGGACGCAAGCAGTGGAGAAGTCGGACTGGCGGAAAGCGATGAAAATGATTTTGTTTCGCCGTCATTCGCGGCCCAGTGATTGTCGACCGGGCTGTAATGTAATTCGCGGGGGACCGGCGGGAGCGAAATTCTTACCGGCAGGAAACCCGGGGCCTCTATAGTCAGCTGCGCACCGGATATTCTGTATGCGTTCTCAGCGAGACCTGCCCGCAGCGGGTCAAAAACCGGGGAGTGGCCTGTCAGAGTTTTCGGGAGCCTGTCAATGACTGTGGCTGAGGAAATTTCGGGATGGCTAGCTGATGTAAGGCGTAGAATGACGCTCACCGAATCAACGGCGACCGGTGCGTGGATTCTTATTTCCAGATTGCCCTTTCTCAGGTCATCCAGAGTGGCTTTGGCCGGCAATACGCTGATTGTTGCCGGCCTCAGTTCCGCTGGCTCAACCATTGCAAAGCTGAGATTTTCGTCGCTTTTGCCATCTGCTGACAGGGGGCGGATCGCGGTATGAGTGCCTGCATCAAGGAAGAATGCCAGTGGTGTTCGCCCGCCCGGCGAGGCCGGGCTCACAGGTCTGTTATTACCTGACGGCTGCGGAAAAGCGATGCTGACGCCTGGCTTTACAAAAACAGGGAAGGTGGTGGAAAATGTTGAACCGGCTCCGGGCATTGGCAGGCCGATAACGCCTGGATCGGTAACGGCTCCGGTAAGCCGGAAGCCCTGCCTGCGCAGATAAGAAGCGTCTGTTTCGACCGATGCACTGAAGCGGCGGAATCGGGGCAGGTCATCCGGGCCGGCCGGAAGGGTTTCAATGACAGAGGCAGAGGCAGGTATCGAATCTCCCGGGAAAATCGCCCGGGCCATCTGATCTTCGTCTTCAACCTGAAAAAACGAGGTTTCGCGGGGCTGCATCTTCCCGAGGATTGGGTCACTGTCGTTGGCCAGCGGCGTCATATCATCGCGACGCAAAGGATTTGACGGAATATTATGCAGGTCGGGGAGGAGGATATCTCCTCCGGCCAGGAACGAATGGAGGCTCACTACGTTGTCTGAACCAGAGACCCGCAGACGGTCATTGAGGATTCTCATCGCTGAGATTACCTCGACCCGGAGGTGCATTGGTAATGCGGGGCCGCGAATAAAAGCCCCGACGGGAACGCCTCCGCTCATTCTAAGAAATAGTCGCGACGCTGGAAAATCAGTCGAGCGCCCGGATTTTCTGACAACTAAACTGCGTGCATCGGCCATAGCGCGCTGCGCGACTGGGTCTTTACGGATGTCCGCATCTATCCGTCGCAGGATCCCTTCAGACAACCAGCCCGTTGCATCCGGTAATAGAAGGCGCCGCATGATTTCAGAAGCTGTGACCTCCTGACGTAACCAGTTCTCAAAGCGTATGCTGCCGTGCCCGGCTGCGAGGATCGCCACCTGATTTAAAAGCGCCTCCGGCTCGTCAGCAGATATACCGGATCTGATCGCACGGCGTAATGCATCTGCAAGTCGGGACTGAATCTCTACAGGTACAAGAGCGTTTCCGACTGGCCATGCGATGAGGGGGAAATGTTGCTCCCACGGACTGGTTCCCGGACGGGCCAGACCGAAAATTCTATGCCCTTCTTCGAAATGTCCTGTCACGCCCAAACGGAACTGATGGTCCGCATCCACCCCGAGTTCAGAGGCCAGTACCGGCCAGAAATCTGTTCCTGTGCCCCTGTATCGATAACCAACTTCCGTGACGACAACGAGTAAGGGCAGGTACCGTTCCAGCCAGATGGGTCTTCGAAGGTCAGGTGCCTCTTCGAGGAAATGACTGAGATCTGCCCGCATCTTCCGAAGACTGATCTCGTCAAGGCCGTGCTCAATGGCATACAGGGGCGCCTTATCCCGCTTCGCGCCCAAGGAATCGAAGTGATGCGCGAGCAGCATGTGACCCGATTTCAGGTTCTCAGCCGCCTTCATTCCGTTTCGCTCACTAATATTTTACCCTTAAAAAGACGGCGAGTGCATCGCTTCTTCGCTATAAAGTTGACTGCGTACAAGCGAAAGGTCAATCATATTTTAGATACAAAATGCGAATCAGCTGTGAATTTTCCACCAGACCTCTCATACGGACTTCTGCCATCTGAATCCGGTCCCGATCTCAGGCGGGCTATTGCCGATCTGGTGCGCAGCTTCGTGCACGCGAGACGAGGGTGCAGCCGTTTTGCGGCTGTTGAATGGGTCGCTCAATTTCTTGATCCGGAAACAAAGTCAGGGATCCACCCGACAATCGCAACTGTCGTAGAAGCGATGTGTGAGGTCAACGACATCGGTTCGGGACAGATGCGTGGTGAGCCTGTGCTCTTTGCATTGCCTGAGCGCCGTGTCGCGCTTCCGGACGGCAACGTAATTGTACTCGGGGACCACGGCATCTTGGACTCCCGCGGTGCCTCGCTACTATTCCCGACGGTGGAGGGGAGCGCTGGAATTAATCTGATCGACCTCTTAGATATGGGAGACAACAAAGTTCCCAAAGGGATGCCCCTGATTCGGAGCGAAGGACGCTGGCCGGAGGGCAAAGACATGCCGTCGGTGGTCCGGCGCGCCCTGATACTTTGCTCCGGGTTTGATCCGGCTACGTCTGCCTGGTCGATGAGTGAAGAGAATGCCGCCTTCCTAAATGAGTGGTTCCGTTCCGGACAGGAAGACGAACCGGAGGCAGGGCCTACGGATGCTGATGGCGATCAGCAACTCATCATTGCCGGCGGTGCCGACCGCCGCGTAGTGGTCGAGGCCGGTCCGGGGACCGGTAAGACGTATGTTGCATGCGAACGGGTAAAGAAGCTCGTAACTGATGATGGAATCGCACCGTCACGTATACTGATGCTAAGCTTCACCCGTCTGGCTGTAGCGGAACTCCGCCGGCGTATTGAGGCAGGTATTTCGGACACACCCGGGCTCGCATCGCTTCAGATTTTTACCTTTGATTCTTTTGCTGCGAGGGTAAATAGCGCTTACGGAAAAAATGTCTCCGGAACATATGAAGGCGGAATACGGAACGCAACGCGGGTTCTGTCTTCGGGCGATTTCCTGGTTGCCGATACTTTATCGCAAATCGAGCACCTTATTATTGATGAGGCTCAGGATCTGGTCGGTGACCGAAAAGACTTGTGTCAGGCACTGTTAAAAACGCTGAACCAGACATGCGGTGTGACGGTCTTCGGTGATTTCGCCCAATCAATCTATGACTATCAGGCAACATCAGGAAGTCCGCAGAACTTTCTTTCGGAAGTTGCTGAGAGACCGGATTTTCAGAGCCAGACCCTTTCGTCGGATCATCGCACGAAAACGGTGTTGTTGAAGGCAATGTTTCGGTCTGTCCGTCAAACACTTCGATTCGGGGGAACAAGAGACGCGTATTTTGAGGTCCGTGAGAAAATTCGCGCAGGTGCGTCCGAAAACGACATCTCTGACTTCAGTTCGCACGCATCAAC
The DNA here is from genome assembly GCF_035497195.1 of Asticcacaulis sp. Classification (GTDB taxonomy): domain Bacteria; phylum Pseudomonadota; class Alphaproteobacteria; order Caulobacterales; family Caulobacteraceae; genus Asticcacaulis. Next base: position 362,140 of record NZ_DATJDZ010000019.1, read on the forward strand.
GACCAGCGGTCTGATCCTGACCCGAAGCCGGGCCGGTCTTAATGCGGCAGCAGAGGCTATGCGCGCGCGCGGGAGACGTTTCAGAATCCATCTGCCGGATCGCCCTCTCAGGGTAGAACCATGGATTGGCGCGGTACTGGGAGGGGTGCCGGCATCTCAGCTGGTATCGCGGGCCATGTTCGGCGCTTTGTATGATGACGTTTATCCGTCATGTGCAAGACCGGAAGACGAGTGCTGGGAAATTCTGAAAGATCTCGACGGAGCAAGCCGCGACACGATTACGGTAGGGCGTGTGGCAGAGGCACTTGAGGAGCCGCCTGTTGAGTTAATAAGCAAGTATGAAGGCGACAGCGGCCCGCTCCTGTCCACAATTCATGGTCAGAAGGGCGCAGAGGATCAGCGGGTGCTGCTGCTGATGACAAGGGCGCCAGCTAAGGATGAAACAAACTGGGGAGAAGAGGCCCGAATTCTTTACGTCGGCGCGACTCGTGCTGTCAGGGAATTGCGAACGGGATGGATAAACCCCGCCAGACTATACAGGAACGGAACACCGGAACGTCATTGGGCACCAAGAGCAGATCATTGGTTGACCGAGGTCGGTCTTGAGGGAGACCTTTTGCCCTGGAGTGTGTTTCAGCAGGCAGGATGTGTCGGCGATACAAAAAAAACGATCGCGGCGATCTGGTCAGCGTCGGCTGCAAAAACGTCAGCCGAGGCGATAACAGACTCAAAAGGTAATCTTATTTTATATTCTTCTGGTGAAAAGATACCTCTCGGGTGTTTCTCGGAAGGGTTTGGCAGCTTTATACAGCGCATGCGCCGGGCAGATCCTGATGCCACTCTGCCGGCACGGATTTCCGGTTTTAATTTTTCAGGCGCGACAACGGTCGTGGTGCCTGGCATTCGTTCGGAAATGCCGGGTCTTTCACTAATGCCCTTGCTGGGCGGATTTGCACATGTCGCGCGTTGACTGAAACAGAGGGAGATTTTGCATGACTGACGCCCGCGATCTGATTTTGCAGAGGCTGAAGGCCGATCTTATCGGGCCGGAGGACGCCGGGGAAATAATCTCCGACAGACCGACCGACAGATATCTGACCGGCATCCTATTCCCTCCCGCTACCAACCTTGCACCCGAAGATGACGATGATGCGAGTGATGCCGACAATGCGGATGAAACCGGGACCTCACTTGACAGTGTGAAGGCGTCTTCCACGTTCAGGCCGTCTTCGGCGGGATTGTCGTTTGCTGTCCGGCTGACCGGTCCCAGGCCTTCCCTGCGGGTGCGGATCGATGGTGCGCGATACCGCGGCGAAAAGCATCGGGAGAACGGGGATGCTGATGCCAGCTCAGGCCGCAATCAGCACTGGCGACGGGAACCGGGCTTCGCGGAAATAGTCCTTGATATTGAGACAATGCGGGAGAATGCGAGAGATCCGCTGGACCTGGGCATTAGCGGACTGCCAGGCGTTAGTCTTCACTATCGTCTGGCGCCATGGGGTGACGTGCAGATGGTGACACTTGCCATCACGAACGACGCAAAACCCGCTGCGAAGAAGAGCCGGACAGCAAATGAAGAGGCGGCCCTGTTTCAGGTATCGGTAAGTGTCAGCTGTGCTGAAGATTGCCGGTTTGTTCCTAAGCCCGACAAAATCAGGGCGGGGCTGGATGACGAGGACGCGAGCGCAGCAGCACTGATGTACCGCAATGTGCAGCAATGGGCTGTCGGCCACACCTGTTCGGCCGAATGGGATGAGCCGGTCGGAGACGCTGTCGCTGAGGTACGGACGAGCTGGTTCCCGGAATCCACAGTCTGGGTAGTCAGTGCGGAAGGGGATACGGAGTTTCGCGCCGACAACGTGCGTGCTCAGCTCAGCGCTACATGGCTGTCATCTCAGCATGGCACAGCGCTCTGTGACGGTCTGGAAGCGTTTGTCGGGGCCTACGCGACCTGGATTGAAAGGATCGAAACCGGCACGGATCTTTCCTCTGACTTTGCGGATCAGGGGAAGAAGCACATGGAGACCTGCAGGGATGCCGTCCGGCGAATGCGTAAAGGCATTGAATTGCTCCGGCGTTCACCCGAAGCTCTTGATGCCTTCCGGCTCGCCAATGCGGCTCTGGCATTGCAATATTCGTGGCGACCGAACCGTGATCCGCTTGATCTGACGTGGCGGCCATTCCAGCTGGGTTTCGTTCTGCTGAGTTTGGAGTCCGTAGCGAATCCTGAATCAGCTGACCGTGAAACGATGGACTTGTTGTGGTTTCCAACGGGCGGCGGGAAAACGGAGGCCTACCTGCTTCTCACAGCTTTCACGATCTTTCTGCGGCGCCTTAATGCAGCTGGTGGTTCTTCCGGAGCGGGCGTGACGGCCTTTATGCGTTATACCCTGCGTCTGCTGACCATCCAGCAATTCGAACGCGCCGCGGCGATGATCTGCGCCTGCGAGATGATACGTCTGGGTAAAGCGTCCTCCGGCGGCACCACTTTGCCGGCCCATTTCGGTTCTGACGCGGCCATTTCGCTTGGGCTTTGGGTCGGGCAGGGCGCGACTCAGAATTCTGTTGCAGACGCCGCGAGGGCATTGGATCAGGAGAGTGAAAGTTCGCCGGCGCAGTTGCACAGCTGCCCCTGTTGTCACACCGTCCTCAGCTGGACGGCCTCGTCAGATGGAACCCGTATCGAGGTCAGATGCGTATCCGACAGCTGTGATCTTGCGACCGCGACGGATCATTTGCCGATATGGACTGTTGATGAAAACATCTATCAGGAACGCCCTACGCTGTTGATCGCCACTGTAGATAAATATGCCCAGATAGCGCGAAATCAGAAGACCGGTGCCCTGTTTGGCCGCGGAGGCCCTGAGGTGCCTCCGGATCTCATTATTCAGGACGAACTGCATCTGATTTCCGGGCCTTTGGGTAGTCTTACCGGACTTTATGAGGCTGCTGTCGATGAGCTGTGCAGATCTCAGTCAGGTCGCCGGGCCAAAATCATCGGTTCAACTGCCACTATCCGTCGGGCCGAGTCTCAGATCAGAGCCTTGTTTGACCGCAAATCTTTTCAGTTTCCGCCACCGGGCCTGGATTACAAAAACTCCGGGTTTTCTGTGGAGGACCGAAGTGTACCTGGCCGACGATATGTTGGCGTTACCACTGTCGGGAGATCGGCAAAATTCACTCAGCAGGCAGTGGCTGCATCATTGCTTCAGTCCGCAATGGATCCTCAGCTACCCCTAGAGTCGCGGGATGGATACTGGACACTTGTCAACTATTTCAACTCACTTCGGGAACTGGGGGGAGCCATGGTCCTGATGCGTGACGACGTGGGGCGCAGTATCGGAGACTACGCTGCCCGCCGGAATGAAGCTGAGATTCGTGACACCGGAGAACAGATCGAACTTACCAGCCGGGTCCGGTCTAGTGAAATTCCAAGGTTTCTGAAGAATCTGGAGAAACCCTTCGACCATCCGGATCATGTCGACATTGTGCTGGCGAGCAACATGATTTCGGTCGGTATGGACGTATCGCGACTGGGACTTATGCTCGTGAACGGGCAGCCAAAAACGATTGCGGAATATATTCAGGCAACCAGCCGGGTCGGCCGAAGCCGTAAAGTGCCGGGTCTGGTCATTACGATGTTCAATGCGGCGAAATCCCGCGATCGTAGCCGTTACGAGACGTTTGCCAGCTGGCATCGCAGTCTTTATCGTGATGTCGAGGCCACCAGCGTCACACCATTTGCGCCAAGGGCGCGCGACCGCGCGCTCCATGCGCCCTTTGTTGCCATGATCCGCCACCTTGTCGATGGTATGGCAAATCCTGGCGCGATAGAGGATCATCAGGCCGAGGCAGAGGCCATTCTTGAAACCCTGGTCGAACGTATTGAACGTATCGACCCTTCCGAAACTGAGTCGGCGCGAAGCCAGTTAAACAGATTCCTTGATGACTGGTTCGACCATCAGGGGCTGGAAAAGTACTGGGATGATTATGGCGATGCGTTGCTCACATCTGCCGAAGCCGCAGCTGAACGCGGTAACAGGGCACGATTTTCTAAACAACGACCTACACCAAACTCTATGCGTTCGGTTGAAGCTTCAACTCCCTTCGTCCTCCTGGGCGGCAACGCAGGCATGGGAGAATAAGTAATGAAACCTATTGGGAAAATCCGACGCAGCCAGGTGCTTAGCGGAAATGGTCCGGGCGCAATTATCGACTTCAGAGGCGAAAATGGCGCACCCGTGTCTGTCGTGGCCGCAGGTCTTGAAGCTTGGGACAAGCTGTCAGGAAAGCGGGGCCTCCTTAATGACCAGCGTATTCATCACGACCAACTGCAGGCAAAGCTCCAGGTTAGCGGATTCCGTCTGCCACCGGTAGGGGAGGAAACGGTCGGTCGTGAAAAGCGCCAAAGGCTATTACCTTCCTACCGTTTCCCGGACTGGCACGTCTGTCCGGGGTGCAAACTGCTCCAGAGAAGCAGATCATGGGGCGCTGAAATTGAGAAGCCCGAACTGTTCTGCAATGCCTGCTCAGTAGGCCGCGGCAGGCGAGCCCGGAAAACCTATGTGGTCCCCGTTCGCTTTATTGTCACCTGTGCAGCGGGACACCTGCAGGATTTCCCATGGCTATCCTGGCCAAGACATTCAGAAGGATGCTCCCGCAAAAGGCCTTTAACTTTGATTGGCGAGGGAGCGGGTCTCAAAGGGCTAAAGGTCCACTGTACAGAATGCCGGGCCGAACGGGACCTCGACGGCGCCCTGTCGCCCGGGGCCCTTGGCAAACTCAGGTGTGAAGGCCGGTCACCCTGGCTGAGATCCGCCCCCTGTGACTGCAGCCACGAGCCCGTAGCTATTCAGCGCGGCGCATCGAATGCCTATTTCCCGGTGATTGCGTCAGCGCTCGACGTTCCGCCTTTTGGCGGATCGTTCCGCGACTCGCTTGACGAGTACTGGGACGAGCTGGTGTCACTGGATGACCGGAAGCAACTCCCGGACTATGTACGAAAACGTCTCCACCCAAAATGGCCTGAGCCCAACGTCAGTGCGGATGAACTGACGTCAAGAATTTCGCGGCTCCTAAACCTTCTGGATGACGATGATGTAGGCGATCTGCGACCGAACGAGCATTTGATGCTGTGTGCCGGTGCACCAGGAGGTGAAACTTTTTCTGAATTCAGGATCCGGCCTCAGGCCTTGCCACCAGAAATGGGCGGGCTGCTTGACCAGTTGGTATCCGTGGAGCGCTTAAGAGAAGTCCGTGTGTTGAAAGGCTTTACGCGGCTTACTCCGGCAGAGGGTGGCGACAGCAGTGCATTTGTCGCGCCCCTGTCTGAGGGACGTTTAAACTGGTTGCCGGCAATCGAGGTCAGAGGCGAGGGAATATTTATTAATTTCTGTCTCAGAGACGTGATTGACTGGGAAAACCGTGAAGACGTTAAACTTCGGGCAGGAGAGGCTCACAGCGCCGCAGAACGGGCGTGGAGGGATCACAACGGAGACGACAGACCCTTCCCGCTGGACATTTCTCCCCGGTTTTTGCTCGTTCATACGACGGCGCACGCTTTGACTGAACGCCTGTCCCTCGACAGTGGCTATTCAACCGCCTCAATCCGCGAACGGCTTTATATTTCACCCGGGCCAGAGGGCATGTGCGGGTTTCTTCTATACACGTCGGCGCCTGACTCTGACGGTACCTTAGGTGGTCTGTCCCGAAAAGGCCGAAGCGAAGAAATTGGCCCTCTGTTACTTGGTGCGCTGTATGACCTCGAATGGTGTTCTGCAGACCCTCTTTGCAGTAGCGGGATACTCTCCCTGTCGGAAGGGTCAGGCTCCGCGGCCTGCCATTGTTGTACCTTCCTCCCGGAAACATCCTGCGAGCATTTCAACCGTCACCTCGATCGCGCAATGCTGATAGGAACACCCGAGAAGCCGGACCTGGGCTTCTTCAGACCTCTTCTGAACAGGAATAAATGACCATGGCACGAATGTACCCATCAAAACTTCCTAAGCACGTGCTGGAGAATTCGAAATTGTCTTCGGAGATCAGAGTCTATGATCATCTTCGCGACAAAGTACCAGGAGACTATAACTGTTACTACTCTCGCTCGTGGCACGAAGCCGATGATGACGGCGCAGAGTTCGACGGAGAAGCAGACTTTATCGTAGCACATGCTGAACATGGTCTGCTGTTTGTCGAAGTAAAAGGTGGACGGGTCAGCTGTCGTGAAACCGACGGGCAGTGGCTGAGTGAAGATCGCGATGGCTTCACCTTCAAAATCAAAAACCCAATTGCTCAGGCTAAGAGCAGCAAGCATCATTTTCTCAAACGCCTGAACGAAAGTAAAAGGCTGGGGGGGCGATTTATTCGTGCGAGACACGGTGCGGTTCTGCCAGGCAGTTCCAGACCGTCGCGGGCCCTGGCGCCTGATGCCCCGCTAGAGATTATGGTGTTTGGGGACGGCATGCCGCAACTCCATAACTGGATTATTCAGCGGATGACAGAAGGCGGAGATGCACGCGAAAAGCCGCTGGGTCTGGATGGCCTGAAGGCGCTAGAGGATATTCTGGAGAGCCATTTCGAACTGAGGGCGCATATCGGGATCAGTCTTGCCGATGATGCTAAGGCAATTGAACGCCTCACCGGGGAGCAGGCATGGATACTGGATTCCTTTGAGGATAATCAGGAAATGGCGATTTCTGGCGGAGCTGGTAGCGGGAAAACCGTTCTGGCAGTCGAACATGCACTGAGGTCCGCGGCGTCAGGGCAAAGGACTTTACTGACCTGCTTTAATGCCCCGCTTGCCAGCTATCTGGAGCGAGCGTGTGCCAAACACGAAAATCTGGTTGTCGCCAGCTTCCACGCGTTATGCCGCGCCTTGGCAGGGCAGTCAGGAATTGACGTCCCGTCAGGTGGTGGAACAGCTCTGTTCGACACCATCCTGCCTGATGCGCTGATCGCCGCTGTTGCGAAAAAACCGGAGCTCGGGTTCGATACCATAATTGTGGATGAAGGACAGGATTTTAAGGATTTCTGGCTTGGCGCTCTGAAACTGACGCTGAAGGATAATGGCCTGAAACGGTTTTATGTCTTTTATGACGACAATCAGCGCCTGTTCACTGGCGACGCAAGTTTCATAAAGGAGCTGCCTTCGTCGGTAATTGCATTGAGCAGAAATCTTCGGAATACCAAGAAGATACATGCGCTGATGTCAAAATGGTATGAGGGCAGACGAACGACGGCGTCCGGACCAGAAGGGGAGCAGGTTGGACTTTTAGAGTGCCGTTCCGCCGAAATGAGTTTAGGCCGCGTGAACGAACGCGTATCCCATCTGATACGGTCGGGTCAGGTCACTGCGGGTGATATTGCCATTCTGACCTGCGCCTCCGCGGAGACGCTGTCGGCCCATAAGATAGCCGGCCTCGATACCTGCAAGTCGGAAGACATGGCGAGTGGTCGGATTGTTTTTGACACAGTCAGACGCTTTAAAGGCCTCTCAAGACCCTGTGTTTTCGTTATCGGTCTCGAGGCTCTCAGCGAACCCGAACTAATTTATGTGGCGACGAGCCGCGCAAACCTGCTTCTGGAACTTGCCGGTACTTCCGCCGATATCACAAGAATTACAAAAGCACAGGCCGACCTTACCTGATGGCAAATCTGAACCCACGTTAAGATCACGCCCTAAGCAGATCCGGCAAATTGATCGGGGGGGCGTTGTGAGGCCTCAACGGTATATGAAGACGCGTAGGAAGGCTCGGTCTCGGGAGAGACCGGGCATAAAAGGGCATCGGCACCTATCGGTCCTGTACCAGGGCTTAACGGCTATGCCCTGCTCTCGACGAGTCGGATGAATGAAGATACGTCACAAAGCCACTCGCGTTGGGCCGGCCGGAAGCTGGTATGGATCTTCGAAGGCAGGACCAGCTGAAGTCCTTTGGTACGCATCTCGTCGGTCTGGTTTTCGGATATGCCCGGCTCAAGTGTTAGCAGGTGCTTGTTCTCGATCCGCTGAGCCTCGGATAAAACCTGGCGCCAGCGGTCTTTGACCGTCGATTTCGAGCCCAACATCGTCAGGTTCTCCGTTGGGAAAGCTGGGTCGCGGTAAGCGGCCTGCCCTGGGAACAGAAAGTCTGGCTTATTTCGGTTCTCGGTTTCGACGCCACGCTGGAACTGGATTTTTCTGGCAAGGAACAAAGCCTCCAGATGATTTTCCAGTGATTGGCCAGCGCGTGATTTTCTTCTGTTTTGAACGCTGAGTGAAAAAGACATAAAGCCGTCAACATCAACGTGCTCGCCCGTCAGGAAGCCGGCCTGAAGACGGGCCGCGACGATCCGACGCTCAAGACGTCGGAACAGAAGCTCTTCACGCTCCACCCATGCCATCAGGACTGCATCGGCGTCGTCGCGCGGATCGACATGGGGCAGTGTGGCTCGCGCGAATTCTGAAAACACCCTGGTGGTCGGGAATTCGAGACCGAACTTTTCGAGAAGGTTATCGAGCCTGCTATCTTCGGCCTCTTCGATTTCGATACCAAGTTCATCGAGAATGTAGCGCGCGGCGTATCCCAGAGTTTGAGACTCGTCCCGTCCGATATCGCGAAATTCGAAGTCAATTGTTGCCTGATCTGACAGGCCGAACAGCCAGATGAGCTGGCTTTGCGCTGTGCTGCCAGCGGGCGCCACGATGACCAGTGCAGATCCGTCGCGTTGCATGGCGAGGAACAGAGTGTCGCCCGCCTTCATGCCCTCGGTGACGGCATTACCCGAATAGTACAGATGAAACTCAGGCGCGCGGGGCTTGCCTTTGCGAACGTTCGACCAACTCATAAAGCCGTCTTCCGCACGCCCTTCCAGATCGTCCGACAAGGCAATAAAACGCGTCACAATCCGCCGGCGGTCCTCTTCGCCAAACAACTGACGAAAGGGTTTGATCCCCTGAAATTCGTGTTGATTTGACTTGGCGGTAACCGTTTCAACCAGCGTGAGCGTTTTCGCCACGACGCCGTCAAACAGCTCTGAAAGTAATCCCCGCCTGACGGTTGTCATCCTGAGCCCCGAATGTTTATAGAATCCTCGCCGGACCTTAACCACTCAGCCAAAAGCTGTACAGACGACTCTGCGCCAATGCGCGTCCGGCCCTTAACCGCGCACTCCCATACCGTCGCTATCCGCCAGCCGGCCTTGGCCAGCTCCAGCGTATTCCGGACGTCATTATCGGCGTTCCTGCCAATTTTTGCCTGCCAGAAGTCGGGACGGGTGAGGGGCCATTTAAACATATGACAGTCGTGCTGATGCCAGAAACACCCGTTGATAAAGACGACCGCCCTGTATTTGGGGAAAACCAGATCCGGCTTTCCAGGAAGGTCCTTCGCATGCGTCCTGTACCGAAAGCCCAGCGCATGAAGACCTTTGCGTATGCGAAGCTCGGGGCTGGTGTCCCGGCCCCTAATCGCGGCCATGTTCCGGCTGCGCGTTGCCTTGTCATGGACGTCAGTCAATTCAGACGGCGACCTTCATCTGACTTTCACCCGACATAACGGCCTGGATATGGGGCTGCATAATTCTGGCGACTTCCCTGAAGACAGGGACAGCGACCGAGTTGCCGAATTGCTTGTAAGCCTGGGTGTCAGACACAGGGATGCGGAAGTCATCATCATAGCCCATCAGGCGGGCACATTCACGTGGGGTCAGACGGCGCGGATTTTGTCCGGCACCACGGTCGATAAGTATCTCAGAACCATCCTTGTAGTAGCGGGCCGACAAAGTCCGCGCGACATGGTTCGGGCCGACAAGCCCAAAGCCGAAGCCATTCCCGGCAGCCTTATGCTTCTGTGCATAACCCTGCAGATAAGCCCAGAGCTTGTCGGTGAGGGTGTATTTAGCGTTTACCTCAGCAGTGCTGCCGACCGTATAGGGGGCCTCGGTTTCTTCACTGCCATCTTCAGGATGCAGGATATGGCCGAGGCGCTGTTCGCCCTTCGGCGGAAGCTGGAGGTCATCCCAGCTGAACGGGACGTTTTCGCGGAAGCCAACGATAACGATACGCTCGCGGTGTTGTGGGACGAAGTGCTGGGCGTCGATGACCTTATGCCAGACGTGGTAGCCAAGGTCCTCACGAAGCGTCTTCATGATGACCTCGAAGGTCCGGCCCTTATCGTGGCTTTTAAGGTTCTTGACGTTTTCCAGCATAAAAGCTGCCGGACGTTTGTCGGCAAGAATGCGGGCAACATCAAAGAACAGGGTGCCCTGCGCCTCGTCCAGAAAGCCATGGCTCCGCCCAAGCGAATTCTTTTTGGACACACCGGCGATGGAGAAGGGCTGGCACGGGAAACCTGCCACCAGCACGTCATGGTCCGGAATGTCAGAGGTCTGAACCTGAGTGATGTCGCCGTTCAGCGGATGATTGTCACGGAAATTGGTGGCATAGGTCTGCTGCGCGTACTTGTTCCATTCAGAGGTGAAGACACAGTGACCGCCTATAGAGTCGAAGCCACGGCGAAGGCCGCCAATACCGGCGAACAGATCGATGAAGGTGAACCGCGGAGGCATAGGCGTAACGTTCGTGGTGTCGGTCAGCATATCGCGAAGCGTCCTCAGCGCGATCTCACGCGCCGGCTGTTCGCCGTTATCCCAGCGGCGTACCTGACGGGTGCTGTATCCAAGCTTTTCGGAAAGCTCTTCGATCGAAATACCCGTCTGAAGGCGGAGGGCATGAAAATCCGAATTGGGCATAGAATCAGGCTCGCTGGGAATAATTTTGACACCGTGTCGCTATTCGCCCCAGAGATCAAGGCTCAAAACGTATGCGCAGGTGAATAAATTCACGTTATGTTCTGGTCGTGTCACGCCCGGTCTGATGCCCGTTCTTCATGCAACAGAACGGGACCTGACAAGTTCGAGAAAATTACTGACGCTCAGGAGCCAGCTCTGCTGCGCGGGTTTGTAGGTCGCGTGGATCGGCGAGGGGACGACGAGCTGCAACTTGAACTTTTGCATCTCCGTAGTCTGCGCTACCGAAATGCCGGGCTGAAGCGTCAGCAGGTGCTTGAACGGTATCTTGTCGGCCTCGGCCAGCACCTGACGCCACCGGTCCTTGCAGGTTCGTTTTGCGGCGAGCATGATCAACCGGTCGGAGCCTGCGGGCTCCGTCCGGTAAAGGTCCTCAGATGGAAAGAGAAAGTCCGGCCCCTTGCGCTTCTCCGTTTCGGCCTCGCGCTTATACGTGACTGAATTGGCCTTCAGAATAGCTTCAACATGATTGCCAAGGGCGAATCCTGCCCGCGACTTTCTGGTGCCATGTACAGACAGAGAGAATTGCAGGAAGTCGTCGGCGTCGGTATTTCCGGCAGCGAACTGCGCTTTGAGGTATTCTTCTACGAGATGCTTTTCAAGTGTCCGGAAAAGCCGCTCTTCCATTTCCATCCACCTGATAAGGGCAGCGTCCGGATCGGCGACCGGATCGACGTCCTTCACCGCCTTGCGGGTGAACGCAGAAAATCTTTCTGTGGTCGGAAACGCCGGACCGAAGGCCCTGAGCAACCTGTTGAGCCATTCGTCTTTTGTGACTATGACTTCAATACCGAAAAGCTCAAGAAGCTCGCGGGCGACAAGATCGAGGGACCGTCCGTCCGTCTCTCTCAGATCCACCTGTTCGAGAGAATCTCCATGCGTCAGTGATAAATCAAAGAGCCAGAGGAGTTGCTGTTCAATCGAGCTGCCGCTGGCACAAAAAATAGCCATCAGGTCACCCGCCTTCTGCTTACACAGAAACAGGGTGTCGCCGGGTCGGGCCCGACGTGCGACCTCATTTACGGCAGCCGGATAATATAGCCGATATTCCGCGGAGCGCTTTTTCTGTCCTTTCCGGGAGTCGTACCAGGTGGCGGTTCTTTCCACGCGCAGGGGAAGCTCATCGTCGCCAAGCCAGAAATAGCTCGTCGGCAGATAGACCTTTTCTTCGGGCGTCCCCAGGAAGGCGCGGAAATCGTCTACCCCCTGAAGCTCGTGCCCGCGCGAAACGGCCGGATCCACTTCCGTGGGCGTAAGCGTCTTAACGCTAACGCCTTCAAAATATTCCGAAAGATATCCCTTGCGCATGTCCGCCCGCGTGTTCTTGTCACCGATATCGGATAACCTTTGTCACGAGTCGGTGGCACCTGTCGTGAAGTTTGCTTCGCGCCAGGTGCCTGGGAATTCTCACCCGTAGGAACGAACTTTTACTGGCTGCAAGGTCAGGGCTAAGGGCGCTGCCCTCGCGCGGACAAGGATGAAGACCCGGCATGGCCGGGTCCGGCCCGGAGGGTATCCCCGATCTTCGCCGGGCTTCAGGCCGACTGTCTGAAAAAGCAATGCCCGGCATGCAGACCGGGTGATCCCCCTCCCTCCGGCCGTCCTTGTCCTTGCTACCCCGGTCTCGCCGACAGCAGGGTTTCAGGCGTCGCTGAAACCTGATTTCAGGAGGTTACTTACCGGCCTGCCTGCAGGGGGCGTAGGATCCAGTGCGCCGTGCGCCCCGGAACTCGACGTGTCCGGCGGTCTTCAGTTCCGCAATATCCCGACGCGCTGTCCGCAAATTGATCGTCCAGCGCTCCGAAATGTCTTCGGCGGTGGTTTTATTTCCCTGCACAAGTTCGGTCAGAAACCAGATCTGCCGTTCGTTCAGATCGGGCAAAGTGCCATTCAAGGTGACAGCTTTCGGGCGTTCGCGCCGCTCCGCCGTCTCACGCCTCGTTGTCGGAAGGGCCGTCTTCTGAGGCTTTACGAAGAACTGGAATGCATCCCATAGTTCTTCACCGCCGACCTGCATCAGGATGAACCGCAGGATGCTTGGGGAGGACCGCGCCAGGATAAGTAAGTATTTGGAATTAGGCATATTTTTCGCCTCGTACCAGTTCTTGATCGCCCGTAGATTGGCAGATGTAATCTGACCGATTTCCTTGATGGCAGAGGGCGTATCGCCGAAGTCTTCCCGAAGCGCTCTCGCGATAATCTGTGCCAGTTCCAGGTCGGACACACCCAGTAAACTGACAGGAATTTTTCGGTCCTTTTTTGCCTGAGACAAATCTTTCACTCCTGCGGTAAGTCTTGCCGGCACCCGACACGGGACAGACAAGTCATTGTTTTCAAAGTCAGGAATAGAGAGATGAGAGCGGCGGAACCCTCCAGGGAAACGGAAATAAATATCCGGCGGGCGGCGATGTATGTGCGGATGTCGACCGATCACCAGAAGTACTCAACGGAGAACCAGGCAGACGCCATCAGGGAATACGCCACCCGCGGCAACATCGAAATTGTACGCACCTATACCGACAGCGGTAAAAGCGGTCTGAGCCTCGATGGCCGCGATGCGCTCCAGTCGATGATACGCGACGTGGAGAGCGGAAACTTTGATTACACCATGATCCTCGTGCTTGATGTGACGCGCTGGGGGCGGTTCCAGGATGCCGATGAGAGCGCCTATTACGAATACCTGTGCCGGCGGGCCGGCATCGACGTCCAGTATGTCGCCGAGCAGTTCGAGAACGATGGCAGCCCGGTCTCAACCATTGTCAAGGGTGTCAAGCGGGCCATGGCCGGCGAATACAGCCGTGAGCTATCCAGCAAGGTATTTGCCGGGCAGTGCCGCCTGATTGAACTGGGCTATCGTCAGGGCGGACCAGCAGGCTACGGTCTGCGCAGGGTGCTGCTGGATGAGCAGCGCCAGCGGAAGGCAGAGTTGCGCCGCGGAGAGCACAAATCCCTGCAGACCGATCGGGTGATCCTTGTGCCGGGCCCCGAAGACGAGGTTGAGAACGTTCGCTGGATCTATCGCGCCTTCACCGAGGAAGGCCTACGCGAGTCAGAGATCGCGGCCCTCCTTAATGGCCGGGGCGTTAAGACAGACCTTGGCCGGGACTGGACCCGCGGCGTTGTTCATACCGTGCTCACGAACGAGAAATACATCGGCAATAACATCTTCAACCGCCGCTCTTTCAAACTGAAAAAGCGCCGCGTCGAAAACGAACCAAATATGTGGGTACGGGCTGATGGCGTGTTTGATGCCATTATCGAACCGCGCTATTTCTACACGGCTCAGGGTATTATCCGGGAGAGAAACCGAAAATTCTCCGACGATGAGATGCTGGCGAAGCTCAGAGCACTGCACGGGCGGCAGGGCTGGCTGTCAGGTATTCTGATCGACGAGACCGACGATATGCCATCCAGCTCGGCTTACGCCTATCGGTTCGGTGGCCTGGTTGGTGCCTACCGGCTGATCGGTTATGAAATCAACCGCGACCTGAGCTTCATCGAAGACAACCGTCATATCCGCCGTATGCATCCCGAGATCGTGGCCGGCGTGATCGAACGTATCGGCGAAATGGGCGGGCGCGTTACTGTCGATCCGGACACAGACCTGCTTATCGTGAATGATGAGGTTGAAGCCTCGCTTGTCATCTGTCGATGTACGCAGTCCGCTGCTGGACAAAACCGCTGGCGTATTCAACTGGACGCCAGTCTGATGCCGGACATCACCATTGCGGTGCGCCTGGCGGCGAATAACCGGGACATCCTCGACTACTATCTGATTCCGGCCATCGACGTTGAAGATCCCACCATTCGCCTTCGCGATAACAATCACATCGGCCTTGACGCCTACAGGTTCGACGAACTGGAAGTCTTCTTTACTCTGGCCGAACGCGTCAGACTATCCGAGGTGTTCTGATGGCCGGTAAGGGGCGCCGCAAGTCCGAAATCAAATATATTGCCATCGACCGCATTCATATTCTGAATCCGCGTGTCCGCAATCTGAAGGTCTTCCACGAGATTGCGACGAACATGACCGAGGTTGGGCTTAAGCGTCCCATCACGGTCACGCCCTGTCAGTCAGCGGCAACAGGTAAGGACTACGATCTGATCTGCGGGCAGGGGCGGCTGGAGGCCTTTATCGGATGCGGGGAAAGTCATATCTGGGCGCACGTCATTGACGCCAGTGAAGAGCAGGCCCTGATCATGAGCCTTGTTGAGAACCTGGCGCGCCGGCAGCATCGTCCGGTCGACCTCCTGCAGGGCATAGAAGTGCTCAGCAAGCGTGGCTATGACGCAAAGACGATTGCGAAGAAGACGGGCCTGATGCCAACGCACGTCAGTGAAATTCTGAATCTGATGGAGCGAGGTGAGGAGCGACTGCTCGCTGCCGTCGAAGCCGGCAACCTGCCCATGTATCTGGCAATCAAAATCGCTGAGAACCCGGAGGACGAGCAGCGGGCGCTCCACGAGGCCTACCAGTCCAAGGAATTGCGCGGCAACCGTCTGCTCGCCGCTAAAAAGCTGATGGATCAGAGGCGGCGATACGGCAAAGGCCTTGTGCGGGAGAGCAGGGACCGCAGAGAAGCCAGAAAGCCGATGACCGGCTCAGACGTGGTCAGAGCGTTCGAGCGGGAGACCGACCGGAAGAAGTTGCTTATCCGGAAAGCTAATGCGGCCAGTGACCGGCTTGTTTTCATCACGGAGGCAATGCGGGTTCTGATCCGTGACGAGAATTTCAATAACCTGCTCCGGGCAGAGGGGTTGCAGACCCTGCCACGCGGCATCGTCGAGCGAATGAACGGGCGTCATGGCCAGAGATAAGAAAACGCTGTCCCTGCCGCTTAAAACAATCCGGTCAGGCTTTGAAGACGAGTCGGTTGACCTGCGGATTGATCAGATCATCGCTGTCAAATCCATCAATGGCCTGACCCGCAAAAGCCCGAAATATCTCCAGATTAAATCATCTATTGAGCAGGTCGGCCTGATTGAACCGCCGGCCGTCTTCCGCGACCCGAAGCTGGAGGACAAATACATCCTCCTCGACGGCCATCTTCGCATCGATGTTCTGAAGGAAATGGGAGAAACAGAAGTGACGTGTCTGATCTCACGCGACGATGAAGGCTTTACCTATAACAAGCACATCAACCGGGTGGCCACCATTCAGGAACACCGGATGATTCAGAAGGCTATTGAGCGCGGCGTTTCCGAAGAACGCCTGGCGGCGGCGCTAAATGTGGATCTGAAGAGTATTATCGAGAAGCGGGACTTGCTGGATGGGATATGCCCTGAAGCGGTCGAGCTCCTGAAGGATAAACAGATAGGCCCGAAATCGTTCCGGCCGCTACGCAGCATGTCGCCGCTGCGTCAGATCGAGGTGGCGAACCTCATGAACGATTCCGGCGTCTATACCCAGTCCTATGCCCTGGCGCTGCTGGCAGCCACGCCGCCCTCTCAGCTTTTACACCCGCAAAGACCGCGAAAAATCCGCGGGCTTGACGAAGAGAAAATGGCCAGGATGGAGGCTGAAATGGAAAGCCTGCAACGGGAGTTCCGGCTGATCGAAGAGAGTTACGCCGTCGATGTCATGACCCTGACGTTCGCCAAGGGCTATCTCGCGGCCTTACTGAATAATCCGCTCATCACGAGGTATCTTGGGCAAAACCACGCGGATTTTCTGGATGAATTTCAGAAGATTGTTGATATCGGAACGCTGGCGCCTCCCACCGCGTAATTGATGTCAGGGCCGATTTCACTCGATTAAATTTCCTAAGGTATTTGTCATTTCGTGCCTGGTCGTACATCGCAGACGATGCTATATTGCGCTTTAACAGACAGGGCGTCGGAGCTTGAATCTAATGGCTATTTCCGTAGATATCGCAGACAGACTTTATGACTATACGGACGAAGAAAAGGCCGCTGAGGCCGTTGCGGAATTTCAGGTCCTCTCTGGGCTGGATGACGAAGGCGTGGTTGCGCTGTGGCAAGATGAGGCGAACATTCGGCGGAGACAGTTGGAAAAGATGATCATTGAAGCCGTCGACGCCAATGGGTCTGAAAAGCGGGCGAAAGAGAACGTACCAGCAGAGATAAATCTGTTCGTATGTGAAGGGTAGCAATTTGAATTTTGACAAATCGCTTGCTCCATGCGTCGATATTTGGAATTTGCGGCGTTAAACTCAGCGGACAAGTGAAAGCCCGGAAAGGCAGCTTTGCGGCGAGCACGAGTCGGGCGTGTCGAGAGCTGACAGACTAAGGTCAAAAAGCTTGGCATTAGTCACCTTGGGCGGGGCTGGTCCCAGTCCGTTTTCACCGAAGGTATCGCCACCATTGGGCCGGCAGGCCAACGGGCATGCCGCCAATCTCAGCCAAGCGTTTTGTTGGTGGGCGAAGACCCTGAGCCAGAAGCAGTTTAACGTCGTTTAGGATGGATTTTTCAGACGCAAAAACCCCGTGATTGAGGCCGAATATCTCCGCGCCAACAGCAGTCACGTCAATGCTATCGACATTCTGAAGAATAATTGGCTTGCCGTCGTAGACATCACCGGCCCGGGGTATGTTACCGGCAATCGCCTTTGATAACTTCAAAGCCTTGTCAACAGACGACGCATATAGTGTCATTCCACTACATGCGGCACGCACCTTCGGACCGATAGATCTATAATGGTCGGCATCGACGTCGGGCGCCGCCATAAGGACTTCCCCGATCCCGAGGGGAAGATTGCCATGGTTGTGGTTGGCAATCGCATCCAGCACCACAAAATTACCCATGCTGTGTGCGAGGACATGTACGGTTTTGACGCCCGCGCTCCGCAGGTCGCCAAGCATTTTAGCAAACCTTGGGCGAGCGACGAGTGCCGAATTTCTGTCGTGTTCATAGTCTCCCACCTTGCCTCCCGAAGCCCAGGAAAAGTAAACGGGTAGGCCCTCGAATTTGATATCCCACATTATTTGGGCACATTGATACATGCCCTGCATAAAGGTAGTTTTGAAACCATGTACGAAAACGAGTGCCTGGTCCTTTCCTGATGCCTTAATAGTGTCGCTCCATTGCTCGAAGGAATAGGTCGATAGATTTTGTAATACGAAATGCTTCTTCGAGTTTTCCGCGGGGAAGTTGAACGTGTAGGCGCCGAGTGGCACGGATAACCATGGGCGGCACACGGTACCAAAGTCACGCTCCTCTGGCACGCGGATCGTTGCGGAACCGTAGGAGTCAGTGTCAGATCGCATTCGCGAAAAATAACCTCCACGCCTAGTGTCTTTGGCGCGGGTTGTTACGAACATGATGTCAACACTATTGTTTCCTTCGGAGACACCTCCGCTTTTTGTAATTTCTAAAGTGAGGTTGCTATCATGATCGTCTATCGGCTCCGGGGGAGAACTGTTCTCAGTATCCAACTTGAAAATCCGCGGAAGTGAGGAGCCTGCTGAACGAGGGGCGTCGAGGGGACTGATATGCCTCCCCATAATTTCTGTTTCAATCCCAAAGGCCTCTCTGGGATATAAGGGGGGCCGATCTGACAAAGTGGCGATGGCGAAGGCGCTTTGAATTTGGCCGATGTCAAGCGCTTGTTGGACTCTGGAATATTGCCGTACAGAACCAGATAACGAGAAGCCGATTTCATCACGATTTCTGGGTGCCCAAAGAGGGACGTCAAAGTCATAAATTTCTGAGGAAATTTGAGAAGAACGCTCTCGAAGTCCGAGACGCCTCAAGCTTGGTTCAAATAGACTGCGGGGCTGGCGGTCGATCAGCACGGATTCGAATGATCGGTAAAACATCGGACCG
Organism: Asticcacaulis sp.; assembly: GCF_035497195.1. Lineage (GTDB taxonomy): Bacteria > Pseudomonadota > Alphaproteobacteria > Caulobacterales > Caulobacteraceae > Asticcacaulis. The sequence continues at coordinate 380,711 of NZ_DATJDZ010000019.1, forward strand.
ATATGCACCCCTTCATTGCCTTTTTTAGGCGTTCCTTGGAAATAAACGACAGTGCCGCGCCGCATGGCATAAGCTAACAGTAATTTATGTACAGGTGTAATTGGTGCAAGTAAGGGGGAAGTATACCGGGAATCGGCCAGAACGACACGCTTGTCGGAAACAATACTTTCCGACAAAAGTTTTGAAATGGAGTGGAGACTGTCGACGTAATCTATGGCCGAGACAACGTTTTGATACACCTCTATTTCTTCAAACCCATCTCGACGCCCTCCCTCAGCAATTTTAATAGCTCGCCGAATAAACTCGCCGTCACTTGAATTTGTAATTGCTTCTAATAGTTTGGGGTCCCAGAAATTTCGATAGACTGACCGCAAAACGTCGACGACCCCGCCGTCCGTGCACCCTGAGACAATCACGGTTTTCGTAGAATATGTCAGGTCTTCTATTTCATCGCGCACCCAATATCCGGCACCGTTTAAATCGGAATCGGCCAGGACAATAGCATCGTAACGGAGGGTTGAAATCGGACCCGGTGCACCGACGATTTCGACCTGCTCTGCATTCCCCCTTTTGAGTCCCTTGAATGCGCCAAGATCAAGAACTCGACCGGGGAAATTGGTATCCCAAAAAGACTGGGATATCCCAGAAACGATGGCTGCAGCATTTGCCGAGGGGGCGTTGAAAATCGAGTGGTCGCGGGGCGAAATTTCCGGCCATTCGGAGGCGTGGGGATTTAGCCAGTTCAGAAATGGTTGGCTTCCCTTGTTTGGTGACCATCCAAAATATTCCACATCGATGTTGAGATTTGCAAGAGCTGCCGCAGTCGTTATCGCCGATACGCCGGTGCCCACAAGAGCAACCTTGCCGCCCCGTTTCACCTGGTCACTCTTCGAGAGTGCCCAAACAAGATTCAGCGCCCGAGTTTGCTGAGCCGCGAAACTGGAGCGTTGCTGATAGTTGCCGAGGTAAAACATCGGGGTGCCGGGCGCGTCGATTTTCGATGCGTTTAAAACATCTAAAGGTGATGGTCTTTTGGCCACGTACGAATCCCCAGCTCGCTACAACCGTTGGATGATATCTTTGAGAGAGGGAAACGTACAGTTTAAACTCTTTGTTCTGCGCTGCGGGCGAAAATAAAAACCTCGACGTGCAAATGCGCGCTGATTTACGGCGATGTATACTGGGTTCCCAATTTAAAAATTGACCTGCGGTATGCCGCGTTCGACGTCTCGCCTAGCGACAAGTTTTACCTGGGGCCTGAAGAGCGTGTTCACATCTGGTGAGCGGCATTCGACACCGTGGTGGTGGCCGCTTACTTTTTTAACGGACCACAGGCATATACGGTGCGTTTCAAGCTTTCCACAGAGTGACTAGGCATTTGGGAGCCAATCAAAGCGATAAAAGCCGACACCTTCAAGGTGCTTAGATCTTGCTTGCCCTCAAAAGTAGAATCGGAAAGAAGGTACAACAATAGGGGAGATGAGCTTTGCAGTATTATCAGTATTTTCAACATCGGCGCGACATTACAACATTGCTCGTTGGGCCAAATGGCGCTGGGAAAAGTCGATTTTTAGTTTCCATGGGCAAGGCCGCGATTGCGGAAGGACTCCCAGTCTACGCTATTAGCAATACTGTGTTCGATAGGTTGAGAGGAATCAGGGGCGCCAAGCGCATATCGGCAACTCAAGGCGAGCGTTTGCCGGAAAAACTTATCAAGCAGGCCCTCAGGAACGTTCACGGCATTCGCGACGGATTTGGCGTGTTCCGTGAAATCGGGCGAGTTCTTGACTACTGCGGTTATGAACGAACTGTTGGAATGCGAATAAGGTCCAGGCTTAAGGCGTGGCCTGTCGATCTTCATGAGCGACTTGCAGAGATGAAGCTCCCGCCTGAGGTAACTAAGCGACTCGTCGAAGTCACCGAAATGTTTTTTCATCGTGCGCTTCCAGATATTGAGTGGCTTCATTTTGAAGGTCTATCTTACGAGATATCTCGATCCTATGACCTGACAGAAATAGTATTCTGGGAACGAGAGCTGAAACAGCTTGGCATCATTCGCGCTATCGATCTTTTTCTGCGGAAAGATCAAATGGTAATGCCAATCGCTAACGCGAGTTCAGGGCAACTTTCCATGATCTCAACGCTCGTGTTTTTGTCGAGCGAAATCGACGAAGGACGTGGTTGGGTGCTAATCGATGAACCTGAAAATAGCCTGCATCCTCAATGGCAGAAGGAGTATGTCACTCGCCTTTCAAAGGTTATCCATTATAGAAGCATCAAGGTGATGATAGCGACCCACGCGCCGGTGCTCGTGTCTGGAGCGACGCTCGGTCCTGTTGATGTGGACATTATCCACCTTCAAGATGGTGAACCTACTGGCCTTGTCTTTGATCGTGTCGCCAAAAAAACTGAGAGTGTCGAGCAGGTGTTATGGGATGTGTTTGACACTATCACGCCTGCTAATCATTTCGTCAGCTCCAAGTTGGTTGAAGAGATTGAACGTGTTGAAGAGGGAAAAACCTCCGCAGAAAGTGTCGGAGAGTTGATTGGGCGTATGCAATCTGGGTCCTACGATGACAAGCAGCGAGCATTTTTCAATGACGTTTCAGAGCTGGCCCGGCGGGTGGAAGAGCGGCGTGGACAATTTGGCCTGACGGAGGGCGACGATGAGTGATCCTTTGAAGCCACCGCTTAATTCGCTGACATTTAGCATTGAAGAATGCGCGGCAATAACGGCTGCGTTGGCATCGAAAAAGCCATGGGACCACACGAAACAGGGGTGCAAGATCGTTGAAGGACACCTCATATCTGTAAAGGGAAAGCTCAAAGCTTTTCATCTTCAAAGGCAAAAGAATGATTGTGCGTATTGTAAAAACAGCCTGGCTGGCCGTGACGGCGTCTCAATAGACCGCGAACACATTTTGCCGAAATCTAAATTTAAAGAAAAGGCATATGATGTTTTCAATATTTCGATCGCATGTAAACGCTGCAACATGGACATAAAGCGAGAGAGGTGGAATTTTTTAATAAACCCCAGTATAGGTCCACACTTGGAAGATACCGGGAATTACCTTATAATTCATCCCAACTTTGACAACTGGTATAAGCATCTTTGGATTGAAGCTGTAAGAAGTGGTGAAAGCCGCATCGTCAAATATTTAGTGAATCCGAATAGTAAAAAGGGCTCTTACACTTATACGTTTTTTAAGCTGCGTGATCTTGAGGAGGACAGCTTCGACGACGCTCAAGGATTGAACCGGCCTCATCTCAGGCGCATTGAAGATGTATTTGAAGAATATAAACCGCTCTAATTAGAGACCGTTTCAAAAGTCTCATTTTGACGTCGAATTCGCATTGTCACAGTGTGTTGCGAGCGAATTCATAGCGAGCCTTAATTTTGAATCTTAAAGTTGTGAAATGGGGCGGGGCGCACAACCATAGGGGCTAGACATTAGAACGAATCGGGTACATATTGTAGGCTTCACTAATCTGAGGAGCCTTAACATGGCCAAAGTATCTCCGTTTCATTCTTCAAAGACAGGCACTGCGGTGCATCACAACGATAACAAATGTACCGAGGGTAATAACATCGAAACGGCCAATCGTAAGGCTGGTACCGGTGGTCTTCCTCTGTGCGCTCGCTGCAAAACACTTTAATTTCGGTCGATCGTGGGGCACCGCCCCACGATCTCATCACCGGTCAAACTGCAACTGGCACTATCGTAATTCGTTAAATTTTTATTAAGCACAACCCCTGCGCGACCGTATTGTTGCCACCATGTGCTGTCCCGGAAATGCTCGCCCCAATCATAGTTTGCTGGCGTCAGCACACGCAGAGGTTTTGCGATCATGTGCAGATGGTGAGGTCTCAAGTGAGTGTAGCCATTCGATGACGCCCGCGACAGGGCGTCTTCTTGCGCTTCCATGCCTCATGTCGATCGCCTCAAAAGTGGCGAATTGGGCTTCCAACCTGCTATGTTAGTTTATTGAGCGGACAGGACGAGGCGTCGAAGAGCGGTGCCTCACTTTCCACTTTTCAAAATGTGAACAATAGTGTAAATAAAGAACAGCAAGGTTTCCTTTCGAAGGTAAGTCATTGATTTTTAAAAGTCAGTAAATTTGGTGGGATAAGTGGTGGGATATTGGATTTACTTGGATTGAAAAATTACTTTATATTCAATTGCATACAGTAATTATTCGAATCCCTGCGTCTCCGCCATTACCCCTTTTCATATTTTCCGTAATTGACCGAAACCCTTTTTGTCCAAAGGGTTGTGCATTTTGCCGTTGACCGTTGTTCTCTTATTGTTCTTATCTATCCGCGAAGAAGATAGGGAAAAGAATAGGGAAAAATGGAGAGCGGGAAAGTTCGCAATCAGGCCATCAAACGGCTCACGAACGTGGCGATACAGGCCGCGTCGGCGCCTGGGCGGTATCCCGATGGGGACGGGCTGTATCTTTATATAGCCAAGGGCGGGTCAAAGTCGTGGGTTTTTCGGTTCCAGTGGGACCGGAAACTGAAAGATATGGGCCTTGGGTCTGTTCGGGACATCAGCCTCAAAGAGGCGAGGGAGGCGGCCGGTGAGGCGCGCAGGCTGGTGAGGGATGGCAAAAATCCGATCATAGAGCGCAAGCTGGGCGGTTTGAAGAAATCGGTGACGCCGACATTTAAGGATTACGCGGAGCAGTACATCACCAATGCTGAGGGGCAGTGGAAGAATGACAAGCACCGGGCGCAATGGCGGATGACGATCGAGGTCTATGCCAAGCTGTTGCATGGGCTGCTGGTGAGCGCGGTCGAGACAGCACACGTGTATGAAGTGTTGCGGCCGATCTGGTCAACCAAGGCGGAGACGGCCAGCCGGTTACGCGGCCGGATCGAGAAGATTCTCGATGCCGCCAAGACGGCCGGCTTTCGGGACGGGGAAAACCCGGCACGCTGGGGCGGCCATCTTGAGCACCTGCTACACAAGCGCAAAAAGCTCACCCGCGGGCATCATGCTGCCATGCCCTATGAGGAGGTACCGGCCTATGTTCAGACCCTGCGGAAGCGCGAAACGATCGTGGCGCGGGCGCTTGAGTTCCATATCCTGACCGCGGCGCGGCCAGGGATGGTCGAGAATATGCGCCTTGAGCATATCGATTGGGTCAATGATCTGTGGGTGATCCCAGCCGCCTTTATGAAGGTGGCAGTGGATCATGTGGTGCCGCTGGTGCCGCGGGCGATGGATATTCTGCGCGAGCTGGGGCACAATACCAAGAAGGGCTATGTGTTCTGGGCGCGCCGGCGCGGCTGCAAGATTTCAAATTCGACCCTCAAGCGTGAAATGACCTTGACCGGGGCCGGCGAATATACGCCGCATGGCTTCCGATCTTCATTTAAAGACTGGGCGGGCGATGAAACGGCGCATGACGATGAAACGAGCGAACATGCCTTGGCGCACCAGGTGGGCAGTGAGACCAGGCGGGCTTATAGGCGTCGGTCGGCTTTGAAAAAACGTCGTGCATTGTTGGGCGAATGGTTTCTATATACGCAACTGCAAAAAGCTAACTGCGACAATAGGGAGGTCGAGTGACACATCCTGCTTATCCAATCTCTAACAGCATAATGTCGAATATTGACCGTCTGAGGAGTGAAAGCTCAACATTTCTCCATTACACTTCATTAGAAGCGTTTTACAATATAATGGACACTGGTAGGTTAAGGTTCACGTCCGCGAAAAGCACCAACGATCCATCAGAATTTTTATTCGGTAAAGAGATCGTCGACCGCGCACTTGAAGAAATAATACCTGAGCTGAACGCCCGCGATCAGCAGGTTGTATCTGAGTGTAAGACAGATCTTCCTAATAGGGATTTTAGGGCATTCGTCTTTTGTATGTCTGAAGCCCTTGAAAACGAAGAGGCGGTTGGAGAGCTTAGCCAGTGGCGTCTCTACGGAGGCGACGGCAGAGGTATCGCTCTTGTTTTTGATGTTAGTGATTCGATACGTCGGTCGCTTATGGAAACTCAAGGGTCGATTCCCCGAAAGGTTATTTATGGCGAAGAGGAAGGACTGGCCCTCGTAAAGGACGAGATAAAAGCCTACTTTGCCGGGATAGGACAGCTCCCAAAGTCTGAGCTCGATCAACTGTATCGGGAAAATATGACAAACGCGGGTTATCTTGGAAACCGTCTGTTTTGGTTACCCAGTGTTATCAAGCACAAAGCGTATTCGCACGAACGTGAAGTTCGGTTAATTCGTGGTGACATAGGGGAACGAGCTGGCAATCCATTGATATTTACGGAACGTGGATCAATACGCAGGCCCGCAATCGAATTGCCCATGTGTTTAGCTTATAACCAACCGCCGCATGACTTTAATTATTCAACAATTTGCAAGATTATTATAGGTCCTTCTGGCGACCAATCGGCGATCGAGGACAGCATAAAATTCTATTTAGAAGCTAGAAATTATAGAATACCGGTCTTGAAATCTAACATTCCCTATAGAGCAATTTGATATGAGAAACCTGCCTATATATGATCGCCATGGAAGATGTATTGGGTTCCTGATTGAGGGAAACAGGTTCATTGACTTAAAGGGAAAAAGCATAGCGTGGCTTAATTCCAGTGGCATTTATGACTATACAGGCCAGCACAGAGGGTGGTGGCAGAACAATTACGGGATGGCCAGCGATGGAGGGGCGATGTTTTGGGCGCCTGGCGCGAGTCCTGGGTTAGTTTTGCCAATTCCCAGTATTCCACCTATTCCCCCGATAGCCTCAATCCAGCCGATTAAACCAATTCCTAACATTCCCCCAATCAGACCAATACCAAGGTTAAATTGGAGTCTATCATCCATTTTTTAGGCTCTGGAGAACTCGAGGGCAGCCCTAACGATACGCTGCGCCTCTTCCACCGGTATGATGCGTTTGCCTTCTAGGATGCCGGATTTGAGGCGGCCGTCGTTGATCATTTCATAGACCTTGGTTTTGCCGATGCCGACCGCCAAGCAGAAGTCGTTCACATCATAAGCGAATATTGGCAGGCCGTTTTTGAGGGTAGGACGTTCGGTCATGCCACCACCTGTTTGAATGAATTGCGCGTAAGACGCGAGCGTGCCAAGCTGAGTGCTTGGTCGGGGAGACGGACAGAATGAAGAAATTGTGGTTGGTCATCGTTGGCGTGATGCTGTGCATCGCTTTGCCGAGCTTGGCTTCCCCGCCAAGAGCTGATCCAAAACCCACAAAGGTCGAGGTCGTTGGTGAAGTTAAAGTCGCGGGCGAACCCGCCAAGCCTGATCTGACGGCTATTCCCTGCGACCCGTCCATGGATATCCGCACGTCTGATCTTTGTGCGCAGTGGAAGGCGGCTGATGCCGCGAAAGTGGCCGCCGAAGCAGGTCGAGATAGTGCCAAAATAGCTTGGTACGGTCTGCTGACTGGGATAGCTCTTAATTCCATTACGCTGATTTTTTTGCTCATTACTTTCAATGAAACGAGAAAGACCACTAAGGCCGCCATCAGAGCTTTGCATGTCGATAAAGCCAAAATGATGCTTAAGACGCCAAAGTTCATTCCCGATGTTCGGATTGATGGAAACCAACGCGTCAAGCGGGCAGCATTTGCGTCTCTGGATTGGGAAAACGTCGGCGGCAGACCCGCGATTCATGTGGGAACTGGCGTGAAACGGATTATTCTTCCCAAAGGTAGTCCTGTTCCTAAACCCATTTGGAATGATGCGCCTGATGATTGGGCGACTGTTGCGCCGGGGGAGACGCATCCTGGCTTTCGCTTGCTGCAATCCAACAACGCAGTTGAAGAAATGCTCTCTGCCGCCAACGACTGCTATATCTTTGGGGTTATCACCTGGCGTGATAGATTGGAAAGTGAAGTAACGGATAGTGTCCAGGTATTGGTAAAAGTGAAACCACTGGACGTAAATTCCTTTTTCGACGGCCGTGAAGTGTTTTTCACATCGGTGTGGGACAGCTCCAAAGAAGCCAAGTTGAATATCGGGCATCGTATTCTGAAGTTTTTGCATCTTTATAGGGCTAAAAAAGCTGAAGATGACGATGAATGGGAATAGACGATCTTGTCGCATCACCAGGTCAGGATCCTGGAATAATACAGACAAATAGATTTCTGACGGATCCATGCTCATGCTCTCAGCCTCCGGCCGGTGCGGTCGACCGCAGGGGCTTCGGACAGCAGGCGTTGGCCGTAGCTGGCGAGGGCGCGGAAGACGGGCGCGTAGTGGTGGGTTTCGAGATCGGCGCCGGGGCTATCCGGTATGCCTTCGGCCAGGTCGGCTATGGTTTCCATTGCCTTGAAAAGTTGGTCCAGTTCGAGCTGGACGCCTTCGGAGATGGCGTAATGAGTGCTTTGTTGGGGATTGAAAGGACGCACATTATCGGCGCCTGACGCTTGGGCTGTCATGGTGGTCTCGCTCGCTAAGGATGGAGTCCGACCAACAGCTTCTAACCTGGTGGCCGAACGCAGCGGGTTAGAAGACCGCGTGCGAGCATGCGGCGTCTCTTGCGAGACCCCGCTGCGCCCGACCATAGGAAAAGCGCCGGAGACCAAGGTCTCGGCAGCGCTTCGGGCGCTCACACGTGTGCAGCTTCTAACCTGCATCACTACCGTTTTCGTAGTGACATCCGCAGAATTGCGCTGATTGCGAGAGCGTGTCAAGGTGTGCCCCTTGAGAATCGAGGGGCGGGAAGAATGAGCAAAGAGCTGCGCCAATACGTGAAGGGCTGGCTTGAGGTTGTCATTGGCTGGTTGGAGAAGGAACGGAAACCCGCGCCGCCGATTCCACACCTCTGGAGAGATTATCTCGGGCCGATCATGTTCTGCTTCGGGTTGGCATTGGCCATTCCTGGCGCAATTATCATTGCTGGCAATACTCACCAGATGATGAGCACAGAAGAGGCGGCAGCTAATCCGCCGACCGATCTTGAGAAGTCTGTTTATAACTCGCCCTGCCCGAAAAATACTGATCTCAGGGCGTCCGATCTGTGTGCGCAATGGAAAGCCGCGGATGCGGCTCGAAAAGCTGCCGAATGGGGGGTGACAGCGTTCATAGTAGGTACGATCGTTAACGTACTGACCCTGATCGGTGTTGCATTCGGTTGGATGGAGACGAGAAAAGCATCTATGGCGTCTATAAAACAAGTTGAAATTGCTCAGCTTCAACTTGATATGACTAACGTTTCCTTGGATATTTCGCGTGAAGAAGCGCGACAGAATGCCCGAGCAATGGACTTTCAACTCAGAGCTTGGATTAGTCTTGCTATCAAAATGGAGAGTATAGTCCAACGCAAGACATTTGAAGAAACAGATGTTATGACGCTGAGAGTCGGCGCGACAATCAAAAACCACGGGGCTTCGCCGGCAGTTGGTTTGAGATTTTATGCGAAATTGGATATTTGGAAGGCAAGCTGCACTAACGAGAAATCGAGAAACAATTTTACTGCTCAATGCGTTGAACAATATACAAGTGGAATCGGCGATGTTGATTCGGGGCCAGATGCAGGTGTTGCAGTATTCCCTTCTCAAGAGCACGGCGAAGATGAAAGGATTTCCCTTGATTGGAAAGAAATTTTGGCTTGTATCAACGACAATGACTACTTTTATCCATTGGTGATTTGCGTTGTTCTCTATAGAACTTCTGGAAATCACGAAGTTCGGCATACGGCGTTGGTCTTTGATCTTCGAGATGCCTTGGGTCAGGCGGAGCGAATGAAGGCCATAGCAAATGGAGTTTGGACTGACCGCAAAATGCTTTTGGGCGAGCCCGGACTTATGGATGCCGTGTAACGGTTGGGCGACGACATTGGTAAAAGGTTGTTGGGCAAAATTTCTAACCATTACCGATCTCCGATCGCAGTGAGATAAAAGTCCAGAACCGTTTCCTGTTCTTCGCGGACGGTTTTATCGAGCTTGCGCAGGGAAACGACCTTGCGGAGGATTTTGACATCAAAACCTTCGCCCTTAGCTTCGTCGTATACCTCTTTGATATCGCCCATAATTCCGGCTTTATCTTCCTCCAGACGTTCAACGCGCTCGATAATGGTGCGCAGGCGTGACTGGGCGGCGCCGGTGATGACATCATCGGCTGAAAAGCTGGGCGCTTCGCCAGAATTGTGACTCTGGCGCGCCGGGCGTTCGGCGGCCTTGGCGCAGGCGGTACATAGGTGCAGGGTGCCGATCACCGGGCTTTCGAACGGTTGCCAGTCGGCCGGCAGGGCGTCGGTTTCGGCGTCGCAGCGGGCGCATTCATAGGTAGACATCAGGCGGCCTTTCTCTGTTTGGCGGCGGATTCAGGGGTTTGGAAAATCCAGCAATGGATCGCCTTGCCCACGATGGGGTTGACGGTATCCAGCTTGATAAAGGGGCGGGTTTTGCTGCTTTTGAGGTGCCGTTTCAGGTCTTCCATCGGCGGGCACGAAATCCGCGCCTCATGGCAGCGAGCTTCAAAGCGATGCAGGCTGACGGCGATCAGCTCGTCCGGCTTCCGGTGGACATTGACCGGATCGGGGTGGGTGTCGCCTTCATTGGATTGCAGCCATTCAAACGCTTCCCAGAACTGCGCCACGATCGGGTGATCGGCTTCGAGGGCGCGATCGCGCGTCACGGCTAGGGTATCGATATGGGCGTGGGTCTTTTTCAGAAGGTCGGCCGGTAGCTTTATAACCGCATGCAGGGCATCAAGTCCGGCATGTAACTGCGCGAAATTCTTACGGATACGGCCATTTCTGACCCTGCGGTCGGGATCGAGAAAGCCCGCCTCGTGCTTGGCATAGGTGGCCTTAAATGCGGCCATATAGTCGGCTTCCCGCCGTGTGATATGGACTATGGCGCCGGAAAGTTCCTCGATCGGCCAGCGTTCTAGCTTTTCGGCGGCGAGTTTGGTATCTAAATCCCAGCCATCCTTGTTGAAGAGCATGTGCATGATGCGCTCCATAACGGCGGGGGAGGCATTGACCGGGTAATTCTGCTCGATGATCAGAGCGCCGCGGAAAGGCGGCTCATAGGTTTCATTGCCGGCGTTTTTGACGCCGCGGGAGCGGACCGAGCGGCCGTTATAAAGGGCTTTGATTTCATCCCAATCGAACTTCCGCGAATGGGGCGCCTGATCGTTGCGGTCGCCTTCCATGAAAACCACCGGCAGGTTAGCGACGCGGGCGAGGTTACGGCCGAGCGCCGCCGGTGTGGCCTTGCTGGGGTCAAACCCTTCGTAATTTTCGCGGCCGGCCAACTTCCAAAGGAACTCGATCAAGGTGGATTTGCCGGTGCCGGGAATGCCGGACATTTCGATAAAGGCCAGTGACTTGTGTTCGACGCGGATCTGCTCGGCAAAGAAACTCATCACCCAATAGGTGAGAGTGACCAGGCCGTTGCCGCCGAAGGCTTGCCAGATAGTTTGCGCCCAGGCGGTGTCGAAATTCTCGGCATCATAATCGATGGAGAGCATGCGTTCGGCGGAGCGCAGCTTGAGCTGGACCTTGCCGAGATCAAAGAAGTCCTCATCATTGATCGGGACCACGCGGCCATTGGAGACGGCGATATCGCCCAGCACCCAGGCGCCATGATCGCGGCTATAGCCGGTGAAATCGAGGGTCTGGATTTTTGCGATGCCGCGTTCGCGCTGCTGACTGACCAGAATATCGAGCTGGCGAGTGCTGCCCAGCCATTGCGCGCCGGGATCGACGGCCAGCAGGCGCTTTTTGAATTCGCCGGCGGCGGCAAGCGTCGAGGGGGTAAATGGCGCCTTGCTGGGCGGCGCATCGGTGGGGGTATCGACGCGCAGGTAATAGTGGCTTTCGTCGATCGCCTTATCCTCCTGAAAATAGAGGATGCGGAAGGCGCAGTTGGCGATTTCCGAGACATTGGCGCAGGCACGGGCGGCGACCTTTTCCTTCACCTTCTCCTTCAGGACGGTCTCGGCGATCTTGGCTTCATCGAAGCTGGCCCACCAGGTGCGGTTATCGTGGATGAAGGAGAAGGATGACCAGGCGTGTTTTTCCCAGAGGAGGAGCGCCTTTTCGGTTGCGTTCTCAGCCAGCAGGATTTTGCCGTTCCATAGGTAGTGATCGGTAAGCGGTGTTCTGCCCCCACGTTTCCTTGTCGGCATTGATCTGCGCATGGCTTGTTCAGAGTTGAACGAGAGGGACTTTCTCCATGGAGACTACACCGGAGATTCTCATTGAAAGAACGGGCCCCGGTGGGACACGACGTTCTCGCCGATGGCCGGATGAGGTTAAGGCGCGGCTTGTAGCAGAGACCTTGCGGCCTGGGGTAAGCGTCAATGAAGTGGCGCGCCGTACCGGGGTAAAGGCGAACCACCTGTCTTCCTGGCGGACATTGGCGCGACGGGGCAAGTTGATCTTGCCGGCGCCTGAGGATGATTTCGAGTTTAGCGCTCTGGTGGTCAGCGAACCGGCCCCGGTCGCGGCTACGCATCCGGCTATCAGGCCTGAGATCGTGGTCGGGAATGTGACGATCCGTCTTGAAGACGGCGCTTCAGCAGATCGTATTGCGGCAGTTGCGTGTGCCATGATGGCGTCGGTATGATCTTCCCGTCAAACCGGGTACGGATCATGGTGGCGACCAAGCCCATCGACTTCCGTAAGGGGCATGATGGTCTGGCCGCACTGGTGAAGAACCAATTGCACAAAGACCCCTTCACCGGCACGGTCTTCGTCTTCCGGTCGCGCAAGGCGGATCGCTTGAAGTTGCTCTATTGGGACGGCACCGGACTGGTGATGGCCTATAAACGGCTGGAGGCGCATGTGTTCACCTGGCCGGCGATCAAGGACGGACTTATGAGCCTTAGCCACGCTCAGTTTGAGGCGTTGTTCTCGGGGCTGGACTGGCGCCGGGTCCGAGCCCTGGAAGCGCGTGCGCCGGAGGCGGTGGAATAGCTGCGACAAGATGACTCGGTGTGCATTTTAGGCAGGAAGGTAAAAGCGGATTTTGTTAGATTGCCGTCATGCTCAACCCCGCCAATTTGCCTGATGATATAGCGGTTCTCAAAGCCATGCTGGTGGCTTCTGAGGCCCGCAATCTGCGCAAGGATGACCGGATCGAGCGATTGGAGAAGCTGGTCGCCGCCTTCAGGCAAGCGGCCTTCGGGCGTAAATCCGAGAAGGCCGAGCCGGGTCAGTTTGAACTGGCGCTGGAAGATCTTGAAACCGCTATTGCCGCGATCCATGCTGAGGAAGAGGCTGATGCGCCTGGCGGTAAACGGAAGGCTATGCCACGCGCCGCTAATCGCGGGGCGTTGCCAGAGCATCTGCCCCGTATCGAAGAAGTCATTGAGCCTGACAGTCTGATCTGTGCCTGCGGCAATGGCTTACATAGCATTGGCGAAGACAGGTGCGAGCGGCTGGACGTGATCCCGGCGCAGTTCCGCGTCATCGTCACTCGCCGCCCTAAATATGCCTGCCGGGCCTGCACGGATGGCATAACTCAAGCCTCTGCTCCGGCGCGCCTTGTTCCCGGTGGTCTGCCGACTGAGGCGACTGTGGCTCATGTGCTGGTCAGTAAGTATGCCGACCATCTGCCCCTTTACCGGCAGGCTCAAATCTATAGCCGTCAAGGCGTTGACCTTGATCGGTCTACGCTGGCTGACTGGGTTGGCCGGGCCGCGTTCGAGTTGCGCCCGGTGTGGGGCGCCCTGATCGCCAATCTGAAGCAATCCACCAAGCTCTTTATGGATGAAACCCGCGCCCCAGTCCTCGATCCCGGCGCACGCAAAACGAAGACCGGATACTTCTGGGCCCTGGCCCGCGATGACCGACCGTGGAACGGTGCGGCGCCGCCCGGTGTCGCCTTCACCTACGCGCCTGGACGCGGAGGACAACATGCAGAACATATCTTGCAAGGCTTTACCGGCATTTTGCAGGTAGATGGCTATGCCGGTTACAATCGCCTGATCGCACCCGACCGTATCGGCCCGGCAATCCGGCTGGCCTACTGCTGGGCGCATGCCCGTCGTAAGCTGTTTGAGATTACCCGCGCCGGTCCGGCGCCAATCGCCGAAGAGGGCCTCAGGCGCATCGCCGATCTCTACAAGATCGAAGGGGACATCCGCGGTAGCGATCCGGCGGTGCGTCTGGCTGCACGACAATTACGATCTGGCCCCGTAGTGGCCGATATAGAGGCATGGCTCAACAGTCACCGCAGCCGTGTCGCCGCCAAATCGCCGCTTGGCGAGGCATTGAATTACATCGCCAAATACTGGGGCGGCCTCTGCCAGTTCCTCGACGACGGCTGCGTCGAGCTGGACAACAACACTGTTGAACGCACGATCCGGCCTATCGCCCTGAACCGGAAAAACGCTCTCTTTGCAGGCCATGACGCCGGCGCCCAGAACTGGGCCATCATCGCCTCACTGATCGAAACGTGCAAACTGAACGGCATCGATCCCCATGCCTACCTGACCAACACCCTAAGGGCCATCGCGGGCGGCCATAAGCAAAGCCAGATCGACCACCTTCTCCCTTGGAACTACGCCGTCAAGGTGTGAGCGAAACACCGCTTACAGTGATCGAGCCAGGCGCGGCCACGATCATCGGAGCCATTCAGGCGGTTGCGTTCAAGCAGGTCATTCCAATCGAGCTTTTCGGCTTCGCCTTCCGGCCGGGGCTGGGCGGCGGTGGCGCGCCAGCCATCTTCGCGGGCGCGGGCGACATAGCGGCGGGTATATTCGGCGCCGGCCTTGCCGACATCGAAGGCAAAGACGAGTTCCGGCTGTTTCAGGCCCTGATCGCTGCAAGTCTTGCGCAGATCCGCGAGGCCCTTTTCCGGGTAGTTATTGACCGACATGGAGGAGACGGCGAACAGGCCGGCCTGGCGCAGGGCCATGGCGTCAAATATGCCTTCGGCAATCCAGATGCGTTCGGCCGTGGCGAGTTTATCGGTGGGTTGATCGGGCGCCTGCCACCACTGGCCAGCATATGAGGCGCCGGGCTTGAAGCGGGCCTTCTTATCGAAGCGGCCGGGTTGATCGATCAGGCGTTCCCACCAGGAGCCGCCGGGAAGGGGAAAGCGGATGGTGGCGGAGACCAGATTGCCCTGGCGCTCGTGATAGGTTTCCTGGCTATAGGCGCCGATCAGGCCGTTGATATTGAGGCCACGCTTATGATGGAGGTAGGCATCGGCCGCGGCGTTAGGATTGGCTTCGGACGCCTGAAAACGGTTTGACCAGGTATCGAAAATATCGGGGTAAAGCTCTTTGACGCTGCCTTCCCAGCCGCAGCGATTTGACCGGCCGCAGCGGAGTATCCACGGGCCTTCGGCATGGGCGAAGAGTTCGCGCCGGCTGCATTTCGGGCACTTGCCTTGCTGCAGCCAGTTGCCTTTTACCTTAAGGCCATACTCGGCCGTGATGCGGCTGAGGACGTCTTTCAGGATATCGGGTTTCATAGACATGGGCGGCTTTCAGCAGGCAAGGCGGTAGCGGGCGCGCCGAAGGGCGCGTGGTGGCGGTTTCATTTTGGGTAGTATCAGCCGGTCGGCCGGGGCTTTAGATTCAGCAGGGGCACCGCGCCTTGGACTTCGCCGAGGGCGGAAGGCGTCGTGGTTGCTATATATTCCAGGTGCGCCGTCCAACGATGGCCACACCGGGGATTGAAACATCGATAGTAGAGTTTTCGGACGAGGCGACTTAATTGCTCTGACGTGCGCGCATGACCTTTGGTCTGGCACACAGGGCAAGGGAAGGCGGGCGAAGCGCCCTCTACCCACTGGAGCAATGTCTTTTCTTCGGTCCGGTCTCTGAAAATGGCCGCCCCCGCATGTTTCATGGTTTTGAAGGCTCCATACGTTCGAGTTGGGTGTAAAGGCCCTGAAAAGCGGTGACAGCTTCGCCGACCTCGCGCAGGGCTTCGCGCGATACGCACGCCAACGAATCCTCTGGGCACCTTCCTGCCGACGCTCAGCCGCCCGCAAATACGCAATGCCGGTATGGGCAGCGCCTATCCGTCGATCCAGCCTTTCTCGGTCAGCCACCTGCCAAATTTGCACGCCGGCGATCATGAACCCGTGCGCATCTATGCCGCCAAGGGCGATATAGTCACGGCAGGCCGGACGGTGATGTACCTGCCCAAGCAGGCCTGGTTCCAGGCGGGCGGGGATATCTATTTCCCGTCCTATGACATCCAGCATAACAATCCGAACGATCTCAGCATCGTGCGGGCGGGTGAGGGGATCTACTTCGATATCTCTGGCCAGTTCGGCGATTCCAATGACGGTATCGTGGACTCCTACGGTCATCTGACAGTGTCTGGTCCGGGTCGTCTTGAGGTCGAGGCCGGCACGGATATTTACCTGCCGAGCAACACCTATGGTATTTCAAGCAAGCGCATCACCCTTGAGCCTGGCTCGCAGGCCTGGAAGCCGGATGAGAAGGCGGCCGATATCGCCATCAGCGTCGGTTACAATCAGGACCCGGCCTATGCGGCCTTCGAGGACGCCTACCTCAACCCCGAAAAAGCCGGTGACATGGCGGACTACCTGAAGGACGACAGCGGCAAGTCGCTTTATCTCTTCGACCGCGAATACAAACGTGCAGATGGCGCGACCGGCGAATTCGCCACGCCGGAATCGCGTCAGGGTCTGGTCAACTATGTGCGTGGCCTGCAAGGGCTTCAGCCGCTGAAGACCAAGGCCGAACAGGTGGCTTACCTCGATATCGCCTGGGCCTTCTGGAATACGCTCAACTCCGATTACAAGACGCCGATGTACCGAAGCGTGCTGTTCATGGAGTTGCGGACTACCGGCCGCGAAGCCAATGATGCGAAGAACGATCGCTACAACACCACATTTCGCGGTTACAAGGTCATCGAGACCCTGTTCCCCGGCGCCCAGAAGGACAGCGGAGAAACCCTGGCCGAAGGCGAATCCCGGTGGAAGGGCGATTTTGAAACCTATGCCAGCCGGGTGATTTCCAGCGGCGGCGGCAAGATCGAGTTCGTTATGCCCGGTGGCGGCATGACGCTGGCCAATATCGCGGCCAAACCGGGTGAGGTCGGCCAGCCGGTTATCGATCCGGTAACGGGCAAGCCGGTGCAGGTCTATAATCCGGCTAACGGTCGTTATGAAGACGACAGGGGCAACGCGCAGCGCGCGGGTATCCTGACCACCGACGGCGGCGAGATCAATGTTCTGGCGCACAACAGCGTGGTTCTGAACGAATCCCGGCTGCTGACGGCCAAGGGCGGAAACGTCCTGATCTGGTCGTCATGGGGCGATATCGCCGCCGGCAAGGGCGCCAAAACCTCGCTCAGCCCGGCCTTCTTCAACTACGGTCTGGATACCTTCGGCCGTATGGAACGCGAACCGGCGGGTCTCCCGACCGGCGCAGGCATCGGCACCCTGGCGACGCAGGAGGGGGTGCCGCCCGCCGACGTCGATCTGATCGCGCCTGCCGGCATTATCGATGCCGGTGACGCAGGTATCCGCGTCTCGGGTAACTTCAACGTCTTCGCCATCGAGATCCTCGGCACCGACAATATCGATGTGGGTGGTGTTTCGAGCGGTCTGCCAGTGCCGCCCGCCGCGCCACCGACCTCGCTCGATACCGATGTGACGGACAAGTCCAACGCCGTCGACAAGGCGATGGGTGACGCCATCAAGCAGGTGCAGAAGAACAACGCGATCATCTCGCCCTCGTTGATCGAAGTCCGCGTCACCGGTTACGGCGAGGAATGCGATGACCCGGAAAATCCGTGCGAGAACATTGAGAAGACAGAAGCACCGCGTGTTTCAAGCATGGCGCCGGAAGCGGCGACCATGAGGGTCTCTTTTCAAACCTCGTCGCCCAAGGTTGAGTTCAACATCCCCGCCCAGCCACTCGCCGACGCTGTCCGCAAGATCGGACAGGCTGCCGGCATCACCATCCTGTTCGACTCCGGCCTGCTGAAAAAGCAGATGGCGCCGGCGCTCAACGGCCTGATGACGCCGGAAGAAGCTCTCGCGCGACTGCTCTCCACCGAAGGCCTTATGCCGGTGCGTGTCGGCCCGCGCTCCATCATACTCAAAAGACTTCAGGGTTGAGCGCTATAACACCCGCACCAGCGGCCCCCTATCAACACACCCGGATTAAGCTATGACCCAAAAAACCACGACCAAACCCACCGGTAGCCTGCCGATCTTCTATGTGACGCCAGAACCCTTGTCCTCGGAGCGTCACGCTAACTGGCGGATGAAGGAAGGCGACATGACGTTTGCGGCGAAGGCGGCCTGCGTACCGTTGATGCTGAGCGAATTCGCCATCGCCAGCCGTGATTTCCCCGTCCTGTTCGCCGAGGCCAATGCCGCGCCGATCACCTTGCTCGGCCTCGAAGCCGACAACCTGTTCGTCGAGAACGGCCGCTGGGCCGAGGATGTCTACATCCCCGCCTATGTGCGCCGTTATCCCTTCACCATGGTGCGCGCCAATGACGCCAACGGCTTCGTCATGGTCATCGACGCCGCCAGCGACCGCATCGCCCGTGACGGCGACGAGGGTGTGGCCCTGTTTGAAGACGGCCAGCCCTCGGCCTTCACCAGGCAGGTGGTGACCTTCTGCGAGCACTTCCACGCCGACGCCCTGGCCACCGAGGCCTTCAGCGCGGCGCTCAAGACGCAAAATCTGCTAATAGATCGCCGGGCCGACATCACATTGCCGGATGGCGGCAAGATGGGCGTCAACGGCTTTCAGGTGATTGACCGCGACCGCTTCGCGACGCTGGACGACGCCGTGGTGCTCGACTGGCACCGCAAGGGCTGGCTGGCCCTGGTCCACTTCCATCTCGCCTCGCTCGACCGCTTCCAGAACCTGATGCATCGCCGTGCGGCGCGCCAGATGCTTTCCCCCAAAGCCGCCTGATTTTTTCGGAGTAATACCCATGTACACAAACCTCTTCTGCAAGACCGTCATCCTGGCCATCGCCGTGGCCGCCACCCCGGTTCTGGCCCAGACGGATCAGACCGGCCTCGGTGGTCCCGTCATCCCCGGAGTCTGCCTGATGTCACGTGAGGCCGTGCTGGTCAATTCGGCCGCTGGCAAGGCCGCCACGGCGCGTTTGCAACAATTGACGACCGAAGCCCAGACGGAAATCGACACCGAGCGCGCGCCGCTGACCGCCGAGGTCGAAGCTTTGCGCAAGGCGTCTTCCACCCTGACGCCTGAACAGCGCAAGACGCGCGAACAGGCCGTCAGCATCAAACTCCAGGCGCTTCAGGCCAAGGCTGAGCATCGTGGCCGCGAGATCGAGGCGACGCGCACCAAGGCGCTCGATCAGATATCGGTCCAGGCGCAGGCGGTGATCGCCAGCGTCTACAAGCAAAAGAGCTGCGGTCTGCTGATGGATCGTAACAGCGTGCTGGGTGGCAACCTGACCAACGACATTACCGCGACCGTGGTACAGGGGCTGGACGCCAAGCTGGGCACCATTACCTTCAACCGCGAAACCCTGCCGATGCCAACTGCGAAATAGGCTGTCCCGTTCGAGCCTGACTTGTGCCGCACCGATCACGGTGCGGCGCTTTTTTACAGACCAAGGCTGCGACGAAGATCATAAAGGGTATGCCCAGGATAATCAGTTGCAGGATAATTTGCCCCTGTGCCTTTAAGCTGTCGCGGTGCAATTCCCGCCGCTCGCTAACCGCCAGGTAGATCTATGTCATGCGAAGGGCTGTGAAAAAGGAGGGTGACGGAGGGGCGACGATTTTGCGGATACCGGTATTCTGTGGCCGCCTGAAATATGACTGGCGTTACATCGGTCCTGCGAAGATGGCGTCCAGCCAGCTAAGATTTCCAGCGGCGGGCAAAATAAATACAGCTCCAGATTAACAGAGCAAGGCCTATAGCCGAGGTTCCATAAGCCGAAGCCATCAGGAATTGCGCCCAGGGCAGGGTCAGGCCGCTGAAGTTCTTGAAGAGCAGCAGGGCGGTCGAGCCGAGATAACCGCTGGCGTCGGCGACGTAGATCAAAAATCCGGCTGTGCCCACCAACCCGGTCGCCGCAAAGAAACGATCGAACAACAGGCCGTTGAAGGGCGTATAGGCCAGATAAAGCCCGCCGCCGAGCAGCACCATCCAGGTGATCGGACCAAGCAGATGAGCTTGAAAGGCAAAGGTAGACGCGCCAGCCAGAACGAGGCCGATGCCGACGAGCGCCAGATTGGCCAGAAAAGCCAGGCGGTTGTCTTTGAACAGGGTCAGCAAGGCCATAGCGCTGAGCACCACGATGCCGATCGGCAGTTCCGAGACGGTGAATATCTCGGCATTGTCCCGGAAGCCCAGATCGGTCCAGATTTCGGCGGCGAAATTGTCGCGGAAATCGCGCAGGGCCGTCAGGCCGATATAGATGACGACGAGGGCTATCAGGCCGGGAGCGTATGCCGCGAAGGTGGCTTTGCGGGCGGCCTTGTTCATCGGGACACGCGCCACACGGGCGGCCTCGTCTTCGGGTGACGGCGGCGGTAGCTGGGATAACCCAAGCACGCAGATCAGCAGCAGCGGGGCGAAGATCAGGCCGGTTACGGCCGGCATCCAGAATTCATTGGCATAGTGCTCAAGCATGACCCATTTGCCGACCGACTTGACCACGCCGGACGAGACAATGAAGCTGGCGCACAGGATGGAGCCAAGGATTTCCGAGACGCGGCGGCCTTCGAGAAAACCAAACACCAGTCCCCAGATCAGGCCGAGCGACAGGCCGTTTAAGAACAGGCAGGCGATATTCCATGGCGCCGGAATGGCGGCGAAGGCGACCAGCGTGGCCTCGGCAAAAGCGATGAGCAGGAGTATGGCGATGGCGCGATAGCGGCCGGGCAGTTCGGAGATCACCTTTACGCCGATGACCTTGGAGAGCGCGTAACCGAAGACCTGCGAAATGACGAGGGCGATCTTGTAATCGACCACAAAGCCGGCCACGCCAGTGAAGCTGGCCACCGCGAACGGCTTGCGATAGGCGTACATGGCGAAATAGGCGCCGAACGCCACCAGCCCGCCATAGAGGGCGAAAACGACAGGCGGGGCCTTGGCGAGCCAGGCGGTGAAGCCGGTCAATTTTACCGGTATGGGCAGCGGGGCGTCGATCGTGCTCATGGGGCAGCCTTAAATCCGGATATCGGCAGGAATAATGCCGGGATAGATGCCTTTAGCGATGCGGGCTTCGAGTTCGGGCAGCAGGGCGGGGATATCGGCCACGCTGTTCACCACGAAATCGGCGCCGGCGTCGCGCAAGGCCTGGGCGGCAACCGCTACACGGGTTTTGCGATCCTCTGATGACAGGGCGGAGAACGCGGCGAGATCAAGCCCGGTGCCATTGCCACTTGCCGCCACGCCGATAGTCCAGACTCCGGCTTCGCGGCCTTCGGCAATGCCGACCGTGGCGTCATCGACCTTGACGCAGGCGCGCGCCGGCCAGACGCCCAACTCGACCATTGCCTTCCAGGTCATCAGCGGCGAGGGGCGGCCCTCGGCGGTTTCCCCGGCGCAAACAACGAGATCCGGCGCATAGCCCTGCGCCGCTGCATTGGGCAGGATTCCCGCCATCATCTCGCGGCTATAGCCAGTGCCGGAGCCGATACGGATACCTTTGGTACGCAGGTGGTTCGCCAGGTCAGCCGCGCCGGGGATCAGCACGGCGCATTCGGTGGCGGCGCGTTCCATCAGCGGGCCGATGGCGTCGAACAGGTGGTCGATATCGGCCGGACCGGCATCCGCGCCCTTGATCATGCGCCATTGGCTGCGCATGGGTTCGCGGCCAATGATGGCGGTAATGTGGGCGCGTTTGGCCATGCCCATATCGGCGCGGGCCTCCGCGGTGCTGAGGTCGATACCCTCCAGCGCGAAGACCGATTGCAGGGCACGCACGGGCGCCAGGCTACCGAAATCGACCATGGTGCCGGCCCAGTCGAATATGAAAGCTTTAATGGGAGAAGACGTCATGTATGGCCTCAGAAACTTTGGAAGGTGCGTTCGGCGATGCCGAAGGCGGTGGAAGCGCCGGCGCCGCAGGTGACGACGACCAGGCGAACATCGGGCACCGGGCGATCGATCAGGAAAAGCTGGTCGGGTGAGGTGGCGTAGGCGCCGCTCCAGCGTTCGATGACCGGCGGCGGCGCGCCCAGGACGGCGCGGTACTCATCGAGGATCAGTTGATCGACGGCTTCGGAGGTGAAGGGTTCCGGCGCGTCGTGGTAATGATGGCTGTCGCCGACGACGAGCGAGCCGTCAGCGCTCTGCACCACGATCAGGTGGACGCCATTGGCGAGGTGTTCGGCGTGTTCGGTCTGCAAGCGGGTCTTGAGGGCTTCGGCCTCGGGCAGGTCGGCATAACCGAGATAGCGTATGAGACTGAGATCGGACATCACCGCGCCGGGCAGGCGGAAGCCGGGATCGGTCAGGCGCAGCATCTGCAACTGGCAGCGTGAGACATTGTGGGCCTTGATGCGGTCGGCGAACAGGCCGCTCAGATCATCACCCGGACAGACGATAATGCGTTCGGCGCGGATGTCTCCCATAGACGTTTCCAGCCGACCGCTGTCCACGCCGGTGACCGATACGCCGTAAAACAGGTCGGCGCGCTCGGCGAGCCAGCCACTGAGCTTAGGAATGGCGGTGCGTGACTCGACCCGAATATCATACGGTGAATGCAGCACGGCGCGCTGGCCCTTCGCCAGAAAGGGCGCATCCGCTGGCCGCAGCAGACGGCAATCCTCGCCCATCTCGGTATAGAGAAAAGCCCGCAGCACATCTTCGGACTCGGCGTAGCGGGCGCTGATATAAAGGCCACGCTGCTCGATGGCGATACCGGCCTGTTCGGCGACCTCCAGCCAGATATTGCGCGTTCGCATAGCCAGGGCGTGAAAGTCGCCGCGTTGCTGACCGGTGACGGTTATGAAGCCGAAATTGCGGATCGAGGCGCCCGTGGCGCGGGCGTGACGCTCGAACAGCGCCACGGTCTGGCCGGCTTTTACGGCGCTCCAGGCGTGCGCCAGCCCGACAATGCCGCCGCCGACAATGGCTACATCATAGGATTTCGTCATCAGACAACCATCGCGCCGATGCCGGGATCGGTGCGGCTGGCGCGGCCGGTTTCGATATGTCCGGCGAAGCGACGCAGCCAGTGCTCATTGCCGGTGATCTTCAGCGTCAGGTCGTACCAGTGGTCGCTGGCGGCGAGATCGAGGCGGACCGTTTCCACGCCATTGGCCGGCAGGGAAAGGGTGCGGCCGGACTGGCTATAGCGCGGATCGCTGGCAAGGCTGACCTCTACCGCCGCACCGCTGGTATTTTGCAGGGCCAGGGTCAGTTCGCCATTTTGAGCGTTTTCGCTGGCGACGACCAGCACCGGATCGGCCAGCAGCTTGTCATCATCGCGCAGGCGGCCGGCGAAATGGCGATAGAAGCCATTCGGGCCATGCACGGCCAAGTCATAAACCTCACGCCCGCGGTGGTTCCAGTGTGCGGCCTGACAGGACTGCCCGGCATCCAGCGTATAGCGCCACGGACCGGTGACATTATAGGGGGCGTAATCGTGGGTGGTGAAGACCGCCGCCTTGGTGCCGGTATTGGTCAGGTCGATCAGGATGTCCTTGCCGGTCTGGCGTACATTGGCATTGAGGGCGTACGGCAGGGGACGCGCAGGGCGCTGTTCGGCCGGCTGGCCGCCGGGGCTTTGGATATTCGGGATTTTCAGCGACGGCTGGGCGGCGGCATGGGCCAGGCGGGCCTTGTAGTCATCGGTCGACGGCAGGTTTAGTTTGGTCAGGTCGGCGTTCGGTGTCCTGAAATCGAAGGCCGAGGTCAGGTCGCCGCTGATCGCGCGGCGCCAGTCGCTGATGTTCGGCTCCATGACACCGAAACGCTTTTCCATGAACTTGATCGTCGAGACGTGATCGAAGACTTCAGAGCAGACATAGCCGCCGCGGCTCCACGGCGAGATCACCATGGCCGGGACGCGGATGCCGAGGCCCAGCGGTTGCAGCCCTTTGTTGGGATTGCCGGGCTCGTTGCCATAGTCCATGAACTCGCCGGCGACACTGACGCCACTGTAGCCTTGCGTCTCATCGGCGGGCGGTGAGGGCGGCAGCATGTGGTCATAAAGACCGCCGGCTTCGTCATAGTTGATGATGAAGACCGTCTTGGCGAACACCTCCGGATGTTCAGTCAGGGCCTCGATCAGCTTGGCGCAGACATTTTCACCATCAGCCGGCGTCCAGCTCGGATGCTCTGAAAGCGCCGCGGCGGTGACGATCCACGAGACCTGCGGCAGCTTGCCGGCAGCGATATCGGCGCGGAAGGCCTCGACCAGTTGCTGGCCATCGGAGCGGGTGCGGTCCGGCGCCGGCTTGGTCTCGGACACCCATGAACGGCCGCGCTTGTACAGGCTGGAATTCTTGTCGCAAGGCCGGAAAGGCTTGAAGACCGACAGGATATTGTCGCCGAAATTGTCGTATTCCTGATAGACCTTCCAGTTGATGCCCGCCTTTTCCAGGCGTTCGGCATAGGTGGTCCATTCATAGGCCTTGATCGGGCGATCCTCGGCCATGTCGGCGCTGGGCGTTTCGTCTTCGCCGTAATTGGACATCACCGGCTCACCGCCGACATGGCCAGCGCCATTGCAGCCGGTCCACAGGTGCAGGCGGTTGGGATAGGTCTGGGTCAGGGTTGAGCAGTGGTAGGCGTCGCAGATGGTGAAGTTGGCCGCCAGGGCATGATAAAACGGCAGGTCCGACGCCTTGTAGTGCGTCATGCGGTTTTGCAGTTGTTTCGACACGCCCCACTGATCGTAATGGCCGCCATTGACGATGATTGTGGCGGCGTCATGACCCTGGTCGGCGCCATCGACGACATAGGCATTGGCGGTCTTGGAATCGGCCCAATAGGGCATGACAAAGCCATCCGGATGCTGGTCGCTCGGCTGGCGCCACACGCTGTGGCCGTTACGCAGACGAAGCGGACGCGGATCGCCCTGGCCGCGCACGCCCGGGAAGGTGCCGAAATAATGGTCGAAGGCGCGGTTTTCCTGCATGAAGATGACGATGTGCTCGACGTCGCGGATCGTGCCGGTCTTGTTGTTGGCGGGGGTGGCCATCGCCTTTTGCAGGGTGGCGAGGGTAGCGAGGCTGAGACCCGCTCCGGCCATTTGCAAGAGTTGGCGGCGATTAGCAGCGATATCGGGAGATTTGATCATGAGGCGGCCCCTGCGAAATACGATACGCTGGTATAGACCAGATGAATTTGGCCGTGCTTGAATTTTTCATGACAATTTCGTCGCGTAAGTTTCACAAAATGGCCGCGAAAATCATTTGTGACAGGGAGGGCTATTTGGTATAGACCAGATAATTATCCTTAAGAATCGAGATGTTGATGACTGCACCTGCCGACCGTATCCGTTCGACCGATGTTGATGCCGCCGCAAATTTTGCCGACCAGATAATGGAAATCTACGCCAGCCGGGGCGATGATCATTACGGCGAAGATGTCAGTCAGTGTGAGCATGCGGAGCAGTGCGCCCACCATGCCCGCGCAGACAACGCCAGCGATGAACTGATTATTGCCGCGCTCCTGCATGATATCGGGCATCTGCTGCACAAGTTCGGCGAGGATGCGGCCGATCGCGGCATCGACACCAAACATGAGCGGATCGGCTCCGGCTTCCTGGCGCGCGCTTTGCCGCCAGGCGTCACTGAACCGATCGCCCTGCATGTCCGCGCCAAGCGCTACCTCGCCACCACCCACCCGGACTATCTCGATTCCTTAAGCGCCGCCTCGATGCAGAGCTTCATTTTGCAGGGCGGGGTGATGAGCAGGGAGGAGGTTGAAGCCTTCCTGGCCGAGCCGCACCATGCCGGGGCCATGAAGCTGCGCGCCTATGATGAACTGGGCAAGGTCGTCGGTCTGGAGATCGCCGGTTTCGCCAGTTATTTGCCGCTGATCCGCGAACTGGCGACGGTACGGTAGAAAAAACGCGCGAACTGATCTAAGGGCGATTCATTGTCTTCTTGCGAAAGCTGCGCCCCATGACCTCCAAACGCTCGCTCGCCCGGCCCGACTGGTGGATGGACATGGCTGAGCCTGGGGCGGACATCGGCGATCTGCGTCACTATCTCGGCGTGCGTGACAGCATCGCGGCCCGTATCCACAGTGGTGATCTGGCGCAAGGGGCCTGCCTGCCATCCGAACGGCAACTGCAAACCGGCACCGGCGCGGCGCGCGGCACGGTGCGTTCAGCCCTGTTCCAATTGGAGGCCGAGGGACTGATTTACCGCAAGGAGCGCAGTGGCTGGTACGTGTCGCCACCGCCGGTCGTTTACGATCCGACGCGCTGGGAAGGCTTTATGTCCTATGTGTCGGCGCAGGGGCGCGTGCCTAAGACCGAATTGCTGGGCACGCGCGAAGTTGTAGCGACGCCGGAACTGGCGGAGGTTTTCAGTGTGGCTGTCGGTGCGACCTTGTTTGAGCTGCGCCGCCGCCGCTATATCGATGACCGCGCCGTGCTGGTCGAAACCATCCATGTCGATCCGCGCCTGGCGCCGTCATTGCTGGGGCATGATCTCGATGGTTCCCTGACCCAGGTTTTGCGCAGCCAGTACGATATCTCCGTGGCCCGCAACCGGATCGATATGCAGCCCTGCGCCCTGACGCAGGACGAGGCCGCCGCCCTGCGGATCAAGTCGGGCCTGCCGGGGTTGCTGGTCAGGCGCATCAGCTACGATGCGCAGGGCAGGGTTGTTGAATACGACCTCGAATACTGGCGACACGACGCGCTCAAGGTCAGCGTCGATATTCGCGTCACGAAATAAGCCGCAATCTGGAATGTATTGAAGTTTCGCATCTGTGACTGCGCGGAATCCTGCGTCTTGCGTGACACTATTGTGACGGTTGGGGTTGTATATTCAAACAGATTTTTGTGACACTATTATTAAATATATCACGTTTAAAATTATATTTATCAATCTAACAAAACTGGTTTACACCAGATTTATTTTGCGACATTAAGCAACGGCTTCTTATTAATATATCATGGCTTGGGCGTAACTTGTCCATTACGAATTCTGTCTTGTGTCAGAAGGTGCGCATCTGTGCGCGTCATCGGTCGCGGGGGGCAGGGGCGGGATGAGGCTCCGAAGGCCGGTAAAAGAAGCGTTGCAATTCGGGCTTATGCACACGTTTGGAGAAACACCATGTCGTCCACCTATAAATTATCGCTGATGGGGGCCAGTTTCGGCGCTCTGTTATGCGCCCTGGCGCCAGCCGCCGCTTCCGCCCAGGATCAGGCGCCGGCTCAGTCCGCCGACGTTGACGCAGCACCGACTGAGGTCGTCGTCACCGGCCAGCGCCTGTCCAGCGCCAGTTCGATCAACCAGCAAAAGCGCGCCACGGCCGTTACCAATGTCATCTCGTCGGATGACATGGGCAAACTGCCCGACGCCAACGCCGCCGATGCCCTGGCCCGCGTGCCGGGGGTCAATGTCGTCGTCAACCAGGAAACCGGCGAGGGCGAATATGTCGCCATCCGCGGCTTCGGCGGCACCTTCAACGCCTATTCGATCAACGGTGTGCGCGTGGCCCTGACCGACACCGACAGCCGCCGCATGTCGATGACCGTCCTGCCGCCTAACGGTTTGAAGTCGATCTCGGTGTCGAAGACCCTGACGCCGGACATGGACGGCGACGCCATCGGCGGCGCGGTCAACTTCGTCACGCCCAACGCCTTCGACTTCAGGAAGGATATTGTTCGCGTTTTCGCCAGCTACGGCGTCAATGACCGTGCCCAGGCGCAAGGCGAAAAGGCCGGCAACGCTCAGGTGCAGATCGACGCCGCTCACCGTTTCGATGGTGGCAAGTGGGGCGTCTTCGGATCTTTTAATTACGGCAAGAGCAACTATCACAACGAAGAAACCGAGAATGACGGCGAGTGGGAACCTTACCACTGGCGCAAGGATTCCGAAGAGGTGATCGACGGCAAGTCCCTTTACCTGCCAGGTATCGATCTCGATTACCGTAGTGGGTCGCAGGAGCGCTTCGGCGGCAATTTCTCGGTCGATTACCATGGCGACGACACGCAACTCTATGTGCGTGGCCAGTATTCCAAGCTGAAGCGCGTCGGCACCAACGACTATACCGACGAAAAGAGCAGCAAAACGGCGCGGCTTGCCCAGGTCAATATCGATGACACCAGCCTGGCCTCACCGGAAAGCATGATCACCGGTACGGGCAGCAAGGGGAATATCTACGGCTATACCACTTCTCAGATCGTCGATGCGGACGAAGACGGCTTTATCACCGATGCCGACGCCACCGAAAACTCCTACTGGTCGCTGGCTGGCCGGTCGGGTGTCTGGGCGCCCAAGGCATTCCAGTTCGCGCGCAGTTTCAACACCCAGGATCAGGAATCGAACCTGATGACCCTGAATGCCGGCGGTATTACCCATAAGGGGCCGCTGACCCTCGAATATGACCTGAGCTATTCCTATGGCGAAAAGGGTGATCCTGGCAGCTACGGCATTGGGTTCAATTGCGACGGCGGTGACGACGACATGCCGGCCGTCTGTGGCGATATTTTCAAGCGCACGGGCATCCTGTGGTCGTCTGCCGATCCGCGCTTCCCGCTGGCTCAATTCCCGGCCTTCGCGGCCGATGTCGATCACCGCGACGACCTGCTGGCCTTCAACGGCGCCGGCTACAGCAAAGACAAGCAGTCCGACGCCCGCACCGCCCTGCGTCTTGACGCTACCTATGATTTCGGCGGTCTTTTCGATCACATCAAGGCCGGCTTCAAGTATTCGAAGTCCGAGCGTAAATACGACAGCACACAAATCTGGGATGGCGACCTGTCCAACACGCCTTACAGCGGCGATACCCTGGCTACATCGGGTCTTGTCGATCGCCAGGTTGAGGGCATCGATCACGGCACCTATTATTACGGTTCGGTCCTGAACCGCACCCGCGTCATCAACGCCATCCAGGCCGCGATGAAAGATCATCCGGTTACCTATTCGGAAGCCGACCAGAACCAGGATGACAAGAACGGCTCTGAAACCATTACGGCGGCCTATGCGCTCGTTGATATGCGTTTCAATGACCTCCAGGTCGTCACAGGCGCGCGTATCGAGCACACGGCGGTTGAAAACACCGACTGGGCGGAAGATACAGACAATGGCGACAATTCTGGCTTCCAGACCAGCACGAAGGAATATACCAACATCCTGCCGTCGATCACGGCGGTGTGGCGCAAGGGCAGCAATCTCGTTTATCGCGGCGCCTTGTGGACCAGCTTTTCGCGTCCCGAATACGGTAACCTGACCCGCGGCCAGTCGATCGGCCGCGATCCGATCACCCACGAAATCCTGTCGATCAGCCGCGGCAATCCGGACCTGAAACCGGCCCAGTCGCTTAACCTCGACCTGTCGGCGGAATATTATCCTGACGCATCGAGCATGGTGTCGGCGACCTATTTCCAGAAGGTGATCCATGACTTCATCTTCACCAATGGTTCTTCGGTCGATGCGGATACCACCAGCGGCATCATCGAAATCAGCCAGCCGAAGAACGGCCAGAAGGCGACCATTTCGGGCGTCGAACTGAACCTGATCAAGTCGTTCGAGGGGCTGGCGGCGCCCTTCGATGGCTTCGGCGTCGAACTCAACGTCACCATCCAGAACTCGGAAGCCGAAACGGGCCTGGATTATCGTAAGGGTCATCCGATCCCGTTCGTGCAATCGCCGGACCTGAACTACAACGCGGCCCTGACCTACCAGAAGTACGGCTTTGAAGCGAAGCTGGCCTACCAGTACCAGGGCGCCTATATTGAAGACCTGCGCGACAACGCCATCGACAAGTGGGTGCAGCCGAACAAGTCGCTCGACCTGCACACGCGCTATAATTTCAGTCATAACCTGGCGCTTGATTTCGATGCCCAGAATATTCTGGATGGCCACCGCTACTACACCACCAAGGGCAAGAGTCCTTCCTATCAGAAGGACTATATGGAGCCAGGCCGCAATTTTGTGGTGCGGGTAGCGTACAGCTACTAACCCATTTTACCTCGTGTGAAACTAGCGCTCCGGAAACCATCCGGAGCGCTTTTTTTGGGTTGGCCTGTCGCAGAGGCCCAAATTCTCACATCTCTGAGAGATTTTTCAATCGTTCGGATGACTCTGGCAAATCGAGTCCCGTAACAATGAAGCAGATTACCAGTGCGCATCAGTGGCTTGTCAGTGTATTGAACCTGCCCGCCGAACGGGTTGAGCCGCCTGCCTTCGCGCTGTGCGTGTTCCACTGGTTTCGAGCGAGTGGTCCACCTGACGCCATAGAGTCCGGTGTTGGATATGCCCGTGAATTAGCGAACCGGCTCCCGACAATTTAAGCTGGATACGGGGCGGACGTCGGCGATGATCTGATTTAAGGAAAAGGTCACCGACGTGCGCCTTGATATTACCCGTTCAGCTTATCTTTCAGGGCCTTGGCAGGCTGAAAGGTCACTTTCCTGGAAGCGGCGACCTGGATGGTGGCGCCGGTGGAGGGATTGCGTGCTTCACGCGCCGGCACGTCTTTGGTTTTGAATTTGCCGAAGCCGGGGAAGTTCACTTCGTCGCCCGCGGCGGCGGCGTCCGCGATGGCCTTCAAAACGTCTTCGACGATGGCCTTGGCGGCGACCTTGGTCAGGCCTTGTGCGAGGGCAAGCTTTTCAACGAGATCAGTGGTGTTCATGGGAATGTCCTTTCGTTTGCGCGCCACATGGCGCGATCGCAGGGACTTTTACGCGAGTCGGCGTTTAAGCCAACTCTCCGTATTCAGGTGCATGACGGCCAACCCTATTCTGAGACGATGGACGGCGATGCGAATGCGAGATCAAGCCGTGGCTTGATCTCAGGAATACGCAGATTGCTTTTGCCGATGGTCCAAATCTCAACGGCATCGCCGCCACGCCCGACGGTAAGGCGCTGATCGTTATCCAGATGAACAAGGGGCTGCTATTTAACCGCAGATGAAGTCAGCCGCTGAAAGGTGACGACCAGAACGTCACGATGGCCGGGTTGGGCCGGGGAGAGGCGATGGATGGGCGTCACGCCATGCAGCACCCGATGATCATCGAGAAAGACTGCATCGAGCGGATCGGTCAGGGTGAAGGCGCCCAGGGGCTGGCGGCCCGGACCGCAGATGGCCGTGACGCCTTCGCCGACATTGAGCCGGTCGATCAGGATAACCGCCACCCAGTCAACGCCGTCGCGGTGCATACCCTCCGGCGTTGGCTGGCCGGTTTCGCCCGGCGCCGGTTCGATACGGAACTGATGGATTTCGACGCGCCAGTCGGCTGTCAGGTCGGCGCCATCCAGGAAGAGGTCGCGGCAGAGATCAAGCAGGGCCGTGAAGGCGGGGTTTGCGGCGGTTTCCGGCGTCACCGGATCGAACCAGCGCTGCACGCCGCCATTCAGCAGATTGTAGTCGCGGCTCTGGTAGTGCGGTTGGTGGGCCTCACGCGTGAAGACGCCTCTGGACAGTGAGAAGACGGCATGTCGGCGTTTACGGTAGCGGCCGCCATCGGCCATGAAGCGGTCAGGGCCGAGATCATTCCACGCGGCGGCAAGGGCTGGCCAGCCGCCCGCGAAGGTTTTGGGAAGATGGGCTTTCATCACGGCGCGCGGCGCAAAGATATGGCCGTCCGCATCAAGCCGGCGGCGCAGGTCGGGAAGGGCGTGGTCCGTCATGTCGCAATCCTTTGGTGCCGTCTCTCTGAACCGCTTTAATCGGAAAAGCAATGTGATCAGGTGTCGCGGGCCTTCGGTTCCCATCTTCGGGTGGTTTGTGCTAGGACGGCGCGCATATTCACGAGGCGCGTATCATGTCTGTCCGGAAAATTTTGTTTGGTGTGCTGACCGTTGCGGCCATCGCCATGTTCCTGGCGCTGGGTATCTGGCAGGTACAACGACTGGTGTGGAAAACCGACCTGATCGCCCGGGTCAATGCGCGGGTCGCCGCGCCGCCGATGGCTGCGCCGGGCGTCACGGAGTGGGGGCGGGTCAACACGGCGGCCGATGAGTACCGGCACGTCACATTGCGCGGGCGGTTCCTCAATGACGCCGAAGCGCAGGTCTATACGCTTTCGGATTATGGCGCGGGTTATTGGGTGATGACACCGCTCCGGCGCGACGACGGCACGGTTGTCTATGTCAATCGCGGTTTCGTGCCGATGGATAAACG
Source organism: Asticcacaulis sp. (assembly GCF_035497195.1). Taxonomy (GTDB): domain Bacteria; phylum Pseudomonadota; class Alphaproteobacteria; order Caulobacterales; family Caulobacteraceae; genus Asticcacaulis. Next base: position 412,907 of record NZ_DATJDZ010000019.1, read on the forward strand.
TGCGCCGGCAACGCGACCAGAAGCGCAGCCGCAAGAGCAGGTGACCGTCACCGGTCTATTGCGTATGCCTGAGGTCAAGGGCTGGCTGTTATCGCAGGCCAATGATCCGGCGCGTGACGCCTGGTATCGCCGGGATATCGCGGCGATGGCGCAAAGCCGGCATATCGGTACGGTCGCGCCTTATTTTGTCGATGCCGACGCCACGCCAAATTTCGGCGGCTGGCCGAAGGGTGGACTGACGGTGGTGAAGTTCCCCAACAGCCACCTGGCCTATGCCCTGACCTGGTTCTCGATGGCGGCGATGCTGGCAGGCGTGTCGGTCTGGCTGGTGTGGTTCCGCAAGCCCGAAGACAACGACCGGACATGAAAATGGCCGCCGGATGATCCGGCGGCCATTTGATAAGCTTGTTTGAATGGCTTAGATGCGAACCTTGACCGGTTCGGCGTGGGGCAGGCCGTTGACCCAGCGCATGATCGCATCATCCATATGGCCAAGCACGGCGAGGTGCAGGCGCTTGAAGGGATGGCCGGCCAGGGTCAGGAAAATCTGGAACATGCCGTATTGCGGAGCCGGTGTCAGGGCGTCGATGATGTCCGACTTGCGGATCACGGCATCCATGACCAGACCGTTATATTCCAGACGGTCTTCATAAAGGGACAGCTTGCAGCGCCATACCATAGGCGCACCGAAAAGGGCGGCCGCGATCGGAATTAGGCTCAGCAGGATGCCGCCGAACTGGGCGACTACGCCGTGCATATGCGTATAGGATTGCATCGCACCGGTAACGCCGATGGCGATCAGGGCGAGGGCGCCCGCAATAACGAGGGATTTGAAAACCGGTCCAAACTGGTAGACACGCGGATAGGCTTTACTCACGTCCATACTTTATTCCTTCACGTCAATTAATTTTAACGCCTGCGTCAATTTAACTCACGCTATCGGAAAAGTGGGAGATTGCAACGCTTTTTTCAATTTTTTGAATGGTGAAATGATATCGATTTTCAGCGCGGCATTATTAGCGGTAACGGCGATTTGACTTTTTTGTCGGTTATAACGGCGTTAGATAGCGATGTTTTTTAACGCATCTGCGAAAAAATAAATGCGGCGGTGCGACAATGTGCCCCTTGCGACCACAGTGAAATTCCTGTTTACGCCTCACCAAAGCTTCGCGGACAATACGCGAAGAGTGTGCCAACTCCTTTGTGTGGTTTGAGTTTACTCCTGTGAATCCTTTGGATCATCATTCGACGCGCCCATTTCAGGCCGTGTTTTCCAAGCGGAGCGTATCCTTGTCTTCTTTATTGCGGCGCACAATTAAGCGCGCCATCATCGCGGGCGGCCTTGTCGCCGGCGCGGCCCTGTTGTCCGGCTGTCAAATGGTCGTGATGGACCCCAAGGGGCCTATCGGGATGCAGGAAAAAGACCTGATCATCCTGGCTGTTCTGCTGATGCTGATCCCTGTCGTGCCGGTCATCTTCATGACCTTCTGGTTCGCCTGGCGGTATCGCGCCTCCAATACCAAGTCGACCTATGCGCCTGATTTCGAACATTCCAATCGTATCGAAGCCGTTGTCTGGGCGATCCCGACCCTGATCATCATCGCGCTCGGCGCCGTGACGTGGATTTCGACCCACGAACTCGATCCGCGCGCCCCGCTGGCGCCGCACGAGAGCATGCCGCACGTCAAGCCGATCGAGGTCGAGGTCGTGTCGCTCGACTGGAAATGGCTGTTCATCTATCCCGAATACAATATCGCCACGGTCAACGAGATGGCCCTGCCGGTCGGCACACCCGTCCATTTCAAGCTGACCTCGGCCACGGTGATGAACTCCTTCTTCATCCCGCAACTCGGTTCGCAGATCTACACCATGACCGGCATGGAAACGCAGCTCTCCCTGCGCGCCGATCATGCGGGCACCTATGACGGTATCTCGGCCAATTACAGCGGCCACGGGTTCGCCGGCATGAAGTTCCAGGCCCTGGCGCTCGATGACGCCGGTTTCAAGGCCTGGGTGGCGAAGGCGCAGAGTTCGCAGGCCGCGCTCGATGGCGCCGCCTATGCCGAGCTGGAAAAGCCGGGCATGGAGTTCAAGCCGACCTATTACGCCACGGTCGCGCCGGACCTCTTCCACAAGGTGCTCAACAATTGCGTCAATGGTGGTCTGTGCACTGACGATTCGCACAACATGGCGATGATGAAGAATCTGGCCCCCGGCGCGGCGCAATGCAAGCCAGGCGAAGAACCCAAACTGAAAGCCGCGAAGCCGGCGGTCGCGGAAGCGGCCATTACTTTTAAACCTGTCGCGCACAAGAGCTAGTATCATATGTTAACGCACGCAGAACCCGTCGCTCACGCGGCCGCCACGGCCGACGCCTCGCCGCTTGTCAACTTCCTGTTCGGCAAGCTGCGCCTCGATTCGATTCCGTGGCACGAACCGATCATCATGGTGGCGGGGGCCGGCATGGTCGGCGCCGCCGTCCTGGTGCTCGGCCTGATCACCTATTTCAAGCAGTGGAAATACCTCTGGACCGAATGGCTCACCAGTGTGGACCATAAGAAAATCGGCGCGATGTACATCATTCTGGCGCTCATCATGCTGCTGCGCGGTTTCGCCGACGCCCTGATGATGCGCACCCAGCAGGCCCTGGCCTCCAATGGTGGCGCGGGTTACCTGCCGCCCGACCACTTCGATCAGATATTCTCGGCGCACGGCGTCATCATGATCTTCTTCATGGCCATGCCCTTCGTCATCGGCCTGATGAACGTGGTCATGCCGTTGCAGATCGGCGCGCGCGACGTCGCTTTCCCGTACCTCAACAGCATGAGCTTTTGGCTGACCGCCGCGGGCGCTATTCTCGTCAACATATCGCTGGTGGTTGGTGAGTTTGCCCACACCGGCTGGCTGGCCTATCCGCCACTGTCGGAACTGGCCTATTCGCCCGGCGTCGGTCAGGATTACTATATCTGGGCCTTGCAGATTTCCGGCCTGGGGACGCTGCTGTCGGGCGTCAACCTGATCACCACCATCTTCAAGATGCGCGCGCCGGGCATGACCCTGATGCGGATGCCGATCTTCACCTGGACGACGCTCGTCGCCAACATGCTGATCGTCGCTGCCTTCCCGATCCTGACCGTCACCCTGGCCATGCTGGGCGCCGACCGTTACCTGGGGATGCACTTCTTCACCAATGAAGCCGGCGGCAATCCGATGATGTACGTCAACCTCATCTGGGCCTGGGGGCACCCCGAAGTCTATATTCTCGTCCTGCCGGCCTTCGGTGTCTTCTCGGAAGTCGTCGCCACCTTCTCGCGCAAGCGTTTGTTCGGTTATGACGGCATGGTCTACGCCACCTTCGCCATCGGCATCCTGTCGTTCCTCGTCTGGTTGCACCACTTCTTCACGATGGGCGCGGGTGCGAATGTCAACGCCTTCTTCGGCATCACCACCATGATCATCTCCATCCCGACAGGCGTGAAGATCTTCAACTGGCTATTCACGATGTACCGCGGACGGGTGCGCCTGGAACTGCCGATGCTGTGGACGCTCGGCTTCATCATCACCTTCGTCATCGGCGGCATGACCGGCGTTCTGCTGGCCGTGCCGGGGGCTGACTTCGTGCTGCACAACTCGGTCTTCCTGATCGCCCACTTCCATAATGTCATCATCGGCGGCGTGGTCTTCGGCTGTATCGCCGGCATGAACTACTGGTTCCCCAAGGCGTTCGGCTTCAAGCTGCACGTCGGCATCGGCAAGGTGTCGTTCTGGTGCTGGATCATCGGCTTCTGGGTCGCCTTCCTGCCGCTTTATGCGCTGGGCCTGATGGGCATGACGCGCCGTCTCGATTTCGTCAACAATCCGGTGTGGCACGCCTACCTGATCGTGGCCCTGTGCGGTGCGCTGCTGATCTTCGTCGGCATCATCGCCCAGGTCGTCCAGATCGTTTACTCCATCTGGAAGCGCGACGCGTTGCGTGACCTGACGGGGGATCCGTGGGATGGCCGCACCCTGGAATGGGCCACGTCTTCGCCGCCGCCCTTCTATAACTTCGCCGTCCTGCCGAAGATCGGCAACCATGACGCCTTCTGGGACGCCAAGCAGACCGGCACCGCCTATGTACAGCCGAAACGCTATGAGCCGATCCATATGCCGCACAACACCTATACCGGCTTCCTGATCGGTATCGTCAGTGTCGGCCTGGGCTTCGGCCTGGTGTGGCATATCTGGTGGATGGCGGGCGGCGCGCTGCTGGTCATGATTGGCCTCGGCATCGCCCACACCTTCAACGAAAACCGCGACTATTATGTGCCGGCCGAAGAGGTCAAGGCCATCGAAGACGCACACTTCGCCAATCTCAAGAAGGCGGGCCAATAAAATGAGCAAGACCATGAACCCGGTCGCCGGTTACGAGAACCAGATCGACTCCGCCTACGACCACAATCCGAACGACGCCCACCACGCCGGCGATCATCATGACGAAGGCCCGAAAGTCACGCTTGGCTTCTGGATCTACCTGATGAGCGACTGCATCCTGTTCGCGTCGATTTTCGCCGGTTATGCCGTCCTGAAAGACGCGACTGCCGGTGGCCCCAACGGCCGCGAACTGTTCGACCTGCCATACGTGGCGATCGAAACGGCCCTGCTGCTGATTTCCTCTCTGACCTATGGCCTGGCCATGATCAGCATGGAGGCCAACAAACTGAAGCCGGTCATCGGCTGGCTTGCCGTCACTGCCCTGTGCGGCCTCGGCTTCATGGGCATGGAAATCCATGAGTTCATCAAGCTGATCGAAGAGGGCGCCGGCCCGGACCGCTCGGCCTTCCTGTCGGCCTTCTTCACCCTGGTCGGCACCCACGGCCTGCACGTCACCTCCGGCCTGATCTGGATGGGCGCCATGTTCGTTCACCTGTTCAAGCGTGGCCTGACCCCCGCCAACCGCATCCGTTTGATGACCTTAAGCCTATTCTGGCACTTCCTCGACATCATCTGGATCGGTGTCTTCACGATCGTATACCTGATGGGAGCCGCCTGATGAGCACGCCCAATACTGCCAAGCCGAAAAAGGCGAAAACACCGCACGCCAGGCCGGTCGATACCGACCAGACCCAGGCCGAAGCGGCGCACCATGACAATCACCACGACGGCGCCGGTCACGGCACGGTCAAGTCCTATGTCACCGGCTTCATCCTGTCGGTCATTCTGACGGCGATTCCATTCGGCCTGACCATGGCGCACATGCTGCCGGCTTCAAGCCTGATCCCGGTTGTCGTCGCCATCGGCGTGGTCCAGATCCTGGTGCACCTCTATTTCTTCCTGCACATGAATGCGTCTTCCAGCCAGGTGTGGAATAACGCCGCCTTCATCTTCACCGTGCTGATCGTCGGCATCCTCGTGATCGGGTCGTTGTGGGTCATGTACCACCTCAACGCCAATATGATGCCGGGCATGATGCCGGTCGAATAAGCGGATCGTATTTGCCGTTTTTTAAGCTCGCCAGTTTCCCTGCTGGCGGGCTTTTTCGATTTTGTTAGGATTTGCCGGTCAGGCTGAAGAATATCGATTCTTTAATCTCTCGCCTGTTCCTGTTTCCGTAAGAGGAAGACGCCAGACGTGACGCGCAAACCGGTCCCAGAACAGATGCCCGCCGGCGAATACGCTTTCGCGCCGCATGAGCGCCCGACTTTGCCAGGATCGCCCTATGCGCCAAACCACCCGGTCAGCCGCAAGCTGGGCTATGTGGGGGTGGCGATCATCATGGCCCTGGCGGCCAGCCTCAGCAATGCCATTGTCAGCGTCAACAGCCAGCCGTTGGCAGGCAGCCTGGGCGTGACCACAACCGAAGTGACCTGGTTGCTGGCGGTTTATGTCGCCTTCAACGCTTCAGCCAATCTGCTGCTGATCAAGGCACGGATGCGGTTCGGCATTCCGCCGGTCATGCGGGCGCTGTTGTGGCCCTATATGCTGCTGGTTTTTGCTGAACTGCTGTGGCCGAGTTTCTCGCTGGCGATTGTGGCGCGCGCCGCCGGCGGCTTCCTGGCGGCGGGAATGTCGTCGCTCGTCATCTATAATCTGATGCAGGTCTTCCCCGCCAAATACCGGCCGCTGGCGATCGTGTTCGCCGTCGGCCTGCCGCAACTGGCGATCCCGATCGCTCGCCTGCTGCCGGTGGAGCCTCTGATGGTCAACGGCCAGCAGACCATCCACCTGATCGAACTGGGCCTGGCTTTGGCGGCTTCGGCGGGCGCCAATCTGGTACGTCTGCCGCCGACCGACAAGATCCCGGCCTTCGATCCGCTCGATGCCCTGACGGTGGCGCTGTTCCTGCCGGCCATGCTGCTGCTGTCGGTCGTTCTGGTCATGGGACGGAGCCTGTGGTGGACGGACACGCCGTGGCTCGGTTGGGCGCTGGCCGTGTCGGTCGGGCTGTTTTACCTCGTCGGGCTGGTTGAGCATCTGCGCGCCAATCCGCTGCTGCACCTGCGCTGGATCGGCAGCAGGGATATCCTGCGCTTTTGCGCCGTGGCTATGCTGGTGCGGCTGGCGCTCAGCGAACAGACCTACGGTACGCTCGGTTTGCTGACCGTGGGCGGGCTGAACAATGATCAACTTCACGGCCTGTTCATCGTCATCCTGTTCGCCATGATCGGCGGCACGGTCATGAGCGCCGTTCTGTTGAAAGCGCCGCGTATCCCCTACATGATTATCGTCGCCGCCCTGATTATCGCGCTGGGCGCCGGGCTGGACAGTTTCGCCTCCAGCCTGACGCGGCCGCCGCAGCTTTATCTGTCGCAGGCGTTGCTGGCCTTTGGTTCGACCTTCTTCATCGGGCCTGCGCTTTTGTTTGGCTTCGGCAAGGTGCTGGAGCAGGGCAAGGGCTTTATCGTCAGTTTCAGCGTCATGTTCGGCCTGTCGCAGAATATCGGCGGCCTGGCCGGTTCGGCGCTTCTCAGCACCTATCAGGTTATTCAGGCGCGGGCGCATACGCAGTCGATATATAGCCATTTGCTGGCAGGCGATCCGGCCGTGGCGGCGCGGGCACAAGGCGGCGTCACGTCTCTGGCGCAGATCGTTTCGCGCGAGGCCAATGTCGCGGCTTTCAATGATGTGGCGCGGCTGGTCATGGTTATCGCCATCCTGACGGCGCTTTATATTGGCTATCTTATTGTCCTCAAACGGCTGGCCGATCGCAAACTGGCCCTGGCCGATCCTTCCTCATCCACTGCAAAGGCGGCCGCATGACCGACGCTGTAAACCCCGCTCAAACCCCGGCATCGGATGAGGCGCCGCGCCACTGGCACCCGCCATCACGGCCGAATATCGTCGTGGTGTTCTTCGCCGTGCTGGCAGTGGTCGCCGTGCTGCTGATCCTGTGGGCGTGGAATCTGCCGCCCTTTACCGGTGGCGATGAGGTGACGCAGAACGCCTATGTGCGCGGCCGCACCACGGTGATCGCGCCGCAGGTCAGCGGCTATGTGACCGCGGTGGCGGTCAAGGACTATGAAACGGTTCAGGCGGGGCAGGTGCTGGCGCGCATCGACGATCGTATCTACCAGCAGCGCGTGGCGGCGGCCCGGGCCAATGTTGCGGCGGCCGAGGCCAGCCTGGCCAATTCGGAACAGGCGCGGGCCTCGCGCACGGCGGCTTCGGAAGGGCAGGCGGCGGCACTTGGCAGCGCGCAGGCGCAGCTTTTGCGGGCGCAGGCCGATATGAGGCGCGTCGATGAACTGGTGGGTGATGGTTCGGTATCCTTGAGGGAGCGGGATTCGACATTGGCGGCTTTGCGGGCCGCCGAGGCGCAGGTTAACCAGGCCAAGGCCGCCGGTGAAATTTCGCAGCAGGATATCCGCACCGTCGAGGTCGGGCGCGGTGGCCTGGAAGCCCAGGTCGAGGCGGCGCGGGCGCAACTGAAACTGGCGGAGATCGATCTGTCCAATACGGTTATCCGCGCGCCGGAAGCCGGGCAACTGGGGGAAATCGGTGTGCGGCAAGGGCAGTACGTCACCAACGGCACGCAACTGCTGTCGCTGGTGCCGCCGGACCGTTGGGTCATCGCCAATTACAAGGAAGCTCAGACAGCACACATGGTAGTGGGGCAACCGGTTGTCATGAAGGTGGACGCCCTCGGCGGTGCTGAGATCCACGGGCATGTTGAGCGCCTGTCGCCGGCGGCGGGATCGGAGTTTTCGGTCATCCGCACCGATAATGGCACCGGCAATTTCGTCAAGATACCCCAGCGGATTGGCGTCCGCATCCGCATCGATCCGAACCAGAAACTCGCTGATCGCCTGCGACCGGGCATGTCGGTCGAAACCCATGTCGCCAGCCACGTCAAAGTAATGGCCAAGGTGAAGGCGCAATGAGGCGGGCATTCCTCCTGACCACGGTTTGTCTGCTGGCGGGTTGCGCCGGGCCGCGCCCGGATGTGCCGGTGAGCGCCACGGTGACGCCGCCTGCCGGGTGGCGGGAACCGGTGACGGCTATGGCATCTGTCAACATTGACTGGTGGCGCCATTTCAATGATCCGGTGCTGACGCAATTGGTCGAAACCGCGTTGGCCAACAATACCGATATCACTATCGCCGCCGCACGTGTCGAAGAGGCGCGCTACGGTTATCAGGGGGCTGAGGGCGCGCTGTTGCCATCGCTCAATGCCACGGCAGGTGGCGCATATTCGCGCTCGATTTCGCAGGTTTCAGGCCGGCCGGTAACGCAAACGGCGGGGGAGGCGGATTTGCCGCTCAGCTATGAGGTCGACCTGTTCGGCCGCCTGCGCAACACATCGCAAGCCGCCCGCGCCACGCTTTTGGCTTCGCAATATGCCCGTGACGCCACGCGCCTCAGCGTCGCCGGGGCGGTGGCCAGTGGCTATATAACCCTGCGGGCGCTCGATGCGCGGCTGGTGCTGCTGAATGACACGCTGACCACCCGCGCGCAGGCGCTTTCCACCGCCCGTCACCGCGCCGAGACCGGCTATAGCCCCAAGCTCGAATTGCAACAGGCGCAGGCGGAATATAACGCCGCGCAACAGTTGATTCCGGCCGTTGAACTGGCCATCCGCCGTCAGGAAGATGCGCTCAGTCTGCTGCTCGGCGAGACTCCGCGCACAATCGAACGCGGTGTGGCCTTAAGCGCTTTGGCCGTGCCGGTTGTGCCCGCATCCTTGCCGTCGGATTTGCTGCGCAATCGTCCGGATATCGCGGCGGCGGAAGCGCAGATCGTCGCCGCCGACCGCTCGCTTGATGCCGCGCGCGCCGCCTTCATGCCGGCGATCCGCCTGACGGCTTCCGGCGGCTATGCGACGTCGGACCTGCTGCCGCATGGCTATGATGTGTTTTCGCTCGGTGGCAATATCGTGGCGCCGCTGTTCCAGGGCGGACGCTTGCAGGCGCAGGCCGGTGCGGCGGCGTCACGACGCGATCAGGCGGCCTTCGCTTACAGGAAGGCGGCGCTCAATGCTTTCCGCGAGGTCGAGGATTCGCTGGAGGCGGTCGATAAGATCAATGCGCAACAGTTGATTTTGACCGACCAGACGGCGGCGCTGGCCGAGGCTTACCGGCTGGCGGGCAATCGTTATCGGGCAGGCTATTCGCCCTATCTCGAACAGATCGACGCCCAACGGGCATTGCTCGGTGCGCAACTGAACCTGATCCAGGCGCAGGCCGATCACCTCAACGCCGAGGTCAGCCTGTTTCAGGTGCTTGGCGGCGGGTTTACAGGAATTGACGGAAAATAAAGTAGAGCGCGCCAGCCAGAACCACGGTGGCCGGCAGGGTCAGGACCCAGGCCAGCGCAATGCCCCGGATGGTCGACCATTGCAGGCCGGAGCGGTTGGCCGTCATGGTGCCGGCCACGCCGCCGGAAAGGATATGCGTGGTCGAAACCGGCAGGCCGAAGCGCTCGGCGGCGAAGATGGTGACAGCGGCGACCAGCCCGGCGGCCGCGCCCTGGCCATAGGTCATCTTTGAATTGCCGATCTTTTCGCCGACGGTGACGACAATGCGCCGCCAGCCGACCATCGTGCCGAGGCCGAGCGCCAGCGCCGTCGCCACCTTGACCCAATCGGGGATATAGCGGGTCATGCTGTTCAGGGTGTCTTGCAGGCCCTTCAAGGCTCTGGTCTCACTTTCCGGCCGGGCAGTTTTCGTGCCGTTGAGCAGGCTGACAGCGCCATTGACGAGGTACATATCTTTGCGCAATTGCGGCATGTCGGCGGCGGGGACATTGCGCAGGGCGCCGTGGGCCTGGATCTCGCTTTCGATATGGCCGGTCATCACGGCCAGGGCGCCATAAAGGGCGGGGGTATCGATCTTCCGGGCGCGGACAGCGGTATTGACGGCGCTGCGGGCGATATCGATCGTAGGGGCAGCTCTATCGGCACGGGCGGCGAAGGCCTGTTCGCCGGCGTCGAAGCTGGCGATATAGGCCGGTTGGGCGGTATCGGGCAGGGCGCGATTGAGCGCGTAGGTGGCCGGGGCGACGCCGATCAGGATAATCATGATCAGGCCCATGCCCTTCTGGCCGTCATTGCCGCCGTGGGCGAAGGAGACGCCGGTACAGGCGGCGATCAGGGTGGCGCGAATCCAGAATGGCGGCGGGGCCTTATCCTTGGGCGCTTCGTAAAGCTTCGGGTTGCGGATCAGGGTTTTCATCGCCAGCAGCAACAGGGCGGCGGCGATGAAGCCGACCAGGGGCGAGAAGATAAGCGCCTTGCCGACCTTGGTCGCCTGCGTCCAGTCGATGCCCGATGTCGCATTGACTGCCGCCGACATAAGCTGGTTGGCGATGCCGACCCCCATGATCGAGCCGATCAGGGCGTGGGACGACGAGTTGGGGATGCCGAGCATCCAGGTGCCGAGGTTCCAGATGATGGCGGAAATCAGCAGGGCGAAGATCATGGCGTAGCCGGCGCCGGTGCCGACCTGGAGAATCAGTTCGACCGGCAGCAGCAGAACGATGCCGTAAGCGACCGCGCCGGTGGAGGCCATGACGCCGAGGAAGTTGAACAGGCCGGACCAGATGACGGCGAACAGGGGCGGCATGGAGTGGGTGTAGATGACGGTCGCCACGGCGTTGGCCGTGTCGTGGAAGCCGTTGACGAACTCGAAACCGAAGGCGATCAAAAGCGCCAGGCCGAGGAACAGGAACGCGCCAATGGCGAGCGGTTCGCCCATAGCGGCGGCGTCGCTGTGGACGCTCCAGCCGACAAAAAGGAGGCCGAGACAGATCGGAATGAGGAACAGAAGGTTCGCGGACAGGCGAAAGGCTTTGGGAGGAACGGGCGGTGGAGTCACGGCTTCTGTCTGCGTAGACTCAAATGACGCGTCGAACATGACGGCTCCTGCCGTTACCGGAAACTATGGCGTCTCTTTGGCAGGTGAGTGGTCGGGAGTCGATTCGTTTTTGTGACAGTTTCGTGACGATCTGGTGGCGGTAGAGCATTGAAAACAAAGCCTTCCCGCTGATTTTGAATCGCATGTTTGGCTATCGCCCGTAATTCAATGACTTTTTCGCAGGCGTATACACCGAACACGGACAAAACAGGCCGGGACAATGCCCGGCCTGTGGAAGTGAACAAATTCATCGTTACCGCATAATGGCTCAGGCGTAGGCGTAAACCCGCTCCGGTTTGAGCCGCAGTTCGTCACCGACGGCGAAGCCTTGCGCCTCGCTGCCGTGTGGGTGTTGCGTCTCGAACAGGCTGCCATCGGTCCCCTTGAGTTCAAGGCGCAGATTGCTGCCGGCGGGCAGGACGGCGGTGACCGTGACCGGAATACCGGCGCCATCGCGTGACAACTGCGCTTCGTAGGGGCGAAAACGGACGACGTATTCGCCGTCGTTTGCCGCTCCGGCCACTGGTGCGCTGAAGCCGTCGAAATGAGCGACGCCATCCTTGATGCGGCCACTGGCTTTGTTGGCTGAGCCGAGGAAATCGAACACAAAGGCCGAGGACGGGTTGCTGTGGATTTCAAGCGGCGTACCGATCTGTTCGACCTTGCCGGCCTTGAGCACGACAACGCGGTCGGCGAGATCGAGCGCTTCTTCCTGATCGTGCGTCACGAAGATGGTGGTGACGCCGGTTTCATGGTGGATGCGCTTGAGCCAGCGGCGCAGGTCCTTGCGCACCAGGGCGTCGAGCGCGCCGAACGGTTCATCGAGCAGCAACAGGCGCGGGTTGATGGCCAATGCCCGCGCCAGCGCAACACGTTGGCGCTGGCCGCCGGAAAGCTGGCTGGGGTAGCGCTTGCCGAGGTCTTCCATCTGGATCAGCTTGAGCAGGCGCTCAACGGTTGATTTGATTTCGGCTTTCGGCGGGCGTTCCTTACCCGGACGGACATCGAGACCAAAGGCGATGTTCTGCGCCACGGTCATGTGACGGAACAGGGCATAGGACTGGAAGACCATGCCGACGCGGCGATCACGCGGATTGAGCTTGAGGTAGTTCTCGCCCTCGAAGCTGATCTCGCCGCCATTGGGCGTATCCAGGCCGGCCAGCAGGCGCAGAAGCGTCGTCTTGCCGGAGCCGGACGGACCGAGCAGGGCGATGAACTCCCCGGATTTCGCCTCGAAGGTGACGTCCTTGAGGGCGGGGAAGTTGGTAAAAGTCTTGTTTACGGCGTTGATTTTGAGAGACATCTGGTCTGTTCCTTAATGTCTGCGAGAGGCGGCGAGCTCACCCGCGAAGCGCCATTCCAGAAGGGTTTTGAGCACGAGCGTGACGATGGCTAGGCCAGCCAGGATCGAGGCGGCGGCGAAGGCGCCAATCGTGTCGTACTGGTTATAGGTGATCTCGATATAGAGCGGCAGGGTGTCGGTCAGGCCGCGAATGTGGCCGGAAACGACCGACACGGCGCCGAATTCGCCCATCGCCCGCGCCGTACACAGCAGCACGCCGTAAAGCAGCGCCCATTTGATATTGGGCAGGGTGACGCGGAAGAAGATATCCCAGCCGCGCGCGCCAAGCGTGCGGGCGGCGACCTCTTCGTCGGTGCCCTGGTCTTCCATCAGCGGGATCAGTTCTCGGGCGATGAAGGGCAGGGTGACGAGTACAGTGGCCAGCACCAGCCCGGGCAGGGCGAAGACGATCTTGATGTCGTGATCGCGCAGCAGGAAGCCGAACCAGCCCTGCGCGCCGAACAGCAGAATCCACACCAGGCCGGAAATGACGGGCGAGATGGAAAACGGCAGGTCGAGGATGCTGAGCAGCAAGCTCTTGCCTTTAAATTCGAAGCGCGTGATGCACCAGGCGGCGCAGATGCCGAAAATGGCGTTGAGCGGCACGGCGATGGCGGCGACCAGCAGGGTCAGCAGAATCGCGGCCTTGGCGTCTTCGGTATGGAGGGCGGCGAGATAGGGCGGCAGGCCTTGCGAGAAGGCGGTGACCAGCACATTAACCAACGGGAGCAGGACGATGAAGCCCAGCCACAGCAGGCTGAAAAGCAGAAGAAGGACAGCCCCGGTCGTTTTGGGGGCGCGGGCGGCTTTGGCGGTCATTTGGCGCTCCCGACATTGGCGAAGAACCTTTGCGCGACATTGAGAAACAGGAGGATAACCAGCGACATGGCCAGCATGATCACGCCGACGGCGGCAGCGCCGGCATAGTCATATTCCTGAAGCTTGATGACGATCAGCAGCGGGGCGATTTCGGAGATATAGGGCATGTTGCCGGCGATGAAGATGACCGAGCCATATTCACCGACGCCGCGCGCCAGGGCCAGCGAAAAACCGGTGACGAGCGCCGGCATCAACGCGGGCAGGATGACGCGCAGGGTGGTTTGCAGGGCGGTGGCGCCCAGGGTTTCTGCGGCTTCTTCGATCTCGGCCTCGAACTCGGCCAGCACCGGCTGGACGCTGCGCACCACGAACGGCAGGCCAATAAAGGTCAGGGCCAGGAAAATGCCGATCGGCGTGTAGGCGATCTTGAAGCCGAGTGGTTCGATCAGGCTGCCGACCCAGCCATTGGCGGCGTAAAGGCTCGACAGGGCGATGCCGGCCACGGCGGTCGGCAGGGCGAAGGGCAGGTCGATCAGGGCATCGAGCAGCTTGCGGCCGGGGAAGCTGTAACGGGTCAGTGCCCAGGCGACGGCAAGGCCAGCTACAACGTTGACCACGGCGGCGGCCAGGGCGGTTAAGAAGCTCAAGGCGAGGGCGTGAAGAACGCGCTCGTCGGTGAGCACGAACAGGAAGCCTGACAGGCCATGTTCCCACGGACGCGCAATCAGCGCCGCCAACGGAATGATGACGATGACGCTGAGGAAGAAGATGGTGATGCCAAGGGTGACCTTGAAACCGGGCAGCACATGAGTGGTGCCGGTCGCCGGGTGCGGCGCCTTGAAGTGATCCGGAATGGCCGGTTCGGGTACGGCGGTGTCGGGTTGTCCCGTCATGGAAGTTACCTGTCAGGTTGGAGGTGGGCCTGGCAATCAAGTATTGATTAGGAAGGGCTGAACACTCGGAAATAGACGCTGCCGGTAACAAACCGCGGCAGCGTCTCACTATCCTTGATCACTGTGAAATTACGTCTTGGTGATCGCTATTTCCGGGTGATCTGGTCGAAGACGCCGCCGTAATCGAACTGTTCCTTCTGAACCTTCTTCCAGCCACCGAAATCATTGATGGTGACCAGCGGTATTTTCGGGAACTGGCTGCTGTATTTGGCCAGGATCGCCGGATTGCTAGGGCGATAATAGTTCTTGGCGATGATATCCTGCGCTTCGTCGCTGTACAGGTAGTTCAGGTATTCCTTGGCAGCCGCCAGATTGCCCTTCTTGGCGGCATTCTTATCGACGACGGCGACCGGCGGTTCGGCCAGGATCGAGATCGATGGATAGACGATTTCGTACTTGCCCTTGCCGAGTTGGTTCAGGGCCAGCCAGGCTTCGTTTTCCCACGCGATCAGCACGTCGCCAACACCGCGTTCCACGAAGGTCACGGTCGAGCCGCGGGCGCCGGTATCGAGCACCGGCACGCGACGGAACAGGTTTGTCAGGAATTCCTTGGCCAAGGCGTCGGTGCCCCAGCGCTTTTTGGCGTAGGCGTAGGCGGCCAGATAGTTCCAACGCGCGCCGCCGGAGGTCTTTGGGTTCGGCGTGATGACCGAGACATCGAGACGGATCAGATCGTCCCAATCCTTGATCTTCTTCGGATTACCCTTGCGGACCAGGAAGACGATGGTCGAGGCGTAGGGCGTCGAGTTTTTCGGGAATCGGCCCTGCCAGTTGGCGGGAAGAAGCCCGGCTTTTTGCGAAATTGAGTCGATATCGGCGGCGAGCGCGAGGGTCACGACATCGGCGGGAACGCCGTCGATGACGGAGCGCGCCTGCCCTCCGGAACCGCCGTGGCTTTGGCGGATGGTAATGTCTTCACCGGTCGTGGCCTTCCAGTGCTTTGCGAAAGCGGTGTTATAGGCGGCGTAAAGCTCGCGGGTCGGGTCGTAGGAGACGTTGAGCAGTTCGCGCGTCTTGGCGCTGGCGGGGGCGGCCAGGGTGAGCGCGCCGGAAGCCAGAAGGCTGGCGCCGCCGAGCAGGCCGGTCAGAAAGGTTCTGCGTTGGGGGGTCTTGAAAGACATGTCTGCATTCCTTCTATGGGCGCTGACCGAACTTCAGTCCGGTCAGCCTGCCTCGAATTTAATAAAAAAGCGATCAGTAGCGGAACTGGATGCGGCCGGAGGCGAACGCTTCCTTGCGGCGGTCAGCGCCAGCAGCGGCGCCGCCGTCGAACTCGGTCGAGTCGTAGTCGGCAACCAGCTTCAGGTTTTCGCTCCAGTACCAGCCAAGGCCGAGGCCGGTTGAGGTGGCTTTCTGGGCAGCGGAGGCCGCCGAGGCGAAGCCGCTGGTGAAGGCGTTCTTGTCGATTTCGGTGTAACCGTAGCGGGCGGTCAGTTCGAAAGCGCCCAAGGTGCCGTTCTTCGGATTGAAAGGTTTGGCCGGCTTGACGCCGCCCTTGTAGCTGACGCTCTCGCCGGTCAGCACCCACGAGGCCGAGACGTCGAGCGCCTTGTTCTCGAGTTCCGCCGCGGCGGTGGCCGAGGCGACGTTCTGCTTGACGGTTACGTAATCGGCCAGGATGCCGATGTTATTCAGATAGAACCAGGCCTGCGGGTTGGAACGGGTTTCCTTGCCATTCGAATAGACGCCGGCGCCATATTTAAAGAAGGTCTGCTGGCCGGGCGTCTTGTAGCTGCCGAGCTGGGTATCCGTGGCATTGCCGAGGTGCTTGCCATCAGAACCGGCATAGCCGATGCCGAAGCCCTGCAGGAAGACGACGCTGGAATTGAGGAAGGGCTGGGCGAAGACGCGATAGACAACATCCTTTTGGTTGTCGAGGTCGTTGTTCAGGTTGACGCCATCGGTGGCGCCGTTGAATAGGCCGACCTGGTATTCGACGACGCTGTCAAACAGGGTGCCGAAGACCTGATAGCCGACATCGCGGTTAGGCACGAGGTTGGTCGAGTGGCCGCGCTCGGTCCAGATGACATCGGCGTCGGATTGCAGGCGTTCGAGGCCGAGCGGCGACTTGAACTTGCCGCCGCGGAACTGCACGGCGTCGGAGACCTTGTATTCGATATAGGCGTCAACGATGGACGCGGCGGCCGATGAGGAACCGCCCAGTTCCGGGGTGAAACGGAAAGAGGCATTGCCGGCCTTGCCGGAGAAGGTCGGACGGATCAGACGGCCGACAACTTCGTCACGCAGCGTGCCGCCGTCGTTGCTGAAGCTATGGACGTCAACATTGACCTGGGCATTGATGCCGAAGGCATACTTGCCGTCGGCCGAGGTGAAGGACAGGCCCTTCTTGTCGAGCGTGGCGACCGGTGTTTTAGCGGCCGTGGCAGTGGTGATTTCCTGATCCAGTTCGCGCTGGCGCTTCAGGGTGTCGAGTTCCTGTTCGAGGCGGGCGATGCGCTCTTCATAGGTGAGGGCGGTGTCGCCGGTGGCGGCTGGTGCGGCGTCCTGGGCGAAGGCTGGTGTAAAGGTGAGGGCCGCGGCAATGGCGCCGAGGCTGACGGTCAGGTGAGAGATTCGCATTGGATGACTCCGTGTGGGGTGCATCACTTCCGGTGGTCCGGTCAGCGAGATTTATGTTTTTAATTGGGAGGTTAAGCGGGTGACTTCAGGAAAGGCTTTCGTTGAGCGCCTTCCCCTTAGCGTCAAAACGCAGTTTTTCGCTGCGTTCGATCTGCACGACCCGTGAGTCGTGGATCACGATTTCCAGCGAGCCGAAGCGGATTTGCTGGAGGCTGGCGAGTATCTGGCGCTCAATCTCTGTGAGATTGGACGCGTTAAATGGCACGTTTGATTCTGGGCGCAGGGATGCGCTGGACGGTACACTCATGGTGGTCCTCGTCAGAAAAAAGAATTTATGGAAGGGCTTAAGAGGGTGTCTTAGAGCGAAGGATTAGCGACTAGATCCTGCAAACATCGTTTGTCGAGCACGCCGGACATGGCGTTTCGGACGTCGAGCATCAGGTGTCGCAACTGGCAGGCGGCCTCATCACGACAGTCCTCGCATTTTTGGTAGGCGGTCAGGCTGGCGCAGCGTATAGGCGCCAGCGGGCCGTCGATAATGCGGATAATGTCCCCCAAAAAGATCTCACTGGCCTTCTTGGCCAGGAAGTAACCCCCGAAGATGCCACGCTTTGAATCGACGATGCCGTTCTGGCGCAGTTCCTGAAGTATGTTGTCGAGGAACTTCTGCGGAATATCCGCTGCCTCGGCGATCTGTTTGCTGGGCAACATGGGTTTGTCCATTTGTGCCATGTGAATAAGCGCCTTTAGTGCGTATTTGGCTTTCATGGATAGCATGCGTTGCCTCTCCTGTAGCGCCGTTTAAATCTACACTTAATGAGTATGATTTAAATAAAAGCGCGTCAATGGTATTTAAAGCGTATTATTCTAATGTAGATTGATTAGCCGGGCTAAACTCAAAAGGCCAGATGAAATTACAGGCATCCGCCTAGAAGCGCAGGAACAGGTTCTTTAGCCATAGCGGGCCGCTGCGCGCGACCTGCTGCCAGTCGGCGTCGTCGCCTGTCTCTTCTTCGGGTGTGTAACCCCAGGGATTGAACAGCTTGACGCGGGTTGTCTTGAAGGCGGCCACGTTGCGCGTGACCAGCACCAGGCCGTGAAGCTGCGCGGTGGCGACGACCAGGGCGTCACGTTCGCTTTTCGATTCGGCATGGCTCAGCGCGGCGCGCTTCTTTACCACACCGGCATCGACGGGCAGGATGCGGCCGTCGAAGGCCTTCATCACCTGATCGTCGAGCCAGGATCGCAAGGGGGCGGCCTGAACACGGTCCTTGCGCTCGGCTTTCGCCACGCTGTTCTCCAGTTCGAGCAGGCTGATCGCCGACATATAGAGATTTTGCCGCGCCACGCCGGACGCCCAGCGAACGACGCCGGCATCGCAGCGGCCGGTCTTGGCCTTGCGCAGTTCGCTGATAACGGGGGTGTCGAGGAGATACATGATCAGTTCTCGTCTTCCAGAGTCTCGGTGCGGTCCCAGGTAAGGCCATTATCAGTCTGAGCAGGTTCTGCCCCTGTGTCGCTCATTTCCGGCATCGCCAACAGGTCGATGATGCTCTCGGTCTGGCCGCTGATCTGACGGAAGGCCTCAAAGCTCATGAGGACATGCGACGGCCGGCCGCGATCAGTTATAAAGACCGGTTCCTGCCGCGCCAGGCGCTTGGCCTTGCCGACATCCTGATTGAAATCGCGGC
The DNA here is from genome assembly GCF_035497195.1 of Asticcacaulis sp. GTDB lineage: Bacteria > Pseudomonadota > Alphaproteobacteria > Caulobacterales > Caulobacteraceae > Asticcacaulis. The sequence continues at coordinate 431,622 of NZ_DATJDZ010000019.1, forward strand.
TGCTGATCGTTGTCATGCGGCTTCCCCGTAACGGCTTTACAGCACATTAGGATAAGCCGGCAGATGCGGCAACATGAATCCACATTGCTACAGGTGGCTTGATTAATATGTAGTTACATTGCTACAGTGTGGCGAATGGGTGACACGAAATTTTTCAATGAATTAAAAGGCTTGTGAGTTTCAATTTCTGTTTGACGGAGGAAGAATATCTGCGAACCCTAGCGATGGGCGGCACAAGCACCGCTGCAAAATTATTCCAGGGAAACCCAATGATCCTCGATCTTCTGTCCACGGACATTTGGCAAAGCGTCGTCCACGAAGTGACAAACATCCTGTCGCCGCATGGCGCGGCCGGCGCTGATGGCGCTACCCGTGCCTACGCGCCCAGCGACTTTTCCATCCACTTCTTCCTGCAACTGGCCGTCATCATCGTAACCTGCCGGATCGTTGGCTGGCTTGGCCAAAAGGTGGGGCAGCCCCAGGTCGTGGGCGAGATGATTGCCGGCGTTATTCTGGGGCCATCGCTGCTCGGCCTGTTTTTCCCCGAAATCCAGGGCGCTATCTTCCCCAAGGAAATGAAGAACGTGCTCTATACCGGCGCGCAGTTCGGCGTTGGTCTCTACATGTTCATGGTCGGCACCGGCTTCCGCGCCGATCACTTCAAGAGCAAGGGTAAGAGCGCCATGTTCGTGTCGCTGGCGGGGATCACCGCGCCGGCGCTGCTGGCCATCCTGATCACGCCGTGGCTGATGACGGTGCCCGGTCTGTTCGCTGAGGGTATATCACGGGGCAACGCCACCCTGTTCATGGCGGCTTGTATCGCCCTGACAGCCTTCCCGATGCTCGCCCGTATCATCCATGAACGCGGCCTGAGCAACTCGGCCCTCGGCACGCTCACCCTGACGGCGGGCGCTTTCGACGACGCGGTGTCGTGGTGCGTGCTCGCCATCGTGCTGGCCACGTTCGGGGCCGGCGCCGGTGTCGCGGTTCTGGCCATTGCCGGTGGTCTTGCCTTCACCGTCTTCATGATCTTCGTCGGCCGCAAACTGCTGGCGCCGCTTGGCCGCTTGGTCGAGGAAAAAGGAGAAATGTCCTACACGGTCCTGGCTGTCGTCATGATCTGTTTCTTCCTCTCGGCATTTATCATGGACGCCGTAGGCATCCACGCCATCTTCGGCGGCTTCATCCTGGGCACCGCCATGCCGCGCGGCAAACTGGTCGAAGAACTGAAGAAGAAGGTAGAGCCGTTCGCCGTCATCGTGCTCCTGCCGATGTTCTTCACCTATTCGGGCCTCAATACCCGCATGGATATGGTCAGTTCGGCCTCCATGCTGATGGTGGCCGGCGTGGTTCTCGTCGCCTCGGTGCTCGCCAAGTTCGGCGCCTGTTGGGGGGCGGCGCGCCTGAGTGGTGAAGACAACCGCACGGCGCTCGGCATCGGCGCCCTGATGAACTCACGCGGGCTGATGGAACTGATCATCATCAACATCGGTTTGCAGAAGGGCATTATCGGCCTGCCGCTGTTTGCCATGCTGGTCATGATGGCGATCATCACCACGGTCATGGCGTCACCGATCTTTGAATGGGTCTACGGGAGGAAGGCGCGCGAAAGCGGTGAACTCGGCGCGGTCGGCCTGGACAAGGCGACCAGCTAAAAATCCCCTTTTGAGTGCTCGTCCTTGACCTCAGGCCCACTGAAGTCCCTGTTCCAGACCCGGAACAGGGACTTTTTTGGTTAACGCCGTTCTTGCCTCACAAGGCGAGGCGTGACTATAGTCCCGGCGGTTTTTTGGGGGCAGGTGATGCAGAAGGCGTTCACGACAGTTTTGTTGGCGGTGGGGGTGTGCCTTCTGGCGGGGCCGGCCTTAAGCGGCGTCACCCTGATGCCCGAAACACCGGCGGCGATCGAATATGACCCGAAGACCGGCTTCCCTGATCACAACGGCGATTTCTCCGCCATGGTGATCGTCATCCCGCAACAGCAACTGGCCGAATTCGACAAGACGGACGGTGGTGCCCGCCAGATCAGCCGGGTCAATCGCGCCGAGCCGGGTGCGCAACTGGCGATTAAACTGGTCTTCACCGGCCTCAGCGCCGACAGCAACGGCAATGGCGAGGCGACCTACGACCTGAAGGTATTGACGCCCGACGGTCAGGTCTATGCCGCCAGCGATTACCGTCATCTGGCGGCGGTACGCGGGCCGGTGGGTGATGGCCGCCGTGTTTTCGACAATCGCACCAAGGTGGTGCTGATGTCGTTCGATCCGCAGGACAAGCCGGGCGTCTATACCATCAAGGCGGTGGCGCGCGATGAAGTGTCCGAACGCGAAGTGCCGCTGGTGACGACGATTGAACTGCTGCCGGCGACCGCAGCGAAAGTCGAAACGCCGCCGGTCGCGGTAGTCCCGCCTGCGTCTGCGCCGGTGAAGGCCAAAAAGACGCACCGGAAAAAGAGGGCGCGGCGATGATCCTGTTTGTCGCCCAGACCTTCCTGCCCGAAGCCGGGGCTGCCCCGGCCCTGATGACCGGGCTGGTCCATGCCCTGACCCTGCGCGGATATCCCGCCGAAGTCTATTGCCGCGAAAGCCATCTGGCGGCGGTGAAGGCGTTCGACGCCTCGCGCCGCTATGCTGTTCATCGTTTTGGCGGTCCCAAATTCTGGCGTCGCCTGCGAATGACCGGCGCTATACGTCAGCGGATCGCGCAGGGTGGGGTGACGACTCTTGTCACCGATAGCTGGAAAAGCCTCGAAAGCCTGCCGCCGAAAGCCTTGAAAAATGTGCGCGTCGTCTGTCTGGCGCATGGCAACGAATATACCGGCATGGCGGCGCATAAAGGGCGGGTCAGGTCGGTGCTGGCCAGGGCCAATGTGGTCGTGGCCAATTCAAACTTCACCGCCGGTCTTGTGCGTCCGTTTGCCGGACAGGGGCCGGTGGAAGTGGTTTTACCCGGCGTAACACCCCCGCAGGGTGCGCTTCCAGGGCAGACAGCGAGGGCGCCGGAAGACAGGCTGCTCTGTATCGCCCGGCTGGAGCCGCGCAAGGGGATCGACCAGGTGATTGGCGCCCTGGCGGCGTTGAAACCGCAATATCCCCGATTGACGCTGGATATCGTTGGGCACGGCGAGGACGGGGCGCGTTTGGCCGAACTTGCCACGGCGCTCGGCGTCTCCGGGCGGGTGAATTTTCACAGCTACGTCTCGGATACGGCGCGGGCGGAGCTATTCCGGCAGGCGCGGGCATTTGTGCTGCCGAACCGGGCCGATAGTTCGGGCGTCGATGGGTTCACGCCCGCCTTTCTCGAAGCCGCCGCCTTTGGTGTGCCGGGTGTGGCGGGGCAGGCCGGCGGGGCTCCTGATGCCGTATTGGCGGACAAAACCGGCCTGATTGTCAATGGCGAGGACATTGACAGCTTGACCGATGCCCTGCGACGTCTGCTAAATGACGAGGCCTTGCGCCGCCGTCTGGGTGAAGCCGCGCAGAAACGGTTCTGGGCGGAGTTCGCCTGGAGCCTGGCGGTAACCCGGTATGAGTTCATCCTCGGCCTGACAGGAGACAAAACATGAGCGATACCCTTCCCAATGCCGTCAGCCTGATCATTCCGGCGCGCGAAAAAGACCTTGGCGGTTTCCAGGTGCGGCGCGTGCTGCCCTTCGCCAAACACCGCATGGTCGGGCCGTGGATTTTCTTCGATCATATGGGACCGGCCGATTTCGCGCCGGGCATCGGCATAAATGTCCGGCCGCATCCGCATATCAACCTGGCGACGGTCACCTACCTGTTCAGCGGGGCGATCCTCCACCGCGATTCCCTGGGGACGCGCTCGGTCATCGTGCCGGGCGATATCAACCTGATGGTGGCGGGGAAGGGTATCACCCATTCCGAACGCGAGGAAGAAGCGGTGCAGGCCAAAACGCGCCACCTCGACGGCTTGCAACTGTGGCTGGCCCTGCCGGAAGCCGATGAGGAAATCGACCCGGCCTTTTTCCACTATGATGCTGATGAAATCCCCGGCCTTAATGAGGATGGCGTATCGATCCGCGTGATGATGGGCGAGGCGTTCGGGCTGGTATCGCCGGTGAAAACCTATGCCAAGACCTTCTATGCCGAGTTCCGGCTGGCGGCGGGCAAGGCGATCGATGCGCCGATGACCGCCGAGGACCGCGCCGTCTATGCCTGCGCCGGCGCGCTGGAGATCGACGGTCAGCGGCTGGAACAATATGAAATGGCCATCCTGACCACGGGCGCCGAGGCGAAGATCACGGCGCTGGATGAGGCGCATTTCGTCATCATCGGTGGTGAACCGCTGACAGAGCGTCATATCTACTGGAATTTCGTGTCGTCTCGGCCGGAGCGCATCGAGCAGGCCAAGGCCGACTGGCAGGCGCAGGCCTTCCCGAAAGTGCCAGGCGACGAGTTGGAATTCATTCCGCTGCCGGAATAAAATTGCGGCGATGTCTTTACAAGTGAAACAACTTAGGTTTGGTTGATCGCCCTCCGGGGTGCTCCAGTATAAGTGGCGTTTTATGAAAAAATACGGTTTGAGTTTGGTCAGCGCCATTGCGCTGGCGTCCGCGGTTTTGGTTCCTGCCGCGTTTTCCCAAGAAATGGCGCCCGCCGCGGCGCCGGTCGCGCCGCCGCAAAACATCGCCTATCCCGGCACGCTCAAGGTCACGGTGGATGCCACCGACCTCGAGCACCGCATCTTCCAGGTTACAGAATCGATCCCGGTGACGGGCGAGGGCGATCTGGTGCTGATGTTGCCGAAATGGCTGCCGGGACACCATTCGCCCGGCACGGAAATCAGCCGCATCGCCGATATCGAATTCACCGCCAATGGTGAACGCCTGCACTGGCTGCGCGATTCGCTCGATATGAACGCCTTCCATCTGGTGGTGCCGAAGGGCGCGACAACGGTTGAAGCGGCGTTCAAGTATCTGGCGCCGGTGACCGCGGCGGCGGGACGCATCACCATGACGGCCGACATGATCGACCTGCAATGGAACTTCGCGTCTCTGTATCCGGCCGGCTACTACGCCAACAAGATTCCGGTTCAGGCGACGCTGAAAAAGCCGGCGGGCTGGGGCTATGCCACCGGTCTTGAAACCGAGAGCAAGACGGAAGACACGGTCGTCTTCAAGACCACCGATTACGACACCCTGATCGACTCGCCGGTCTTTTCCGGCCGCTATTTCAAGACCTGGGACATCACGCCTAAAGGCAGCGATGCGCCGGTGCGGCTAAACGTCATGGCGGACAACGCGGATAATCTCGAAGCGCCGGATGATGTCATTACCATCCACAAGACCCTGATTGAACAAGCCTATAAGCTTTATGGCGCACATCATTATAATCATTACGATTTTCTGGTGGCGGCCTCCGATACGATCGGCGGCATCGGCCTGGAACATCATCGGTCGTCGGAAAACAGCGTTGACGAAAAGTACCTGACCGACTGGAAGACCGCCTATGTCGGCCGCGACCTGTTGGCCCATGAATATACCCATTCGTGGAACGGCAAGTTCCGCCGTGGCGCCGACCTGTGGACGCCGAACTTCCAGGTGCCGATGCGCGACAGCCTGATGTGGGTCTATGAAGGCCAGACGCAATATTGGGGCAATGTGCTGGCCACCCGTTCGGGCCTTTATACGAAGGACCAGCAAATGGGCGCGCTGGCCATGACGGTGGCGAGCTACGACAACATTCCGGGCCGCAAATGGCGTCCGCTGATTGACACCACCAATGACCCGATTATTTCGTCGCGCCGGCCGCAAAACTGGACGTCGATGCAGCGTTCCGAGGACTATTACAGCGAAGGTCAATTGATCTGGCTCGACGCCGATACCCTGATCCGCGAAAAGACTGGGGGCAAGAAGTCGCTCGATGATTTCGCCAGGGCCTTCTTCGGCATCAAGAATGGTGACTGGGGCGAGACGACCTACACCTTCGACGATGTGGTCAAGACCCTGAATGGCATCTATCCCTATGACTGGGATGCTTTCCTGAAAGCGCGCGTCTATGATTTCGGCGCCGATGGCAAGGGCACGGCGCCGCTCGACGGCATTACGCGTGGCGGCTACAAACTGGTCTATGAGGAAAAGCCAACCGATTATTTCAAGTCGCTGGAATCCTTGCGCAAATATTCGAACCTCAACTATTCGATCGGTTTCGCGGTGGCGGGCAAGGACAATACCATTATGTCCGAACTGTGGGATGGACCGTCTTTCAAGGCAGGCCTGACGCCGGGCATGACCCTGATCGCCGTCAATGGCAAGGCGTTCGATATCGACCTTCTGAAAACGGCGATTACCAAGGCCAAGACCAGCCAGGAGCCGATCGAGCTGATCGTCAAGAGCGACGATAACATCAAGACGGTGAAGATCGATTACCACGGCGGCCTGCGTTATCCGGTCCTGCAACGGATAGACGGCAAGCCGGCTTTGCTGGATGATATCCTCGCCGAGAAGAAGTAAGGAGAAATGGCGGGCAGCAATGTCCGCCATTTTTTTACGACAGCCGCAGAACATCCAGCAGTGCCGGTCCCTTGACCAGCCACAGGGTATAGCCGGCATAGACCAGCAGGAACAGCAGGCCGGTCAGCCGGCCTATCGGCTTGCCGCGCAGAATGAGCAGGGTCAGGCCAACCGCTGCGGCGATCATCAGCGGCAGGTCCACCTGAAGAAAGCGTGGGGCGATTGTCAGGGGATGCAGGGCGGCGGTGATCCCCAGTATACCGAGGATATTGAAAATATTGCTGCCGAGCACATTACCGAGCGCTACCTCGTTCTGACGGCGGATTGAACTGAGGATGGTCACGGTCAGTTCCGGCAGAGAGGTGCCGACGGCTATCAGGGTCAGGCCGATGACGGCGTCGGAAATCCCGAAATCGCGGGCGATAGCGGTGGCGCCCCGCACCAGGCAATCGGCGCCGATGATGAGGGCGGCCAGGCCGGCGATGATCCAGATGATGGCCACCCAGGGCGACAGGCTGGATTTCGGCAAGGCGGCATCAGCGGTCTTGGGGCCTTCGAGCAGATAGATCAGCAGCAAATAGGCCAGGAGCGCCCCGGCCATGATCAGGCCCGCCTGTTGTGAAATTGCGCCTGACCACGCCAGCCAGACCAGGCCGCCACTGACGGCCAGCATGACCAGAACCTCGCGGCGGATATTGCGGGCGGAGGTGGCGATAGGATTCAGGAGTGCGCCGAAACCGAGAATAAGCAGAATATTGGCGATATTTGAGCCGACGACATTACCGATGGCGACATCGGGTACGCCTTGCTGCACGGATTGAAGGGACACCAGGAGTTCGGGCATGGAGGTGCCGAACCCGATAATGGTCAGGCCGATGATCAGCTTGGGTATCTTCAGGCTTTCGGCCACGGCGACGGCGCCGCGTATAAGCGCTTCGCCGCCGAGAAACAGCCCCATCAGGCCCCCAATGACCAATATATGGTTGATATGACTATTGATGAAGTCCATCCCGCCCTCCGTAACCTCACCTGTTTACCATGTCCGGAAGACCGGGATAAGCAAAACCGGACTTGAGCCGGACAATTTCGCGGCCTAGAACAAGGCATGATCCGACTCTACATTTCCGAACCGACGCCTGCATTCAGTGCGGGGCTGATCTTGCCGCTCAATACGGACCAGGGCCGTTACCTGACTTCAGTCATGCGTAAGGGGGCGGGCGATGTCGTGTCCATATTCAACGGCCGCGATGGCGAATGGACGGCTGAGATCAGCGAAGCCGGCAAGCGGCTCGTTACGCTCAAACTGATCGAACAAACACGGACGCAGCCGACAGGGCAGGGGCCGGTCCTGGCCGTGGCGCTGATCAAGCGAGGGCCGCTCGAATATATTATAGAAAAGGCGACCGAACTGGGGGCATCACGGATTCAACTGTTGACGACCCGGCGCACGCAATCGGATCACGTCAAGCTGGAGCGCCTCAAAATTATCGCTCAGGAAGCCGCTGAACAGACCGAGCGGCTGGATGTGCCGGAGATTGTGGCACCGATTAAGCTTGAGGCTTTTCTGGCGGCGCCGGGTGTCGAGGTGATCGTTTTCGGCGATGAGGACAGTACGCATGAGGGCGATGCGCGCCAAACGCAGCCTTTGCTGGAGGTTCTGTCAACATTGACGAACAGGCGCGCCGCGATCCTGATCGGTCCGGAAGGCGGTTTCGATGATCACGAACGCCAGACCCTGCGCGGCATGGAAAACGTCTATCCGGTCAATCTCGGTCCGCGCATCCTGCGTGCGGATACCGCAGCCATTTCAGCCTTGACCCTCTATCAGGCGGCGCTTGGCGACTGGAAGTAATTTTAACTGTAGCCTTGTCAGTGGCGAAAGCGCGGCCCATATAGGCCACTCTTGCAGACATTGAGAGGGCAGGGCGCGTGGCTAATACTTCCGAGGCGGAACCTGTCCGCACAATGGCCGATCTGGTCAGCTATTTCGAATCCGGCAACAAGCCGCGCAGCGCGTGGCGCATCGGCGCCGAGCATGAGAAATTCGCCTTCCATCTTGATACCCTGCGCCGCCCGACCTATGAAGGGCCTGATGGCATTGAGGCCATGCTGATCGGGCTGGAGCGCTTCGGCTGGAAGCCTTACCTCGAAAACGGCAAGATCATCGCCCTGCTGAAGGATGGCGCTTCGGTGACGCTGGAGCCGGGCGGGCAGTTCGAGCTTTCCGGCGCGCCGCTCGAAACCATCCACGACATCTGCGACGAGACCGGCAAGCACCTGGAAGAGGTCAAGGCGGTCGCGTCCGAACTCGGTCTTGGCTTTGTCGGCGTTGGCTTCTCGCCCTTGTGGACGCGTGAGGAAACGCCGGTCATGCCCAAGGGGCGTTACAAGATCATGCGGTCTTACATGCCGAAGAAGGGCAAGCTCGGCCTCGATATGATGTTGCGTACCTGCACGGTGCAGGCCAATCTCGATTACGAATCCGAAGCCGATATGGTGCTGAAATTCCGCACCTCGCTGGCCTTGCAGCCGATCGCCACGGCGTTGTTCGCCAATTCGCCGTTTGTCGAAGGCAAGGTTAGCGGCTTCCTGTCGGCGCGCGCCAATGTGTGGACGGATACCGATCCCGACCGCACGGGTATGCTGGGCTTTGTCTTTGAAGACGGGTTCGGTTTCGAGCGCTACGCGAAATACGCGCTTGATGTGCCGATGTATTTCGTCGGCGGCAAGCGTTTGAATCGCGAGGATTATATCGATGTCTCCGGCCAGGACTTCAAGGCCTTCCTTAAGGGGGAACTGCCGGGATTGCCGGGGGTATTGCCGACCATGGACGATTGGGCCGATCACCTGACGACCCTGTTCCCCGAAGTGCGCCTTAAAAAATATCTCGAAATGCGCGGCGCCGACGCCGGACCGTGGGGCCGCCTGTGCGCTTTGCCGGCGTTATGGGGCGGTTTGCTCTATGATCAGCCGGCGCTGGAAGCGGCCTGGGAACTGGTCAAGGGCTGGAGCAATGACGATCACAATACCCTGCGCGGCATGGCGGCCAGAACCGGCCTCAAGGGCGAGATCGCCGGCCGTCCGGTCAAGGACTGGGCGATGGACGTGCTTGAAATCGCCAAAATGGGCCTGAAAAACCGCAACAGACTGTCCGGCGGTCTGGTCGACGAAACAGGTTATCTGGGTGAACTGTTCGAGATCGCCGAGTCGGGCCTGACCCCGGCCGATCGTCTGCTGGAAAAGTACAACGGCGTTTGGCAGGGCGATATCCGCAAGCTCTACGAAGAAGAAGCTTATTAAGACTGGATCGACATTCCGCGCCAGTACCGCCCCACGAGTGGGGCGGCACAAGGGAGCGAAAATCGTATACTGTTCGCATGTGCAGCGACTCTTATCCTTGCCAAGGGCTTAATTTGCTGGTCTTGTCGTAAAAAAGGCAACGATCTCGCAATTGGGGGGATCTGCGCCAAGCCCCTTTGCGAGTCATAACACATGATCAATATCGTCATTGTCGCCGGGATTGTGGTCACAATCCTGACGGCCATCCCCGTTCTTTTGCAGATGCGCAACCACCCGAAAGGGCTGTTCGTCTGCTTCTTCGCCGAGATGTGGGAACGCTTTTCCTATTACGGCATGCGCGCCCTGCTGATCTATTATCTGGTCCGCCACTTTCTCTTCACAGACGACCATGCCAACGAGCAATATGGTTCCTACACCACGCTCATCTATCTGCTGCCACTGCTGGGTGGCCTGATCGCTGACCGCTGGCTGGGCACGCGCAAGGCCATCGTTTTTGGCGCCATCCTGCTGGTGCTCGGTCACTTTGGCATGGCGTTCGAAGGCAAGGCGAATGTCGATACCATCGCCTATCAGGGCCATACCTACGAGTTCGTCGTTGAAGGCAAGGGGCAGGACCGCGACGTCAAGCTCCAGGTCGGCGACCATCGCTATGACTGGCAAGGCAGCGCGGGCGGCGGTTATGTGATCGAAGGCCTGCCGGCGGATGCGCCGATTCCGGCTGTTCTGCCGGCTGGCTCGTTCACCAAGGGGATGAAGGTCTCCACGCCGTGGGCCGAAAGCGCCTTCTATCTGTCCATTTCGCTGATCATTATGGGCGTCGGTTTCATGAAGCCGAATATCTCCTCGATCGTCGGCCAGCTTTATCCGGATAAAGATCCGCGCCGCGACGCCGGTTTTCAGTTCTATTATTACGGTATCAATCTCGGTTCTTTCTGGGCGGCGGCTTTGTGCGGCTATCTTGGTGAGAATGTCGGCTGGTGGGCAGGCTTCGGCCTGGCCGGGATAGGCATGCTGGCGGGCTTGATCATGTTCATACTTGGCAAAAAATGGCTGGAAGGCAAGGGCGAGCCGCCGAAGCCGGAAGTGCTCAAGGAAAAAGTCGTCGGCGTTTCCAAGGAAAATCTGATCTATTTGTTCGGCCTGCTATGCGTGCCGGTGATCTATTTCCTCGTCCAGAAGAACCAGATTGTCGGTACGGCCCTGATCGGCGGCTCGCTGCTGATCGTCGGCTATGTCTTCTTCCAGATGTTTACCAAATACGATGTGCAGGAACGCTTCCGGCTGGGACTGGCGATGATTCTGTCGTTCGCCTCGGCGATCTTCTTCGCCCTGTTCGAGCAGGCGGGGTCATCGCTGTCACTGTTCGCCGAGCGCAATACCGATCTGAACATCATGAAGGCGCCGATGGTGATCGGCAAGTTCGTGCTGGCCTCGCAGGATCAACTGGCGGCCATGACGGTGCCGGCTGGCTCGATCTGGATCGACATGGGCATGACGGCCTCGCAGACCCAGACCTTTAACGCCGGCTTTATCCTGATTTTCGCACCGGTTTTCGCCGCCATCTTCACCTTCCTCGGTAATCGCCAGATGGACCCCGATCCGGTCAAGAAGTTCGCTTTCGGCCTGCTGAACGTTGGTTTGGGCTTCCTGGTGCTGGTATGGGCCGCGCCTCTTGCCGACGCCAATTTCCGCTTGCCGGTGTTCTTCCTGCTGCTGACCTACCTCTTTCATACGATCGGCGAACTGAGCCTGTCGCCGGTGGGGCTGTCGCAACAGACCAAGCTGTCGCCGCCGACCATCGTGGCCACTATGATGGCCATCTGGTTCCTGGGGGCGTCGAATGGCCAGTATATCGCCGCCTTTATCTCCAAGTTCGCCTCGACAGAAACGGTCGGCGGCAAGGTTCTGGATAACAAATCGGCGCTGATATCGTCGCTCGATACCTTCCAGTTTATCGGCTGGCTGGGCATCGGTATCGCTATCGCCTTCTTCCTGTTGAGTTTCGTGCTGAAGAAGTGGTCGTATGGCGCTAATGACACGGCGCCGGTCGATCCGGGCACGACAGAAGTGATCTGACTTATGGGGTTTGGGGCCTGTGGCCCCAAGTCTTCTCTCCTTCCAAAGAAAAACCCGGCCTCAAAGGGGCCGGGTTTTTCTTTGGAATAAGCCAAGGTTTGTGGGGGCACAGACCCCACGCGGCATAAGTCAGAAGTCCTTCTTCAGCCGCAGTTCCAGGATCGGCGGGATTTTGGTGATGGTATGCTGGGTATAGGCGATCGGCGACAGGCCGCGCAGGCCTTCAAAGACCGTGCGGTCCTGGGTAAAGCGCAGGTTGAGCGGGTTCTTTAGCATGGCCTTGAAGGTCAGCTTGCCCGGCGTCTTGTACTGAAACCAGACCTGCGTCCACGGATCGAAATGCGCATCCGTCAGCTCATTGGCCAGATAGTTGCGATCCTTGCCGGAACTTTCAAGATCGATACCCCAGCTTGTGCCGGATTTCGGGAATTCCTGGCTGAAACTGGCGGAATAGATGTGCGGCTCCATGCCGGAAACACGACGGTCCTGGCCGGTGATCGGGTCTTTCACCCGGGACTGACGATAGAGCCAATCAAGGCTGAGCGTGCCATGCGGGATATGGAAGCGATCAAGCGGCGTATCGAGCTTGAGGTGTACGAAATCCCATTGTGAGGCGCCGATATTACCGCTGGCCGTATAGATGTCGCCGTTATCGACCACGGCGATAAAGTCGGCGGTATCGTCGTAATCATAATGCTCCAGCGCCAAACTGATCGCGCCCTTGCCCCAGAAGGACTGCTCCAGGATGATTGTATTCAGCCAATCCTTCTGCGGCACCAGATCGCTGTTGCCGAGCGTCACGTGGCTGGTTTGTAGCTGGACGGACGAGGCAAAGCCGTTGAAACTGAGCTGATCGACCTGGCGGATGGTTTTCCAACTCAGCTTTGTCTTGTCAGAGAACGCATAGACCGCCTGGAAGCGCGGCTTGTAATAGGTGAAGGAATCCGACCGGTTGGCCGCCGGCACGGAAATGGTCGAGACCTCGACCTTTAGTTCGCCTTCGAAGCTTAGTTTGGTGGTCGCTTTCCAATTGACCGAGACGAAGGATTCCGTGCGGTCTTCCTGCACACGCACATGATCGGTCGGCACATTGGGGCTGGTGGCGTTCATGACGAATGATGAGTCGCGGTCCATGCTGTTGAACACGCTTTCCGTGCCGATGGCGAGGGTCAGGCCATCGCGCTTTTCCCAACTCAGGCGGCCATTGAGGATGCGCTCATCGGTCAGGCTGAGGGCGCGGTAATCAGCCGTGCCGTCGGCGTCGGTATAGATGTCGATATCATGGATGCGCTCATGACGGGCCAGCACATTGAGGTTCAGGGCAAGGCCGTGGCCAAGCTTGCGCTCGTACTGGCTGCCCAGTTCGCTGGGCATGTCCTTTTCGATGAAGCTCTCATAGCCCATGTCGCCGTCTTCATTATAGGCGGTCGTCTGGCGGTAGATCGACGGGTTATAGGTGCCGTTGAAGGTGATCTTGCCGCCCCACAGCGGGCGGGAATGCGAGGCCTGGGATTCGACGCCTTGGCCGCCTGCATGCTGGAAGATGTTGAGGATATGGTCGCCGACGTTGTCCGAGGTTACGCGCCGGGCGTTTTGCGCGCCATTGTCGAAGAAGTTGAAAATATCCGCTGTAATATCCGTGCTTTTTCCGTTGCGGTTATCATTATAGGTGAAGAGCAGGACGCCGGAATTGGTGTTGCCGTCGATATTGCGATAGATGCCTAGCACCGAAAAGTTCGGCTTGGCGTCGGTCTTGCGCACCACATTGACGATCTGGCGATGGCCGTGCATGTCGATGCCCGGTGCGCCGCCCGTAATCAGTTCGAGATGATCGACCTGGGCGGCGTTGATGTTGGACAGGGTGTTGCCGAGATCGGATTTGGTCGTCGGGCGCTGACCGTCGATCAGCACATTTCCGGCCGTGCCGGAAAAGCCGCGGGCGCTATCGCCGCCGTTGAAGACGAAACCGGGCACATGCAGCACCATGTCGAAGGCGGTCGAGACCTGATATTCGGTGAAATAGACGGGCTGGTAGGTCTGGACAGGTCCGGCGGCGCTGATCGCGGCTGCGGGGGGCGGTGCGTCCTGCGCCAATGCGGCGGTGCCGGCGGTGAGCGCCAGCAGGATGGCGGCAAGAGCGGTGGTGGTGTGCAGGCGCATGAAATGTGTTCTTCCCCGGTGGGACGCCGTATTGGCGCGGCGTCCGCTGGGGCATGGGATACCTGCGGGCAGGCCAGTGACAAGTTAAATGGCCGTAACAATTTCAAACGAAACGAGTTGGGTGTGCGAGGCTAAATTGCTTTTAAGTTAAATAAGTTCAGTGTGTTGAATCCTAAATAAACGATATTTTACGTATGAATTTGCGGCCGCATTGTGACAGAGATTTAATGTAAAACCCTGCATCCGAAGACGATAGATCACCTTCGGATGCTTTCAGGTTCTAGCTTGTACCGCCGACTGTCAGGCCACGAATGCGCAGGCTCGGCTGGCCGATTCCGACTGGCAGGCTCTGGCCGGCCTTGCCGCAGGTGCCGACACCGGGATCGAACTTGAAGTCGTCGCCAATCATATCGACCTGGCGCATGGCCGCCGGACCGTCACCGATCAGTGTGGCGCCTTTCACGGGCGAGGTCACCTTGCCGTCCTCGATGAGATAGGCCTCGGTGCACTGGAAGACGAACTTGCCATTGGTGATATCGACCTGGCCACCGCCGAAATTGACGGCGTAGAGACCCTTTTTTGTATTGGCGATCATATCATCCAGCTTGTCCTGGCCGGGCCGCATGAAGGTGTTGGTCATGCGGGGCAGGGGCTGGTGAGCGTAGGACTGGCGGCGGCCATTGCCGGTCGCTTTCGTGCCCATCTGGCGGGCGGAGAGGCGGTCGTGCATGTAGCCGACCAGGGTGCCGTCCTCGATCAGCGTGGTGCAGGCGGTCGCCGTGCCCTCATCGTCAATATTGAGCGAACCGCGCGCATCGGGCACCGTGCCGTCATCGACGATGGTGACGCCGTGCGCCGCCACCTGCTTGCCCATCTTGCCGGAGAAGGCCGAGGTGCCCTTGCGGTTGAAGTCGCCTTCCAGGCCGTGGCCTACCGCTTCATGCAGCAGGACGCCTGGCCAGCCTGGCCCCAATACGATATCCATCTCACCGGCCGGAGCGGCCACGGCGTCAATATTGACGAGCGCCTGACGGATGGCCTCATCAACCTGCGCCTGCCACTTTTCCGGCGCGGTGATGTCGAACCACGAGATGCGTCCGCCGCCGCCGGAAGAGGCGGTTTCGCGGCGGCCATTGCGCTCGACGGAAACGCTGACGTTCAGGCGGACGAGGGGGCGGTAATCATGATAAAGTTCGCCATCTGAGCGCAGGATGGTGATGGCGCGCTTGTCGCAGGCCAGAGAGGCCGACACCTGCACGACGCCGGAATGGGCCTGGCGGGCATAGGCGTCCATAGCCTGGAGGAGGGCGATCTTGTCGGCGAAGGCCATTTCGCCCAGCGGATCGTGGGCTTTATAATAGGACTGGTTGGAGCGGACCGGATTGGCGGTGGACATAGTAATATCGATGGTCTTGCCGGTCTTGGCCAATACGGCGGCTTCGGCGGCGCGATTGACAGCATCGAGCGACAGTTCGGCGCTGTTGGCGAAACCGATGGTCTCGCCGGCGACGACGCGGAAGCCGAAGCCCTGGTCGGCGCCATAGGCCGAGGCTTTCAGGCGGCCGTCATCGAACATCAGCGATTCGGATTCGCGTTTTTCGATGAAGATTTCACCGTCGTCAGCCCCTTTTAGCGCCTGTTCCAGCACATTATGCGCGCCAGCGAGGTCGAAATCGCCCCAATCTTGTCCCGAAGGATTGGCTTGCCCGAAAGCAGCGGGGGAAGTGTCGAGGGAATCGGCCATGGAAAATCGTCTCTGAGTAAGCACTATACTGTCTATTTAGGCACGACCGGCGACCTTGGCTATGGGGTAAGTCATCAAATCGAAAATGAGTCTGCGAATGACTGTCAGAAAAGCGACGAAAGATGCGACAAAAGACCGCACTGACTGAACGGTTATGGTACTTTCGGGCCTAAAAAAGGCAAATCCCTTTTTTGACCCTTTGCATTTCGCCGTGAAGGCATTATGGAACCCAGTTGGATAGGCCGGATACAGGTCTGAAAGTGCGCCAGATTCGCCGGTGAAGATTCGTTAGTGAATACGGTCGCCGCGAATATGGTCGCGTTATAAGTTTCAGGGATAGGCAGCTACGAATGCTTTTCGCATCGGCAGCCGTGAAAATGAGGGTTTTGCGAATGGGCAATAAAGGGCTTTTCGGCAAAGGGCTTTCCGGAAGGGGGCTGTTCAGGGCCGCCTCCGGTGCGGTCGCCACGCTGGCTTTGTCAGCCGCCATATCAGCCACCCTGTCGGTTTCGGCCTTCGCCGAGGACACGATGGGCCTGCCGACGGACAAGGCAATGGGCTGGCAACCGGCCGGTTCGGCGCTGAAGCGTCAGGCGGAATGGTTCTACGACGACCTCCTGTTGCCGATTATTGTCGCCATCTGCGTGCTCGTGGCCGGTCTGATCATCTGGATCATGATCCGTTACAACAAGAAGACCAATCCGGTTCCGGCCAAGTTCTCGCACAATACCTTAATCGAGATCGTCTGGACGGTCGTGCCCGTGCTGATTCTTGTCGTCATCGCCGTTTTCTCGCTCGGCCTGCTGCGCGATTTTAACGACATGCCGAAGCCTGATGTCGTCGTAAAGGCCACCGGCAACCAGTGGTTCTGGAGTTACGACTATCCCGAACTGGGGGTCACAGATATCGAATCGCGCCTGCGCGAAGACGCCAAGGACATCAAGACCGCCCACGCCGCCGGCATCCCGTACCTGCTGGAAGTCGATAATGTGCTGGTCGTTCCGGTCAACAAGGTCGTCCACGTCCAGGTCACCGGCGCCGATGTCATTCACTCCTTCACGATTCCGGCCTTTGGTTTCAAGATCGACGCCGTTCCCGGCCGCCTGAACAACACCTGGTTCAAGGCCGAGAAGATCGGCACCTATTACGGCCAGTGCTCGGAACTGTGCGGCAAGGATCACGCCTACATGCCGATCGAGGTCAAGGTGGTTAGCAACGCCGACTTCGATGCCTTCATCGTCAAGAACGGCGGCAAGACCCGCGCCATGATCGCTTCGGATGCCGCCGCATCAGCGGCGGCCGCCGAACAGGCCGCTGAGACCGCCAGCGCTTCCGCCGCCGTGACAGACGCTGCTTCCGCTGCCGCCACATCCGCCACAACCTCCGCTTCTGCGGCACCGGTTTCCGGTGCGGCCGCCGCGCACTAAGTTCAGTTCAGAGAGATATCCATCATGTCTTCAACTGCCGTCACTCATGAACGCGATACCCACGCGGATAGCCATGCGCACGACGCTCACGAACACAAGCCGGGCTTCTTCGCCCGTTGGGTGTTCACGACCAACCACAAGGACATCGGCACCCTCTATCTGATCTTCGCCATTCTGTTTGGCCTGGTCGGCGGCGCCTTTTCGGGCCTGATCCGCTGGGAACTGGCCGAGCCGGGCCTCCAGGTCTTCATGAAGGGATCGATGCTCGACTCGATGGGGCTGTTCAACCTGTCGAACCCCGACCATGCCAAGCACGCCTTTAATTCGGTCGTCACGGCCCACGCCGTCATCATGATCTTCTTCATGGTCATGCCGGCCACTATGGGCGGTTTCGCCAACTGGTTCGTACCGATCATGATCGGTTCGCCCGACATGGCTTTCCCACGCCTGAACAACATCTCGTTCTGGCTGCTGGTGGCGGCGGCGGTGTTGCTCGTCACCTCGATCTTCACGCCTTCGGGGCCGGGGGGAGAACACGGTTTCGCCGGTGGCTGGACCATGTATCCACCCATGTCGACGCACACGGGGTCGCCCGGACCGGCTATGGATCTGGTTATCCTGGCGCTCCATATCGCTGGCGCCTCGTCGATCCTGGGGTCGATCAACTTCATCACCACCATCTTCAACATGCGCGCGCCCGGCATGACCCTGCACCGTATGCCGCTGTTCGCCTGGGCGATCCTGGTCACCGCCTTCATGCTGCTGCTGTCCCTGCCTGTTCTGGCCGGCGCTATCACCATGCTGCTGACCGACCGCAACTTCGGCACATCGTTCTTTGACCCGACCGGCGGCGGCGACCCGATCATGTTCCAGCATCTGTTCTGGTTCTTCGGTCACCCGGAAGTCTACATCCTCATCCTGCCGGGCTTCGGCATCGTGTCGCACATCGTTTCGACCTTCTCGCGCAAGCCCGTTTTTGGCTACCTGGCCATGGCCTACGCCATGATGGCTATCGGCTTCGTCGGCTTCATCGTGTGGGCGCACCACATGTTCACGGTCGGCATGTCATTTGACCTGCGCGCCTATTTCACCCTGGCTACGATGGTTATCGCCGTGCCTACCGGCGTGAAGGTGTTCTCGTGGATCGCCACCATGTGGGGCGGTTCGGTGTGGTTCACCGTGCCGATGCAGTGGGCGATCGGTTTCATCTTCCTGTTCACGGTCGGCGGCGTCACAGGCGTCGTTCTGTCCAACGCCGCGGTCGATTACAGCCTGCAAGACACCTATTACGTTGTCGCCCACTTCCACTATGTGCTGTCGCTTGGCGCCGTCTTCTCGATCTTCGCCGGTTTCTACTACTGGTTCGAGAAGATGTTCGGCGTGAAGTATAACAAGTGGCTCGGCGGCGCGCACTTCTGGATCATGTTCGTCGGCGTCAACCTGGTGTTCTTCCCGCAGCACTTCCTCGGCCTGCAAGGGATGCCGCGCCGGTATGTCGACTATCCGGAAGGCTTCGCCTACTGGAACATGGTCTCCTCGATCGGTTACGCCATCACCGCCGTCGGTGTTGTGGTCTTCCTGATCATGTGCCTGGAAGCCGCCATCGTCCGCCGCAAGGGCGAGGCCAATCCGTGGGGCGAGGGCGCTACGACCCTGGAATGGACCCTGTCGTCGCCGCCGCCGTATCACCAGTTCTCCGAACTTCCCGTCATCAAAGAGGACGACGAGCACCACTAGCCCAACTGTAATGGGCTGCAAATAGCCGTCTTTCTGCGATACGATGCTCACGTACTTGAGTAAGCTCCGCTTCGTTTCTCGAAAGCCAGCCATTTTCGCCACACCACAGCGGGCCAGGTCTAGTTGCTAAAAAATCGGGGGGTGAGGTCCGAGAGGTCTTCACCCCCTTTGTTCTTAGAGGTCAGTTTGAGTTCCGAACCGAAAACCAAGGCGAAAAAATCGCAACCGGCTTTGACCCGTGAGGACGTCGAGGCGAACCTGCGCGCGGCCTATGCGTCGAAAGCCATGCGCGGATCGCCGCGTGACTATTTCGACCTGCTCAAGCCACGCGTCATGTCGTTGGTCGTTTTCACCGGTTTCACAGGTTTGATCATCGCCAATGGCCACATGAACCCCTTGTTGGCGGCGGTCGCGGTTTTCTGCATCGCCATCGGGGCAGGGGCCGCCGGCGCGCTCAACATGGCCATCGAAGGCGATACCGACGCCCTGATGCGCCGCACCCGGATGCGCCCTGTCGCTGCCGGTCGGATCACCAAAAATGACGCCTATGCCTTTGGCGGCGTGCTGGCCTTCCTGTCAGTGGCCCTGATGTGGCTGGCTTTTCCGGATGGCCTGGCCGCTGGCCTGCTGGCCCTGACCATTGTCTATTATGTTGTCTTCTACACCCTGATCCTCAAGCGCCGGACGCCGCAGAATATTGTTATCGGCGGCGCGGCCGGGGCCTTTCCGCCCGTCATCGGCTGGGCGGCAGCCACTGGTCATGCGCCGGTCGAGGCCTGGATATTGTTCGCCATCATCTTCCTGTGGACGCCGCCGCATAGCTGGGCGCTGGCGCTCTATACCACCGAAGACTACGCCAATGCCGGTATCCCGATGATGCCGGTCGCCAGGGGCGCCAAATCGACGCGTCTTCAGATCCTGCTCTATTCACTGGTGATGGCGCCGGTCGCCTGTTTGCCGATCGCCTTCAAAATGGGCGGCTTGGTTTATGCCGCTGTTTCCGTGCTTGGCGGCGCCTTTTTCATCTATCTGGCGGTGCGCGTCTTTTTGTCGCGTGCCGGCGACCACCCCGAAGGTGGTGAGGAAAGCCTCTATGATGTTAAGAAGGAATCTCTGGCCGCGCGTAACCTCTTTGCCTTTTCCATTCTTTATCTGACGGCGCTGTTCGCCACGCTCCTGGTCGAACACGTCATTACGGGATTGATGTCATGACCGCCGGCCCTGAAAACACATCGCCTGAAAAATTGCCTGAAAGCACGTTAGCGGAAGGCAAGGCCGCTTACGTCAAGGCGCAGAAAAAACGCAACCTGTTCATCGGCCTGGCGCTCGGCGCCTTCGTCATTCTGGTCTTCTTCATTGCGATGATACGCATGTCGCAGGGGATCAAGGCCGATGCGATGAGAGCGGCGGAAGCGCGGGCTTCCCAGTCCGCCTCTGCAGCAAACCCAGTGAGCCGTTAGGCGTGAAACTCAGCAAGAACAGTCGTGTGGTTTTAACCTTGCTGGGCGCGCTCGTCGTCATGGGCGGGCTGACGGCGGCGTCCGTGCCGCTCTATCGCGCCTTCTGCAACGCCACCGGCTTCGCTGGCACGGCGCGCAAGGCGAGCGCGACCCTGGCCGCTATCCAGACACCGGGCAAAAAGATCGTCCGTGTCCGTTTCGACACCAATACCAATGGCGTGCCGTGGAGTTTCAAGTCGGAAAAGGCTTATGTGGATACCCGCGTCGGCAAGTCGGCGATGGTGTGGTTCGATGTGAAGAACAACGCCGACCACCCGGTGACGGCCCGCGCCACCTACAATGTCCTGCCCGATACGATGGGCGCTTATTTCATGAAAACGCAGTGCTTCTGCTTCAATGATGTAACGCTCCAGCCGGGTGAGTCGCAGCGTTTCCCGGTCGTCTATTTTCTCGATCCGAAGCTGATGGAGAACGGCGACACCAATAATGTACCGGATGTAACGCTCTCCTATACGTTTTTTGAGTCGAAACAACCGCAAGAGGCGACGAAAACCGCGTCCTGAGCGCGGTCTTTACATTGTGTTTAAAGAGGAATTGGCATAAACGAAACTCTAGGTTATGCCTGACAGATAATATCAGCCGCGCTACGAGATGCGGTACAAAAAGGTGAGTTGAACGAAATGGCCCATCCCGGCGTAAAACACGATTATCACATCATCAATCCGAGTCCGTGGCCCCTGATGGGATCGGCGTCGGCGGTTGTCTGGGCGTTCGGCATGGTTGTCGGGATGCGCGGCTTGTTTGGCATTGCCAAAGGCGAATGGTGGCTCATGCTGACCGGCCTGGCGCTGATCATGCTCACTATGGTCTTCTGGTGGCGTGACGTCATCCGGGAGTCGAAGGCGGGCGATCATACGCCGGTCGTGCAGCTTGGCCTGCGCTACGGCATGATCATGTTCATCGCTTCCGAAGTCATGTTCTTCGTCGCCTGGTTCTGGGTATTCTTCGAAATGGCCCTGTTCCACGGCCAACGCGCGGGCGACATGTCGGCGATCGAGGAAGTCCGCACCGCCTGGTCGACCTGGCCGCCGCAAGGCGTCGAGACGCTCGACCCCTGGCACCTGCCGCTGGTCAATACGCTGCTGCTGCTGACATCGGGCACCACGGTCACATGGGCGCACCACGCCCTTCAGAAAAATGACCGCAAGGGCGCTATCCAGGGCCTGTTGCTGACCGTCATTCTCGGCGCGCTGTTCACCTGTGTTCAGGCTTTCGAATATATGGAAGTCCTGCACGAGCATAACTTCCACTTCTTCCTGTTCAAGGACGCGGCAGACGCCACCGGCGCCGCCAACCTTTACGGTTCGGCCTTCTTCATGGCCACCGGCTTCCACGGTTTCCACGTCCTGATCGGCACCATCTTCCTGATCGTCTGCCTGATCCGTGCGATCAAGGGCGATTTCACGCCGCAGAAGCACTTCGGCTTTGAAGCCGCCGCCTGGTACTGGCACTTCGTTGACGTGGTGTGGCTGTTCCTGTTCGCCTTCATCTATGTCATCTTCGGCGGTCCGCATTGACGCACGGCCATCCGATTTTTTGACTTGCTTTCGGGGCGTCGGCTATGAAGCCGGCGCCCTCACTTTTTCAGCGGAACGCCATGACCCTGCGCGAATATTTTAAAGCTGTGCCGCCCGGATTAGCGATGGCCGCCGGCATCGCCTTTGTGATCCTCAATGGCTTGGGGATCTGGCAGCTTGAGCGCCTGAAATGGAAAGAAGGTCTGATTGCCGATATGGCGCGCGCCGAAGCGGCCGCGCCCCTGCCGGCGGAAAAGCTTCTGGCGCAGGCGAAGCCCGACTGGCGGTCTGTTGCGCTGCCGGTCTGCAAGATCGATGCAAGCCGCGTGATCAATATGCACACGGAAGTCGATGGGGTGCCGGGCTATCGCGTTCTGACGGCTTGTCCTGTGGGGAATAAGGCCATACTGGTCGATCTGGGGTTTGCAAAAGACAAACTGGCGGCCATGCCGGCGACGATTATGCCTGTCGGGCGATTGAGGCCGTTTGAAAAATCCGGCCCTTTTACACTCGTCAACCGCATCGCCGAAAATGACTGGTACTGGCGTTCGGCCAGCGAAATGGGACCGCGCCTGAACGCCCAACTGCGCTCTGATTATTTCCTGGTCCTTGACCTTAAGGCCAGTCACGCCGATATACCAGGCTTGTCGCAGGGGCCGCTGACCGCAACTCTGTCTAATCGTCATTTTGAATACGCTCTGACCTGGTTCGGTCTGGGCTGGGCGCTGCTCGGTGTTTTCGGCAGTGTGGTTTACCAGAGATACCGAAAGGCCAAATCCGTTTCATGACCATCCTTGCCAGTCAAAAGCTCTACACCTTCGATAACGGCCTGCGCTTGCTGGTCGATCCGATGCCAGGGCTAAAGACTTTTGCCCTCAGCGCCCTGATCTACGGTGGCGCGCGGTTCGAGACCGAGGCGCAGTCGGGCTGGGCGCATCTGCTGGAGCATATGGTCTTCAAGGGCGCTGGCGGCCGCAATGCCCGCGATCTGGCCGAAGCCATCGAACACAAGGGTGGCTCGATCAATGCCTCCACCGGCTATGAGCATACCCGTTTTGAGGTGCGTGGTCTCAACAGCCTGATGCCGCTGGCGCTGGAAATCGTCACCGACCTGATGTTCCGCCCGGCGATAGATGCTGAGGAACTTGGGCGTGAAAAGAAGGTGGTTGAGCAGGAAATCCTCGAAGCCTATGATACGCCGGACGACCATGTGTTCGACCTGCTGCAATCGGCCATGTTCGCCGGGCAACCGCTGGGACGACCGATCCTGGGCACGAAGCAAAGCCTGAAACCCGTGACGCCGGACGCCTTGCGCGCTTTCGCCGAGACCCTGTACGCGCCGCACCAGATTGTTATCTGTGTGTCGGGTGGCGTCGTGCCGGAAGAGGTCTATGCCGCATTGAAACCGCGCGTGGAAAATGTCGCGCCTCATGCTGGTTTCGGCAAGCCGGTGCAGATGCGCTTCACCACGGAACGCCATGTCCAGAAACGCAAGATCGAACAGGCCAACCTGACGATCGGTTTCAACGCGGTCAGCCGGCTGAGCCATGATATCATTCCGCTGCGCCTGTTTAGCGAAATCCTCGGCGGCGGCATGGCCTCGCGCCTGTTCCAGGAAGCCCGTGAGGCGAGGGGGCTGGCCTACAGCATCGACGCCTTCACCACGCCGTATCGTGATGGCGGCATTTTCGGTGTCTATGCCGGTTGTGCGGCCAAGGATGTGGAACCGCTTATCGAGCTAATTCAAAAGGTTCTGGGTGAGCTTTCCTCCAGTCCATTAGAGGCGGAACTGGAACGCGCCAAGGCGCAGTTCATGACCTCGTTGTTCCTTAATCACGAGGGTGCGGCCTCGCGCTGCGGCACCTTCGCCAGCCAGTTATCGACCTTTGGCAAGGTGTTCACGCTTGATGAGGTGGCCGCCGATATCGAGGCCGTCAGCCGTGAAGACCTGGTGCGCGTCGGCTCGGCAGTGGCGGTGCAAAAGGCCTGCGCCAGTGCGCTTCTGGGGCCTAAATCGATGGGCGATGCGGCGGGCCTTCTGGCCGCCTGAATTTGAAGGTAAGTCACCTCATCTTATCGGAACGTAAACCTGTTAAGGTTAATCGATACCTTTATGGTTTGGCGCGCGCCGGTGGGTTATGTCTGATAACAATTTTTTCGACATGAAGGATGAGGGCGGGAT
Source organism: Asticcacaulis sp. (assembly GCF_035497195.1). Taxonomy (GTDB): domain Bacteria; phylum Pseudomonadota; class Alphaproteobacteria; order Caulobacterales; family Caulobacteraceae; genus Asticcacaulis. The sequence goes on from NZ_DATJDZ010000019.1 coordinate 455,757, forward strand.
ACGCGCGCTGTTCGATAATCCGCAGATGACATGGGACGCCTTGCGGAGCGCCGACAGCCTGCTTTGGGCCTATGATCTGTCGCATGGCCGTTTTGAATTCAAAGGCGATGCGGCCGCGCTCGGTTTGCCGCTGCTGCACGGTCAATTAAGCCTGAATGAATTGGCGCGGCTGTTCGACAAGGGCGAAACCGGCCGGCTGGATACGGTTCTGCGGACACTGGAAGTCCATACGGCCGCCGGTTTGCCGGGCGAAGATCATGTGCAGTGCCTGATGCGCCTCAAGGATCAGCGCCTGTTGTATTTCAAGGGCCGCAAAGTGGCGCGAAATCTGGTGCTCGGCACGGTGACCGAGATGAGCCGGGACATGCGTCAGCCCCGCAGGGCAGATGATGCCGGGCTGAATTTGCAGGACGTTCATATCGATGCCCTGACCGGCCTGTACAATCGCCAGGGCTTTCTGAGCGCCAGCGGCATCCTGCTGGCGCGCGAAGGTGATTACGATCTGGTGGTCGGTGATCTCAACCGCTTCCGCCGTCTGAATGAAGCATTGGGCCATGAGCGCGCCGACCTGGTTCTGGGTATCCTGGCGCATCGCCTGCGTGAGGCTTTTGGTGAGGCTTCGGTGCTGGCCCGACTGGGCGAGGACGAATTCGCCGTCCTGACCCTGCGCGGGTTTCCGCGGGTTTCCGAACGGATGCGCAATGCGATGGAACGCACCATCGTCATCGCCGGTTTCGATATTCACCCGACCTTTTCGATGGGCGCGGTCTCGGTAGAAGGCGGCGACGCGGCGCTTGAAAGCGCCGAATTGTTGCGCCGGGCCGAAATGGCGGTCGAGGCCGCCAAGTCCAAGGGGGCGGGCGGCGTGGCGGCCTACAAACGCGACCTCGAAAGCGATGGCCTGACTCGCCTGGCGCTGGAAGCCGAACTGCGCAAGGCCTTCATCAGCGGGGAAATTCACGCCTGGTATCAGCCGATCGTCGATCTGAAAACAGGCGTGATCGCCGGCTTCGAGGCGTTGGCGCGTTGGGTGCATCCGAAGCGCGGCGTCATTCCGCCCGATCATTTCCTGACGGCGACGCGCGACCTCGGCATGATGACCGACCTGGGCGCCATCATCCTGAATTCGACCGTCAAGTGCCTGTCGAAATGGCGTGCGGCCTACAATCTGCCGGCTGGTTTCTTCGTCAGCGTCAACCTGTCGGCGCCGGAAATCGAGCGCCTGCATCTGGTCGAGGATGTGTCGCGGCTGATTCATGAGGCCGGATTGCCGCCTAAATGCCTCAAACTGGAGGTGACGGAAAGCGACGTCATGCGCGACCCGGACGCTACGGCGCGGGTGCTGGAAGCCCTGCGTGACGCCGGCGCCGGTATCGCGCTCGATGATTTCGGCACCGGATTTTCGTCGTTGTCATATCTCGCCAAGCTGCCTTTCGATACCCTGAAGATCGACCGCTCATTTATCAGCACGCTCCAGACAGATGAAGCATCGGAAAAGATCGTCCGCGCCATCCTGACCCTGGGGCGTGATTTCGGACTGGATGTCGTGGCCGAAGGCGTCGAGGATATTGTGCTGGCCGAACAGCTCAACGCATTGGGGTGCCATCTGGGGCAGGGCTACGGATTCGCCAAGGCGCTGAAACCGAGCGAGGCCGAGGCATTCCTGGCGGCATCGCTGGGATATGAAGTGAAGCCGGCTTAAGCCGTACCTGCCGTGCCGGACAGATGTCCCGGTTCAATCCCCATGCTGGCTAACGCGCGGCTCCACAGATGTTCCGGATCGCCGCCAAAGATCAGTTCCTGGCTGGCGGGGACAATCAGCCAGGCGTTCTGGCTCAGTTCGCTTTCCAATTGGCCCGGTCCCCAGCCGGCATAGCCGAGGGCGATCAGGCTGCGGGCCGGACCAGATCCCGCCGATAGATCCACCAAAATGTCGCGCGAGGCGGTCAGGCCAACACCCTGTTCCTCGCCATCGGGACGGCTGATGAACGGGCCGCCGAGATCGAGCGTGATATCGTCGATCTGGTAATCGAGGCTGTGCAGCACGAAGCCACGATCATTCTGCACCGGCCCGCCGCGATAGATCTTCTGCATGGCCAGTCTTTGAGCGAAACGCGGATTGTCGCTCTCGATGCCCAGTTCCTTCATCATCTTGCTGAAATTCAGACCCGTGATCGGCTGGTTTAGGATCAGGCCCATCGCGTGGTCTTCATCGTGCTGGCAGACATAGATGACACTGTGATTGAACGGCTGGTCGTTCAGCACCGGCATGGCGATCAGCAATTGTCCCTGATAGGACATGTGATCGGGCAGGGGGCCATCTTCGGGGCGGGCGTCGGAAGAACTGATCATGGCGTCAATGCCTTTGGAAAAGCGCGAACGGAAAGCGTGAATATTACGCTATATGGGCACACCTGTCTTGATTGCAAAACGCCACAAATGGGGATAGCCATCCGTATCGCATTTTGATGGCGACTTCCTTACGACTTCGCCGCGATCCATACAGAAAGACCTATCATGACCCTGCAAGCCGGCGACGCCATTCCCGAACTGACCCTGACCGTGGTTGATGAAGCCGGGCCGAAACCCGTTTCTTCCAAAGAATTTTTCGCCGGCAAGACGGTGGTCCTGTTCGCCGTTCCGGGCGCCTTCACCCCGACCTGCTCGGCGCGTCACCTGCCGGGATTCAAGGATCACGCCGCCGATTTTGCCGCTAAGGGCGTCGATGTCGCCGCCTGCACCTCGGTCAATGATTATTTCGTCATGAAAGCCTGGGCGAAGGATCAGGGCATCAGCGACGAAGTGGTTCTGCTGGCTGACGGCAACGGCGATTTCGCCAAGGCGATGGGCCTGACGCTCGATGCTACCGGTTTCGGCATGGGGCCGCGTTCGCAACGCTACGCCGCCGTAATCAGGGACGGCAAGATCGACAAGCTGTTCGTCGAGGCCGGTGGCGAATTCAAGGTGTCCAGCGCCGAATACGTGCTGGAAAATATCTAACCACACTTCCTGCGATCCAGTGCGGCTTGCCACCGGGTATATCTCGGTGGCGACGGCTGCTGGCGCAGATCGGCATAATCTTCAAGCCGCGTGCCGGACGGTCCGGCGCGTGGCGTGAGATAGAGCACATCATAGGACGGGTCACAGGCTTGCAGCCCCAAGCGCCCCTGTGGCCGCATGATGACGGTCTCTTCAATGGCGCTGTCGGGCGCCGGACGATGACACAGCCGTTCATCCTTGCCGCGTGGCGCACAGGTAAAGTCCGTCGGCAACTCGGCCCTGGTCAGGGAATCGATTTTGGCCTCGAATCGCACCGCTGGTTCCTGGTCGTCGCTGTTCCTGTAGAGCGAAACATATTCAGAGGGGGGCTGTCCGTCTGAGGCGCCACCATGATAGTCCGTGATCACATGGGTGAATTCCGCCGGTGCATTGATGCAGGCGGTGGAAAGTACAGCGCAGGATTGCCTGGCGACCGTTTCCGGCGCGCACGCCCATACTGCAAAGCCCGTCGTAACACAGGCCAGCAGGATTACAGCTATAATGGTTTTCATGCCCGGCCCCTAATCCCCCGAAGGATTTAGGGTAAACCGGTTATGGTTAACGGGCAAGCCGCCTATCTTATCGCGTGTATATTTTTACGCCTAAAGCAACGAGCGTTCAATTTGACTTACAAATTGAGCGCGAGATGCGAAAAAACGTAAAATGTAGAGCGGTCTGCATTCCTTTAAATGACTCATTCAGAATGCAGACCGCTTTAAAACTGATCGTCGGCCAGCGCCATCAGGCCTTCCGAACCGGCCTTCATCTTGATCAGGTGCGCTTCGGCGTCGGGCATGATGCGTTCCAGGAAGACGCGGCCGACCTTCAACTTGGTGTCGAAGAACGGATCGGTGGAACCGGCGGCGATCTGCGCCTGGGCCGCTTTGGCCATCCGCGCCCACATATAGGCGGTGCAGGTCAGGCCGAAGAGGTGCAGGTAATCCATCGAACCGGCGGCGGCGGCATCGGGATTGCCCATGCCGTTCTGCATCAGCCACATGGTGCCGTCGAGCAGCCTGGCCTTGGTGTCTTTCAGGGCCTTGATATAGGCGGGCACGGTCGAATTGGCTTCTTCGGCGGCGATATAGGCGTCGATTTCGCCAAGGAAGCTTTGCAGGGCGCGGCCGCCTTTTGAAGGCAGTTTGCGGCCAACCAGATCGAGCGCCTGCACGCCATTGGTGCCTTCGTAAATCAGGGTGATCCGCACATCGCGCATATATTGCGAGGCCGGGAAGTGCTCGGTAAAGCCCGACCCGCCGTGCACCTGCATGGCGTCCTGAGTGACTTTCAGGCCCTTCTCGGTCAGGTAAGCCTTAATGACGGGGGTGAGCAGGCTCATATAGTCGCTTGCTTTTTCACGCATTGTTTCGTCTTCGGCGACATGCGCCAGATCGGCCTGCAACGCTACCCAGGTCAGGAAGGCGCGGCCGCCTTCGATCAGGGCGCGGCTTTCCAGCAGCATCCGGCGAACATCGGGGTGGACGAGGATGCTGTCAGCCGGCAGTTCCGGCGATTTCGGGCCGGTGAGGGCACGGCCTTGCAGGCGGTCCCTGGCGAACTGGTTGGCGGCGACCAGCGCGGCATGACCGATCGCCAGGCCCTGCAAGCCAACGCCGAAGCGGGCATTGTTCATCATGTAGAACATGATCTTCAGGCCTTCGTTTTCCTGACCGAGCAGGAAGCCCTTGGCTTCGTCATACATCATCACGCAGGTCGAATTGCCGTGGATGCCCATCTTGTGCTCAAGCCCGGCGCATTCGAGTTTATTGCGTTCGCCGGGATTGCCGTCGGCATCGGGCAGGAACTTCGGCACCAGGAAGAGCGAGATGCCCTTGACGCCCGCCGGGGCGCCTTCGAGACGCGCCAGCACCAGATGGCAGATATTGGACGTGAAATCGTGTTCGCCGGCTGAGATCCAGATCTTCTGGCCGGTGATCTTATAGCTGCCGTCGCCATTCGGCATGGCCTTGGTGCGCAGCAGGCCTAAATCAGTGCCGCAGTGCGGTTCGGTCAGATTCATGGTGCCCGACCATTCGCCGCTGATCAGTTTTGGCAGGTAAAGGTCTTTTTGTTCTTGCGTGCCGCCGGCGGTGAGGGCGGAAATGGCGCCTTCCGTCAGGCCCGGATACATGCCGAACGCGCTCGACGCGCCGGAGAGCATTTCGGAAAAGGCGGTGTTGACGAAATGCGGCAGGCCCTGGCCGCCATATTGCGGATCACCCGAAAGCGCCGTCCAGCCAGCTTCGGTCAACGCCTTGTAGGCTTCCTTGTAGCCCTTCGGCGCCGTCACCGTCTTGTCGGCATTGAGGACGCAGCCTTCCTTATCGCCGGTGATATTGATCGGGTGGATCACCTCTTCGGTGAACTTCGCTGCTTCTTCGAGGATGGCCGCCACCGTCGCCGTATCGGCGTCAGCAAAGCCTTTCAGGTTGCTGTACTGATCAGTGTTGAAGACGTTTTCAAAAAGAAACTGATAGTCTCGAACGGGAGCTACATAGGCCATTTTGTTGTTGTCCCTGTTTAGGATGGCGGAATTGGATATTGATTAATTTGAAGTTTCGGCTTCTACGTCGTGGATCTGCTGTTCGAGCCAGACGCAGCCCTCGGCCATGTCCTTGATCGCTGCATCGATATCCTCGCGCTGGCGTTTCAAGGTTTCGATCTGGCTGCGATATTTCTGGAGCGTGGCGCGCATCTGGGCGGCGCCGTGGTCCTTGGGGGTGTAGAGGTCGAGAATTTCGTGGATTTCGATCAGCGAAAAACCGAGACGCTTGCCGCGCAGGATCAGTTGCAGGCGGGCACGGTCGCGCGGTGAATAGAGGCGCGTCTGGCCCTTGCGCTCCGGCGAGATCAGGCCCTTGTCCTCGTAAAAACGCAGGGCGCGGGCGGTGACGTCGAACTCCTTGGAGAGTTGGCGAATCGAATAGGTGCGGTGCCCATCCTTGCTGTGAGAAGTGTCTTTTTGTGGCGTTTCCATGGGTGTTTTCTGATTTTCAGGTTGAGTATGTCAAAGCTTTACATTGACGTCAACGTAAAGATTAGGGATGTTTGTCAAGATCGTCAAGCAAAAAACTTGCCGTAGGGTGAAGAAGCGGCGGGCGTTGACTTGAATCCTTGCGCGTGGTCTCAATAGCCAGGCCCAACGGGGGGAGCGCTATGACATTTCAAGCCAGACTGACAACATCGGCGGCGCTGTTTTGTGTGCTGAGTGTCCTGGGGTGCAAGACTGTCCCCACAGCCAACACGCTTGATCCCGCCATCCTCGCTGGCAGTATGTGCGGCAAGCCTGAGAGTAGCGCCAGCGATAAGCCGATGCCGCTGATCAAGGGGTTGGCGACGATCCATTACGCCGTGTCATCGAGCAATCCCAAGGTGCAGAGCTATTTCGACCAGGGCATTTCTCTGCTTTACGGCTTTGAATACGACACCGCCTACAAGAGCTTCAAAGTCGCCCGCACGCTTGATCCGGACTGCGCCATGTGCGCCTGGGGCATGGCTATGGCGCTTGGCCCCAATATCAACAATGGTGACATGGACGACAAGGATTCCGCCGAGGCGCGTGGCCTGGTCGCGGCAGCTCTAACCCGGCCTGGCTTGACGGATCGTGACCGTGCGCTGCTGAAGGCGCTGGCCATCCGTTACGCGCCAAAGCCGCCCAAGGATCAGGGCAATGTCTATGCCGAGAAATACGCTGATGCTTTGATAGCGGCCTCGCAGCGCTGGCCGGACGACGATTTTGTCGCCGTACTGGCGGCGGAAGGTGCCATGACCGTCAGGCCTTGGGATTATTGGGAAAAGGGCGGGCATGTGGCTTTGCCGTGGGGCGGCAAGGCGATGACGCTGGTCGAGACCGTGCTCAAGCGTAGCCCGGACCAGCCCGAAGCCATCCACCTCTATATCCATCTGACGGAAAATTCCGACAATCCGCGCCGGGCCGAACCCTATGCCGACAGGCTGGGCCTGCTGGCGTCGAATTCGCCGCATCTCATCCACATGCCGAGCCACACCTATTATCCGCTCGGCCGCTTTGCCGATTCCATCCGCATCAATGAGCAGGCGATCAAGGCGGATGAGGGCATGGCGCGCGATCTCGGTGAGAGCCCGGTGGCCTTTGGTTATTATTTCCATCATTCGCGTTTCATCATGTCGGCGGCGCAGCAGGTTGGTGACGGCGCTACGGCCCTGCGCATCGCCGCTGAACTGGAAAAACAGGTGCCGCTCGACAAGGCGCTGAAATCCGAGTGGAGCGAAAGCACCCTGGCCCTGGCGCTTCAGGCGCGGGCGCAATTTGAAATGCCGGCTCAAATATTGGCCATCAAGGCGCCGGATCGCCGGCTGAAACTCGCCACTCTGGTCTGGCATGGCGTTCGTGCCGAGGCCTATGCGCGGAGTGGTGCTATCGATGCGGCGCGCAAGGAGTTGAGCGCCGTGGACAAGGCAAGCCAGGCGATCAAATCGAAGGACTGGCAAGGGTTTGTGCAGCGAATTGTTGAAATGGCGCACGGTCGGGTCGATCTGGCGGCCAAAAACTATGCCGCGGCGGCGGGTCATTTCCGCACGGCGGCGCTGCGCGAGGGCGAGTTCGACTATTCCGAACCGCCGCTGTGGGATCAACCGGCGGAAACCGCCCTGGGGCGGACCCTGCTGATGGCGGGAGATGCGGCCGGTGCCAAAGTGGCGTTTGATCAGGCGCTGAAGATGCGGCCGGGCAATGCCTATGCCCTGTGGGGGCGGGCGCAGGCCGAGGCCAAACTTGGTGACGTCGCCACAAGCCGGGACAGCCTGGCGGCTTTTGACCAGATATGGCTGGCGGACAAGACGGCTATCAGTCTCGAACGCCTTTAACATTGACCTTGCGGCGTGTGGGACGTAAAGCCAAGCTCTCTTAAAAGGAAAGGCTTTATCCCTATCATGTCGTCTCTTAGCCCTCTCGCTTACGCCGGCCGCGCATGGCCGTTTGAACAGGCCCGCAATCTGATTGCGCGTCTGGTCAAATCGCGCATTTCGGGGCATGAGGATCAGAAACGGGCGCTCGCCCTGATTGAGGCCGGCAAGACGGATGAAGCGCTGAAGGCTTTTGAAGGCCTGGGCCGCGCGGTGATTTTCGAGACCGGCTATGGCCCGTCCGGTTTGCCGCATATCGGCACGTTTGGTGAAGTGGCGCGCACCACCATGGTGCGCCAGGCCTTCGAGGCCATGACCGGCGGTGCGTGGCCAACGCGCCTGCTGTGCTTTTCGGATGATATGGACGGCCTGCGCAAGGTGCCGGAAGGTATCCCCAATGCCGATATCCTGCGCGAAGACCTCTATAAGCCGCTGACCGTGGTGCGCGATCCGTTCGGTGAACACCCGTCGTTCGGCCAGCATAATAATGCGCGCCTGAAGGCATTTCTCGACAGCTTCGGCTTTGCCTATGAATTCCTCTCCTCGACCGACTGCTACAAGAGCGGTATGTTCGATCAGACGCTGTTGACCGCTTTGGATCGCTTCGACGACATCCAGAAGGTCATGCTGCCGACGCTTGGGCCGGACCGCCGCGCCACCTATTCGCCCTTCCTGCCGATCTCGCCGAAGACCGGTTTCGTGCTGCAAGTGCCGACCCTGGAACGCAATGTGGCGGCGGGCACGATCGTGTTCGAGGAAAACGGCGAACGCTTTGAGGTGCCGGTGACCGGCGGTCACGTCAAGATGCAGTGGAAGCCGGATTGGGCGATGCGCTGGGCTGCGCTCGGCGTCGATTATGAGATGGCTGGCAAGGACTTGATCGATTCTGTTAAGGTGTCGTCTCAGGTTTGCAAGGTGCTGGGCGGCACGCCGCCGGAAGGCTTCAACTACGAGCTTTTCCTCGATGAGGCCGGCCAGAAGATATCTAAATCCAAGGGTAATGGCCTGACCATGGAGGACTGGCTGCGTTACGGCGCGCCGGAATCGCTGGCCTATTACATGTTCCAGTCTCCGAAATCAGCCAAGAAGCTCTATTTCGATGTCATCCCGCGCGCGACGGATGAGTTCTTCCAGCAGTTGGATGCCTTCCCGAAGCAGGAAGAGGCCAAGCAGATCGAGAACCCGGTGTGGTTCGTGCTGCGTGGCGATACAGCGATTAAGTCACCGCCGGTGACCTTCGGCCTGATGCTCAATCTGGTTTCCGTCGCCAATGCCTCGGACAAGGAAACCCTGTGGGGCTTCCTGCGCGCCTATCTGCCGGGCGCCACGCCGGAGACGGAGCCGGTACTCGATCGTCTGGCCGGCTATGCGCTGAACTATTTCGAGGACTTCGTGAAGCCGTCGAAGACCTTCCGTCTGCCGGACGACAAGGAAAAGGCGGCGATGATCGATCTGGTGGCGAAGTTTAAGCAACTGCCGGCCGATACACGCGATGCCGATGTGCTGCAAAATCTCGTGTTTGAGGTCGGAAAAATTCATGAATTCGAGCCTTTGCGGGCGTGGTTTCAGGCTTTGTATGAAGTTCTGCTGGGGCAATCCCAGGGGCCGCGCTTCGGTTCCTTCGTAGCCATCTTTGGGCTGGAACGCACGATTGCCTTGCTTGAACAGGGCATCAAGGGCGAACTGGTCGCTTAAGTCGTATTGACGTACCACACGGGCCATGATGACCTCTCGTAAAATCGGGAGGTCGTCATGCTGCGTTCATTGGCTTTCAGTGCTCTGTTATGTGTACCCACGATTGCCTTCGCGCAAACGCCCCGGCCGATCCCGGCGCCTTTGGCCATAGAGGCCAGGGTGGACGAGGCCATGAAGACTACCAGCGCCAAGGGACTGGCTATCGCGGTCATCGATGACGGCAAGGTGGCCTATGTCCATAGCTATGGGGTGCGCAATGCCGCCGGCGATCCGCTCCAGACCGACACGGTCATGTATGGGGCCTCGCTGACCAAGACGGTTTTCGCCTATGCCACCGTGAAACTGGTCGATCAGGGTAAAATCAATCTTGATACGCCCATCGCTGACGATCTCGACAAGCCGCTGGTCGAGTATGATACCAATGCCATCTATCCGGACAAGTACGGCCCCTACAAGGATCTGGCCAGTGATCCCCGCTGGAAACTGATCACGCCGCGCATGGCCCTGACCCATTCAACCGGTTTCGCTAATTTCTGGTGGCTGGAGCCGGATGAAAAACTGCACATCCATTATGATCCAGGCACACGCTACGCCTATTCCGGCGAGGGGCTGATCCTGTTGCAATTCGCTATCGAGCAGGGGAGCAAGGCAAAGGGGTTGGGCGTCGATGTCGGCGATCTGACGGATGACATTTTCAAAGAACTCGGTATGACGCGCACCTCGCTGATATGGCGCGATGGTTTCCGTCCGAATCTCGCCGATGGCTTTAATGACAAGGGCGAGGCGGTTGAACACGACGAACGTAGCAAGGTGCGCGCGGCTGGTTCGATGGATACCACTATTGATGATCTGTCGAAATTCGCCGCGGCGCTGGTGCGGGGGGATGGATTGAGCGCGGCGTCACGCGCGGAGATAGTCAGGCCGCAATTGCATATCGGGACAAAGACGCAGTTTCCGCCGTTCGCCAATGAATTGCCGGTCGATCAGCAGCGCAAGGACCTGTACGCCGGTTTGGGAGTCGTGGTTTTTGACGGGCCACAAGGGCATGGCTTCTTCAAGGGCGGGCACGACGATCAGACGGCGAATACTCTGGTTTGTATTGAGGCATCCAAGCGCTGTGTGCTTATCCTGTCGAACGATGTCCGCTCGGAAGCGGCCTTCGCTGATCTGGTGCGATTTATCCTCGGCGATACCGGCGTGCCCTATGATTGGGAATATGGCGATCATGCGGGGAAGTCATAGCCTGTAAACTAATGGGGTTTGGGGCCTCAGGCCCCAAACCCCATTAGTTATCAGCTACTGACTGGCCCACACAATCCGCGCGATCCACGCCACCTGCAACCGATCGAATGTTCGGTCCGGAAACTCCGGATTCAACGAACGCAGTTCTATCTGTCGCGCCGAATACCGCACCAGTTCCTTGGCCATCACCTCGCCATCGATCGTCTTGACCACAACGCGGTCGCCCTTGCGCAGGTTCTGATTATGCGGATCGACCAGGATACGGTCACCATCCCGATACAGCGGCAGCATCGAATCGCCGGAAATCTCCAGCGCATACAGCCCTGTATTGACCGACGGAAAGGTAATCTCATCCCAACCCTGACCGAGCGGAAAGCCTGAATCGTCAAAAAAGCCTTCGCTGCCGGCCTGGGCAAAGCCAATTAACGGAATACCCTGCCCACCGGAACGGCCCTCCGCCAGCAGGGCGAATTCGGAAAACTTGATGCCGGTCGCTTCCAGCAGCTTGGCCAGGCTTTCGGTCGACGGCCAGCGTGGCCGTGCAGGCGTTTCAGGTGACGCCCGCTTGGACTTGTTGAAGCTCGTCGGGTCGAGGCCGGCCATGCGCGCCAGGCCGGACGGCGTGGTGCCGAGCCGATTCGCCAGGGCGTCTATAGCGGCCCAGATGTGGCGGTGCGAAAGGGTCATACAAAGGCCATGTCCAGGATCAGGCCAAAACAGGCCTTGGAAACTAGGAATTACAATGAATTTCAAGGAAAATAAATCTAATAATAGGAAAATCAACCTATTTGATGGATTTTATTCGTTTCCGGCACCCTTTTTCCGCCTGCCTATGGCGGCTAAAGTCCCGGCGAGCAGGGCCAAGAGTACACCGTACGCCGAAACGATAAGGAGCGTCATATAGGTCCATTGCGCGACCTCGACGTTCAGCAGGCCGCAAATGCCGGTCATGGTGGAAGCGAGTTGACATCCAGCCGCCCATAACGGCCAGGGATGCGGCGATTTCCAGCACAAGGTGACAAATCCGATCAGGCATAGGATATCCGTTATTGTGTGGCTCAGGTTCTGCAAATGGCTCATTGCGTTCAGTGCATTGGCAATTACGTAAGCCGCCAGATAAAGGCCGGCGCCGGCCCTTTCCCGCCATGAACCGAAGACAAAAGCCGCCAGGCAGGTGAAGGACAGAAAAATCGCGCCGAAAATGGCCAGGGGAGAATGCAGCATATAACCAGTCCTGCGTGACGCCTGTCACGGATGGATGATTTAAGCCGCGATTCCCGCCTGGACCGGAAGAGGCTATTCGGCGGCGATGATCTCTTCTTCGGCAGGCGCCACCAGATGACCGGTTGGCGGTTTTGGCGCCGGCTTGTCGTCGGCCGGCAGGATGGCGACATTACCAAGGCCGACCTGTGCCTGCACCAGGGTCAGATCCGCATGGGCCGCCGTCATGTGCTGCTGCGCCGTGCTGAGCGCCATCATCGCCTTGAGGGTATTTTGATGCACGTCATTGCCGATGATCGTTGACATGTGGATCGCCCGGCGCGAGGTGACATAAGTTTCGATCAGATTGGCGGCCTCGGCAAGCGCCGTGTCTATGGCTTCTTCCGCCACATGAAGTTGGGAAGCCAAGGCTATGGCAATGTTTGTCTTTTTCGCTGTAGACATGATGTATGACCCCTCAGAATCAGTAAAAATGACGCCGCCCTATCGCCGCGTCAGTTTTAAGGGGTATCAACAATTATAGATTGTTCAATAGAAAATTGCTATTTTTAGGAGAATTTACTGCCCGATTCATCCCGTCAGGAAATGCGCCTGCAAGGTCGCTATAGGACTCTGGCGATTTTCCTGCCAGGCGGAAACCTCGACGCTGGCGATGGTGCGCCCGACCCGCTTCACCACGGCGCGGGCATAGGTATCGAGCGATTTGCCGGAGCGCAGATACTGGACGTTGACATCGATCGGCTTGGGAATGTGATCGAAATTGCCGTGCAGGGCCAGTTGCGCCATAGCGGTGATTTCCATGAAGGCGCCGATGACGCCGCCATGCAGGGCCGGGATCATGGGGTTGCCGATCAGATGCGGCGCGAAGGGCAGGTGTGCGGTCAATTTGTCGCCAGCCAGATTCAGGCGCACACTGAGAAAGGCCGCGAACGGTATGTCCTTCAGCAGGGCGTCCGGATCGCATTTTGCCGGGGGTTGCAGGGCGGACAGGTTGTCGGTGCTGAGCTTTTCCATCAGGATTTCACGCCTCCGGTCTGAGATTTAAGAGCAGGAGAGGGGATAATGAAGGCGCATTGCGCCGCCGCCACGGGATCGTCGGGGCTGACCTCATAGGCGAAGGCGCGCACGAAACCGATGCTGCGCGTCAGTTTGTAGCATTTGGCGGTCACCTTCAGTACATGATCGGGCAGGGCCGGGCGCATATAGTCGATGCGCAGGTCAAGCGTGGCCACCGGTTTGAATTCGTTGATCTTGTCCCATACCGCCATGCCGCAGCAGTTATCGAGCAAGGCCGTGACCACGCCCGAGGCGATCACGCGGGTTTCAGGATCGCCAACGAGGTCTTCGCGCCACGGCAGGTCCATAGTGACGCCGGCATCGGAAACGCCGGCATAGGAAGCGCCGATCGCCTTCATATAGGGGGTATTGTCGATAATCGTGCCGAACATGTCGGAAAAGGGTTGGGTCATGAATTATGCCTTTCGTAGTCTATAATCCGCCAACTTTACGTGAACGTCAAAGGAAACCGTTTTTGCGACGCGTCAAAAAGGCTTGCAAATCGCGGCAAAGACGCGTTTTAGATTAGGACTGCCTCAGCATCGAAAGTTTTCGTCCCATGTCCGCGTCCCTGGATCATGTCCCTGCCTCGAAATCCGCGCTTGTCCTCTTTTCCGGCGGGCAGGATTCCAGTGCTTGTCTCGCCTGGGCCCTGACCCATTTCGACCGCGTGGAGACGATTGGATTCGACTACGGCCAGCGCCATGCCATCGAAATGACGACGCGCACCACAGTGCTGGAAAAGTTCCGCGAGGTCTTTCCGCAGTGGGCGGATCGTCTGGGAGAAGATCATGTCTGTGATCTGCGCGGCTTCGGCGCCGTGGCGGAATCCTCGTTGACGCGTGAGACCGAAATTGTGATGACCGAGCGCGGCCTGCCGTCTTCCTTCGTGCCGGGGCGCAATCTGGTATTCTTTGTCTATGCGGCGGCGGTGGCGGATCGGCGCGGGCTTGATCATCTGGTCGGCGGCATGTGCGAAACCGACTTCTCCGGCTATCCCGATTGCCGTAACGAGACGCTGCAAGCCATGCAAACCGTGCTGCAACTGGGTGTCGAGCGGCCGTTCGAGATTCACACGCCACTGATGTGGATCGACAAGGCGCAGACCTGGGCACTTTCGGAAGAACTGGGCGGGGAGCCGCTGGTCGATCTGATCCTTGAAGAAACCACCACCTGTTACAAGGGGGAGCGCGGCGAGCGGCATGTCTGGGGCTATGGCTGCGGCGACTGCCCGGCCTGCCAGTTGCGCAAGACCGGTTTCGAGCACTTTATCGAAGCGAAGACGCCAGTAGATTTATCAAACCACGAAACGAAGTTCGGCGGAGCCAATAAACACGAATGATGGCCTGCTGCCATCTAACACGAATGGAAGAGTAGCTTGCCTGTGATTGGCTTCGCCGAACTCTATTCGTGTTTATTCGTGGTTCATTTTTCAGGCATTTGCCGGTAAAGCACCAATATGTATTCTTTCAAGGAAATTTTCCTGACCCTGCAAGGCGAGGGCGGACAAGCCGGCCGCGTCAATGTTTTCGCGCGCTTTGCCGGCTGCAATCTGTGGAGCGGCCGCGAGCAGGACCGCGCCACGGCCGCCTGCACCTTTTGCGACACGGATTTCGTTGGGGTTGATGGTGAGAATGGCGGCAAATTCCCGACACCGGCAGATGTGGTGAGGACGCTCGATGCCGTCTGGGGCGAGGGGCGTTCGGCGGACAAGGCGGTGGTCTTCACCGGTGGCGAACCGCTGCTGCAACTGGATGAAGGCCTGATCGATGCGGTCAAGGCGGCGGGGTATTTCATCGCTGTCGAGACCAATGGCACGCTGAAAGCGCCGGAAGGTATCGACTGGATATGCGTCAGCCCCAAGGCCGATAACCGCCTGCACCAGACACAAGGTCAGGAACTGAAGCTGGTCTGGCCGCAGGCCGGTGTCGATCCTGAGGCATTTGTGGCCCTCAGTTTCGAACGCTTTTATCTCCAGCCGATGGATTCTGCAAATCAGGCTGCGAATACGCAGGCGGTCATAGATTACTGTCTGGCGCATCCGAAATGGCGCATGAGTGTGCAGACGCATAAGCTCGTAGGGCTGAAATAACTGGCCCTTGCGCAATTCCGAACGGTGTTTTATGACCGGTCCATAGCAGGGGGACTGACATGCGCGCATTCATCGTTTCGATTCTGGCTTTTACGGTCCTTTCGGCGCCGGTTATGGCCGAGCCTGTGGCGGGCCGCTTGAATGCGCTTCCACAGGCCCTGACGCTCGATAATCCCGGCAAGGCGGAGGTGAACGGCGATCGCCTGATCCTTACCGCGCCGAAGGGCAGCGATCTCTATACGTCCGCCGATGGCAGCCCGCCGGTCAATTCAGCGCCACGGATTACCTTTCCGGCAGACGGCGACTTCATCTTTTCCGCCAAAATGGAAGCACCTTTCGCCGCCAATTACGATGGTCCAGGCCTGGTGCTGTGGAACGATGAAGACTATTGGGCCAAGCTGTTGTTCGAGCGTCTCGATGAAAATCACAGCGTAGTATCGTCCAGTTTCGCCACGCCGATCAGCGACAACAGCTATCACACACGCCTGCCGGGTGACATTCATACGCTATGGTTGAAGATCGTCCGCGCCGGCCGCTCAGTCTATTTCTACACGTCGCTCGATGGCAAGGACTGGCAGATCCTGCGCGATTTCGCCGTCGATCCGACAAAGCCGTTACAAGTCGGCTTTCTCAGCCAGTCGCCGCTGGGCGAACAGTTCACCGCCACTTTCAGCGATGTCCGCTTCGAGGCGAAAACCTTCAAGGATTACTGGCAGGGCGAATAGCGGCGGTTTGACCGGCGCAACCTTTCAGGACCGAAGCGCCGATATGAACCACGGCTTTCAGCGGATAGCCCCGGTCGCTCATACCGTCCGAACAGCGGCCAGCGGTAAGATAGATATCCATATCCTTGCCGTGCCACTCCGCGCCGGCCTTGGTCAGGATGAAGGGCTGGGTCGTGGTTTCGCCGACATGAGAATCCGGGCTGGAAAAGACCATGCGGCTATCACCGAAAAGGATATTCCAGAAAGGCTCAGTGCCAACCAGGGTGATCGACTGATCCAGATCGACGCCGCCGAGGAAATGGGTTGGATTTTCTTCCGGAGGGGTGATGGCTGACATGACCGCTGAGGCGGCGGCCGATTCGGCGCTGGCAACCTTCGCCTTATGGGCCGGAGAGCAGGCCACCAGAGCGAAAACGGCGACCGTCACAAAAAGGCGAGTAAGCATAAGAATACCTCCGGAAGGTGCAGGTTAGCACCTTCCGGAGGTTGATCAAGGCAGATTATGCGGCGTCGAGCAGCACAACCTCGGCATCTTCCAGCGCCCGGATGTCGAGCGTCGCTTCGTCCTTGATGGCCGCGCCGTCGCGTTCATCGAGTTCGACGCCATTGACGCTGACCCTGCCGCGCGCCACCACCAGATAGAGATGGCGTGTCTGGCCTTCGGGGGCGGCAACCGGCGTGTAGGTTTCCGACTGGTCCTTTAGCAGGGTGGCGCCCAGCAGGCGGGCCGGCGTACGGATCGGCAGGCTGTCCTCATCGCCCTTGAAGCCGGAAGCGAGCGTTACGAACTTGCCCGAACGGTCGCCCTTGGGGAAGGGCTTGGCGCCCCAGGCGGGCGGTTCGCCGCGGACGCTTGGCTCGACCCAGATCTGGAAGATCTTGGTGGTGTCGCTCTCCAGATTATATTCCGAGTGGCGGATGCCGGTGCCGGCCGACATGACTTGGACATCGCCGGCTTCCGTGCGGCCCTTATTCCCCAGCGAATCCTGATGGGTAATGGCGCCTTCGCGGACATAGGTGATGATTTCCATGTCATTGTGCGGATGCGGCGGGAAGCCGGTCTGGGCCTTGATTTCATCGTCGTTCCAGACACGCAGGGAACCCCAGCCCATCTTGGCCGGATCGTAATAGGAGGCGAACGAGAAATGGTGTTTGGCATTCAGCCAGCCGTGATTGGCGCCGCCGAGTTGGTTGTAAGGTCTTTTGTCGATCATGAGAAACTCTCCCTCTTGAGCATGTGACCCGATATATAAGTGTAACTTATACAATTACAATAGGCGTTATCCCACCTTGTGAGGCCCGCCGCCGGTCTGGCCGCGATGGCGCAGGAAAGCATCGAGCAGCACGCAGGACATCATGGCCTCGGCCACCGGCACGGCGCGGATGCCGACGCACGGATCGTGGCGGCCCTTGGTCAGCAGGTCGACCTCATTGCCTTTGATGTCGATGCTCTCGCGCTTGTTGAGGATGGAGGAAGTCGGTTTCAAGGCCATCCGCGCCACGACCGTTTGGCCGGTCGAGATGCCGCCCAGGATGCCGCCGGCATGGTTGAATTTGAACTCAGGGCCATCTTCGCCCATGCGCATTTCGTCGGCATTGTCCTCGCCGGAAAGCTCGGCCGCGCCGAAGCCTTCGCCGATTTCGACGCCCTTACAGGCATTAATGCTCATCAGGGCCGAAGCCAGTTCGGAATCGAGCTTGCCATAGATCGGGGCGCCCCAACCGGCGGGGATGCCCTCGGCCTGGACCTCGACTACGGCTCCGATGGAGGAACCGGCCTTGCGGATGCCGTCAAGATAGTTTTCCCACAGCGTGACCGAAGCCGGGTCGGGGCAGAAGAAGGCGTTATTGCCGACCTCATCCCAGTCCCAGTTACCACGTGCCGCCTTGTGTGTGCCGAGTTGCACCAAAGCGCCGCGCACCTTGACCTCTTCGCCGATCAGCACCTGCAGCACCTTCAGCGCCACGGCGCCGGCAGCCACACGGGCGGCGGTTTCGCGGGCAGAGGAGCGTCCGCCGCCGCGATAGTCGCGCACGCCATACTTGGCGAAATAGGTGTAATCGGCATGGCCGGGGCGAAAGGCCTGCGCGATATCGCCATAGTCCTTCGAGCGCTGGTCGGTGTTTTCGATCAGGATGGATATAGGTGTGCCGGTGGTGACGCCTTCAAAGACACCGGAAAGGATCTTCGCTTCGTCGGCCTCACGGCGCTGGGTGACGAAGCGCGAACCGCCGGGCTTGCGGCGATCCATGGCCCACTGGATATCGGCTTCCGACAGGGCGATGCCCGGTGGGCAGCCGTCGATGATGCAGCCAAGCGCCGGCCCGTGGCTTTCGCCCCAGGTGGTGACGCGGAACAGATGACCGAAGGTATTGTGCGACATGGATTTATGGCCTGTAGTTTTCCCACTGGCTTTAGCGCCGTTTAACCGTGGCCGCAAATTTTTTAGTGTGCAAAACGCAGGATGCAGGCCCATATAGTTTCAACTGGTTACGCACGAAAGTATTCCCATGGCATGGCTCGGCAAAATCCCATTCTGGCTGAAAACCCTGATTGCGTTCGCGCTGGGCGTCGCCGTGGCGCTCTATTGGGGCAAGGCGGCTTTGCCGTTCCTCAATCCGATCGGTGATGTCTTTATCCGCGCCATCAAGATGCTGGTGGCGCCGCTGGTCTTTTTCACGATTGCGGCTTCCATCGCTCGTCTGGGGCATGGCGAAGAAGGGACGGGGGGCAGGGCGCTTAAGCTCGGCGCCCAGACCATCATCTGGTTCATGATCACCTCGGCGATCGCCGTATCGGTTGGCTTGGCCATAGGCATCTATTTCCAGCCGGGCGCGGGACTGGCCGGCCTGCCGCTGGTGGTCGAAGCGCACGTGCCGATCCCCGGACCGGTCGAGGTCATTACCGGCATTGTGCCGTCGAATATTTTCAAGAGCTTCGCCGAAGGCCAGATATTGAGCATCGTTTTCTTCGCCATCCTCGTCGGGGCGGCGCTTGGTGCTTTAGGTCAAAAAACCAAGGCCTTGGGTGATATTGTTGAACAAGGCTCTCAGGTCATGTTCAAGCTGACGCGCTGGATCATCCAGTTGACGCCGATCGGCGTTTTCGGCCTGATCGGCTCTGTGGTCGCCTCCTATGGCCTTGAGGCGCTCAAGCCGCTTATTCCCTATATCGGCCTGATCTATCTCGGTTGTTTTGTCGAGCTTTTGATCGTTTACCCCGGCCTGCTCAAGCTGCATGGTTTGCGCGTATCCGGCTTTTACAAGGGCATTTTCACCGCGCAGCAGACGGCTTTCTTTACTTGCTCGTCCATCGGCACCCTGCCGGTGTCGCTGGCGGCGGCGGTCGATAATCTCAAACTGCCGAAATCCTATGCCGGCTTCGCCCTGCCATTGGGCGCCAATATGAAGATGGATGGTTGCGGCGCCATCTATCCGGCGATTTCCTCGATCTTTATCGCCAACTATTTCCACATTGTCCTGACGCCGCAGCACTATCTGTTGATCGCCCTGGCCTCGATCCTGGGGTCGCTGGCCACGGCCGGTGTGCCGGGCGTGGCGACGGTCATGCTGACGGTGACGCTTTCCACGGCTGGTCTGCCGCTGGAAGGGCTGGCCATTCTGGCGGCCATCGATCGTATCCTCGACATGATGCGCACGGCGACCAATGTCACCAGCCAGATTCTGGTGCCGACGCTGGTGGCGCGCGAAAACGGCATGATCGAGAAAGATTCGCCCCTGCTGACCAAGCCGCCGGCGTCGGTTTCGGCCGCGGAAATTTAAAGGGGTATATCGCTCAAGGCTTGCGTCTGTATGCCATCGGCATCGAAATTGGCCGGATCGAGCCAGGCCTCCAGTCGCGCGCGCACCTGTGGCCATTCCTCGACAATCACCGAATACCAGGCCGTATCGCGGCGGCCTTCACGCGCCACCTGCGCATTGCGGAAGACACCTTCAAAGGTAAAGCCCAGCCGCAACGCGGCCAGACTGGACGGCACATTCAGTTGGTTGCATTTCCATTCATATCGCCGGTAACCGTGATCGAAGGCGTGCTTCATCATCAGATACATGGCCTCGGTGGCGACGGTCGTGCGTTGCAGGGCAGGGGAATAGGTGACGCCGCCGACCTCGACGCTGCCGTGAGCCAGGTCGTAGCGCATGAAGCTGGCATGGCCGACCGGTCGTTCATCTTTTAAAATAACAAAACTATGCAGGCCCCTGTTTTTCTGCCAGCTTTCTACACTTTTATCGACCGCTTCCGCACTGTCGAACGGACCGTAGGGCAGGTAACTCCACATGCGGCCATCATCTTGCGCATAGGCGTCGTACAGGCCCTGGGCATGGGCGATGTCGTAGGGTTCCAGCCGGCAGGTCCGCCCGGTCAGTGTGATATCGGGCAGACGGACGCAGCCTTGCCAGTCAGGGATGTCTTTGCCGATCAGGTTGCCGAAGGCGTCCTCGCGGGCGCCGAGAGACGGGCTGAACGTATCGTAACTGAGCGACATGTGCGGCTCCCCATTTGATTTGGGGCGTCATGGCACAGGAGAAGGTCGAGGTAAAATCGCTTTTTGTTTTGAATTATGACGCCCAGCGCTGGCGGAATTCGCTGAGAACGTGGACCACCGGGCGAACGATATCCGGACAGGCTTCCAGGCGGATATAGAGATTGCCGGCCGGCGTGGTTTCGGTGGCGGGCAAGCCCTTGCCGCTCAGGCACAGACTGGCGCCGTGCGGAACGTCCCGGTCAATCTTGATTTCCTGCGGGCCATGCGGGGTATCGATGATCGCTTCGCCGCCGCGCTGGAACAGGCGGTTTTCAAGTCTGGCAGTCATCCAGATATCATCACCCCAGACACGGCAATTGGTCTCCGGTTCGATATGGATATGGAAAAACATTTCACTAAATGCCGCGCCTTCACAAGGAAGGCGTACTTTTTCGCCATCGCGTAAACCACAGGGCAGGGCGACGCACAGGGTTTTGGTCTGGGTGAGGGAGGTCAGGGTTTCCTCGGCATGGGAGAATTCAAGGGCGGGCACTTCGGCCATCGCCGTGCCACCGAAAAGTGCCTGTTGCAGCGTGATGATGAGCGGCGTTGAACTGTCGTCGAACGCAGCATGAATAAATTCAAAGGCTTCCTGTTCACTTTTACGCTTTGACATCAATAGGTCACGCGCCAGGATAAGCCGCCGTAGACGTGTATCGGCGCCGCCATTGAGATCGGGGTGCGCCCGTTTCAGGCGCTGGCGAAAAGCCTTGCGGATATCTTCATCGCTGGCGGTTTCGCTCAGGCCCAACTCGGCCAGCGCCGCCGCATGACTTTTTAATCCCGCCATCTTGAAGTTCCGGCCCCCGAAGTCCATTCTGAAACATGTGGAGTCGACGTCATATTCCGGCGCCGAAGACCAAAATTAATGCCTGATTATCCTTTGCAAAGTCTTAAGATCGCCATGACCGATTCGCTGATTCCGCCCAGCCCTTCCGCCGATCAATACGCCGAGGCGCACATAGCGCATGAAGCCGAAATAGAGACGGGCGAACCCTTCGCCCTGTTCGCCGAATGGCTGAAAGATGCCAAGGCGAAGGAGCCGAATGATCCGAACGCTATGGCGGTGGCCACGGTCGATGCCGACGGCCTGCCGGATGTTCGCATGGTGCTGCTAAAGGACTTCGATGAAGCGGGTTTTGTCTTTTACACCAATACCTTGAGCGCAAAAGGTCAACAACTGACGCAAGTTCCGAAGGCGGCGCTGTTGTTGCATTGGAAATCGCTGCGCCGTCAGGTGCGTATCCGCGGCGAGGTGACGCGGGTCAGTGATGCCGACGCCGACGCCTATTTCTACAGTCGCGCCCGCCAGAGCCAGATCGGCGCCTGGGCTTCGGATCAGTCGCGCCCGCTGGAAGATCGTTTCGCGCTGGAAAAACGCGTGGCCGAATACGCGCTGAAATTCGGCCTGGGGCAGATACAGCGCCCGCCGCACTGGACGGGATTTCGCGTGGCGCCGCTGGCTATGGAGTTCTGGCGCGACAGGCCTTTCCGCCTGCATGACCGCGTGCAGTTCCGCCGGGATACGGTCACCGGTGGCTGGTCACGCGTGAAGCTGTATCCTTAATGTCGCTCAGTCAGGTTCTGTTTCACCTCAAGGAAGGCGCTGATCAGGTGATCGAAACCTCCTGCGCCACCGTCGTGCTCAAGGGCGCGAAGGCCTACAAGATCAAGAAAAGCGTCGATTACGGTTTCCTCGATTTCACCACGCCTGAGAAACGTCGCACGGCCTTGTTACGGGAGTTGCGCTTCAATCAGCGCATGGCGGCCGACATCTATCTTGGCGTCGAAGAGCTAGATGGGGAAAGCGTCCTGGTCATGCGCCGGTTCGATACGGCGGGCGTGTTGGGGGAGCAAAGCGCTGCACAGGCCGACTGGTCGCCAGATATGACGGTTATGCACGATCTCGGTCAATTGGTCGCGCGTTTTCATGCCGGATCGGAAGTTTGTCAGGACATCCAGCATATCAATAATATCAAATATGTTATTGACTCTAATCGGGAAAATATTGCCGCATTTCGGGAGCAACTCGGCGCAGAGGCCGTCGATGCTTATGACGCCGCCATGCGTGTCGCCTATTCGGCTGTCGAAGCGGATATACTGAAACGGTTTGACAATGGCTATGTCCGTCATTGCCACGGCGACCTGCACCTTGGCAATATCCTGATCGAGCATGGCAAGCCCGTCTTGTTCGACTGCATCGAATTCAACGACCGCCTGAGTCAGATCGATGTGCTGTACGACCTGGCTTTCCTGCTGATGGATCTGTGGGTGAGGGGGTATGAGGCCGCCGCCAATCGGGTGCTGAATGTCTGGCTGGAGCAGGCATCGCGGCTGGAAGACGACGCCGGCGCGGTCCATGCCGGCCTGAAACTGCTGCCTTTATATATGTCGATGCGCGCGGCCGTGCGCTGCCACGTCAACGCCAATGGCGTTGAGGGCCATTATGGCCTGGATCAGGCGCGTATGTATCTCAGGGCGGCGCAGGACTTTCTCGAAATGCAGCCGGCGCAACTGATGGCGATCGGCGGCCTGTCCGGTTCGGGCAAAAGCACGCGCGCCCGCCAGGAAGCGCCTGCCATCGGCCGGGCGCCGGGCGCGATTATCCTGCGCAGCGACGAAATCCGCAAACGGTTGTGGGCCTGCCCTGAGTACGAAACCTTGCCAAAGGAGGCCTATACGCCGGATGAAAACGCACGGGTCTACGGTCATATGTTCGCCTTGGCGAAAGCGATCCTGACAGCCGGGCAATCGGTTATTCTTGACGCCACATTTCGTGAAGGTCTCTGGCGGGATCGCTGCGATGAGCTGGCTAGCCGCGATAACGTGGCTTTTACGGGGGTATGGCTCGATCTGCCGGCAGAGGTTCGGGGGAGCCGTATCGCTGGGCGAGTGAATGATGTCTCGGATGCGACGCCGGATATCGCGCTCAACCAGCAAGCTGTTGATCCGTCAATGATTTTGTGGCATGTTGAGAGTGCCTCAAAGCCTTGAAATATGGCGCTTTGGGCTGTGTAATTAAGTTGAATATTTAACTTTCCTGCCTGTATTTTCGCGTTTTGAAGGTAAACGCGTGACGTGGGCCTTTCAGAGGCTATTTTGCCTCAACGATAACCCGCCGCAATCTGGGAGCTGTCGAGTGTCCGATCCGCATACCGAGGATACCGCCCATCAAATCCCGCCGCATCCCAGGGCGCGGAAGAAGGGGTTTGCCTTCGCGCATCTGGCCTTTATGGTTTCGGTCATCACGGCCCTGTTCCTGCTGGGCACCATGATGATCACGCACCTTGGCTATATTAGCCTGGACGTCGGGTTCAAGACGCTGACCCTGGGCATCGGACCCAAAATGGCGATGGCCGCCCTGGTCGTGGCCGCGCTGTCTTTGCTTATCTCACTTTTCATGTGCCCGACCCGTTGTGCGCCTTGGGCATTTGCGGCGGTCGTGATCGCCGGCGGCATCCTTGGCGGCTATGCCTGGTATCATAAATTGCTCAGGGATTACCCGCCGATCGCCGATGTCGCCACCAATTGGGACCGGCCGTTGAGCTATTCGGACAAGCTGGTGGCGCTGCGGGGCAGGGATGCCCTGCCGATCGAGGACTTGCCACGGGTGCCGCGCAATGAGTCGCTCGACTGGGGTGGAAAAGCCATTGCGGCGATCAATGAAGCAACCTGTCCCGCCGCGAAAACGATCGGGGAGCGGATCATTACCGAAGAGCAGATTCCGGCGTTGGTGGCCATGCTCAAACAGAGCCATTATACCGTTTTCGGCACCTCGCCCTGGCGTGTCGAGGCGACCTATCAGGACAATTTTTACGGCTTCAAGTCCGACATTGTGATCCGTATTGACCCGCGCAGCGTCGATGTGCGCTCGATAAGTCGTTACAATATACCCGATCTGGGCGCCAATTGTCGGCGCGTGACCGAAATTATTCAAAAAATCAAGGCCATGCCGGTATCACCCGTTACAACTGGTTGATCCGGCTGGCCTGTCATTTGCTGCCTCCCTGCCACAGTCAGGACAGGGCACGGTATGGCGATCGCCATTTTTCTTTATATATCAAAACGTTCACAGCGCATTGTCGCCGCTGTGCTCAGTCTTGTTTTGATACATATGCTTGTCGCCAGTTGTGCGCCTGAGCCTGTTTCACCGCCGACATATACGCGTGTGACGCGTTAATCGACCTGCGTCGAATCTGCATCTGTTCCATTATTTTGGGATCCGGAGCGCGTGGGCATCGCAAAATCCTCTGAAATGATTTTCGGCATATTCCCTGATTTGCGGGTGAATTTTTTGGTGTGCGCATCGGTAGAACGATGTTTGCCAATTGTCGCGCAAGATGCTGATTTTTCCTGAAAAATTGTTTAAATACGCCGTTATTTTAATTGCGCTACGTTTGGTCAAATTGACCTTTATGGGGCAAAAATAGTTTCCCTAACGGAATGTTTCTGATGTGACTTTATTGAAACAGGTTGCAATTGATATGGACAAAAATGTGTCGTGCGATTGACGGATTTACGACAGAGGTCTTTAACTTCATTAACAGCGTGTAATGCTGGAAACTGCGGTGGGTGCGCCTACACCCTCATGTAACCCGGAGAAACAAGTGAAAAAACTATCTTTGCGATCTGGCCTGATGGCCACGACGACGATCTGCGGTGCAGTATTGTCAACGCTGGCTGGCGGCGCCTTGGTGGCGACCGTTGCCACAATGCTGCCCACGGTAGCTCAAGCCCAGGACTATACCTCGGGCGCCCTGGTCGGTACGGTTACCGGCACTGGCGGAACTCCCGTTTCCGGCGCCACGGTCACGCTGACTTCGGTTGGTCAAGGTCAGGCGCGTACGTTGACGACCAATGCCAACGGTCAGTTCACTGCCGCAGGTCTTCAACCTGGTGAATACACGGTTAACGTTTCAGCCAGCGGCTACACGGACTATGTCGGCACCGCCCAGATCGTTATTTCGCAGGAAACACGCTTTTCTTACGAAATGTCGGCCGTAGGCGCCCAGCCGCAGACAGTCGTCGTTAAGGGCAAGCGCGTCCGTCAGGACTTCACGAAGACCACGACCGGTCTAACCGTCGACTTGGATACATTGACCTCGCAGCAACCAATCGCCCGTTCGTTGACGGCCGTTACTATGCTGGCCCCGACTGTTACTAAGGGTAATCCGGGTTTCGGTGATGTAGCCTCGTTCGGCGGCGGTTCGGTTGCTGAAAATGCTTATTACATCAACGGCCTGAATGTCACCAATCCCGATACCTATGTCGGAGGTGCTGATGTGCCGTTCGATTTCTACAAAACGATCGAAGTCAAGACCGGTGGATATGCGGCTGAATATGGTCGTGCAACAGGCGGCGTTGTCAACGCAACGACCAAGTCCGGCACCAATGATTTCATGTTCGGCGTTCACGCCAACTATCAACCGAGCGATCTGCGGGCCGACCAAGCCAGCGCTTATAACCGTGATGGCCATTTTGCCACGGCGCAGGATAACTCACTGTCAGTAGAAGCGGGCGGTGCCCTTTGGAAAGATCATCTCTTTGCTTATGGCCTTTATCAGACGAATGATACGTATTCGACCTTGGCTGATACGCGTAACAACGTCTATCAGAAGATTAAGAATGGCGATCCGTTCTATGGCGTTAAGCTCGATGCATATATCACTCCGACCCAGCATTTCGAGTATACTTATTGGAACACTGAACGTACGAACGTCACTGACAAGTGGGACTTCGATCCGACGACGGGTGTAATCGGTGACCGCGCTGCACATTCTACAAATGATCTGGGCGGGGATAATTGGGTTGCCAAATATACAGGCAACGTGACGGATTGGTTCACGGTTTCGGCGGCTGTTGGCCAAATGAAAACCCGTGACGACATTGTCCCAACCGATACGACTAGCTATGCTGTTTATGATCAGCGCGACGGTACGGCAGAACTGATTTCCGATCAAAAAAATACGGCCGTTCAGATTGACGATGTCGAGCGCAAATTCTGGCGGGCTGATGGTGATATTCGCTTTGAGCTGGCTGGTCGCCACCACGTCCGTTTCGGTG
Source organism: Asticcacaulis sp. (assembly GCF_035497195.1). Lineage (GTDB taxonomy): Bacteria > Pseudomonadota > Alphaproteobacteria > Caulobacterales > Caulobacteraceae > Asticcacaulis. Next base: position 482,318 of record NZ_DATJDZ010000019.1, read on the forward strand.
TGGACCATGAAGAAAACAGCATGACCAAGCTGAACTATCTGACCGGTAATCAGCCTGTCCAGTATAGCTTCCGGCATAGTGCCGCTCAAGGCGATTATCTCCGTGTCGTTTACGAACGTCTCGGCGGTGGTGTCAGCGCAGAAAACCAATCCTATTACCTCCAGGATTCTTGGGATGTAACATCTAACCTCAATCTGCAAATTGGTCTGCGCAACGATGATTTTTCGCAGAACAATCTTTCTGGAGAACAGTATCTCGATCTGACAGGCAACGTTGCGCCACGGCTCGGTTTCTCTTGGGATCCTACGGGTGAAGGTGTCTGGAAGGTTTACGGTTCATATGGCGCCAATTTCATTCCGCCAGCTATGAATCTTGGCTATCGCGGTAAGGATTTGTACTACATCGAGAACTTCCACGCCCCAACGGGTGGTTTCGTACTTGATCCGACGACAGGCCTGCCGGCTGCTGTTGGCGATCCTTTTGCTTTGACTGCCGCTTACGCATATCCTTGCCCTGTATCTGATCTTGCAAGCGCGCCAGGTTTCAACGCTGTTAACGCAGCGCCGGGTGCTATTGCTTGTCACGTTTACGGCAATGGCACTCAGGAAGCTGCAAATGCCAAAACTGCTGAGGGTCTTCAAGCGACCCAGGAAGATGAAGTCATACTGGGGGCTACCTATCGCGTTGATGACCTTTGGACAGTTGGACTGAGCTATACCTACCGCAATCTGAAGCGTATTTCTGAAGATTCCGATTTCCAGGACGCTATCATCAATTACCTTGACGCGAATGGTTTGGATTCCTCACAATATACAGACGGCACGATTTCTTCCAGCTACTATGTTTGGAATGTCGGAGATCATGGTGCAACTTTCACTCTTAAGAGCCCACTGCCAGGTGAAACTGAGCAACGCACGCTGACGCTTAGTGCTGATGATCTTGGTCACTACCACGATCCGAAACGTGAATATCAAGCTCTTGTGTTTGATTTCAAACGTGCCTTTGACGGGAAGTGGGGTCTGCAAGGATCGTATACCTGGTCGAAGTCCTACGGCAATTATGAAGGCACCGTGAAGTCAGATGTTGGCAACGATCAGCAAACTGATGCAGGCGCAACTATCGCCTTTGACTCGCCCGGATTCGAAGATTACGGCACCGGCCTTCTGCCGAACGATCGTACGCACACCCTCAAGCTCTGGGGCTCTTACTCCTTTAATCCGAATTTCCTGATTGGTGCGAACGTGCTGGTTCAATCCCCTGCCAAATTTGGTTGCTTGGGTGTCCACCCGACCGATCCTTATGCCGAAAGCTACGGCGCTTACTCGCACTACTGCGGTGGTGAACCGGCGCCTCAAGGCAAGGGGCCGAAGGGCGATTGGACGAAGACACTCGATCTGTCGCTGCGTTATACGGTACCAGAAAAGTACGCAATTGGAGGCAATCTCGTTCTGCGTGCCGACATCTTCAACGTGTTCGATAATCACAGCGTGACGGCACGTTATGTTGAGTACGAATACAGCAGCGATTATACCGATCCGGCGAACCGCGATCCGGATTATGGTTCGGTCCTGAGCTACAACACACCTCGTTACGTGCGTCTGGGTTTCGACCTGACCTATTAAGATCGGACCTTCGGGTATTCTAAAGAAGCGGCGGAAGGGAAGCCTTCCGCCGTTTTTTTTGTGGGTGAGATGATCAATATCGTTGCGTTTAAGCTGGACAGGAGGGGAATTGGCATAATGTACCATCCTATAGCTCAGTTCGTCTTTCACTGGGGGGCGGCCTGCGAGGTACGAGAGCGGTAGAAAGAAAAGGGAAACCGCAGATTTACGCAGATTTTTCAGAGTCTTATTGGCTAATTTGCGTGCTTTACCTGCCGCAATCCGGCGCATCGCGCCAAAAGCAATGCGTATGCTCCAAGTGCATGGCGTCGGATGCTGAAAAATCTGCGTCTAAACCTATCTGCCATAAACTATCATGCTTTAACGCGGCTGTGATCGAAGGGACGGTTATCACATGACACATAGAAAAAGCGCCCGCAGGAGAATCACGGGCGCTTTGTTTTATGACGTGCGGGTGTTTAGCGAACTGACGCCTGATAGGCTTCCGGGGCCAGGACGCTGGCGCCTTGTTCGCGCAGGCGTTCGTCACGTACCTGCGACATGACCGCTTCGGCCTTGGAATCGCTCATCGCCCAGCCAAGGAACGAAAGCGCCCTGATACCGCTCATACCCATGTGGATGCTCTGCTTCGCGCCACCGAAGAGGCCCGGCTCCGTATCGTAATTGACCAGGCGCACCTCCGTCTTGCTGTCGATCTTGGCAAGGCCCTTGGCGACATCGACGGCATCATAGAAACCGCCGAGCTTATCGACCAGTTTCAGGCCAAGCGCCTGTTCGCCGGTCCAGACGCGGCCCTTGGCGATATCGCGCACGGTCGCTTCGGGTAGCTTGCGGCCGGTGGCGACATGGGTGACGAAGCCGTTATAGATTTCGTCGATCCAGCCGGAGAGGGCGGCGCGTTGCGTCGGGCTAAAGCCTTGCGTCTGGCTAAAGGCGCGGCTGTAATCGCCGCCGACCGAGATGTCGCGGTTATCGACGCCAAAGCGCGCCAGGGCGTCACCGATGGCGAACTTGCCGCCGAAGACACCAATAGAGCCGGTGAGGGTACTGGGATTGGCCACGATGGACGAGGCGCCGGAAGACACCCAATACCCGCCCGAAGCGGCATATTCACCCATCGAAACGACGACCGGCTTGCCGGCGGCCTTGGCGGCCTGCATCGCTTCGGCGATCTGTTCCGAAGCCGTATCCGAACCGCCCGGCGAGGAGACGCGGAAGACGATGGCCTTGACGCTCTTGTCCTTGGCGGCCTTGTAGAAGGCATTGGCGATCTCATCGGAGACCATGCCGGGTTCGCTGTTGAAGCCGTTGCTGCTGCCGGCGCGGCCGGTCATGATGGCGCCTTCGCCGTCGATCACGGCGATCGTCTGGCCGGAGAAAGAGGGCGTCAGGGTGCGTTCGTAATCGGCAATATCCATGACCTTGGCACCATCGCCGGCGCGCTTGACGGCGGCGTCCTCGGCATCCTGAACCTGGCCGAGTTGGTCGATCAGGCCCAGCTTGAGCGCCTGTTCGGCGCCATAGGGGCCGGCTTCGAGGGTCGCTTGCAATTTGCCGGCGTCAGTGCGGCGGTCGGCGGCGACATTATTGATCATCGAGTGATAGATGCTGTTCATCCAGCCCAGGGTCGCTTCGCGGTGCGCCGGCGTATAGTCGCTGTAAAGATAAGGATTTACGGCGTTCTTGAACTCATAGCGCTGCTCGTATTCGGCCTTGATGCCGTACTTGTCGAAGGCGCGCTTGAGGAACATGGTCGAGGTGGAGATACCTGTGACCTGGAACGAGGCGTGCGGCTGCATCCACAAATTGCCGGACGAAGCGCCCAGCATGTAGGAAGCGACGACCATGGTGTCCGGATAAAGGCCCTGGCTGTGGGCGATCACCGGCTTGTTGGCGCGACGCACATAGACGATGGCGTTGCGGATTTCCTCGGCGGCGGAAGGCGAGATTCCGCCTTCGGGCAGGCGGATAAAGACGCTCTTGACGCGCGCATCATCGGCGGCATGATGCAGGGTGGTGACCACATCCATAGTGGACAGGCTTTTACCGGTCAGAAAGGCAAGGGGCGAATTGCGGCTCTGGTCGGTCATTTTCTGGCGCAGATCGAGCGACAGGACGACGGCCGCCGGCACTTTCGGCTTGGAGACCGAGGCGATCACCACGACTGCGCCGATCGGCAGGGCGACAAAGACGATCAGCAGGGCCACGATTGCGGCCGCCAGCGTAATAAAGAACTGTTTCATATGTAACCCAAAGCCCCCCGGAATATTCAGCGCACAGCATAAGCTTTAATGCCGGTACGTCAAATGAAGAGCCTGTCATATAAACGGTTGCGGGCCAATATGTGGCCATGCGGACACCCGGACGTCAGAATTTGACGCGGCCGGGGCGCTTTTGCGTCGGTGGGCGGTCATGGGCATGGCGGGGTTCGCCTTCGCAATGTGGACAGGAGACACCCTTGATGTAGCTCGGTTGCTGTTGATCGTCGTTGGTCAGGGCATGGTCGCAATGCAGGCACAGGACGGCGGTTTTTGACGGTTGAAGCGCGTGATCGACGGCGATGCGCTCATCAAAGACAAAACATTCCCCTTGCCAGAGCGATTGCTCGACCGGCACGTCCTCGAAATATTGCAGGATGCCGCCTTTGAGGTGATAAACGTCCTCAATGCCCTGATCGATCAGCCAGGAAGTATATTTCTCACAGCGGATGCCGCCGGTGCAGAAGGTAGCGACCTTTTTGCCTTTAAGGCTCTCGGCGTTGTCGCGCGACCATTGCGGCAGATGCTTGAAATTGGGGATATTGGGGTCAATGGCGCCCTTGAAGGTGCCGAGATTGACCTCGTAATCGTTGCGGGTATCGATGATCACCACATCGTCGCGGCTGATCAGGGCGTTCCAGTCATGCGGCGCAACGTACTGGCCGAAGCGCTTCATCGACACGGGTTCGCCAATGCCGATGGTTTCCTTTTTCAATCGTACGCGCAGTTTGCCGAAGGGCTGATAATCGGCATAGGATTCTTTCCAGGTGACAGGGGCGCCGATCAACTCGTTTTGCAGGTAGCCCAGAAAGCTGTCGATGGCTTCGCGTGTGCCGGCCATGGTCGAATTGACGCCCTCGGCGGTGATCAGCAGTGAGCCCTTGATGTCGAGCGCGGTCAGGCGGTCGTACAGCGGCATCCGCATGGCTTCGAAATCGGGGAAATCGAAGAAATGGTAGAAGGCGGCGATGACGATCGGGGGCTTGGCTTGCGTGGTCTCGAACATGGCGCGGACCTATCATATTTTACAGAAAGCGCCAATCCCGGATGAAGGCCGCTTGGCCGTGACGCACGCCTGTGTCATCGACGACATTCCACAGGACGGTGTTGCGGATATCGAAGCGCTTGCCGGTGCTGGAGATGCGAACACCTGCGCAATTTTCGACCCAGCCCTTTGTCAGGGCGGCTTTCAGCAGGGCGTCGCGGTCGGACTGGATATCGCCGGCGGCCTCGGCGCTCAGTCGGGAAGGCAGGCGGGTAAAGGCGTCCCAGTCCATTTCCCAGAGCTTGAGCGCCTGCGCATTGGCATAGCGGAAGATAGGATCGGCCTCGGTGCCATGGGAAACAATAGCTCGCGGGGCATTGAACATCGCCTGCGCCAGTTCAATGTCGCTCAGGCGGGCGGCATCGATCATACCGAGAATCGATTGGCCGGTAAAACGCTGAAAGCTGTTCGCCATCAGACGGTTATAGGCGGCTACAGGCGTAGTCAGATAAGGTTTCATGGCTTTATCAACTGCGCGCCGGGCGAAAGCGCAATAAATTTGGCCAATGATCCACAAATAATGCTGCGGCAGCGGCGCCTCGCCGTGAAAAAGTTGTTACGGGGGATTGCTTTAGGCAAAACCTTGCGCTATCTCCACGCCTCTCGCGGCGTCACGCTGCTTCGGCGCGGGACCGGCTATATGCTGGGGAATGGTGTAATGGTAACACTCCGGTTTTTGGTACCGTCATTCTAGGTTCGAGTCCTAGTTCCCCAGCCAAGCTCTCTCCCTTGCAATCTAGCGAAAGGCCATGAGATCGGTCTTCAATCGCAGACCGACGACGACCGCATCGTCGATATCGCTGCGGCCATAGGGGTTCTGTACATATTGCAGGTCTGGCTGCACTGACAAGCCGTCACGGATATCCCAGCGATAGGTCAGTTCGTAAGTGATTTCCCGCTTGAGCGCCTCATTGATTGACGCCTGATAGGGCGTGCCGAAATGCGCCGCCGCCACGGCAAGTCCCAACTGATCGGTGACGCGGTTTTTCAGCGGGCCGGTATAGACGAGCCCGCCGCCAACATAGTCGGCGATCGCCATCAGCCGGTCATCTGCCATGCCGGCACGCACCCAGCCTTTCAGACCGTGATCATCATTGCCTGTGAGCGTAAAGCCTGTCTGGACATAGGTGCCGCCATTATCGTCGGACCGGCCTGTACCATCGAGCCGTTCCAGTATGGCCGTGTTTTTCCAGACGCCGAGTTTCACGAAGCCACCTGTGAAATCATATTGATACTCGCCGGTCCAGTGGCTGCCTTCTTCGGCGGACAGCTTGATATAGACGAATTTCTTGTTGTCATGGGGATCGCCCGGAACGCCATCAAAGACGGCGGCACGGACAGTCTGGTGCGAGGTGAGGCGCCATTGTCCGACAAGGCCGAGGCCGGTGGTCGGGAAGATAGAGAGGCCAGTTTGTGAATAATCGACGCCTATGCCATGTGAGGCATTCAGAAAGACTGTGGCGTTATCCTGAACGTCGAAAATGCCGTTGAGATTGATCAGTCCGGCCATGACATAGGCCTTATAGTCACCAAAGGTTTTCTTACCGTAGGCTTCGAACAGCCGCCAGCCATCCGGACAATCGATATTGGAAGTCACCTGCACATCGCCAACGCGGTTGGCGGAGAAGTTGCCGCCGAAATCGCCCAGCACATAACCAAAGGCTTCCCACCCCCTGTCGTTCTGCCAGTGGGCTGTCAGGTCGAGATTGCTGAGCCCGCTGGAACCGACATCGAGTCCGCCTTTGACGAGGGAGTCGACTTCGGTGGTTAGCACTGCACGGGTTTCAAATGTATCGGCGCGTGCTTTCTGGGAAATGACGGCGGCCAGGACCAGAAGGCCGATAAAACCGTAAAAGCCAATAGCCGAGGACTGACGGTGAGGGCGCAGGGAGGACATGAGGCCACGCGGGTAAGCTATTACTTTCCCTGAATTATTTCACAAAATTGCTACTTTTGAGTGAACGTCGTTATCGCAATCGGGCCAATTAATCATCCCAGCCGGCCCCTTGCGGATCGGGTGTATAGGGCAGCAGGTCGCGCGTCATGAAGACGACATCCAGCCAGCGGTCAAACTTGAAGCCTGCACGGGGCAGACTGCCGGTGTAGTCAAAGCCACACGCCTTATGCACGCCGATCGAGGCCAGGTTTTCGCTATCGCCGATCACGGCGATCATACTGTAAAGGCCGCGTTTGGTGCAGAGTTCCATCAGTTTCAGCAACAGCGCCTTGCCGATGCCGCGGCCGGTGGCTTCCGGCGCCAGATAGATGCTGTCCTCCACGACATATTTATAGGCCGGACGGGTGCGGAAGGGCGCAGCATAGGCATAGCCCAAAATCTTGCCGTCCTCCACCGCCACCAGATAGGGTAGTCGCAGTTTCTGTACGGCGTGAAAACCGGCCAGTATTTCATCGATTAACGGCGCTTCCAGCGCGAAGGTGCCCGTGCCATGCGCGACATTCCAGGCATAGATGGCGGTGATAGCGGTAAAGTCGTCTTCGGTCGCCGGGCGGATATCAATCATGCCTTGCGTCCTACGGCCCAAATGGCGAAGGCATAGTCGAAAGCGATCTCCTTCAGGAACTCAAACCGACCGGAAGCGCCGCCATGACCTGCCTCCATATTGATCTTGAGCAGCATGGGCGCATCCGATGTCGATTTCTCGCGCAGCCTGGCGATCCACTTCATCGGCTCCCAGTAGGTGACGCGCGTGTCGCTGAGACCGCCGGTGGCCAGAACCGGCGGATAGGCCTTGGCGGTGATATTGTCATAAGGCGAATAGGAAGCGATGTACGAATAGGCCTCTTCGTCTTCCAGCGGATTGCCCCATTCGGGCCATTCCGGAGGGGTGAGCGGCAAGGAGGTGTCGCTCATGGTATTGAGCACATCGACGAACGGCACCGCGCCGATGACCCCGGCCCACAGGTCCGGCCGCAGATTGGTGACCGCGCCCATCAGCATACCACCGGCCGAACCGCCATAGGCGACGATCCGGCCGCGCGTGCCGTAGCCGGCATCACTTAAGGATTCGGCGCAGGCAATGAAGTCGGTGAAGGTGTTCATCTTCTTGTATTTGCGGCCGTCGAGGAACCAGCCGTAGCCTTTTTCAGAGCCGCCGCGGATATGGGCGATGGCATAAACCCAGCCGCGATTGACGAGACTCAAACTGCGGATCGAGAAACCGGGGTCCATTGGCATGCCGTAGGAACCATAGGCATAGAGCATCAGCGGAGCGGAACCGTCGAGTTTGGTATCCGCCTTCATCAGTGCGGTGATGGGGACGCTCTGGCCGTCCGGTGCCGTGGCATAGAGCCGTTTGGCGACATAGTCTTTCGGGTTATGGCCGGACGGAATGACCTGGGTTTTCCGCAGAACCTGCTCGCGCGTCTCCATATTATAGTCGAAGGTCTGGGCCGGCGTGGTCGGTGAGGTATAGCTGTAGCGGATGATGTCGGTATCATATTCATAACCGCCGGAAGCGCCCAAACTGTAGGCTTCTTCGGCCACCGAGATTTCGTGTTCGGCCATATCGGCCTTGCGCGTGATGACGACGCGGGTATTGGCGTTCTCGCGCTCGACGCGGATCATGTGGCGCTTATAGACGCCGGAACCGGTGACATAGATGCCGGGGCGATGCGGCACAAGGTCTTGCCAGGTGTCGCGCGTGGGCTTTTCAGCGGCAGAGACCATCAACTTGAAATCGATGGCGTCGTCGGCATTGGTGCGGATGATGAAGCGGTCGTCCCAGTGGTCGATATCGTACTGGACGCCTTCCCGGCGCGGCTCGACGCAGAAGGGCAGGGCTTCCGGCGTGGCGGCGGGGATCAGCCAGGTTTCGTTGGTCTCGTGATTGCCGCCGCCAATGCTGATAAAGGCGTCGGAACTGAGCGTGCCGACATTCAGAAAAAAGCCCTCATCCGGTTCATCATAGATCAGTACGTCCTCACCGCCTCTGGCCGGACGGCGATAGACCTTGGCCGGGCGTGAGTTCTCGTCGCGCCAGGTCCAGAAGATGTATTGGGAATCCGGCGAGAAGGTGAAGCCGCCATCGCAGCTTTCGATCGGATTAGGCAGGATTTCGCCGGTCGCCAGATCCTTGACATAGACCTTGTAATACTCGGAGCCTTGTGTGTCCTCGCCCCAGGCGAAAAGCGCGTGATCGGGACTGTGCTGGGCATCGGAGGTCTCGTAGAAATCGCTGCCTTTTGCCCGTTCGTCCTCATTGAGCAGGATTTGCTCGATGGCGCGGGTATCGTCGGTCGAAGGGATGACGCTTTGGAAATCGCCTGTTGTGCGCGGACGGCGAGCGACGAAAGGATGCTGGGCACCTTTTTCAAAGCGTGAATAATATTCCCAAACGCCATCGGGCGAAGGCACGCTGGAATCGTCTTCCTTGATGCGGCCTTTCATTTCGGCAAAGATATCATCCTGCAAGGCTTTGGTGCTGTCCAGCATGGCGGCGGAATAGGCGTTTTCCTCGACCAGAGCCGCCTTGATGTCGGCCCGGATCAGGCCCGGATCGCGCAGCACCGCCTGCCAGTTGTCGTCCTTCATCCAGTGGTATTCGTCGATACGCGTGTGGCCAAGCTGTTCGATAGCGAAGGGCTGTTTGGCAGGTGCGGGCGCAGCGGGCATTTTAGGAAAAGCGGACAATGAATGTTCCTTGATCGGGGAGTGTGGCGGTAAAACCAGCCTGCGTCATAAAACGGCTACGTGGCGTAGTCAAAGTACGGCGGCGTGGCGCACGGTTGGGGTAGAGGATTGACCCAATCCGTAAATGCCGTCAAATGGCTTTGGCTGTGTTTTAAGGTTTTTTGGGGGGAAAAGCGTGATGATGGATGTTGACCTGACCGTGGCCCTGATCAAGGCGACCGTCCAGATCGATCAGCCGATCAGCGAGGCCAAGCGCATGGTCGGCACCGGTTTCCTGGTGTCCGTACCCAAGGGCGACGGCACAAGCCAGATCGTCCTTGTCACCGCCGCCCATGTCTTTGAAAAGATGCCGGCGGCCGATGTGCGTATCGGCTGGCGCGTTGAGGGCGTGACAGGCAACTGGCGCTATGTCCCCTCCAACATGACCATCCGCACAGCCAATGGTCCCACCTGGTATCAGCACCCGTCGCAGGATATCGCCGTCATACCGGTTACTGTGCCCGAAGGCCTGCGCGATTCCGCCATTCCCGCCGCCTGGCTGGCCGATGACGCCACCTTTATTAATGAGGGTGTCGCTGCCGGCGATGAAATGATGACGCTCGGTTATCCGCATGGTCTGTCAGCCAATGTGGCGGGCTTTCCGATCCTGCGCGCTGGCCGACTGGCTTCCTGGCCAGTGGCGCCTTCAGCCAGCTATCCCACTTTCCTGATCGACCTGACCGCCGTGCCGGGCAATTCAGGCGGACCGGTTTTCATGACCAGCCAGGGCGGCAAGGGACACACCTTCATCGCCGGGGTGCTGATCAAGCAGGTTGAGGACGACAATCAACGGCTCGAACTCGGCGTGGTGACGGACGCTATCTTCGTGCATGAAACCATCAATCTGATGTTGAAAGCGCAGGGTTTTGGCGTCAATCCATCGGCCAGCCTGAAGCCGGCGGCGCCTGCGCCGATGCGGACACCGGGCGGCCCTACGACCGATACGCAGGATATGACCCGGCGCGTGACAGATACAGTCGGTCAGGCCGCCAAACCGTCACAGGGCCTAGGCGGTGAACAGGTAACGCCGGAACAATCGCCAGCCAATTAAAGCTTTGATTATCCGTGCTTGTCTGGCTTATCTGTGAATACCTTTTCTATCTTACTTTCAAAGCCGGTTATGGCCGTAAGCCTTCCAGATAAACGCGCAACTGCTTCAGGCCGGAAATCAGCACACGGCCATCCTGGGCGGTCTTGGCCAGCGACATATAACCTTCGTAACTGGCGACGAAGAAGGTGGCGGTTTCGCGCGGATCGATATCGCGGCGGACCTTGCCATTGACCTGGCCCAGCCGCAGGGCATCGGTGACACCGCTGATCCAGTTGGTGAAAATCTCCGAAAGCCGCATACGAAAACCTTCATCGAGCGGCGACATCTCCTGCGCCAGATTGTTGAGCGGGCAGCCACCGGCGGCTTCGGCGTCAGAGGTGCCGGTGTTGTCGAGAATACCGATCAGGGCGTTGATCGGGTCATCGACGTCATCGAGCGGCGCCAGCCATTTGTCCTGAGTGATGCGGGCGATCACCTGTTCGATGACGGCGTGGCCGAGGGCTTCCTTGCCGGTGAAATGGTGATAGAGCGCCCCCTTGGTGACGCCCGCTTTCGCCAGGATGGCATTGAGGTCGCTGCCCCGGAATCCAGAATGATAAACCTCCTCGAACGCGGCATTCATCAGGCGTTCGCGGGTGCGGCCGGGGTCGCGGCGTGAGGGGATGAAATCGTTCAGATTTGACATACCGAGCAGTATGTATGTTCTGTTGTGAGAGTCAAGTGTCCACAATATTTGCGGGGTCGCCGGAATTATGCTGACAGAACTTGGCATGAAATGGATGATAGACTGTCATCAGTGCCGCGTACCTAGAAATAACCTTACCAAAGGACGCTCCCATGTCGCGTGCCACCCGCCTGCTTGATCTGCTGCAACTGTTGCGCCGCCACCGTTATCCGGTGTCGGGCGCCGAACTGGCGCGTGAACTCGATATCTCGCTGCGCACGCTTTACCGCGACATCGGCGCACTTCAGGCGCAGGGCGCGCATATTGAAGGCGAACCGGGCGTCGGCTATGTGCTGCGGCCGGGCTACATGCTGCCGCCGCTGATGCTGTCTCAGGAAGAACTGGAAGCGTTGGTGCTGGGCGTGCGCTGGGTGGCCGATCGTGGCGATGCGCGCCTGGGCTATGCGGCGCAGAACGCCCTGACCAAGATTGTCGCCGTGCTGCCGAAGGATCTGGCGGACGAGATCGAGACGTCCGGCCTGTTGGTGGTGCCGAGCTGGTCAACGCCGCCGAGCCGGATCGACCTCGGTGATATCCGGGCCTCGATCCGCAGTGAATGCCGCGTGGAGGTACGCTATACTGACCTTAAGGAAGTGACGACCGACCGTGTGGTGTGGCCGATCGCGCTCGGTTTCTTCGAGCATATCCGCATGGTGGTGGTGTGGTGTGAGATGCGTCAGGCCTTCCGCCATCTGCGCGCCGACCGGATCGTGACGTGGACTCCGCTGGAGAACCGTTACCCCAAGCGCCGGGCGGTGTTGCTCAAAGCGTGGAAGGCGGAGCGCGACGAGGAACACGCCCGCTATGAGGCGGAACTACCGGCCCGGAAAGCGGCTTTGGCGTCACCGATGGTGCAGTAAGTTTATTGCTCCCCAGCCCCAGGATTTGCCAATATGGCCGGATGGCCAGGTATTTCGCTTCGACTGTATCGATTGCGGCGCGCGCTGGCGCGGGCCGAGCGTTTCCGGCGGGCGCGTAATCACGGAAAAACTGCCTTCGACCCAGTCAAACCGCTCGATATCATCAAGCGGCGCCGATAAAGGCGTTGGCCACAACCACGCGCTTTGGCTGTTTCCCGGGATCAGCAGCTCAGGTTTCATTTAAATTTCCCTCCCATTTTACAGATTATGGTATCTGTAACCCGGAAGGCACAGTTATTTTCTTCATGAAATCAGTCTTTTGTCTGGTGTCATTAAACTGTTTCGGACCTGACACGATAGCTTCCAAAATCCTTGAATGAACCGTCATCAAGCCGGATTACGGCGTTTTTCCATGGAACACTTGAGTTCCGTGGGGATAAATCATGAAAATCGCACTGTTCACATCCGTGGCTGCCTTCGCTCTTCTGAGTGCCGGCATGGTTCACGCACAGGACACCGCACCAGTCGCTGCCGCTACCGCCGTACCGACCACTTCCGAAGACGTCACTGAGGTCATTGTTTACGGGCAGGGCCAGAGCCACCAGACCCAGTCGGTCAAGGCCGAGGACATCACCAAGCTGGCGCCGGGCACCAGCCCGCTGAAGGTGCTCGACAAGCTGCCGGGCGTCTCCTTCCAGTCGGCTGATCCGTTTGGCGCCTATGAGTGGTCGGCCCGCATCTCGGTGCGCGGCTTCAACCAGAATCAGATGGGCTTCACGCTCGATGGCGTCACCCTCGGCGACATGTCCTACGGCAACTATAATGGCCTGCATATCTCGCGCGCCATCATCAATGAAGACATCGCCCGCGCGGATCTCTCGCAAGGCGCCGGTTCGCTCGATTCTGCCACCTCGTCGAACATGGGCGGTACGCTGAAGTTCGTGTCGCGCGATCCGTCCGAAACCCTCGGTGGCGAACTGGCCGGCACGGTCGGTTCTGACTCCATGCACCGTCTCTATGGCCGCTTTGAAACCGGCGCGATTACGGCGCTTGGTGGCCTGCGCGGCTATATCTCCGCGGTCGACATGAAGACCGACAAGTGGAAGGGCGGCGGCGAGCAGAAGCAGCAGCAGGTCGACGCCAAGGCGGTCCTGCCGATCGGTGAAGGTTCGTTGTCAGCTTTCGTCAATCATAGCCAGCGACGCGAACAGGATTATCAGGATATGTCGTTCGAGATGATCGACCGCCTGGGTTCCGACTGGGATAACTTCCAGCCCGACTGGAAGCTGGCCAACCAGGTGGCGCAACTCTACCAAACCCAGACCACCCCGACCTATCCGGGCAAGATCACCACGGTTGACGATGCCTATTATTATGGCGGCGGCGTGCGTGATGACACCCTGTCGGGCATCACCCTCAACCTGCCGGTTTCCGACATGTTGAAGGTCAACGCCACCATCTACAACCATACCAACAAGGGCCAGGGCCTGTGGGTCACGCCATATCTGCCGTCGCCGGGCGTCAGCTATTCGCCCTTCTATAATGCGGCCGATCCGTCCTCGGATGACGCCTATGTCTCCATCCGCACCACGGAATATGATATCAACCGCACCGGCGCCATCGGCGGCGCCACGCTCGATCTCGGCGCGCATCAGGTGTCCGCCGGCTTCTGGGTGGAAAACAACGATTTCAACCAGGCTCGCCGCTTCTACGGCGAGACGCTTGCCGCGCCGCATCGTGACAGCCTCGGTTTCCAGAGCAACCCCTTCTATACGCAGTGGGAATACGCCTTCAACACCAAGACGACCCAGCTCTATCTCCAGGATGTCTGGACGGTCACCGACGCTCTGAAGGTCAATTTCGGTTTCAAGTCGCTGGAAACCACCAACAAGGTCAATCAACTTGTCGGCGGCACCATCAAGGCCGAACTGAAGTCCAAGGACACCTTCCTGCCGCAGGTCGGCGCGGTCTACAAGATCAACAGCAACTACGAAGTCTTCGGCTCCTATGCCGAAAACATGGACGCCTATGTATCGGCCGCCACGGCCGGACCGTTCAGTTCGCAAAGCCAGGCCAATATCGATTACGTCAAGACCAGTCTGAAGCCGGAATCGTCGAAAACAATGGAAGGCGGCCTGCGTTTCCGCTTCCCGCAATTCTCCGGCGTCGCGGCACTTTATAATGTCAAGTTCGACAACCGCATCCTGGCAGTGGCGCAAGGCGCCGGCATCCAGGGCAATGCCCCGGTATTGTCAAACGTCGGCGGCGTCACCAGCCAGGGTATCGAACTGGCCGGCACATACCGCTTCACCCCGCAGTGGAAGCTCTATGCCGCCTATAGCTATAACGACTCGACCTATGAAGACGATGTCCACTCGTTCGATGGCGCCGGCAATCCGGTGATCACCCCGACGAAGGACAAGAGGGTGGTCAACACGCCGAAAAACCTGCTGAAGACCGAACTGGGCTATGACAACGGTGCGTTCTTCGGTTCGCTCGGCGTCAATTTCACCGACAAGCGCTTCTATACCTACACCAATATCGGTGGCGAAGTGCCTTCGAGCACGATTTCCGATCTGACGCTCGGCTATCGCTTCGAGACCATCGGTACGACGGTTCAACTCAATGTCACCAACCTGACCGACGAGCAATATATCTCGACCATCGGCTCGAACGGCTTTGTCAATGCCGATGCCTCCGGTACGAGCCAGACCATCCTGCCGGGCGCCCCCCGCCAGGTGTTCCTGAACGTCCGTAAAACGTTCTAATTTTTTGCTTTCCCACCCTTGGGCCAGCCGTTTCATCACAACGGCTGGCCTTTCTTTTTCAGCGGAGCTACCCTGATGCATATCAATCGCCGCCGGTGTCTCGGCGCAGGACTTGCCACCATGGCCGCTGCCACTGTCGCCTATGCCGCCACGCCGAAAAAGCCGCTGATTGTCGGTCACCGCGGCGCGCCCGGCTATCTGCCCGAGCACACCATTCCCGGCTATGAACTGGCTATAAAAATGGGGGCTGACTTTATCGAGCCCGATGTGGTGTCGACCTCTGACGGCCACCTGATCGTGCGTCACGAGCCGCTGCTCTCAGTCACCACCAACATCATCGACCATCCCGAATTCGCCGACCGCAAGCGCACCCGCAAGCTGGACGGTATCGACACCACCGACTTCTTCACCTGCGACTTCACCTTGGCCGAGATCAAGACCCTGCGCGCCAAACAGGCCTTCCAGGACCGTGACCATAGCCATGACGGCCAGTATCAGGTCCAGACTTTTCAGGAGGTCATCGATCTGGCGCAGGTCAAATCACGCGAGACGGGCCGCGCCATCGGGATCTATCCGGAAATCAAGCATCCAAGCTTCCACCAGGCGCTCGGCCTGGCCATCGAGGACAAGCTGCTGGAGACTCTTAACAAGACCGGAATGAACAAGGCCTCGTCGCCGGCCATCATTCAGTCGTTCGAGACCGCCAATCTGAAATACCTGCGCCGGAAAACCACCATCCGCCTGATGCAACTGATCGATGGGTTCGACACCGATCCGGATACCGGCGCCATGATCCTCAAGCCCCCGTCCGACAAGCCCTATGACTGGGTGCTGGCAGGTCGGGCAGGGGACAACCACGATCAGTTGTCACCGGCAGGCCTGAGCGAGATCGCCGCCTATGCCGATATCGTCGCACCGTGGAAACGGCACCTGCTAAGCTTCGCCAAGGGCAAGCCGGTGTATCGCCGCGATATTATCGACAATGCCCATGCGCGCGGCCTGCAAGTCCATACCTGGACGATGCGCAGCGACCAGCTTGATCCATATTATAAAGGTGACGCCCAGAAAGAGTATTTCGATCTGTTCGACCTGGGTGTGGATGGGGTTTTCACCGATTTCGCCGATACTGGCGTTAAGGCGCGCGATGCCTGGTCGAGCGCTTTGAATCCTCAAGTTTAAAAACTTTGGGAAAAGCGAATTTAGCGCTTGTCATGCCAAAATAATTGGCTATGTTCCGCGCCTCACCGCCGGGGTCACCAAGCTCGGTTGGTTCCGAAGAATTGGTTCGGGTGTGTAGCTCAGTTGGTAGAGCAGCTGACTCTTAATCAGCGGGTCTGGGGTTCGAGTCCCCACCCACCCACCACTTCTCCTTCCGCCGAGGTCCGGCGCGTATTGAAAAATCCTTTAAAATATGGTACTTTAGCGCTCATGACGTTCGTGAGTGTACGGCCTTATTCGCCCGCATCCGGGTCAATTTGGGGTCACGCAGAGGGTCATGCCCAAAATCTGCAAAAGTGTGACCCCAATGACCATGACAGATACGTCTATTCGAGCGGCGAAGCCCTTGGAAAAACAATACAAACTGTACGATGCAGGCGGCCTGTTTATGATTGTGAGGCCTTCTGGGCAAAAACTATGGCGGTTCAAGTATCGTTTTAACGACAAGGAGCAACAGCTCACCGTCGGAACCTACCCGATAACTGGCCTGAAAGAGGCGCGAGCAAAGCGGGACAACGCCAAACGTCTGCTGGCTGACGGAATCGATCCATCGGCCGACAAAAAGCGAAAAGCCATCGCCGCCGCCATTCAGGCAAATAATACATTCGGCGCAGTCGCTAGAGAATTTCTAGACAAGCTGGATAAAGAAGGTGGGGCTAAGCCGACAAAGGTCCGAAACGAGCGCTGCATCAAACAGCTCGATGCAGATTTAGGCCGACGCCCTGTTGCGGAGATAGAGCCTTACGAAGTTCTGGCTGCGCTTAAAAAGTTTGAACGCCGGGGCATCTACGAAACGGCAAAGCGGCTCAGAGCATTCGCGTCGCGCGTTTTCCGATATGCAATTATCACTGGCCGGGCGCGGCACAATCCTGCGGCGGACATAGGTGAAGCATTGGTCACACCAAAGCGAAAACACCTGGCTGCTATTATCGAGCCTGCTGCGCTCGGCGAACTGCTCCGGTCAATCGAAACCTTCGACAAATACATGACCACCACCTTAGCCCTCCGCCTCACGCCCCATCTCTTTGTTAGACCGGGAGAGCTGAGGCACATGGAATGGGCCGAGTTGGACTTCGCGGGCAAGGTCTGGCGAATTCCGGCCGAAAAGATGAAAATGCGCAATGAGCACGCGGTTCCATTGTCACAACAAGCGCTAGCAATCTTGGCAGAGGCAAAGGCATTTTCAGGCCACAGCAAATACGTTTTCCCGTCGATACGGACGGGGCTAAGACCAATGAGTGAAAACACGGTCAACGTTGCACTTCGGCGTTTGGGCTACACTGGTGATGAGATGACGGCGCATGGCTTTCGCAGCACCGCGAGCACACTGCTAAATGAATGCGGGCTATGGTCTTCTGATGCCATTGAGCGTGCCCTAGCGCACAAAGGTAGCGACAGGGTGCGGGCTATATACCATCGGGGCGCGCATTGGGATGAACGAGTTAGAATGGCGCAATGGTGGTCAGATTATTTGGATAAATTGAAAGACGACAAGCTAATTTCGCCACCAATGATGACGATTTTTGGGAATGTTAAGATCTGCTAGTCCGTCTAATGGTCCATCATAGCCCACAGCAAACTTAAACCGTGTCGTGCAATCGCTTAGTAGGCCAGCTATAAAAATCGCATTGCCTGCTTATGGCGAGGGCCGTATATTTTTCGTTCTCCTGGGATCGCAGCAGCGAGTAGGTGTCACGTTCAGTTTGGATTAGAGAAACTGGCCTGATTCCGGCTCGAAGCAAATGGCTAGCGAAGAACTAGGACTTCACGGCTTACGATACGCCAGTGTCACAATTGCGACCAAGGCATCGTTAAGGAACCCGAGCTGCGTTAAGTTAACTGGGCAGTTGCGAGTGCCGTTTTGATTTTCAGACATTGATTCATATAACGCCGCTAAAATTTGCTTCTAATTTAGAAAGCTTAAGTTGGGGTCATTTAATCCCCGATAAGGAGTCAAACCTAAGGCATAATATTTAATTGGGGTCACGGATGGGGTTGCATTGATATACCGACGTTATAGACGGTTTAATAACATAGACATACCGGCTGAACGTGAGTCCGTGCCCAACCAATTTTCTTCCGCCAGGGCCCGGCGATATTGGAAAAATCCTTATTTTATGGTAGTTTAGCCTGATATTCATCCGGTGAAATCCCCACCCCATGTCCGGCAACGTCCGGGGTATTTGGGGGCGCCGTGTCTGGTGGTATCTTCATGCCGCGGACACCAGGAAAAACTTCTGTCGTTCGGACCGTACCGGCTCAATTCGCTTCGTGATGCCAGGGACCACCGCGACGAAGCCCGACAGCGGCTGCTGAATCAAATGGATCCGGCAGCCGACAAGAAGCGCAAAGAGGTGGCGACAGCCCTTCAGGCAGCCAGTACAGCGACGACAATCTGGTCAATGCGATCAGGGAGCCACCCAGGAAACGGCCAACGCTTATGGTTCGCTCCGGATGGCCGCTGCGGGGCATCGTACAAAAGGATTTGATCATTGCGACAGGAGAGTGCGGAATAGCTTAACAGGCTACACTCGGTGTCCGTCGAACCGGCAGCAGCTCATAGCGGCTGAGAGTGTTGAGGCCTCCAGCGCAGGAGAAGGGCGCCTTGTGCCTGAAAGACCTAACATGCGGCCAGAGGTTCAAAATTGATGGCAATCAAGCCCCTGAATATGGGTGATGCTTCAATGTGGCAGTTCACGCGCCGGGAAGATATCTCGCAGGCGCTCTGTAAGCGCATGAAGCGGAAGATTGGTAAATTCCTTTGCCAGTTCAACCAGCACGACGTCGCGCACCGCTTTGGCAAGATGCGGACGCAGTATGCCGAGCCAGACAGGGGGCGCTATGATAACGAGGTAGTCAAAACGGTTGTCTGTCTTCGCCCGGTTCAACTGGCCGGCCACGCGTTCGGCCAGGTCCGCCTTGATCTTTGTGCGAATGTCCATACGCGGCTCGG
Organism: Asticcacaulis sp.; assembly: GCF_035497195.1. Lineage (GTDB taxonomy): Bacteria > Pseudomonadota > Alphaproteobacteria > Caulobacterales > Caulobacteraceae > Asticcacaulis. Next base: position 501,507 of record NZ_DATJDZ010000019.1, read on the forward strand.
TCAAATGACGGACATTGCCACTGCTCTCGAAGATCGTTGCGGAGAGACCGCTGCCTGTATCGTAAGCCTCGATCGGCTCGGCCTCGAAGGCAAGGGTATCGACGGGTTGAAGCCCCCAGGTCAAGGCACCTTCTGGTTGGGGCGTGGCGCGCGCCACGAAATCCCCGCTGGGTACGCGCAAATAGACCTTCGCCTGGCGGCTGTCGGCGACCAGAACCCACACCACGGAATGGTGATAGGGGAGGGGATTGGGTTGCGTCATTGATTTCTCCTAACTTAACGTATTCCGGTGGGGCATAAACCCAACTCCGTAACAGACTGGCCGAGTGACAACCCGCCCCCAACTTGCGCTCCGTTGGGAAAGGTGGTCCCGGCGGGGGGGCAGGCACAGACGACCTCGAACGAAGACTATCCCTTTCTCAACCGAAAGATTTGACCTTCGTCAATCCAGCCACTGTAGCAACCAAATTGCCAGGTCGTGACCCACCGAGGGATGAAAACGGGCCGCAGAAATGGATGACGGAGCCCGGTCGCCCGGTCGAAAGGCGAGTGCCTGAATGCGGGCAATCTTATTTCGGTTGCACCTTGTCGCCGGACCTGAGCGTATCGCCAGGGAAAAGAACAAGACGATCCCCGGCGGAAAGCCCGGATATAACGGCCCGAAACCGGTCGCCGCCATCGCCGATTTGGACTGGCCTCAAAACCGCACGACCCTTCTCGACCCTGAAGACCGACCAAGCCTCGCCATTGCGGACAAGACAATCGACGGGCACACGCATAGCACCCTCTTGCCGGGAAATGACGACGCGCAGATCCACGCGAAATCCATGGCCGAGCGAAGGCGCCGAATCCGGGTGGATCAACTGCGCGATGACATTGACACGCTGCTCCTCCACACCGAGCGCGGACACCTTGGTGTGTGCGTAGGGTTCTATTCGGCTGATCCGCGCAGGGATGGGCGTGTTTCCGCCCCATCCTTCAACGAAGGCATTGTTGCCAACCTTCATCAACACCGCGTCCTGCGACAGGAATTCGCTGACAATTTCGACTTCGGCGGGGTCGCCTATGCTCAACAGCGGAGAGCCTGCGGGCAGGACCGTCTCGCTTTGCTGGTAAAGCTGCAAGACCTGGCCCGCGACCGGGCTTTTCACTGTGGTGATGACGCCGGTCTCACCGCCGGGCGTCCCCGCGGCCACCTGGGCCTGTTTCAACTGAGCCAGGCGGGCCAGCCGCGTCGCCTGGGCCGCATCGAGCACGGCCGTGGCATTGTCCAGGGCGGCCTGACTGGCATAGCCGCGATCAAACAAGGTCTGAGTTCGAAGCCGATCCCGGCGGGCCAGCGCCAGATCGGCATCGGCCGAGCGCAGGCCGGCGGCGGCCGCCATGATGCCGGCTTGTGTTTCCGCTGAGAGCCGCGCGTCGAGCAGCGCAGGGGAGGCTGGAGACAGCAGAGCCACGGTCTGACCACGCACGACGGCATCGCCCGGTTCGACGGCAATGCGCTGCAACTCCCCTGCGACCGGCGCCGCGACAACGAACACATTGTGGATGCGCGTACGTCCTTCATCAATGATGTCATGCTGGACGACGCCCCGATCGACGATCGCGGTTTCGACGGCCTTGGATCTGGGCCACATCATCCACAAGAAGGCTGCCAGGAGCACGATGCCCGCGCCCAACCAAAGGAGATGGCTTAAATTTGGTTTTGGCAATTTCATCTTTTAATCTCTCGCTTTCAGGACGCCCACCATGTCCAGGTGATCGACGGACGCGCGCACGATCAGGGCCGCCGCCAAAACGCAGGTCAGCGTAAAGCCAATGGCGAAAGCGTAGCCCGTCGGATTGAAGACATAGGGAAAGGCAAAATTTTCGGTGCTGAACAGATGGGTCATCCAGATCGCCATGGCGGTGCCGAAGGGGATGGCCAAGGGAATACTCAGGAGGGACAGAATGGCGATCTCGCCAATCAAGACATAAGAGACCTCAAGACGGGTGAAGCCCAGCACACGCAATGTGGCGAGATCGCGCTGCTGTTCTGCCAGGGTCACACGTGCGGCGGAAAACGCGACACCGCCCGCCATGATAGCGGCAAAGCCCGAATAGATGGCCGTCATCAACCCCATATGTTCGTTGAAGTTCTTGCGCATGGACCGCTCGGCGAGGGAAACGAAACTTGCCCCCATCAGGCTTGGGGTGCCCTTTAAGCGCTGTGTGAACGCCTGGTAGCCAGCCGGGTCGAGGTGCACATAGGCGCCGCTGATCCGACCCGGTTCGCGCATTAACCTGGAAAGCGCACCCAGTTCCATATAGCCGGATGAACCGATCATCGGATCGACAATCCCTGCGACCCGCACACGCGCACGAATGCGCCGGCCCTGGGTCTGCTCTACAGTGATCTCATCACCGGGTAAGGCAACAAGCTTGCGAGCCAGGGAACGCGACAGGAGCACGCCGTCAGCCGGTGGAGATATAACCGACAGGTCACGCCCGATGAGGCGGTTAAGAGTGGCGTTCGGGCTCATACCGATCAGGGCTTCCTGGACGCGTCGCTGATCCTTGCTGAAAGCGACACCATCGATACGGAAGGGCTCGGCCCTGATGACGCCAGGCAAATGCGCGATGTCATGAAGTGTACCGACTTCGTGCGTCTCGCCAAAGGTGAGCGTCACGTTTTGCCGGTTGGCAAGCCCGAAATGCACGTCGAGCATATAGGTCATCTCGGCGGGGAAGGATTGTGTGACAATGAGAATGGACATGGCGAGGCCAATCCCGATGGATGTTGTCACCGCACGCCTGGGAAAGCGGGTTATACGCCGCAGAATGATGCGGGTCTTGGCGTCCAGACCCTCCGTCACGCCGTGGAGCGATCTGGTGCCATGGTCGAAATTGGCGGGCTGCGGGGGCGCCAGAGCTTCGGCCGGAGCCAGGCGGGCGGCCCGGTTGACGGCGCTCCACGCACCGAGCCCGGCGGCCGCGAAGCTGGCCGCAGCCGCCAGCGCCAGTGTGGATAACGAGGTCGAAAACTGGAGGTTCGGAAAATGGTAGAACTGGCTATATTGACCGGCGACAAAGCGGCCATAACCCGTGCCTGCCGCTATGCCCACGGCCAAGCCGAGCGCGCCGAATATGAGCGCGCTTTCAGCGTAATGCCAGGCAATCGCCAGATCGCTGTAACCGAAAGCTTTGAGCAGGCCGATATTGGAGCGCTCTGTGGCGATGACACGTCCCATCGAGACATTGACGAGGAAGGCCGCAACGATCAGAAAAAACGCCGGAATAAAACTGGCAAGCACGCCAAGCTGATTTAGCTCTTCGCTCAGATACCGGTCCGACATCATGCGATCGCGACCTTGCGTGCCGGAGGCGCCATAGGCGCGCAGAGCCGCGTCGATGGCCACCTTCGCTTTGCGTGCGTCTGCGCCGGGCGCCAGGCGGATAACGGCGTCATTGAAGGCGCCACGCATATCATAGGCTTCGCCCAATGCGTCACGTCCCATCCAGATCACCGCAAAGCGCTCAGGTTGCGGAAACATTTCGCCGGGGGCAGCGACGAACACGAATTCCGGCGAGTTGGCTACGCCGGCAATGACCAGCCTCTGACGGTGGCCATGAACAATAGCGTCCAGTGTGTCGCCAGGCTTCAGTCCGACGGCCTTGGCAAAGGCTTCGTTGACCAGTGCGTCCTGGGGACGCGACGCATCGGGCCAACGGCCAGAAACGAGCGCCAGATCATTGACCTTTGGCCGCCCTTGCCGGGGAAGGGAAACCAGGTGTGCGGCAACCGGTTCCAAGACGTGCGGCAGATCGAGCAGGGCATAACCCGATATCCGCGTTTCGACGGCAGACACCCCCGGCGCGTCCTCGATGCCGGTCGCCAGCCTGTCCGGCGCGCGGACCAGAGAAACGGCCAGGTCGGCCATATGCTTCTCTGCGTAATAATGGACGCGCGTGGTCTCAAGGGAGCGCCCCATCCCCACCGCCATGATGAGGACGGACAGGCCACAGCCAAGGACGAGGACAATGCCCGCGGCATGCATCCGCATCCGCCAAATGTCCCTCACCAATTTTGCGTCGAGCGGTCTCATCTTCACCACACGAGCTCAGACGGTTTGGCAGGGCTTGCGTTCGTCTCGATAGTGCGGATATGACCGTCGGCGAACTTGACGATGCGCGATCCCATGCGGGCGATATCGGCATTATGAGTGACGACGAGGGTGGTAGATTTATAAAGCCGATTGATCTCGCTGAGCGCGTCAAGCACCTGCACCCCGGTTGTCAGGTCAAGGGCCCCGGTCGGTTCGTCGCACAACAGGATGGCCGGACGTTTCGCAATGGCCCGCGCCACGGCGACGCGCTGCTGCTCACCGCCGGACAATTGGGCCGGAAAATGATCCATGCGCCCCGTTAGTCCGACCAGGGCCAGCGCATCGGCCGCAGAGAGCGGATTGTCGGCGATTTCGCGCACCAGATCGACGTTCTCGCGCGCGGTGAGGCTGGGGATCAGGTTGTAGAACTGAAAAATGAAACCGACATGCTTTCGGCGATAGGCCGTTAGTGCGCGATCGTTCATCGCTGTCAAGGTTTGGCCCTGAAACGTCACCTCGCCACTGGTCGCATGATCAAGTCCGCCCAAAATATTGAGGAGCGTGGACTTGCCGGAGCCCGATGGGCCGACCAGCATGATGAGTTCACCGGCCTGAATATCGAAAGTCACATCACTCAATGCCCGGACGGCGGTTGTCCCGCTTCCATAGAGCTTGGTCAGGCCTTTAATGGAAAAAGAAATGGGCATGGGCGCTCCAGAACAAACAGCCCTGTACATATCCCGCCAAACCGGTGTCGCGGTTTGCGCCTGATCAAACGTCAGAGATTTTTTTGAAAGATGTTACAGCAGGGCAAGCATATGCAGGCGGACTTGATCTCCGGGACCGGCTGTCTTGCAGCCGGTATAGAGAAAGCCGCATTGTATCAAAATGCACGCTGCGGCCTCATCGCCGCCCATGTGCGAGGCAAGGACTGGACGAGAAAACCCCTCATTTCGCAGCTGAGTGATAACGGCCCTTGCCAGTTTCGATCCCAGGCCGCGCCAGCGAAATTTGGGCTGAATATATAGTCGTAAGGCTGGACTAAGTCGTGCCAAGGTGGCGTCGAATTCAGCCGGGGCATATTCCAGACTGGCATACCCAACATGGTCATGGCCGCAATAGGCGTCCCACAGGACATACGCGCCTGCATTCCGCGTTTCCGCCTGATCCAAACGGAGTTTCAGGACGAGATCGCTCCCTGTCTGCGAAATAGCTGTATTGCAGGACGCGTGGCGGTCTGGTCCGGTCGTTGGGCGTTCCAAAACTTGCATACTCATATCTCAATTCCTCTAAGCAATCACCCAGGGACTGGGCTTTGCCTTGCACAGCCTGCCGCCTAATGAGTCAAAAGAACGGGCAGAGCCGCATGTTTCAAGACGTAATGGCTCGTGCCGCCAAGCAGGATTTCCGAGAGGCGATTATGGCCAAAGGCACCGAGCACAAGCAGATCGACCTTCAGGTCGGTGGCAGCATCGAGGAGGCATCGGGCGACCGAACCCTGCGTATCTTCGAGCTCAACGGGTATCGGGACAATCCCGTAAGGTTGAAGCCATACAACAGGGTCTATCCACGGCGTTTTCGTAGAATAGCCTGTCTCATTCACGGTGAGGAGATAGAAGCTCTTCACACCAAACATTAAGGGGAGTGCGTTCTTCAACGCGCGTGAGGCTTGGCGGCTGCCATCCCAGGCGATGGCAATACTGTTGAAATCGCCCCGCCGTCTGGGCGATTCAAACGGCGTGCCGGGGACAAGAATAACCCCTTTGCCCGTGTCCAACAAGGCGGGCAGGACGCGGCTGTCATTATTGAAACCGCTGGCTTCTTCGCGCCGGGCCACGATGATGTCCGACAGCCGGCCATAATGGTCGACGAGGCGCCCGGCGTATCCCTCCTCGACATCAAAAACGACGCGGGGTCCGGCGGTGATCGCGGCGTGATGTTCGTCTCGGCACAAGGTTATCTTGCAGGATGCCGCGTACTGTTGAACAGACTTACGGGCGGTGGCTATGAGGCTGTCTTCGTCTTTTATCAAACTATCTATCAGGCCTTCGCTCACGAAGCCCCCGACATAGGCGCTCGCGCCAAACGGATCGATAATCTGCATCGGTGGTGTGGAGATATGCAGAACGCGCAAAACAGCGCCAAAGCGGCACGCCAATCCGAAGGCCATATTGAGCGCAGCCAGTTCGGAGCTTTCACCCTGAAACAGGCAAAGAATGGAAGAAACGGTCGGCAATTTGGTCATTTCGGCCTCCTGCGCGATTTACGCGGTCATATTTTCCAATGCATCCCAACGCAGGACATCGAGATGACGCGCTGAGTCCAGGCGAATGATGCCAGCGACCTTCAGTTTGGTGAGTACGCGAGACACCGTTTCGATCGTGAGGCCGAGATAATCCGCCACATCGGCGCGGGACATCGGCAAGTCGATGATATTGCTGTCTCGCGAGTCCTGGCGGTCGGCCAGCTCTATCAGGAAGGCGGCAACGCGCCCGGCTGCGTCGTTACGGCCAACGTTCATCAAATGATCGTGCGCGCGATCCAGTGAGCTCAAAGCGAGCTTGAGCAGTTCATGCGATAATTCGGCTTCGCTGCCAGGACGCAAAACCCGCAGGCCCACGAGGTTGACGGCGTCCGCGAAAAAGTGCCGCTGCGCGCCCGACTCGAAACCGAAAATTTCGCCGGGAGTCTGGAAGGCGCATATCTGGCGACGGCCATCAGCCAGCAACCGGTAAATACGGACGACGCCGAAGGCGACCTGGTATAGCGCACCGGACTTGTCGCCCTCGGCGTATATCTCCCTTCCAGGGGAAAAAGTCACCACGGGACCGGTCAGGAGATGATCGAGCCGGTGACCTGTATCGGCGGAAATCGCCGCGCGGCGCTGGAGGGCAACTGAAGCGTGGGCGGGGGCTGCATCAAACATGAACGTCACTCCGTTAACCAATGTTAAGACATTAATGCCCGGAAATATCGATGCTCGGTATTCGGTTTTCTATCTACGGGATTCTACTTAGACAATGGATTCGCCTCAAAGGAGCGTATTGAGCGTATCGATAAGTTCGCGTTCGAGGAGCGGTTTGTGAACGACAACAGCACCCGGGACGAGCGGCAAAATACGTTCCCGTCTGGCCAGAATTACAATCTTCCCTGTCAGACCGGACAGCGTTTCGTCGCCCGGATATTTGTCGGCGAAGGCGCCATGATCGATCACGACAAGATCGGTATGAGCCAGGTTGCCTTGAGGTGGCCAAACGGTATCGGTTTTCACCGAAAACCCCTCTGCGGACAATATAAAGGCGAGAGAATGCCTCAGGTCAGCGTCAGGTGCGACAACGAGCACGGAAGGCGAATCAAGTGTTTTCATGTCAGTAGCATATCCGGCCCTGGCCAATTGCATTTGATGCTGATCAATCGGACTCCGGATTCGACCGGTTCAGGTCGACCGACAGCGTCATGCGAACCAGTTCAGGTAAGCTCCTGGCGTTCATCTTGCTTATAATATTGGCGCGGTGCACTTCGACCGTTCGCGGACTGATTTCAAGTTCGCAGGCAGTCGTCTTGTTTGGCATTCCGGCCACGAGGGAGCTCAATATCTCACGTTCCCTGGCTGTTAGCTGATTGAGGCGCTGGTATGTCTCCGCTGCGTGGCGCTTACGACAGCGTGGGAAGTCGCTGTGGCGCAAGCGCGGTTGATCGCCTCGATGATCAGATTGTCGGCAAACGGCTTTTCGATAAAGTCGGAAGCGCCAGCCTTCATCGCGGCCACGGCCATTGGCACATCACCATGGCCGGTTATGACGATGGCAGGGATATGCCACCGGCGTTCGGCCAGGGCCTCGATCAGTTCGACGCCATTCATTTCGGGCATGCGCAAATCCGTGACCAGGCACGCGCTATCCGGCTCGGAAAGGGCTGAGAGAAAAGCCGGTCCTCCGTCGTGGACTCGTACGGCGAAGCCGGCTGACATCAGCAAGAAGGCCAGAGATCTCCGGATTGGGGCTTCGTCATCGACAATGTGAATAACGCGATCGGTTGTCATTTCCGTTCCTCGCTATTGAGACTGTCATCCGCTTTGGGCAAGGTGAAACGAAACGTAGCCCCGCCGCTGGCATTGCCGCTGACGGTGATCCTACCGTCGTGACCACCGCCAGGGCATAGCTTGGCCAGCCCGCATATTTGCCGGCGGGAACACCGTCATAAAAATGCGCCTTGCGACGCCGGAGCAGGTCAAAAACGTCTTTCACGCCGAATACCCCTTGGAATCTACTTAAAGTGATAGGTACTCGCCTTTGTGGCGAATTTCAATTAGGCATGGTTAATCGAGACAAGTCAACGTGGGGCATTGCAACAGGCAGCCGGTGTCGTTATTCCGCACGACCTGAACGGGAAGGGGGATAGTGTTGCCTTTCCTGCCTGCTGCGGACAACATCAGTTCACGACCGGGGCCTTAGTGGTCTTGCCCAGTCGCGTTTTGCTTGACGCCACAGAATATCCCGCCGCGTTTTGAAGCTTCACGGGGCAATCTTGGGAGGTGCGATGATGGGCGGCATGACGAGATACGTTTTGGTGAGGACAAGTCGATAAGGATTGATCGCAATCAATGTCAGAAGGAGGGATCTTGCCTATTGTCTGACATCGAGCGCATTGTGTTCAACAGAGGTGAATGAAGATGAACCGTCTCAAGGCCCTGATTTTAGCAGGCGTGTTTGTTGCCGGTCCAGGATGGGCAGGTCCTCGAATGAAGACCGAACGCTTAACCCTCGGTGCCGAAGTCTATGCGAGGAATTGCACCGTGTGCCATGACAATAGCCGTTACATGGTCAATGATCTTGGGCCGCCTCTCTTCGGCGTGGGGGGGCGTCGCATCGGATCTGTTCCCGGTCGCACCTACTCGTCAGCGCTTCAAGCCAGTTATGCGCGTGGCGACACCTGGACCGATGCGGCGCTCGATCGGATGTTGGAGGATCCCGGGCGCGCCCACCCAGGAACGCCCATGTGGATTGGTATCGAGGACAAAAAGGAACGACAGGCGCTCATTGCCTACCTTAAAAGCCGGACAGACGATCGATAAAAAACGCCTCACCGGGCGGCATGACTTTTGTCAATTATCGACCACAGACATTCAATAGGGCCTCGCGGGGTCGAAATCAGGCGTTCAACGAACTGACATTCAATCGGGCAAAAGGGTTAAAGCGATCACATTTGATCGCGATCAAGGCTGGAATGCCGAAAAACCGATAAACGGCGAGGTGAAAGCTTCAGGGAGAATGTCTCATGTATTTCCGGGACCGAAGAGATGCCGGTCGCCAACTGGCAAAACCGCTTGAAGGATTCCGCGATCGGCGTGACGTTATTGTTATGGCCTTGCCGCGGGGAGGGGTTCCGGTAGCGTTTGAGGTTGCGAAAATTCTGCATCTGCAACTCGATTTGATGCTGGTGCGCAAGCTTGGTGTCCCGGGGCACGAGGAACTGGCCATGGGGGCCATCGCAGATGGCGGTGTCAAGGTGCTCATTGATGCAATTACACGATTCATCCCAGAGGCAGACATCTCAACAATAGTGAGCAGGGAACTGGCAGAACTTGAACGTCGTGGCCGGACTTACCGTCAGGGACGATCAATGCCAGTACTGAAGAATCGAACGGTAATCCTGATTGACGACGGATGCGCGACAGGAGCCACGATGGGCGCCGCCATCCAGGCCGCCCGTAAACTGGGTGCGGCGCGCATAACCGCTGCCATTCCAGTGGCATCCCAAACCGCCCATGCGCTGCTGAAGAACTTGGCAGACGAGGTGATTTGCCTCGATGTACCTGAGCCGTTCCGTAGCGTCGGCATGTTCTATGTTCATTTTGGGCAGACCGAGGATGCTGAAGTCGTGGACTTGCTCGCTCAAGCTTGGGTGTGGGATGAGACAACGCATGTCGCCCCGACGCCGCAAAGGCCTTGATTGGTAATGATCAATTACGCCGGGCGCCTTGTATGACGCAGTGCGCGAAATCGTTCCTGGCCATTGATTAGCGCGGTCTTGAAATTGTTCGCTCGAGGTTAAACCTGCCCAGGACGGGCGATTTGGCCTCTTTTGTCCGCCAGGCTCCGGTTCCAGGTTCAGGCGAACAAAGAGTGCGGCTTTGATCCAGGTCAATGCACCACCGGCCGTGGTGTCTACTGTCTACTCATAAAGGATGTAAAGTCATGACCGTCAAATCCATTCTGTGCGTCTACGCCGGCGAGAGTTATGAAGCCGCCGCCCTAAAAACGGCGTGTCTTGCCGCCAAGAGATTTCAGGCCGAATTGCAAATAGTCCACCCGATGGTACCGATCGTGGTCTATCCGGATCTTTATGGCGTAGACTTGGCGGCCATGGAGCGGGATGGGCTGGCCAGGGCGGACAGGGCTGAACTGGAGGCGGCGGAAACGGCGGCACAATCCGGCTTGCCTTTCGTCCGCCAAACAGACGCTGACAGCGGCCATGACGCGCCCCGCGTCTTATTCGCAACCACCGTAGGCATTGCCAGCACTGTTGTCTCGGCTTTCGGGCGCACCAGCGATCTGATTATCCTTGGTTGTGACGCGCCTCAGACGTCCTATGACATGGCCCCAATTCTGTCCGCGCTTCTGGATACCTCCGTGCCCACCCTGGTCGTACCGAGCGGTTCCGAGCCAGTGAGCGACCTGGCTACACCTGGCCAGGTGTTAGCCATCGCCTGGGATGGAAGCGCCGCCGCCGGGCGCGCGCTCAGGGCGATGGAATTCCTGATCGCGGCGGGGCAGAATGTCCAGGTGATCTCCATCTTGCCGAAGGAGGAGCGCCACTTCGTCGCGCCCGTGGAAAAAGCCGCGCACTGGATCGCCTTACACGACGGCGTAGCCCACATTGAGCGCGCCGGCCCCTTTGCGATGAGTGATGGCGAGGCCATTCTCACCTATGCCCAACGGTTGAACAGCCAACTTCTGGTCATGGGGGCCTATGGTCATGCGCATTGGAAGGAGATGCTGGTAGGCGGCGCCACCGATCATGTCCTGAAGAACAGCCGTATTCCGCTGCTTCTTTGTCATTGATATCTTCCATTGGCAGTCTGCAAGCGATCGGCTCGTATCAGGGCATAATCCTTGCCTTGGGGCTGGGGCTGCTTGTCGGGATCGAACGCGGCTGGTCGCGGCGCATGGAACCGGATGGCGGGCGTGTCGCCGGTATTCGCACCTTCGGCCTTCTGGGCCTGGCAGGCGGCATTGTCGGCCAGACTAACGCCGTAGCGTCTGGAGTCTCTCTTGTCATCGCAGGCGCCTGCGCCGCTATCATGGTGGCTGGCTATGTACGCAGTTCACAGTCAAGGAAGGATGTGAGCGCGACGACGGCGATTGTGGGCATCATTACGATAGGCACGGGAGTCATGGCCGCGTCCGATCATGAAGGGCTGGCCTGCATCGTGGCGGCCGTGACCACGCTGGTGCTGGCATCGCGAACTCAGCTTCATGCCTGGCTCGACACATTGACCGAAGCAGAAGTTCAGGCTCTGGCGCGGTTCGCCCTGATTGCACTGGCCATACTCCCGGTCCTGCCCGATGAGGCGATGGGCCCGATGCTTGCCTGGAATCCGCGCCGTATATGGTCGATCGTAGTACTGGTTTGCGGGTTTTCGTTTGCCGGCCATATTGCGGTGCGGCGCTTTGGCGCCTCCCGTGGCATTGTCCTGTCAGCCGTCGCTGGCGCAATGGTGTCCTCAACAGCGGTGACCGCAAGCCTGGCAAAGCGTCTTCGGGAGGAAGGGGCGGCGGTCAACGCTCTGGTGGCGGGTATCGTGGCCGCGACAGCCGTCAGTTACGTCCGTCTGTTGCTCCTGACCGCCGTTTTGTTACCGTCTGCGTTCGCACATGTCTGCCTGTTCATTGCACCGACCGCCCTGATCTCGACAGGCTGGAGCGCCGGGCTGCTGTGGCGGAACCGGGCCGCCGCGCCGCAATCCTCCGTTGCCGCGCCGCCCGGTAATCCCTTCGAGCTGATGCCAGCCGTCGTCCTGGCGGCGCTGATTGCGGCTCTGTCTCTGGCGGCGCGGTGGATGCAGGAAGTGTCTGGCCCGTCGGGCTTGAGCGCCGTCCTGGTCCTCGGCGGCATGGCCGATGCCGATTCCCCGGTCATTACCCTGAGCGGTTTGCCGCCCGGTTTCGTGACGCCGCAGGTCGCGGGACTGATTGTGTCCGCCGCCGCGATGTTGAATACCGCTGTCAAGGTGGGGCTGGTGTTAGGCTTGGGAGGCGTGCGTTCCGGCTGGCGTGCAGCGGCGCCTCTGTGCGCGTGCATTGCCAACGCATGTCTACTGGGCGTCTTGAGCTGGATCGCTCGCATATGAAATAAATCTGTATTCTCAGCTCAGGCCACTGCACTCTCGAGCCGGGTTACAGTGAAACCAAGGGGGTAATCCATGCGACGTCCGGATGCGTCTTCCGTCACTCAAGACGCCATGCCCTCATCCGAATTGTTCAGGCAATTGGCGGAGCAACTCGAAGGGCCACGCGTTTCGGTCGGCGAATTAATTGACGCCTTGGCCGGGAGAGGCGTCGGCTTGCTGCTTCTCGTATGCTCGCTGCCATTATGCGTCCCGAACATTCCCGGTATGTCTACCCTTTTCGGTATCCTGTTGATCGCGCCATCGCTGCAAATTATGACCCGAAGCCGCAGTGTCTGGATGCCAGAGTTTGCCCGTAAGTGGCAATTGAAAGGCGAAAATCTGCGGGCCGTGCTTCGCGCCTGTAGCAAACTGCTTCGGCGATTTGAGGTGGTGGCCAAGCCGCGCATCGAACCGCTGACCCGGTGGCCGGTAACGGGATTTATCGGTCTCCAGACCCTGGTCATGGCGTTGGTGCTATTGATCCCGATGCCTGGCGCCAATGTAATTCCCGGCATTGCCGTGGCCTTGACGGGCCTGGCCCTGCTGCAAAGGGACGGCGTATTGATGGTTTTGTCGACGGCCGTGGCGCTTGTCGCGCTGGCATGGGTCTATTGGGGGGGACGGTATGTGATCGGCTTCGGCCTCTGGGCTTACGAGATCTGCATCCATTTTATTGGTCGCCTGTCGTAACGCGATCGCCCGATTTCAGGGTGTCACCCGGATAAGGCACGATCCGGTCACCACGTTTATGGTGGCGAGGACGACGCGAAAGGTATTGCCGTATTATCCGATCTACGCAAAGCCGTCATTCTGGTGGTCCTGGCGCTGCTTTCTGTGGTGATCCGCGCGGTGCAGGAAGCGCGTCCGGACCTGGTGTGGGTACAGGAATGCCCACATGGTCGAGAGACGCGCCATGGAGGGGGGCGTCCGTGTATCTACTGGCGCGCATGTATCATCTCGCTCTAACGGGCCGTATAGCCGCCATCGACGATAAGCTCCGTTCCTGTAATGAACTTGGCTTCATTCGATGCCAGATAGACGATCGCCCAGCCGATATCGTCGGGTTCGCCCATGCGCCCCAACGGGTGGAGGTGGCCCATGGCGGTCTTGAAATGCTCGACGCCCTTTTCATCCTGTCGCGCGACGGCCTCGACCATCGGCGTCCAGATATAGCCGGGATGAAGCGAATTTACCCGGATGTTGTCGGCGGCGTAAAGCATGGCATCCGTCTTTGACATGAGGCGAACCGCACCCTTCGAGGCATGATACGGCGGACTATCCGGCGCGCCGATCAGGCCATAGATAGAAGACAGGTTGATGATCGAACCGCCGCCCGCAGCACGCAGGTGGGGAATGACATGTTTGGTGCAGAAAAAAACACCCTTCACATTGACGTTCATGACCTCGTCCCACTCTGCCTCGCTGAGTTCGTCGGTGGGTTTATTGGTGCCGGCTATGCCCGCATTATTGACAAGGACATCTATCCCGCCGAAGCGGTGAACGACTTCCGCGAATACCCTGGCGATGTCTGGTTCGTTCAGGGTGTTCAACGTCCAGAACCAGGCGGTTCCACCGTCATTGCGTATGGCCGCGGCGACCTCTTCGCCGGCGGGGTCGATGTCGAGAATGGCCACAAGCGCCCCTTCACGGGCGAGCAAATGACAGGCCGAAAGGCCGATGCCTTTGGCGCCGCCGGTAACAATGACAACCTTATCTTTTACTCTGTCCATTATTCCGGCACTCCTCGGGTCTTTTTGAAATTTTAGGGGCTTCGTGCGAATCTGTGCGCCCATCAGCAAGCAAAATAGCTTTATCCGGGCGAGCTTGATTTGACCGGCGTCAAACAGGGATGGCGTATTTTCTGATACCGAGACATTTGCCGCAGCTAAGAGGAGGCCGAAATGACCGGACGGAAAGGGCTTTTACTGTTGGCGCCGTCCTGGCCTTAGCTTTTCCGGCCACCGCTTCCGATATGACGAAATACCAACCCAACGGCCCTCGACCCCATGTCCGGTCAGGTGCCGGGGTGGCGACCAGATATTGATCCAGGGACATACCCTTTCACGGATGGACGCCGCGCCATTTGATAAATCGGCTCTGCGATGGCCGCTGGCTTTTACGATCTGATTTTCCATCCGTCTGGTGTGTCTTCGCCACGCTGATCAGTTCGCTCATCTAGCTGGAACTATACATGGAAAGCCACTGGATTGGTCAACCGGTTGTCCTGTAGCCACTGGTGCCGAGCAAAAAGCAAAATGTCGGAATGAGATTCCTACTGCGCCGCCATTTATGGGTATAACGTAACCTATGGAGATTTACCGAACGACCGATGACGCATGGAGGATGATGAGCGCGGCTTGCGGGGCCGCAGCATCGACGATCGATTTCGAGCAATATATCGTGCGCGACGACACGGTTGGCCTCGGCTTCCTCGGGCTTCTGGCGGCAAAAGCCCGCGATGGTATCAGGGTGCGGATTATCCTGGATGCGTTCGGCAGCCGTATGGTCAAGTCGCACCCTGTGATGCAGGAATTACGAACTGCCGGTGTCCAGATCGCCTATTATCATGGCCTGCGCCCGCCCGATCTGTTGAGGCCTCGATCCTGGTTCCCAAGGACCCACGCAAAACTGCTTCATATAGATACCGATTGTACGTTCGTCGGCAGCATGTGCCTGGCGGCGTATATGATCACCTGGCGGGATACGATGATACGCTTGCCGGACCAGTTGAATCATGCCGCCCGGGCCGACTTCCAGGATTTGTGGGAGGACATCGGCGACGGTGTGGTCGATGGCAATGTTGGCGCCACGGAAGCGGGTGGGCCGTCAGCCACATATGCGGCGCAAAATCCTTTGGGCGGAAACTTTCCCATTCGCGAGGCCCTTTTGGCAGCGGTGGCGGCCGCAAAGAGCAGCATATGCCTGGCGACGCCCTACTTCTTTCCGCCACCCGAACTCGAGAGCGCCTTGCAACAGGCGGGCAGGCGGGGCGTGAAAATCACTCTGTTGCTGTCCCGTCTTACCGACGTTGCTGTGGCGGACAGAATGACGGCGGCGCTTCTCAGCCGCTGGCAACGCTGTGGATTTCGCGTATATCTATACGAACAGGGTGTTATGCACGCGAAATATGCCGTCATCGAT
The DNA here is from genome assembly GCF_035497195.1 of Asticcacaulis sp. GTDB lineage: Bacteria > Pseudomonadota > Alphaproteobacteria > Caulobacterales > Caulobacteraceae > Asticcacaulis. Next base: position 517,125 of record NZ_DATJDZ010000019.1, read on the forward strand.
GACGACTGGGCGACCGTGGGGAGCTGCAATTTCGACTGTCTTGGACTCGGATATAATCGTGAAGTCAATATTATCCTTCGGGATCCATCAGTCGTTGCACAACTGCGGGGTAATTTTGACGAGGACATCGGCCACGCCTCATTGACAAGGATATCCGATCGTAGGATGAAACTATGGTTTGAGCGCCTGATCGGGGGACTTTGCTTCGCGCTGATGCGACTGGTTTTAAGGTGAAGATACTTTTCAGCAATCTCGGATATGCGACCGGTATAAACGGCGCCTTGCTCCAGCATGTCGCCCGCGGCTACCGGCATGTCTTTCAGCCGATAAAACTTCAGCGGGCTGTTCTTTCTCAATTCATGGAAGTCATTGAGCGAGAAAAGCCTGATCTATGCTGTCTCATCGAACTTGATCGCGGATCGATGCACTCCGGTTTTTTCAATCAAATGGATGCACTACTGAGCGACGCGTATCACTTCCACGACGTCTCCGATAAATACGGCCCGGGCAGCCGCCTGTCGCAACTGCCCTTCCATGCGGGCAAGAGCAGCGGAATCCTCGCCAGGACGTCATTCGAGTTTGAATATCGGCATTTCGTCCACGGCGCGAAGCGATTAATCTACCATGTTACGCTGGCTTCGGATTTGACCCTCTTGTTCACCCATTTTTCGCTAAATGCGAAAACCCGCCAAAAGCAATTTGGCGAGATGCGGGAAATGATCGACAACCTGATCGGCAATGTCATTATCCTGGCCGATTTCAATACGTTGAATGGACTGGGCGAATTGCGTCCTCTGTTGTCGCGTGGCGACCTGGAACTGATGAATAGCCCCGATGAACCCACTTTCACGTTTCACCGGTGGCATCACGTTTTGGACCTGTGTCTCTGTAGCCGATCCATACGCCCCGATCTCAGTCTCAAGGTGATCTCTCAGCCTTTTTCTGATCACGACGCCTTACTGGTTACAATAGCCGAATGAGTGGCATCGCCGTTCCAATCGAGACGCCATCGCATCAACGGCCCCTTGGATATGTTGTTGAGTGCCGGCGTGAGTGAGAGCGCCGGCACTCAACAATGTTACGCCAGTTCGCGGATATCGACCTTGCGCGATTTTGCACTGTCGTCGGTTTTCTTCGGCACCGTTAAGGTCAGCAGGCCGTTCTTCATTTCGGCTGCCACGGAGTCAATATCCGCATCGGCGGGCATCGGGACCACACGCTTGAAGCTGCCGTAGCTGCGCTCCTGACGCCAATATCCCTTTTCATGTGTTTCAGTCTCTTCTTTTTTCTCGCCCGCCAGTGTGATGCAGCCATCCGAGGTGTAGACTTGGATGTCTTTGGCGGCCAGGCCCGGCACTTCCGCAAGCACCGTGTAGGCGGTTTCGCTTTCCCGCACGTCCAGAGCAGGCGCTTTGGCGCTGAACGGGATAGCGAACCCTTCGCCGGCAAAGCGGTTCCATGACGGAAACGCGAGATCGCCGAAAAAGTCGTTGAACAGACGATTGACATCGGTCTGCAGGCTGCGGATGGGATTTTCACCGGAGTGAACGGGGATACTGGCCTTGCGGGCCGGGGTAACGGCTTGATTTGACATGATGCGCTCCTTTCAAAAACGTTATTAACAACAGACAGTTGGTAGGCTTCAGGTGATCCGCAGATGATCATCGACCATCGACACACCGGGCACCGCCCAGGCGGCATTTTCCGCTATCGTACGTTCGCGCCAGGTCTCCACCGAGCCATTCAAGGTCACGCGCGTACCGTCGACGCCAACCTGAATGCGGCCGGCTTCGACCTCTGCGTTTCGCTTCAGAGCCCCTTCGATCCGCTCCTTGACGTTGATACCCGACACCTGCGGCGGTAACTTGATCAGATTGCTGATCCCCTTAATGCCGGAAAGCCTGCGTACAGCGGCCTCCGCCGCTGCTTTTTGGAACTGCCAGTCAACGTCGCCATTCAGGGCGACCCAGCCGTTTTCGACCTTCACCGTTATCCGATCGGCCGGCACGAGGGCTGTCCATTTCAGGCTCGTCAGCACACGCTCAGCGATTTCGGCATCGCCGGTGGTCTTATCCGAGGGAAAGACCACCTTAATGTGCTCCACAATACCACGGACGCCTTTCACGCGCCGCACGGCGCGTTCGGCATTGTATTTTTCGGCGAAGTTGGCGACATCGCCTGTCAGGGTGACCACGCCTTTATCGACCGCAACACCGATGCGGGCCGCGTTGACACTCGGTTCGAAATCCAGTTCGTCCAGAACGTCCTGATGCAATTGATCGTCTTTCATAGTTTAGTCCTTTCGGCATGGGGGAGGCGCACACATTCGGCGTCGAAGACGATTTACACCCGGTCCCTCAGAGGCAAATTGATCGCGGTCAAAACGTGATGAAATGCTCGTAAGGCTTGCCCACAGCGCTTCCGATCCTGTCGGATGAGCGCGTGGCGTCCGTCGTTAACAATAAGAACCAATTACGCTACGCTGACGAGGTTTCGTCGAAGGGTTCACCTGCGAGCCTAAATCCGCGGCCGATTACCATCCAGAGTCCAAATCTCAGAATGGATCTCATTCACTCGGGCAAGGTCTGCGAAGCGCTGCTAGGTGCTGCGGATACTTGTTGTTACAAGATTGCCTTCCGAGGCAAGTTGGACGTGGGCCGGCCCCAAGCAAAGTTGTAAAAAAAAAGCCGAAACCTCGATAAGAGTCCGGCTTTTTTTCCAGCGTGGTTGGCACAGTCAGTCGGCGAAGGCGCGGAACACACGCTCCGGGCCATCGGCTGAACGCGCCATGAGCGGCTCGAACGCCGCCGAATAGGACTCGAACAGATCGCTGTAAAGCTTTGTAGCAGCGACATAGGTTTGGGTAATGCCTTCCATTGCCTTTTTCTGGAATTCGATCACGTCCGCCGGTGTACGACAGGTGAGGCATTCCCGCCCGAGACCGGCGTAGGTGACGGCCGCATTGCTCACAGCGTCGATACTGCTCTTCGTCATGTCCGTTATCAGGCGACCACACAACGCATTGGCCTCAATAGCCGCCGCCAGATTGTCCGAGCCGACCGTGAGGAACGCGGCGCCAATGCGTGCAGCCCCATCATTGGCCTGGACGAGTGTTGTGGTGCCTTCGTCGGCGCTATCAGGAAGGGAACTGACACGGGGCGGAGTGTGCCCATCGAGCCGATCATTGTCTGTGTGGCTCGACAGGGCTGGTCCGCTCCTGGCGCCGTCGTGGGAACGGGGAGGCGATGCGTTTCGGTCTGAAGAGGATAAGGTAGTCGCGGGCATAAGGAAATTCCTTTGCGTTTGTCGATGAGTGAAGACGACATGATCGCATGGCCCACCGCCAACGCTTTGATCGGGATCAACACCGTCACCTTTGTTGAAGACTTCTTGTCTCGGATCACTCCACAGCGGTGAAACCATTAGCGACATGGATCGCCTGGCCATTGATCCCGGACGCTTTCTCCGGGACCAGAAAAGCCGCCACATCGCCGATTTGGTGTGGGACGACATATTTGCGGCTGGGTATTCGGGTCGGATCTTCCGTTATCATTAGTCTCACTTTTGGAGGCGTAGACAATCGAGTGAAGCGTGATCAGCCCTTCCGCCTGGGCGTCCGCGGCGGCCTCCAGCGCATGTGCGTCGACAGGGTGAATTACGGCGACAGTAATGCGCGGCAGACCTTTTCCGCCCGCCAGTATATGGCTGAAATGATCGACAGTCGGGGGTGTGATAGTCATGATCGCCTCAACGCTGGTGAACATAGGTGCCGGGTGCATCAGCCAGGGGCGGCAAATCTTTACTGCCGCATGTCGCCGGCGCTGGCCTGTCACCTGTCTTTGTTTGGCGGGATAGCCAGTCGCGCCAGGCCAGCCACCACGAACCGGTATGTTGCCCGGCGTGCGCGCACCAGTCGTCGGCAGACAGGACAGGCGTCCCGGTCTTGTGTTCGGCAAAAAGATAGTGGCGGTCGGTCCTGCCGGGCTCGCTGATAATACCGGCATTATGTCCGCCATTTGTCAGAGCGAAGGCAATCTCGCCTGTTGCGAGTTGATGAATCTTGTAAACGGAGCGCCAGGGCGCCACATGGTCGCTTTCTGTGCCGACGGCAAAGACGGGGAGGGTGATGTTCTCCGGCGCGACAGCCTGGCCCAGCACCTTGTAATGTCCGTTAGCAAAGGCATTTTGCAGGAAAAGTTGTTCCAGATATTCACTATGCATACAGAAGGGCATGCGGGTCGCGTCGGCGTTCCACGCCAGCAGGTCGAACATTTCGGCGCGCTGACCCAGCCAGTAGTCGCGGACCATATGCGACCACAAGCTTTCGTTGGAGCGCAGCATCTGGAAGGCGCCGGCCATCTGGCGTGTATCGAGATAGCCCTGCGCGCGCATCATATTCTTGAGATAGGCGACCTCGGAATCGGTAACAAAGACGCCAATTTCGCCGGCCTCGGTAAAGTCGCCCTGGGCGGCGAATAGTGACAGACTTTGCAGACGGTCATCATGACGGGCGGCCAGCCAGGCGGCAAAAATCAGGGCCAGGGTGCCGCCGAGGCAATAGCCAGCCAGATTGATTTTCTGACCCGGCATGATCGCGTCAACGGCATCGAGGGCGGCCAAAGCGCCATCGCGGACATAGTCATCCATGCCCTTGTTGCAGTCGGCGCTATCCGGGTTCTTCCATGAGACCATAAACACCGTATGCCCTTGTTCCACCAGCCAGTTGACCAGTGAATTATGCGGCGACAGATCGAGGATATAGTATTTCATGATCCAGGCGGGCAAGATCAGGATCGGCGTGGCATGAACCTCCTGAGTTTGCGGCGTGTACTGGATGAGCTCGATCAGGTCGTTGCGAAATACCACCTTGCCCGGTGTTACCGCGACGGTTTGGCCCGGCGTGAACGCATCCATGCCGACCGGGCGCTGACCGGCGATCCGCCGTTGCCAGTCTTCGTAGAAATGCACCAGTCCCATGCTCAGGTTTTGACCGCCGGATTGCTGGACGGCCTTCAGGACATCGGGGTTTGTCAGCAGGAAGTTGGCCGGCGAAACGGCATTAAGCACCTGATGCGCTACAAAATTGATGCTGCGTGTATGCGCGGGCGCCAGACCAGGGATGTCGAGCGTCGCCCGATCCCAAAAAGCCTGCGCCAGGTGAAAGGTCTGCACATATTGTCGCCAGGGCCATTGTTTCCAGAGGTCTGAGCGGAAGCGGGAGTCACGCGCCCCTTCGGTAAACTGATCCGTCGCATGGACCAACGGGAACGTGGCCAGTTCGGCCATTCGGCCAGGGCAAAGCGCCAGGTGGGCCAGCCAGGCGCCACAGGCTTCGGTCAAACCGGCCGGAGTCAGGCCCAGGGTGAAATGCGATAGCCAGCCCTGCCATAGACTGTCGATGTCATCCGCCACAGCGGCACCAATGTTAATCGCCGGATTCAACGGTGTGGCCGAGTTTGTGCTTGCGCTGTGAGGTGCGTCGGGATCGAACATGAAATGGTCTTATCCGCTTTAAAAGGTCGCGGATTTGATCGAACGCAATTCCGAGCAATGATTGAGCGAAGAGACGCGGAAAACCGGCACGCACGTAATTTTCCTGATCGACAGCCAAGCTCTAAGGTAACGACTGAAGCGTTCGTGATACGCCTCGCCTACGGCGTTTGGATTCAGTCGGCTTGACGGCTGCACGGATTGGCTGATACCGCTATCAGCAATGCGCCGGCAAGATGCGCGTCCGTTCTGTTGAGGAAATGCCCCATGACCTGTTCTGATGTTCGAAGCCGCCTGATGGGCTCTGTCGCTTCATTGGCTTTTGCCTGCGCCTTTTTGGCAGGGACCGCGCAAGCCCAAGTTATAACGCCTCCGGCCTGTAGTGGCGCGGACTGCCCCTATCTAAATACCGCTCTGGCGCCGGAAGCGCGGGCCAAGGATTTGATCAGTCGGATGACGCTTGAGGAAAAAGCGCATCAGTTGGGGCATACTGCGCCGGCCATTCCGCGCCTTGGGGTACCCGAGTACAATTGGTGGAATGAAGGCCTGCACGGCGTGGCACGGGCAGGGATCGCGACGGTTTTCCCGCAGGCGATCGGCATGTCGGCCTCGTGGGACCCAGCCCTGATGCGTCAGGTCGGAGAGACGGTCTCGACCGAGTTTCGTGCCAAATATGTCGAGCGTGTACACAGCAACGGCGGGACCGATTTTTATCGCGGCCTCACCGTGTGGTCGCCGAATATCAATATCTTCCGCGATCCGCGGTGGGGCCGCGGCCAGGAAACCTATGGTGAAGATCCGTATCTGACCGGCCGCATGGGGGTGGCATACATCTCCGGCCTGCAAGGTGACGACCCGGCCCACCCAAGGACCAATGCCACAGCGAAGCACTTTGCCGTTCACAGCGGACCCGAAGACGGCCGCCACCGGCAGGACATGAAGCCCTCGCCGCACGATCTCGAAGACACGTACCTGCCGGCTTTCCGCGCCGCCGTGACCGAAGGCAAGGTTGACGCGGTGATGTGCGCCTATAATGCGGTTCATGATGTGCCTGCGTGTGCCAGCACGGAACTGATGCAAACCCAACTGCGTGATGCCTGGGGTTTCAAGGGCTATATCGTTTCAGATTGCGGCGCTGCCGCCAATATCTACCGTGAAGACAGCCTGCACTACACCAAAACGGCGCCGGAGGGCGTGGCGGTGGCCTTCAAGGCAGGGATGGACCTGATTTGCGGCGACTACCGAAACAACATGACGACCGAACCGGAGAATATCGTGTCTGCCGTCAATACGGGCCTGCTCCCTCAGGATGTCGTAGACAGAGCCCTTGAGCGTCTGTTTACGGCGCGCTATCGCCTGGGCCTGCTCGATCCTGTCTCAGCTTCTCCCTATGCCGGCATCACTGCGGCTGACAACAACACGCCGGCGCACCGGGCTACGTCCCTGCAAATGGCACGGGAGTCGATGGTGCTGTTGAAGAATGACAAGGGCCTGCTGCCTCTGGCCGCGCCTAAGACAATTGCCGTCATTGGTCCCAATGCTGACAGCTACGATACCCTGGTTGGCAACTATTACGGGCGCCCGACCGATCCAGTGACGGTACTGGACGGTATTCGTGAGCGGTTTCCCGACGCCAGAATCGTCTATGCGGAAGGGACGGGTCTGATTGGCCCAGCGCAGCCGCCCGTGCCGGATGCGGCCTTGTGCCTCGATGTCAAATGTAGGGCTCAGGGGCTTAAGGCGGAATTTTTCCCCGGTCATGAGCCAGTTGGCCAACCGGTTGAGGCGAGGACCGCGGCCAACGCCACCACGTCGTGGAGTGGTGTGGACAAGGAAACGTCCGCAAGGTGGACGGGCTTCATCAAGGCGCCGCAAAGTGGCGGTTACAGCTTCCGCTTCGCCAGCGAGGGCGGTTATCGCATCTGGGTCGGAGACAAGCTTGTCATCGACGAATGGGGTGTCGGTGATGCCCCCTCGATTGCGTCGGGCAAGATCGCACTGAAAGCCGGCACCGTATATCCGTTGCGCGTCGAGGCGTTCCAAACCGGCGCGACCGGAGATCAGCGCCTGGTATGGAGCACGCCCGCAGAGAACGGAGACGATGCCGTGGCGGCGGCCAAGAGCGCTGATGTTGTGGTTTTTGTCGGCGGATTATCGGCCCGAATCGAAGGTGAGGAGATGAAGGTGGAGGCGGCTGGCTTTGCGGGCGGGGACCGTACGAGCCTCGACCTGCCTCAGCCCCAACAGGCTCTTCTCGAGCGCGTCTCGGCCACTGGCAAGCCCGTGGTCCTGGTGCTGATGAACGGCAGCGCGCTCAGTATCAACTGGGCGAAGGATCATGTTCCGGCGATCGTCGAAGCCTGGTACCCGGGCGGGGATGGCGGGAAGGCCGTGGCGGAGTTGCTGGCGGGTGACTTCAGCCCCGCCGGCCGACTGCCTGTGACCTTCTATAAATCGGCCGATCAACTGCCCGCCTTTACAGATTATAATATGAAGGGACGGACCTATCGCTACTTCGACGGCCCGGTCCTCTATCCCTTCGGCCATGGCCTTAGCTATACGACCTTCAGCTATAGTGATGCGACTCTGTCTTCTGCGACAATCAAGGCCGGCGACACCATCACCGCATCGGTCAAGGTGTCAAATACCGGCCCGCGTGATAGTGATGAAGTCGTCCAGGCGTACGTCGCAAAACCGGGCGATAGCGCCCATCCGACCCTGGCCGGTTTCAGTCGCGTTCATCTGAAAGCGGGCGAAACCCAGACCATCACCCTGCCGCTCGATCCGCGCCGCCTGTCTCAGGTCGATGAAGCGGGTGTGCGAAAGATGGTGGCAGGCAGCTACACGATCAGCCTGGGGGGAGGGCAGCCAGCGTTTAGTAAAAATGCGTCTGCGGTTCTGACGGTAAGGGGCGAGGCCCAACTGCCTGAGTAGGCGTGGGACAGGCGGCAGTTACAGTCTGGAAATCTTCATGGCATTTATCGCTTCATTGTTCCGTACGGTCGCGATCAATGCGCAAAGGCCGCTGTTGGCTTCGCCGTCGGGCAGGTGTCCGAGAAAATCCAAGACGCCGCCGACAAGGTGAAAGCCGCGACGGGATCGGTGATTGAGCGGGCCTCGGAAGTGGCCGGCGCCCTGGATAGGCCGGATGTGGCTGCGGTCGATATGGAAGCGCGGCACACAGGATCGCCGAGCGCGTCCTGGATCTGATCGCACTGCCGGCCAAAGTAGTGCAGACTATCGACAAGCTTATCGATACGGCCGAGGTGGTCGGCCAGGCGCTGACCGGACTGCCGGATGAAGACGCGCATCGCATCGGCAACGCCTTTGCCGCTTTGTGCGGGGCCTTCTAAGCACAGCCCGCGACGGAAGCGATGGCAGTTGCCAAGGCGGCTGAGTAGTCCGCTCCAGGCTTAGGTCACACATACCCCCTGATGTTCATAAGGCGTTCTCATTGGTTGGAATGGGAACGCCTTATTAAACAGGGGATTGCGCTGGTGCCGGCTACAAGAATCGAACTCGTGACCTGATGTTTACAAAACAACTGCTCTACCATCTGAGCTAAGCCGGCATCAAAGCGGAAGCGCCTTATGCCTAGACTGGAGAGGCTTGGCAATACGGGGCGTGCGGATTTTTTTGCGGATTTATGGATCATCCCTATATTTTGCGGGCCAAAATGGTTTATGACCACGGCCTTCTCACCATTAGAGAGCTGAAAGTCCCCATGTCACGCATCCTGATCACCTCCGCGCTTCCCTATATTAACGGCATCAAGCACCTCGGCAACCTGGCCGGCTCCATGTTGCCGGCCGATGTGTTCGCCCGGTTCCAGCGCGCACGCGGCCACGAAGTGCTCTATATCTGCGCCACCGATGAACACGGCACCCCGGCCGAACTGGCCGCCGCCAAGGCGGGGCAGGATGTGCGCACCTATTGCGACGAGCAGCATTTGATCCAGAAGAATGCCGGTGAAGCCTTCGGCCTGAGCTATGACTGGTTCGGCCGCTCGTCCTCGCCGGAGAACCGTGAACTGACGCAGACCTTCTGCGAAGCACTGGATAAAAACGGCCTGATCGAGGAACGCGTCGACAAAATGGTTTTCTCCATCGATGATGGTCGTTTCCTGCCGGATCGCTATGTCGAAGGCACCTGTCCGCACTGTGGCTACGATAAGGCGCGTGGTGATCAGTGTGACAATTGCGGTCGTCTGCTCGATCCGACCGACCTGATTAATCCCTATTCGGCGGTCTCCGGTTCGCGCAATCTCGAAGTGCGAGACACCCGCCACCTCTACCTCTTGCAGACGAAGGTCGAGCCGCAACTGCGCGAGTGGATCGCCGGTAAGTCCGAATGGCCGCCGCTGGCGCTCTCCATCGCCAATAAGCATCTCGAAGAAGGCCTGATCGATCGCGGCATCACGCGCGACCTGAAATGGGGCATTCCGGTCACCAAGGATGGTAAGCCGCGTCCCGGTTTCGAGGACAAGGTTTTCTACGTTTGGTTTGACGCGCCGATCGAATATATCGCCTCGACCAAGGAATATTTCACGGCTCAAGGCAATCCGGACGGTTGGCAAAAGTGGTGGCGACTCGATCAGGGCGCCGATGATGTCCGCTATGTCGAATTCATGGGCAAGGACAATGTGGCTTTCCATACGGTCAGCTTCCCGGCCACCATTCTCGGTTCCGGCGAGCCGTGGAAGATGGTCGATACGCTGAAAGCCTTCAACTGGCTCAACTGGTACGGTGGCAAGTTCTCGACCTCGATGAACCGTGGCGTCTTCATGGATCAGGCGCTGGAAATCCTGCCGGCCGATTACTGGCGCTGGTATCTCATCGCCAATGCGCCGGAAAGTTCGGATAGCTCGTTTACCTGGGAACAGTTCCAGGCGACGATCAACAAGGATCTGGCCGATGTGCTGGGTAATTTCGTCAATCGCATCCTGAAATTCACGGAATCGAAGTTCGGCGGCGTGGTGCCGGAGGACGGCGAGGCCGGACCGCTGGAAGAGAAGCTCTATGCCGATGTCTCGGCGCTTCTGGTCGAGGCGGCGGAAGCTTTCGAAGCTATGGAAATGCGCAAGGCCGCGCAGGCCGTGCGACGTATCTGGGTCCTGGGTAATGAATACCTGCAGGAAGCCGCGCCGTGGACGGCTTTCAAGACTGATACGATACGGGCCGGTGTGATCGTGCGCCACGGCCTCAATCTGGTAAGGCTCTATGCCGTGCTGGCTCAGCCGATTATTCCGTTCGCCGCGCAAAGCATTGCGGACTGCGTGGGGGGGCAGTTGCCGCTGGCCTGGCCTTTGGATGACGCAAAAGCCGAACTGACCAAACTGGCGACAGGGACGAAGGTTCAATCGGGCGAAGTGCTGTTCAAAAAGATCGACGAAGATATGGTCGCCGAATGGACGGCGCGTTTCGGTGGCAGCGAGGCGTAAGGTTACGACGAATTCAGTAGGATAACTGTTTTAGCCGCGTATACTCCGTTTCATTATGAACGAATGATCGGGGGTATGTCGTGAATCTGGTTCAGTTTCTTTTCAGCTTTCAGGGGCGCGTGCGCCGCCTGCATCTGTGGCTGTTTTTCCTTGTTCTGTCCGTGCTTTACGGCGGTATCTTCTGGCAGTTCGGTCATATCCATGTCGATTACGGCAGCGGCTGGATGAATGGCCATCATAATTGGTACGGCCCCGGATTCTGGCTCATTGAACATAATCCTCAGCTCGGCCTGCTGGGTTTGGTGGCTGTCTGGATGAAGCTGGCTGTGCTGGTCAAGCGCTGGCACGACCGCGACAAGTCCGGTTGGTGGATTCTGATCGGCCTCATTCCCTTTATCGGTGGCCTGTGGATACTGATCGAATGTGGTTTTCTTGACGGTACGCAGGGGCCGAATAAGTACGGGCCTTCGCCTAAGAGTATCGGCAGGTCTCCGGACGCTTTTTGATTGCGAAGGAGCGGGGAGCGGTCCCTTCTTATTTATGAAGCAGCAGACCGGTGACAGTGTCCTTCCACCATACGACAACCTCATTGGTCATGACCGGCACGCATTTCAGCGTCATGTCGCAATGGCCGAATTCCCAGATCTGGTGACCGCCTTCCCAGATCATCTTGAGCGCCACGAACAGCACGACCGCTACACCGGCAAAGGCGATCCAGCGGTACTTGTGCAGAACCTTGGCGATCAGATTTGCGGCTACCCCCATGGCGGCAATGGAGAGCAGCAGGCCGAACACGAGGATCGGCACATGGTGTTGGGCGGCGCCGGCCACGGCCAGCACATTATCGAGCGACATGGAGATGTCGGCCGCCAGGATTTGCAGGGTGGCGGACAGAAGCGTCTTGGCCTTTTTGGTTGCGGCTTGTTGCGGCTGGGCGGCGCGCTCGGCTTTTTCCGCATCGGTCAGGTTGACGTTGCCAGCCATGACGAGAGCTTCCGCCTGCGCGGTCTCGTGGTGCTCATGCAGTTCGCGCCACATCTTCCAGCAGACCCACAACAGCAGAATGCCACCGGCGAGCAACAGCCCAACCATGGCCAGCAACTGAACGGTGATCAGGACGAAGCTGATACGCAGGATCACCGCGCCGATCAGGCCGTAAAGGATGGCGAGGCGGCGCTTGTCGGCAGGCAGGCCCGCGGCGGCGATCCCAACGGCCACGGCATTGTCGCCCGCCATCACAATATCGATGAAGATGACCTGCACGAGGGCGAGGCTCTGCGATAACAGGACGGGATCGATATTCATGAATGAGGTTTCAATCGCCACGGGACCACCTAAAGAACGCTGTGAGTTCTAATTAAGCCCTGGCGGCTTCATGTCAACGTCGTTACCGGCGTGCGCAGACCTCATAGAGCGAAATTGAGGCGGCGTGGCTGACATTGAGGCTCTCGAAGCCGCCGGGCATGGGAATGCGCGCCAGATGGTCGCAATGTTCGGCCACAAGCCGGCGGATGCCTTCGCCTTCGGCCCCCAGAACCAGGACCAGCTTTTTCAAAGTTTCCCCCCAACCTTGCTGAGCCAGGAGGTCATGCAGGTTGAATTCGCCTTCGCCGGCCAGGCCGACGCTGACATAGCCTTGCTCGTTCAGCGTTTCCAAGGCGCGCGACAGGTTGGTGACGCGGGCAAATGGCACGACATCGACGGCGCCGACCGCCGTCTTTGCCAGTACGCCTTGCAGAGGCGGGGAGTGGCGGTCCTGCATGACCAGCCCCTTGACGCCGAAAGCGGCTGACGAGCGGAAAATGGCGCCAATATTCTGTGGATCAGTCACCTGATCGAGCATCAGGATGACATGCAGACCATTTTTGGCGTCGCGTTCCATCAGGTCGTCGAGCGAATCGCCCTCCAGCACGGGGGCGTGCAGGGCCATGCCCTGATGCACGGCATCCGGCGGCAGGAGGCGCGAAATTTCGCTCATCTGCAAGCTGCTGATGCGGATATCCTGGCGCTTGAACAGGGCGGGGGGCGCCGATTTCGTCCGTTCCTCGCTCAAGAACAGCTTGATTGGTCCCTGGCGTGAAGAATTTTTCAGCGCTGCCTCGACCGCATGCACGCCCCATAACCAGCCTTCATAATTGGCTTTAGGTTTTTGTTTAAATTGAGGTTTGTCTCGTCGGTCATCATCACGGCGCACGTCCTGAACCGGCTTGCCGGGAGGGCCTTTGGGCTTGTCGACAAAATTTTGTGACCTGTTTTTGCCTGTTTGCGATTTACGGTCGTTGCGTTCACGAAAAGAGGACACTATAAGACGCGCTCCGATTTGAGGCCTGATTGAAGGCTTTTTGACTGATCCGGCCCGTCTTTACGACTAAAGCCTGTGAATCAAAAAGTTTTTTTTCACTTTAGGGCTTGAGCTTTTTCGAAAGGTCGAGTTTAAGGCGTCCGGCTAAGACTTTGTGAGTGTTTGGGGGAATGTCCCGAGCGGCAAAGGGGGGGGACTGTAAATCCCCTGCGTAAGCTTCGCAGGTTCGAGTCCTGCTTCCCCCACCATCACTCACAGTCTTGTCCCGGCAGGTTCCCCAGATCACCAGAGACGTAACGGTCAGAATTCCAGGATCGCTGATCCCGGCTAGGGCGACCGTGCACTGCGGGTATAGCACAATGGTAGTGCAGCAGCCTTCCAAGCTGAGGATGTCGGTTCGATCCCGTCTACCCGCTCCAATCTTATTTAACCCTTAGCCCGTTTGGGCAAATTGGAGCCTTAGACCTATGGCCAAGGAAAAATTCAACCGCAATAAGCCTCACTGTAACATCGGCACGATTGGTCACGTTGACCACGGCAAGACGACGTTGACGGCGGCGATCACGATCACGCTGGCGAAGTCGGGCGGCGCGACCGCGAAGGCCTAT
>NZ_DATJDZ010000020.1:0-1661 GCF_035497195.1 Asticcacaulis sp.
AACGTCCTATGTTGGGAAGCAGCGGCGGGAAAAGGCCAGCAGGTCTCGTTACGCCGAGGGTGATCGGCGTTGATGATTTTATGATCCAGATGGCTTCCATCGTCAAGGAAAGCACTCTCGGCCATAGCAAACACAGGATCCATCGAATGTCGAGGTTGTGGTCCTCACCGTCCTTAAGATGAGATGCGCATGCCAGATGGAAGGCCCGAACATTATCTACAGGGTCGCCGTAGCGCCCTCACGGCACAGCAGAGAGGGGTCCTTCCATCTGGTGTCCGCCCGTTCGACGAACGGGCGGTACTCGGTTCCCGTCTTGATGACGGCGTGCACGACGCGCGCCATCTTGGCGGTGAGAGCGGTCATCGCCTTGCGGCGGCGATCGGGATCGTCGGCACGGCCGTCGACATAGCGGGAGAGCTTGTCGCGGAAGCTGTTGTTGGGTTGTCGGATCGCGACCTGGGTGGCCATCCAGAAGGTGCGTCGCAGGCGGGCGTTGCCGTACTTCGACAGCTTGGTCCGCCCCCGAAATATCCCTGACTGGTAGGTGGCGAGGTCGAGACCGCAGAACTTGAGGAACTGGCGATGGTGGCTGAAGCGCCGCAGGTCCCCGGCCTCGGCCAGGATCGTCAGGGCGTTGATCGGACCGATGCCGGGGATCATGCGAAGGAGCTGGTAATCGCTGTTCGTCGCCAGCGCGTCATGGGCGATCCGCTCGATCTCGTTGCGTTGCTGAATCAGGGTGCGTGCCTGGGCGATGACCATACGGAACATGGCGACCGCCGTGGAATCTTCGTCGATCGGCAGCGCGATCGACGCGCAGGCGGTCTCGTAGATATCGTTGACCACCCGGGCCTTGGAGACCTTGCGACCGATCAAGGGCCATGCCTGTTCGGTGAACGCTTCGCGTCCGATCGAGGTAATGCTACCCGGCGTCGGGAACCGTTCGATCAGCGCCAGAAACCAGTCGGACCGGCTGTTGCCGGCGAAACGCTCGATCTCCGGGAAATACAGCGGCAGGTAGTGGGTGAGGATCCGATGCCACGTCTGGGTCTTCGCCCTGGAAATGGCTTCGTGGGTCTTCGACATCTCCTGCAGGTCATTGATGCCGGCGGCCAGCGGATCGACATAGCGCTGGGTTGTACCGATCCGCAGCATGTGCAGGATCACCTGCGCATCCTTGGAATCATTCTTGTCCCAGCCATTGTGCAGCGCTTCGCGCGTCCGGGCCAGAGCGACCGACGAAATCAGGCGCAGTTCGAACCCCGCGGACAGCAATCGATGCGCCAGTGTGCGATGATAGTTGCCGGTTGCTTCGAATCCGACGATCACGGGCCGGCTGATGGCGGTCAGATCGTCCGCCAGCCGGTCATAGTCCGCCTTCGTCGCCATGACGGTCATGCGGCGACGGCGGCCGCCTTCCGGTCGTTCGAGGAGGACTTCCTGGCGGTGCTTCGACATATCGATAGCTACCAGCACGGCGTCGGGTGGCGTAGAATAAAGCTTGGTCATGATCGGTCAGCCTCCAAAGGGTTGTGTCGACAACTTCTCTTTAGAGACCCGCTGGCCGGACTGCCTTGATGAAGCCGGCGGGCGCTACGCGCCCTTGTCTCCATCAAGGTATTGCCGCCCTTCGATAGGCCGCTTCCCAATGTGCTATGGCA
>NZ_DATJDZ010000021.1:0-1688 GCF_035497195.1 Asticcacaulis sp.
AAGCTGTTGATATCAATCATATGGGGGTATTAGCTTGCCAGGGGAGGTGGAGTAATGCTATGGTGGTGGTTTGATTGTGTGATAATCCTGACTTGAGATCCAGATATGTTGTGTGTTAATACCTATTAACACACAAATTTAGGCCAAACTTATAATCAATTTCTTAAAAATTCGCATGGTCAAAAGAGTGCCCTGTCCCCACTGCAACATATCTTACCCAAGAAGAACACTGTAGAGACATGTTGTTAGATGTCCAAATGCCCAGCCTTTGACTCGTGACTAGACTTACTAGTGGTCAGACCTCATGGGATACTGGAACCCTTTGAAATTTTGCAGTACCATTTTGCAACTACTCCTGTTTTCTGTGCTGTTCTACGTGGCTTACAAGGTTCTAAAGCCTATCATTACATTCTGGTAGGTTATTTGGTCGTGGATCAGTGCTGTGTATAGCATTTTGGCCAACTTAGCCAATGCGGAAGTCGCTGCGATCATCAATCTCCCGAATGATTTTACGAATGTGGAGACAGCAACCACTGACGCACTCAGGCAAAGCACTGGAATTTGACTGACTGAACAACCATTTCTCTTAACTTTAACTTCTTAAAACTTAACTTATACATACTTATACTTATTATTCACTGTGCGTTAGCACTATACACATTGTCGTCTTGCATCATCATGAACTTTTGACTCCAAAATCTCTGTTTGCTTTCTCGAATTTCTGGTTTACCTCCTGCTGGAATTGAACGAATATACTGATTATTCATTTTAACAGGGTGCCTCGGAACAGTTGTCAAAGGCTTCAAAACCTCCATCCCAGTGTTTACAAGCTCACCCATACGCAATTTTACGCTGGCAAACCAGCCGTCAAGTAAGCAATAGTAGAAGTAATCAATGACCGTGTAGAACAAAGCAAAAACAATCCATTGTATTGAAGACTTTCTTGCCACAACAGTGCAAAGAAATGGGTTGGTAAGCAGCACAAAAAGCCAAATTTCTTGAAGATAGTAGGGGAAAAACACACGCAAGACTCGGCTTTCACTGTCTTCAAAGAGCTTTATGTTTTGCTTATAGAGTCTGAAGTGTAATTCATCGTTGTAATACCTCCCAAATTGAAGAAGACAGAAGTTGTTTTTGAAAAGGTGTCTCAAACGCTCTGAGTGAAGCATTTCTTCATTTATAGGCATTGCAGCTTCAATAGCTGATATATCCTATGGCCCCAGTGTCAATACCCTTACTTATATATGAGCAGAGATGTAAATCATGATGTTAGCAAGAAAGATAAGCCATAGTGAGTATCGGGTCAATTGTGGAGAAAGAAAATTAAGTGCTTTGTCTGAAGAAAGAAACGCAACAAAACCATAATGTACCAGAGCCATAAAGAATTAGGTGAACTTACTACTGAAGGCCCACTGTAAGGTACTAATCAACAGCCCAAATAGCTTTATAACTATGTATTAAACAGTTGTACCACAGAAAAGAGTGGTCATCAAGTCGAACAGGCGCATGCACATCGCGAAAATTTTCTGAAAATTGATTATAAATTGAGTCTAAATTTGTGTGTTAATAGGTATTAACACACAACATATCTGGATCTCAAGTCAGGATTATCACACAATCAAACCACCACCATAGCATTACTCCACCTCCCCTGGCAAGCTAATACCCCCATATGATTGATATCAACA
>NZ_DATJDZ010000022.1:0-250872 GCF_035497195.1 Asticcacaulis sp.
CACCGGCTGCCGCCGAAACTTTCCAGTAAAACCGGAGGGCCTCGTCAGCGGAGCGGCGCTTATAGCCGATCCAAATTCTCAGTCAAGCCTTTATTTTTAAAAAGTTTTTCAACAACTTAAAAACCAAAACCCAACCCGCCACCCCAGAAAACCGAAGCTTCCCAGAACAACCAGAGCGGCGCTTCTAATCGAACCACCAACCCCATGTCAACCGAGTTTTTCTCTTTTTCAACAATGCCGTTTCCGGCGCGTGGAAGCAGAGACAACATAGCCAGATTGGATAATTCCGAAGAACAATCCTCGTTAGATATGCAAGACTCAGAAGAAGCGCTCTTTTAATCCTCTTTCCGATTGGCATCAAGCGTTAATTGAATTTTTACAAACTCAAAAATGAATCAACCAACCGGCCAACTCCGCTTTCGTCGCAACCCGTAAAGGACCGTAACAGCGAGGGGCGGTCTCTAAAGACACAAGGCCGGAGTCGCAACCCCTAAAATGCGCAAACTGAGTCTTTTCCACACCTTGCGGAAACAGCGATCAAAACCACACTTCTATATGCATGCAAAACCAGCGCGCTTTAGCCGGCTGTAATATAGGCCTTCAGGGTCTGGGCTTCATATTCCGTTGCGGCAATCTTCGCCTTGACCAGGTCACCGATCGAGACGATGCCGACGAGCCGCTCGCCTTCCATAACCGGCAGATGGCGAATACGGCGATCCGTCATATGACCAAGCAGGGCTTCTATGGTTTCGCCCGGACTGGCGGAGAAGACCTCACGTGTCATGATATTGCTGACCGGCTGCCCCAGCGCCTGACCGCCCGATATGGCGATGGCGCGGATAATATCGCGTTCGGACACAATGCCGACGACGCGATCCGTGCGGTCCAGAACGATAAAGGCGCCGACCTTGCGGGTATAGAGAAGGGCTGCGACCGAAGACAGGCTGTCATCAGGCGTCACCGTATAGACTTCGCGGCCTTTTGTACTCAGCAACTGGTTTATCAGCATGAACCACCCTCCCCGGATGATATTTGGCATTTTCGGCGCCTTGGGGCGCTCGCATTAACGGGAGGATTAGCCTGCGCTCAACCTGTGGAAAATCAATTCAAATGCGCAAGGTACGCGTCAACTTGTCGTGAAGAATCGCGGATGAAATGCTCTGAGCCAATGGCCGATGACCAGGACACCGAACAGATAGCCGGCGATATGCGCCTGCCAGGCGATGACGACACCCTGCCCGCCCGGCAGGAAAGGCAGCAAGGCCGTCGCCAGATTGAGACCGATCCATACGGCGGCCGAACTGAGCACGCGTGAATTTGTCAACGGCACAACACCCCCATTCACGCCCCGCACCCCGGCGATACGGCTGGACGCGCCGATCAGGGCGTAGATGGCGCCGGACGCCCCCACCACCGGCACATTGGAAGACAGGTTAAGCAGGCAAAAGCCAAGGCCCGCCGCCATGCCGCACAGAAAGAAGAACGAGAAGAATGACAGGGTAGCGCCCAGCCCCTTGCCGAACGCCCGGATGACCGGCGTGGCGAAGATCAGGCAGGCCGCCGCATTAAAAAGTACATGCGTCCAACTGCCGTGCAGGAATATATGGGTAAACAGCAGTTCGAAATTGCCTTGCCGCAACAACACAGGCGATAAGGCGAAGCTATCGAGCAGCGCATTTTCCAGCGCCGGGCCACCGGAAATCTGCAAGGCATAGCAGCCCACGATCAACAGCGGCAAGACCACAGACATTAGCGGCGCGTTGAAGGCAGGCTCTTTGCGGGGCGCCTGATCAGGCCGTTCGGTGTCATCTGTCATATTTCGGGACTTCTCGGAGCATTTTCAATTAAAACGGTTCATTTTGGTTATATATGACCCTGCTTTTCCCCTTTTGACAGAGGTGAGCCGGTCACTCAGGCGCCAAAAAAACCATAAAATTGAATTTAATGCGTCAATTCCGGAAAAAATACACCTAATTTTTAGGGTTCGCTCCCAAAGTGGCACTCAAATTGCTGGCCATAGCTGCGTCTGCGGCGATGTCGTCCAGGCTGGGAGCGCATTGAATGACTATAATGAAGATATTGCTCGTGACCAGCGCCCTTGGTGTCGCCGCCTTTAGTAGCGCCGTTCACGCCCAGAGCATGAACACCAGCTCGGCTTCTTTTCAGGCGGGTTACGGTCTGAGTCTCCACCAGATGCAAACCGCGGTCGATCCTTCGACGCGCGACGCCAATGGCAACCGTGTCCTGGTTGATGGCATGATCGTCACCGGCACAGACAACAGCGTCTATGCCTATTCGAAGACACTCGGCGCAGGTGACGCCTATTCCGGCGCAGGTGCCCTGGGTGGCGCGACCGCGATCGGCAACAACCTCTCGGTCGTGGTCAACGGCAGTTACAACACAGTCATCGTACACAACACTCAAACCAATAACGGCAATGTCACCGCGACCGCCAACGGCTCTACAGCCACCGGCGCAAAGGGCAATGACATCACTGGGGATCTGCAATTCTAATGGCACATACACCGCAAACAAAAACCGGCAGAAGGCTGGTCGCTACACTTGCCAGCCTGGCTGCCTTAAGTGTCGCCCTCACCGGCTGCATGACCACGCCCAGCGTCAATGCTTCGGGCAATTACAAAGACCCGATCGGCAAGGCGCCGGTGACGGCCAACCCGACCGCCTATTCCGATGCGCTTGTCTGCCTTGGCTCCTATGCCCGTGCGCACCGCCTGGCCTCGCCGCGCCTCGCTGTCGGCCGCATTTCCGATTACACCGGCCGCGCCTCGCTGGACGGTGGCCGTGAAATCACCCAAGGCGCGTCCCTGATGGCGATGACCGCCCTGGCCAAGGCCGGCGCCCGTCAGGTCGAGCGCTTCGACACCTCGGTCGGCGAACTGGAACTGAAATACGCCAACAACAAGCTGATCACCGACGACGCCGTCGCCAACCCGACGCGTCCGGCCGATTACCGCAAGATCATGGCTGGCCAGGTCGCCGGTTCCGACTTCTTCATCGTCGGCGGCATTACCGAACTGAACAACAATATCCGTTCGTCGGGCGTGGACGCCTATGCCGGCGACACCAAGGACACCGGCCTCAAGGGCATGGCCTATGGCCGCACCCTGGTGATGAACGTGGCCCTCGATCTGCGCCTTGTCGATACCCGCACGCTGGAAGTGGTCGATGTCATTTCCTACCAGAAGCAGATCGTCGGCAAGGAAGTAAAGGCCGGCGTGTTCGACGTGCTGAACGGCAATATCTTCGATATCTCCGGCGGCCAGGGCGCACTGGAACCGATGCAACTGGCGGTCCGCGCCATGATCGAACGCGCCACGCTTGAATTCATGGCCAATCTCTACGGCGCTTCTGGTCCGGACGTCTGCCTCGATCCGCAAAACGACTTTCTTTATAATGACACGCTGGGCGCCACGGGTGGCCTGACCCCGGCCTACGATAATCTGGAGACGAACAATGCTGGTACGCGCGCAGAACCGGGCCGTTGGCAGAATATTGCCGGCGACAAGCCTCGCAGCCATACTGCTTCTGACGGCGACAGCCGCTACTAGTCAGGAAATCCCTGACGGGCAGATCACCAGCGATCAGGAACAGAACAACCCGATCAGCGCGATCCAGACCCTGAATATCGAGCAGAGTGACGGCCTGACCCGGGCGGACACGTCGACGGCCGGCAACAATCTGCAGGTCGGCAATGTCGATTATGACGCCACGCTCTATTCGTTCCAGTTCAACAAGGGACGGATCACGGCCGAGACGCATATCAACGGCGTCAATACGGGTGACGAGGATCTGTCGCTCGGCACGCCGGTTTATGCCACCAGTCAGGCCATCGCCAACTATGCGTCGGGCGTGACCAATGCCGGCCATCTGACCGCCGACACGCGTCAGCAATCGACCGCCGATCAGGTGATCGCCACCACTGATGTCCAGGCGCCGAACAACGCCATCTATGTCAGCGGCGAAGGCGACGCCACCACCGTGGTCAACCACACCGCCTATGAAGTGACCAATGGCCGCCTCGATTCAACCTCGGTGCAGTCATCGACGACCGCCGCCCATTCCAATACTTCAGCGACGGTGCATTATTCGCCGTCGCCCAACGCTTATAATGCTATGGCGACTAACAACTATTACGGCGCCAACAGTGACGATCGAGGCTCTCAGGAACACGACATCACTCAGACGCAATCGGCGATAACCCAGGCGCGCGCCGAGGTCTATGCCGGCAATGTGTGGAACATGCAGGCCAATTCAGCGGCTGTCGGCAATGACGTTAACATCCATAACACCGGCGGCTCGATGGTTGTCACCAACAATCAGACCCAGGCCGGTCTTGTCCAGTCTCAGGCCGTGATCGAGGCCGATCAGTACGGCCAGGTCTTCGCCTCAGCGTCCGGCATCGGCAACAGCATGGCCGCGGGCAATAATGATAAATATGTCCGCATCGACAACAATCAGTTGTCTTCCGGTGGCGTCGATGTGCTGGCCTCGTTTGATGGCACGACCGGCTGGGACGGCTATGTCACCGCCGATGCGGCCGGCAATTCGGCCATAGGCTATGCCTGCGCCAGTTGTAAAGCCGATATGGGCGTGGACAATACCCAGGTCAACAATTCCGACGTCAACGCCACGGCGAATGCGACAATCGCCAAGGGCCGCACTATTGTTTCGACGGCCCACGCCGTCGGTAACAGCGCCTCCTATTACGTCGGCAACTGATTGCCGCTGCCTGATTAAAAAGCGCGCCGTCTTTTGCGATGGCGCGCTTTACTCTGCCCACAGACAGGCAAGTCTCATGGATGGCGCCCTATTGACAAATTGGCACGGCCGTCATCCCTATACTCCATGACCTATCTCGACATAGCCTCACGCGGCAAAAACAGTCTCTGGCGTTATCTCGTCACCTGGCCTCTGGCCTTAGTCATATGGCTGATCATGGTGGTCGCCGTGCTCCTGCCGCTCATACTGACGCATCTGATCACGCCGGACCAGTTGCAGGCTGAGGGCGCCGGTGATCATCCGGTTCTGTTCTTCGCCTTGCAGGGCGTGGTCTTCGCCGGCCTGATCGCCGGCTTTGCCCTGGCGGCGTTTCTGCTTCACCGCAAAACCTTCAAAGATCTGTGCGGCAACTGGAGCTGGCGGCTGGTGGGGAGCGGCGCCCTGGTCTGGCTGGTGGTCCTGATCCTCTCCACAGCCATTGACTGGGCCCTGGCGCCAAAAGGCTTCACCTTCACAATAGAAACGCTCAACCCCGCCATCATCCTGACCACCATCATCTGCCTGGCCATACAGACCTTCGCCGAGGAATTCATCTTTCGCGGCTACCTGACGCAAAGCCTGCTGCTGGCCACAAAACGCCCGATGGTCGCCGCCGCTATCGCTGCCATCGCTTTCGGTTCTCTGCATATTCCGAACGGCCTGCCACAGGCGGTCGGCGCCACGGCGCTGGGCTTCGTTCTGTCGCTGATCGCCATCCGCACCGGCGGCCTGGCCTTCGGCTGGGGGCTGCATTTCGCCAACAACCTCTTCGGCGCCATTATCGTCGTGTCCGCCAATGACGTCTTCAAGGGCACTCCGGCGGTCATCACCCAGAATACACCCGGCCTGATGTGGTGGGATACCGTCTTCGGCATCGGCATCATGGCGGTTCTGGCTTTTCTGGTTCTGAAGGACGGCCGCTTTATCGGTTCGGCAGCTCAATATCCGAAATGATGCGTTCGCCGCCGGTGCGGGACAACTGCACCACCACGTCGATCAGCGAAGACGCATAAGAAAGCGTCTCCAGGCGCGTCAGTTGCGTGCCCGACTGCATGACCATCAGGGCGATCTGCTCCAGCGCGCCTTTCGGCGTATTGGCGTGAACCGTGGTGAAGGAACCCGGATGGCCGGTATTGATGGCGCGCAGGAAGGTCACCGCCTCCTCGCCGCGGATTTCACCGACAATGATCCGGTCGGGACGCAGCCGCAGGCTCGCCTGCAACAGGTCGTTGATTGTCACCCGCGCCTCGCCCATCTCCCCCTTCACCGCCACCAGCCGCAGGGAGTTGGCGTGGTTGTCGGCAATTTCCGGCGTATCCTCGACCAGGATGATGCGCTCGTTCTGCGGGATGGTTTTCAGCATGGCGTTGAGGAAGGTGGTCTTGCCCGAAGATGTGCCGCCGGAGATCAGAATCGTCTTGCGCGCCTGCACCGCCTCCTTGAGAAACTTGATCGGTTCCTTGCGGGCATAGGCGAGATCATCGCGCTTGCCCTTGCCGCCGATATCGGGGATGGCGCCGCGATCATAGGCATCAAGCGACAGATCGACCATGCGGTGGCGGCGAATGGCCAGCGCCCAGTGCTTTGCCGCCGGCGGGCCGACCAGTTGCACGCGCTCGCCGCTCGGCAGAGATGCGGCCAACAAAGGATTTTCGCGATTGATTCCCTGGTGCGCCACGCGGGCGATCTGCGCTGCCAGACGACTGAGCAGCAGGTCATCGACCTCCGGCAGTTCGAGCCGCTGCATGTGCGGCTGGCCGGAAACCTCGATCCACACCTCGCCCGGGTGGTTGACAAGGATTTCGGTGATGTCGTCACGTTCGAGAAACGGCAGGAATGGCCGCAGATAGGTGCGCAGATACACACCGTCCAGAGCCACCACACTGTCTTCGGCCACAGGCATCTGCTGTCCTACTGATTGAAATCGAGGTCGCGCGCCGCGAAGACCTGGATCGGCGCGCCCTGCGGCACCTTGATCGTCGGCGGAATCTTGATGTCGTTGCTGAGCGCTTCGCCCATCACGCCCGACGCATCCCCCGATGTGCCTATAACGATGGTCGAGGAGCTTTTGCCACTGGCGATGGTCGAAATCCCATTGACCACCGACAGCAGGATGGAAGACCCGAAGCGCTTGGCGAAGTGGGTATCCACCTTGCCGGTGGCGCCGGCCTGGCCGAGATCGTCCGTCGCCGGCGAGGCCAGTTGCACCGACAGGCCGTCCGGGCGGATCAACCGGTCCCAGATGATGAAGGCGCGCGTTTCACCGCTGGTCAGGCCGGACTTGTATTGCCCCACCAGGCGCGAACCGCGCGGGATCAGGATATTGGTGCCGTCAAAGCTGCGGATATCACGCGAAACAATAGCGCGGGTATAGCCCGGCAGGTCGGAATTGATCGCCGTTTCCAGCACCGCCGGAATGACCGCGCCTTGCGGCACCACGCGTGCCGGATCGCCGATTTTCCATGCTTTTTGCGATATATTCGAGGTCTGGGAGGCCAGGAAGGCGTCATTGCTGTTGGACGGCGGTTTTGCCGCAGCCGCTGCGGCCTGAGCCTGCGCCGCCTGCTGCGAAGCCGGCACGCTGTTATCGATGATCAGGGCCGGCGCACGCATCCCGCCATCGACGACGGGCGCGGGTTGTGGCTGCACGACCTGAACCGGTGGCTGCACCAACAGGGATTGTGGTTCGGGCGCTTCCACGGGATTCACCGTGGGATCGATCGGCGGCAACACCGAAGGCTGCGGCGCGGGCCGGGCCACTTCGGACGGCGCTTGCGGCGCGCGTGGCTTCTGGTCTGAAAGACCGGCCCAGGTCAGGGCGCCCAATGCCAGAACACCGATAACGCCGAGCGCCAGGCCAACGCCATCCCCCATGCCCGATGCCCGCGACACCTGCGGCATGGCCTGGGTGTTGGCGGCGTCGAGTTCATCGGCGTCAATCTTTAGGCGGGGGTCATTGCCGGGGGGCAAACGCAAGCCAACTCCTTTTGTTTCGGGCATTTACTTCGTACTCCCGTTCTTGCCGCGCGGTTTGGGCGACAGGCTGTCCAGCCCCTGCACGGCGTAGGTATCGTTATAGAGCACCGCCTTCAGCTCGCCGCGTCGCAGAACGAACCCCGGCGCCACCTGTTCGACGACGAAATAATCGCCGCGCGAGGCATAGTTGACGATGCTTTCGGTATTGTCAGAATTCAAGGCGTAGACGGCGGGGGTCGAGACGCCGGCGGCCCACTTCATATAGGTCGATACGCCGTCATCGAAAATCCGGATCGGCACCAGATCCGCCGCGCCGCTGAAGGTATAGGCGGCGTTGCGTTTTTCCGGCACCGGCAGGAAGGCGTTGGGATCGGGCGGCGACGCCGGATTGACCGGCGTTCCGGATTTCTGGGCGGGCGGATAGCGGAAACGCAGTTCATAAGCAATTTGCCCGCGGGCGCAATCCGACGCCGATGCGGTGCGCAACTCGAAATTATAGCTGCGTTTATCGCTGACCACGGTCATGTTGGTATAGCCCTTGGGGGCGATCGCCTTCACAAACAGCAGATTGCCGCGCTTGTTGGGCGTTACCTGCCAGGCGGCGGAATCGCCAACCCCGACATTCTCGACATGCTCATCCGGGGCCAGGGTGATCATGGTCTGGAAGTTCTGGCAGCCTTCCAGCCTGACCACCGCCGCCGGATCATAGTCGAGCGTGCGCAGGCGGCTGTCCGGTTCGTAAGTCTGGCCGAAAGAAGCCGCCGGCAAAGCCGACAGGATCATCAATAACAACGCTTTTTTCATCATAGGTCAGTCCCTTTGGGGACGGTTGAGTGGATCAGGTTCGACATGGTGTTGTTTTGATTGGGCGGATTGCGGAAGCGCTGGCCCAGCCCCTGGACCCGGCTGAAACGATCAGCGGAACCCTGACGGGCCTGCGGATCGTAAAGACCGAGCGCTTCGGTGCGGCTCATCACGCCGCCGGCCACGCCCGCCGCCACATCGGCGCTGCGGCTGATGGCCGTCATCATCGGATCGGTACGGGCGTAGGCGTCGCCGGTCGGCATGGTCATGCCGCCACGCGTCAGCGGATTCGCCGATTGCCAGATCGCCGCCTGGGTGCTTTGCGCCGTCATGGCCGTCATCGGCATGTCGCCCGCCGGTTTTTCGCGGATAGCCGCCTGCCAGTCCTTGACCAGCGACGCCGCCACCCACATCAGGGTAAAGAGGAAGGCGCAATAGATCACCGATCCCATGAACAGAATGACCATCGGCTGCACCGAGGTCACCGCCGCAATCGGATCATTGCCGATCGCCTCGATCAGCGGCACGAACAACATCAATGCCGCCGTGCCGCCAAGCACAGTCAAAAGCGGCGCCAGGGCAAACACCAGGGTCGTGCGCAGCCAGCCATTGAACAGGCCGCGCGTCTGCGGAAACAGGGCGAAGATGATGAAGATCGGCCCCAGGATCAGCAGCAAGTAAAGCACCAGCCGGGTCAGGATCAGCACGCCGAGCGTCGAGACCAGCAGGCACAGGCCAGACAACCAGAACAGGGTCACCGGCATGGAATGCGGCAGGATCAGCACGGGTTGCGCCGAGGTCGTCGCCACATTGCCGACATTGCGGGCGGCGCTGCCATAGGCCGGATCAAGCCGTTTGGCGATATCGGCGAAATGAACGAACAGGTTATCGAGGCTTTGGGCGAAGTTCATGACCGCGCTGCCCTTCTGCCCCAGCAACGCCGCCGCCACCTCGTCCGGTCCGCCCATCATCAGGCCGTAGAAAACCGCATGATAGGCCGGCCAGAACGAGACGAACGTCAGGACCAGCACCATGGTCATGATGCGCGGCGACATCATCACCACCGTCAGCCGCGTCCGTCCGGTCAGGAAACCATAGGCGATCAGGCCAACATAGATGATCAGCATAGCGGTCAGGGCATAGCCGAATGCGCCGCCCGGCCCGAACAGGCGGTTATAGCCGGTCTCGACCGCCGCATTGATATGGCAGTCCATGGCGTAGAGCGACCCCGATACCGAGGTTTCTCCGACCAGGGAAATAGCAGGGCAATAGCCGATCTGCATCACGCCCGCCCTTTCTTCGGCGCCACATCTTCTGGCCACGGCGTACCGGTCAGGTGCGGCCACCAGGCTTCCGGCGCATCGCCATATTGCGCGCGCAGGTCATCGAGATGGCGCACACTCGCCTCACGGCCGGAAAGCACGGTCAGGATATCGGGCATGGTGCCGAGGTCGAGCCGTGCCACCACCGAATGGTTGCCATGCTTGACCAGGAAGGCGCGGGCGTGCGGCGGCAGGGCGCGGATCAGGTCGAGTTCATGCCGCGTCAGGCCGAAGCCGTCGCAATAGTCCTCTGCCTGTGCGCGCGGATTGGGCATGAAGATCTGTGTCGCCGCCTGCTCGATGATCGCTGAGGATATGCGGCTATCGAGCGCGTCGCGGGCCGATTGCGTGCCGAAGCCCAGAATGGCGTTGCGCTTCCTGAGCGTCTTCATCCAGTTGCGGATGGCGGCGGCGAAGACCTCGTCGTCGAGCGCCTTCCAGCCTTCATCGATGATGATAATGGTCGGGGTGCCGTCCAGCCGTTCTTCGACGCGCTGGAAAAGGTACATCATGCAGGGCGTGCGCAGGGTCGGCTCATTGAGCAGCAAGGTCATGTCAAAACCGAGCGTGCGGGCCGCCATGTCCAGTTCGTCATCGGCATTGTCGAACAGCCAGGCGTGCTCGCCCTCACCGGTCCACGGGTTCAACCGCGCCGCCAGATCGCCATGCGTCGGCCGCCTGACGCCACCCAGCAGTTCGCGGAAGAAGCGCAGCCGGCGATATTGCGGTTCCTGTTCGAAATTGGCGTCAACCGCCTCCGAGATAATCGCCTCTTCTTCCGAATTGAGCGGCAGATCGGGACGTACGATCAGTTGCGCGATCAGCGAACGCAGGAAGGCGCGATTGCCGGGATTATCCGGCAGTTGCAGCGGGTTGAAGCCGGTCGGCTCGCCCGGACGCAGGGTGGCGTAATGGCCACCGATGGCGCGGATGAAGATTTCAGCCCCGCGGTCCTTATCGAACAAAACCGTGCGCGGCTTGAATTTCTGCGCCTGCGCCGCCAGGAAATTCAGCACCACCGTCTTGCCCGAACCTGATGGCCCGATGACGGTGAAATTGCCGAGATCGGCCTTGTGGAAATTGAAATAATAGGGTGTGCCCGATGAGGTCTCGAAAACGCTGACCGCCTGCCCCCAGTGATTGCCTTCCGGCTGGCCGATCGGGAAACCGTGCAGCGAGGCGAAGGAGGCATAGGCCGCCGTCGAGATCAGCGCCTTGCGGGCGATATAGGGTTCATTGCCGGGGAACTGCGCCCAGAAGGCGGCTTCGAGATTGATATCCTCACGCACCGCCACGGCGCCGAGATCGGCCAATGCCGCCAGGCTTTGCGCCACCGCCGGATCGAGCGCATTGAGCGATTTCGCCCGCACCAGCAGGCTCATATGGTGTTCGCCCAGCCCCATCGAGCCGGTGGCGAGATCGTCCTTGGCCAACATCAACCCTTGGCGCAGCGACATCGCCTCTTCGTCGGCGGCGCGCATCCGGCGCAGGGCCAGATTGATGCGCTCCAGACCGATCTGGCGATCAACGAAGGCGAAGCTCTCCGTCAGGGTCATCTCGAACGGCAGGCGCAGGATAGCGTCACACATGCCGGGCGTGGCGTGCGGCGGGTAGTCTTTCAGCGACAGAATAGCCGAGAAATCCTTGCCGTCACCGAGGCTCGACTGCTCCAGCGCTTCCAGGCCGAAACTGGTGCGGCGATAGGGGATATATTGGCCGAGATCGCTGGCTGGGCGCAGCACAGGGCGCATCTCGCCATTATAGAGGGCCGACAGCAGTTCGAGCGGCTCAGAACAGCGGCCGTTTGATGTCTCATAACCGCCCAGCACACGCGGGCCATAGGCCTGAAGCGCCGCCTGGAGCGCTTCGGTCGCCGCCTGCAATTCCTTGTGGTCACGCGCCATTCCGGCCGCCTGGCTGTTCTCGCCCATGCCGCGCCCGAACAGGTTGCCCAGGCTCTCGGCGAAACCGACCTTGCCCTTGGGACTGCGACGCACCACGGTGATGAACAGGTCATTGACAAACAACTGCCGGCTCGACAGCTTGTCCTGCCACTTCTGCTGGATCAGGTTGCACACCGGATCGTCGAAGGTCGATTGCAGCCCGACGCTGACACGCCGGCGGATAATGTGGTGATAGAGAACGAAGCGCGACGAGCCGACCGCGCGCAGGGCGGCGGCACGAATGATCTGGCGATGATTGACCTCGTCGGTATCAGCGGTCTCGAAGGCGAACCCTTCGAGATAGAGTGACTGCATCAGCGAACCATCACGCAGCACGATCGTGCGGTCATCGAGCAGCCGGTCATAGGGCAGCCGATCACCGACGCGCTGTTCCTTGGCGAACCAGCTGCCGAAACCACTCAATGTCCTGGAACCGTCGGCCATGTCACTCTTTAAGGATGATAGGAATTACAACGCCAGAACCGGTAGTTCCGGACACGCGGGCAGCGCGACACCTTTGTCAGCCACAGATCGAAAATGCGCGGCTCTCTCAGGCAGGCGAGATAACCGATAACATGAACGATCAATGCCACCCCGAAAGCCCAGAAAGACCGCGTGATCAGGAACGCCTCTGTCGTCACCACCGCATTGATGATGAAATAGCTGTAGGTGACGCCGGCGAACATCTGGGGCTGGGTCAGCGCCTTGAATACCGGTGACTTGATTAAATCCGACACCTAGTTCGCCACCGCCTGGATGCCGCCGACAATCGTCGCGGCGCCGAACAGGATAAAGCAGCCGACGATGACGGTGGCGCCGAAACGCCAGTTCATCCGGCCGGTCAGCATCATGAAACCGACGGCGGCCACGGCGATGACAGCCACGGTCGTCGCCACCTTGCCCATCAGGGTGCCCTGAATCCAGTCGAGCGCATTGGAGATCGGCGATGAGCCCTGCGGCACCATCTGCGCGTGAGCCTGGGTGGCGAAGGCCATTAACGATGCCGAGATCGCCATCAGCGTATGCGAAAGATACTTCATAGACCTCACCCTATCCCGGCCGCTGCGCAGCCTTCTCTATTGGCCTCGTGTCGTCACGCTCGCGCAGAGCAGATCAAACACACCTAATTGGCGTTACTCTCGCCCAAGGTCACAAAGGAATCAAGATATTGCATGACAATTGCGAGTGTTTCCGTCCACGACGCACATATCAGAAACGCACAATAACGCCGTTAGCAAGGCACGCGCATGTCCTTGCGGACAAAATTACGCAGCAAAAGTAACCGTCACGCCTTTTTTCTTGAAATAGGATTGCATCAGTTTGCGGCCCTGGCGGTTGTTCTGCGCCAGACGCGTTGGCTCGACCACGGCTTCCTTCAGCCCCTCGGCCGCCAGCGCCGCCTTGAGGTCCTTGATGGCCGCATCAAGCTCAACATTATCATCAGCGAGCGATTCATAGATTTTTTCGAGGGCTTCGGCAGTGGTCAAGGCAGGTCTCCATAATGCGGACACCCGCTTAACAGCTTTTGCCCCGCAACATCAAGACTTCTTGATATTGTCCAGCGTGTTGCGCTGATCCTTGTTGAAACCGGCAGAGACGGTTTCAACCTTGACGGCGGCCTTCTTCGGCTTGCGGACTTCCTTGGTACTCTTCTTTTGTCCCTTGGCCATGATCATTTCCTAATGCGCCTGAATGGCGTTGCGTCTTATCGCAGGTTACAGACCTGAAAGCGCGTTAAATATGAATCTCAATCCTGAGCGCCGTCAGGATGTCTTCATTGACCGTCTGCGCGGTGGTCAGGAAATCGGCCCACGGATCGCTTTTTAGCTGCGCCAGACGCTCGGCTATGGTGCCGATATTATAGTCCGATGGCTTAAGCTTCACCGACAACTCCTCCCAGAAAAGCGGCGTGGCCACGCCGGCCCCTTCCCGCGCCCGCACCGCATAGGGCGCCACGGCGGTCGCGGTCAGGTCATTGCGCAGATAATCAACGAAGATCTTGCCCTTGCGCGCCGCTTTTGACGCCACGGCGATGTAGCGATCCGGATGATCATGCGCCATTGATTGCGCGATGGCGCGAGTGAAAGGTTTGATCGTCGCCCAGATGTGTTTCGACGTCAGCGGCACGACGATATGCAGCCCCTTGCCGCCCGTCGTTTTCAGGAAGGATTTGAGACCGAATTCATCCAGGCGCGTTTTCACTTCCCGCACACCTTCGATCACTGCCTCCCACGGCGTTTCCGGGTCGGGATCAAGATCGAAAATGATCTGATTGGGCTTGTCCGGTGCAGCCGCCATAGCGCCCCACGGGTGGATTTCGATGACGCCCCACTGAATCAGGGTGATCAGGCCGGCGCGATCCCTGATCATGATATAGTCCTCACCACGCCCCTTCACCTTCACGCCGGTGTTGTAGATGTGTTTCATCTCGCCCTTACCGATATGTCGCTGGAAAAAGCAGGTATCTGACAGGCCTTCGGGACAGCGCAGCATCGAGATCGGCCGATTGACGATATAGGGCAACATCCGCTCGGCGATGCTGTCGTAATATTCCGCCAGTTGCAGCTTGGTGACGCCAAGTGCCGGAAAAATAATCCGTTCGGGATGTGAAATGCGGATACCGGCGACCTCGGCATCCGTTGTTTTGGATTTCGTCTTCGATGCGGGGGGCGGCTCGGCTTCCATAATTTTCTTTGTAACATGCAATGCCCGATCGCGCCCCACCTCTTCCGCCGGCTTGTCTTCGCGCAGGCCCTGGAATGACGGATGGCGCAGCCTGCCGTCCTCTGTCCATTCGGTAAATTCGACCTCGCAAACGATCTGCGGCTTCACATAATGCGCCCCGCGCCGGGCATCCGCCGGCAGCTTGTCGTCATACGGACTTTTGGATGTCTCAATCGTATCCAATGTCTTGCGCAGGGCCAGAGAGTTGTCGCGGTCGAAGCCGGTGCCGCACTTGCCGGCATAGATGAACTTTTCTTCTTCATAATAGCCCAGCAAAATGGCGCCGATACCGCGCTCGGCATGGGTCGGCTCCGAAAACCCGCCGATAACGAACTCCTGGCGCTTGTGACACTTGACCTTCAACCACGATTTCGCCCGGCCGCTAACATAGGGG
Organism: Asticcacaulis sp.; assembly: GCF_035497195.1. Lineage (GTDB taxonomy): Bacteria > Pseudomonadota > Alphaproteobacteria > Caulobacterales > Caulobacteraceae > Asticcacaulis. The sequence goes on from NZ_DATJDZ010000022.1 coordinate 14,943, forward strand.
GCATCGGCTCGCTTGCAGATCACCCCCTCCATTTCCATATCGCAAATCTTGTTGAGGAAGCCCGTATCGGCCTCCAAAAAATGCTCGCTGAAATTAATACGGCTCTCGAAATTCTTGCCTTTCAGGAGATCGGCAAGACGGGCCTTGCGTTCCAGCAGCGGCAATTTGCGCAAATCCTCGCCATCGAGGTACAGCAGATCGAAGACATAGTATTGCAGATCGGCGCTCTTGCCGGCGGAAAGCGTATTCTTCAGCGCTGTGAAACTCGACTGCCCCAGCGCATCCAGCGCCACCACCTCGCCATCTATAATCGCCGATTTGACTCCCAGTCCTTCCAGACGGTCGGCCAAGCCCTGGAACTTCGGCGTCCAGTCCAGCCCCTTGCGCGTCAGCATCCGGACACTTCCGCTCTCAATGTAGGCGAAGGTACGATAGCCGTCGAACTTGACCTCGTGCAGCCAGTCCTTGCCGGTCGGTATGGCGTCGGCCAGTGTCGCCAGTTCCGGTTCGATGAATTTCAGCGTCGGCGCTTTAGACGTCTTTTTTACCGGTGCGGTCTTTTCCGTGTGGTTCGATTTCCACACCTTGCCACCGCCCTCGCCAGCGGCTATTTCCTCCATCGTCCGCCCACTGACAATGCTGGTCATGTTGTCGGTCAGGATGTGATCGTCATCGCCTTCGACCACATGGTCATCATGGTGCTTGATTAGCAGCCAGTTGTTGCGTCCCCTGTCCTGCGGCCGCGGTTTCATCCGCACCAGCACCCATGTGCCTTGCAGCCGGCCGCCATGCAGGATGAACTTGAAGTCGCCCTTTTTCAGGCCTTCATGCGGATCACCGATCGGCTCCCATGTCCCCTCATCCCACAGCATGACCGTGCCGCCGCCATACTGCCCCTTTGGGATTGTGCCTTCAAACGTGCCATAACTGACCGGGTGATCCTCAACCTCTACCGCCAGGCGTTTATCCGCAGGATCAAGACTCGGCCCCTTGGTCACCGCCCAGGATTTCAGTGTACCATCGAGTTCAAGGCGGAAATCATAATGCAGCCGCGTCGCGGCGTGTTTCTGGATCAGGTAGCGATTGCCGGTCGTTTTCCTGACGATGCCTTCCGGCTCGGCGGTGATCTTGAAATCGCGCTTCTGGCGATATTTTTCGAGGTTGTCGGCCATCTAGCCCGCCTTTCTGGCCGGGGCCTTCTTGTCGGATTTCGGCGGAACCGCCTTGCGGGTCCGTGATTTCACCGTCGTCTTGCGGGTCGGCTTAACAGGCGCTTCCTCCCCGCCTTTCTCACGTAACGACTGCCGCAGCGCGTCCATCAGGTTGATCACCTTGGCGGTCGGCTTCTCTTCCATGACTTCGCGCGGCTCACGGTGCTCGATGCGGGCGTCGATCAGTTCCTGCAGCGCCTCGCGGTAATGATCATGGAACTTGCCGGGATCGAACGTCCTGGTCTTGCGCCTGATCAGTTCCTGCGCCAGCTCAACCTCTTCGCTGTCGGGCTTACGGTCGCGGATCTCATCGAAATACGGATCATCTTCGCGCAGTTCTTCTTCGTAGCGCAGGGTCTCCAGCACCATGCCGCTGCCGAAGGGCCTGATCCGGCACAGCCGCTCTCGCCCGCCAATCGCCAGTTGCCCGACCGCCACTTTCTTGGCCGCACGCAAGGCATCGCGGATCACCGAAAAGGTGGCGTCATTGCCCTTGCCATCCGGCGCAATAAAATAGGGCGTTTCGATATAGACGTCATCGATCTCGTCGACACCGACGAACTCGGCGATATCCAGCACCTTGCTGGAGGGGATTTTCAGCTCCTTGATTTCCTCCGGCTCGATCAGGACATATTCGCCCTTTTCGACCTCATAGCCCTTCACCAGATCATCACGGTCGACCTGTTTGTCACCGGCCATCAGGGCGTGATGCACCCGCTCGCCGGTCGGCTTGTAGATTTCGTGGAAGGCTATCGCGCGCTGACGATTGACCGCCAGGTACATATTGACCGGCAGGGACACCAGCGACAGGCGGATGGTGCCGCTCCAGTAAGGACGTAAGGCCATGGGCTTTGCTCCGTTTGTGGCTGAAACCCTACGCGCCGGCGGGTAAGGAACGCAGCAGGAAGATCGTGAGTAGCCATAAAATTCGGATAAACTCATTTTTGCGGGAACCTTTGCCGTCCACGCGCATCCAACTCTGCAAAACGGGAATAAAACCATGCACGCCACCGCCCTCGATTATGACAGCCTGCCCGATATCGCCCTCAGCGATCTGGCGCGCAACCGCGATCCGCTGGCCGTGCGCCTGATCACCACCCGCAACAACCAGCGTCTTTTCCGCGCCGCCTGGAGCATCCTGAAAAACCGCCCCGACGCCGAGGACTGCATACAGGACACCTATGTGAAAGCCTTTACCGGATCATCGCCCTTCAATGGCACAGCCTCGCTCTCGACCTGGCTGACGCGCATCGTCATCAATGAAGCGCTCGGCCGCAAACGCACCGCCCAACGGCGCAAGCTTAATCTCGATCGCAGCGAGGTCGTCATGCTGGAAGATTATCGCGGCCAGAGCGGCAGCGCCTCGCCGGAATCGCAGGTGCTGCGCTCGGAGCTGTCGAAGGCTTTGGAGGTTGCCGTGGCGCAATTACCCGAAGCCTTCCGCACCGTTTTCATCCTGCGCGACATCGAGGAGATGAGCGTCGAGGATACCGCCCAGGCGCTCGATATCCTGCCGCAGACCGTCAAGTCGCGGCTGTCGCGGGCGCGGAGCCGTCTGCGCGAGGCCCTCGATCCGCAGGTGAAAGCCGCGCTCGGCGGCACGTTCCGTTTCGCCGGACCTGATTGCGAACGCATGACACAGCGGGCATTGGGCGCGCTGTGCCCCAACACGGGAGAGACAAAATGATACCTGAAACCTCGAATCGCCGCGGCCTGCTGCTGGGCGGCACCCTCACCGCCGCCGGCCTGGCCGCCATGCTCGGCACCGGCACAAGCGTCCTGGCCGCGACCGCCCCCAAGGCCGACGCCGCGCAGGATATCCAGATCCTCAACGCCGCCATCGCGCTCGAACACGAAGGCATCGCCGCCTACACCATCGCCGCCGGCAGCGGTCTGCTCCAGCCGGCCGTCGTCTCCATCGGCGTCACCTTCCGCGGCCACCACATGCAGCACCGCGACGAACTGATCAAGGCGGTCGAGGCGCTGGGCGGCAAGCCGGTCGCCGCCAAGACGGAGGCCGACTATATCAGGGAACTGAACGTCGCCGCCCTGAAGAACCAGACGGATGTACTGCGCCTGGCGCTCGGCCTCGAACGCGGCGCCGCCAATGCCTATCTCGGCCTGATCCCTTCGCTGGGTGACGCCTATCATCAGGTGGCCGCGCGCATGGCCGGCGACGAAGCTTTCCACGCCGCCATCCTCGGCAATGCGCTCGGCGAGCCTATCCCCACCCAGGCTCTGATGTTCGGGGCCTAGCGCCGTCGTCCGCTTTCCCTCATCCGGGCGGACGGCAGCACCTGTTCCCGCCCCTGTCCGTCAGCCCCCCCGGCGGACAGGGGATTTTTTCCTTTTTACCGGAGTCCGTCATGCGCCTGCCGCTTATGCTGGCCACTATAATCCTGCTGTGCCCCTTGCCCGCCGCCGCCCAACTGACAGGCGATGCGGCGCGCGGCGCGAAACTGTACCAGCAGCGCTGCACCGCCTGCCATTCGCTCGACGCCAACCGCATCGGCCCCATGCACCGGGGCGTTTTCGGACGCAAATCCGCCGGCGTTTCCGGTTATGCTTACAGTGACGCGCTCAAGGGCCTGAATGTCGTCTGGAACGCGCAGACCCTCGACAAATGGCTGACCAATCCGCCCGCCATGGCGCGCGGCACGGCCATGGGCATCCGCGTCCCCAACCCGCAAGACCGCGCCGACCTGATCGCCTATCTCAAATCGGTCAGTCCGCCGGCGAAGAAAAAATGACGCCGATCAGCCGCGCAGGGTGCGGTTGAAAAGCGCCAGCGTCCGCGTCCAGGCCAGCTTCGCCGCCTCGGCGTTATAACGCGGCGTGGTGTCGTTGTTGAACCCATGCTCAACGCCGTCATAGACAAACGCATGATAGCGAATAGCCGCCGCTTTGAGCGCCGCTTCATAGGCCGGCCATTGCGCATTAACCCGCTCATCATTGCCGGCGAAATTGAGCAACAGTTCGGCCTTGATATTCGGCACGGCCTCAAGCGGCGGCGGTGCGCCATAGAAAGGCACAGCGGCCTTCAGTTCGGGAATGCGGGTGGCGAGCAAATTGGCAATGCCGCCGCCATAGCAGAAGCCGACCGCACCCAGCGCGCCATTGCCGTCATCAAACTTCAAGGCATATCCCGCCGCCGCCACGAAATCCTCACGCGTCTTCGCCTGATCCAGCTTGCCGAAAAGCTCGCGCGCCTTGTCCTCATCACCCGGATAACCGCCCAGTGTCGTCAGGGCGTCCGGTGCGATGGCAATAAAATTATCCAAAGCCAGTCGGCGGGCAATATCCTCGATATGCGGATTAAGCCCGCGGTTCTCATGCGCCACCAGCACCACCGGCAGGGGCTTCGCGGCATCTACGGGGCGCGTCATATAAGCCTTGATCGTACCGTAACCGGCGGGCGAAGCGATTTCGATCCAGTCCGTTCTGATCCGCGCATCATCCGGCCTGATCTGCTGGGCACGGGCGAAATCGGGCGTCAGCGCCGCCAGGGTCGCCACCGCTCCGGCGGCGCCGGCGGTATATTGCGCACAGTGGCTGAGAAATCCGCGCCGGTCGATCACCCCATGCACATACTTGTCGAACAGTTGCAGCACTTCCGGCCTGAAATCGCTCACCTGCGGCATATCGGGTTTGGTCATGGTATGACTCCTGTGATATTGTCCCGGCCGGGCCATACCATGCCACGGGATTTACGCGCCGCCTATAAAATTCCGCGCATCTTCCCATCGCTTTCCGCTGGTCGGCCATCGCAGCGTATGGGCATGAAAACCGCCGCCCTCCTCGATATCGATTTTACCGACTGCGAAGCCCAGGCCCGCGCTCAAGGGCTGCGTTATGTCACCGACTCAAAGCCCGGTTTTACGCGCAAGCGCTACGGCAAGTCTTTCCATTTTTACGATACCAGGGGCGAGCGCATCCGTGACGAGGCCGTCATTGCCCGCATCCGCAAACTGGCCATTCCGCCCGCCTATACGAAGGTCTGGATCTGCCCGCTGGCCAATGGCCATATGCAGGCGACGGGGCTGGATGCTAGGGGCCGCAAGCAATACCGCTATCATCCCGACTGGCGCACCCTCCGCGACAGCTCGAAGTTCAGCCATATCCTGGCCTTTGGCGAGTTCCTGCCGAAACTGCGCGCCGTCACCGCCGAACACATGTCGCAACGCGGCCTGACGCGTGACAAGGTGCTGGCCACCGTCGTCACCCTGCTGGAAAAGACCCTGATCCGCATCGGCAACGGCGAATATGCCAAACACAACAAATCCTACGGCCTGACCACCCTGCGGCACCACCATGTCGATGTCAGCGGCCATACCATTCGCTTTCAGTTCATGGGCAAGTCGGGCAAGGCGTGGAACCTGAAACTGACCGACCGCCGCATCGCCCGCGTGGTGCGGGCCTGCGCCGATATCGACGGCCAGGAACTGTTCAAATATATCGATGACACCGGCGTGGTGCGCGACGTCACCTCCGGCGACGTCAACGCCTACCTGAAATCCATAACCGGTGAGCCCTTCACCGCCAAGGACTTCCGCACCTGGACCGGCACGGTTTTGGCCGCCATGGCCCTGCAGGACTATGCGGAATACGACACTGAAGCGCAGGCAAAAAAGAATGTGGTCGCCGCCATCGAGCATGTGGCGAAAAAGCTTGGCAATACCCCGACCGTCTGCCGCAAAAGCTATATCCATCCGCAGATCATCGACGCCTATTTCGATGGCAGCCTGATTGAACAGATCACCGGCGAAATCGACAAGACGCTTCAGGCGCAGTATGAACAACTGACGACCGAGGAGATTCTGGTTCTGGCCTTCCTCAAACAGCGTCTCGTTTAATCAGGGAGAGCCTTATGAGTGATATCACCATCGCCGTTATCGTCGGCAGCCTGCGCAGGGAGTCGATCAACCGCAAGGTGGCCCAGGCCGTTGTCCGGCTGAACGCGCCGGGCCTCACCTTCCGTTTCATCGAAATCGGTGATCTGCCGCACTACAATTTCGATTTTGAGGACAGCCCGCCGCCGGCCGTCGTGAAGTTCCGCGCCGAAGTCGCGGCCGCCCAAGGCTACCTGTTTATTTCGCCGGAATATAACCGCTCGATCCCCGGCGTGCTGAAAAATGCCATCGATATCGCTTCGAAACCCAATGGTCATAACGGCTGGGGCAAGAAACCCGGCGGCCTGTTCGGCGCCACGCCGGGCGCCATAGGTACCGCCGTCATGCAGGCGCATGCCCGCGATGTGCTGGCCGCTGTTGGGGTTACCGTCTTTTCCGGCCCGGAAATCTATCTGACGGTCAAGGACGGCTTCTTCACCGAAGACGGCGATTTCAACCCTGGCACCGAAAAATTCCTGCAAGGCTGGATGGACGGCTACGTCGCCTTCGTGAAGAAGATGCTGGCTTAACGAAAAAAACGCCGCCCTTTCGGGAGGCGTTTTTTTTAAACCTCAGTGCTGACCGGCACATGCACCCAGAATTCGATCTCGACCGTGGCGTCGTAAGCCAGGTTGGTGACGCCGAACGCCGTCCGCACCGGCAGTTGCGCCGGATGGAAGTAGGGCTTGTAGAGGCGGTTGAAATCGCCCCACTTTGTGATGTCCGTCAGCATGACCGTGGCCTTGAAGATATGCTCCAGGCCCAGGCCGTAGCGCTTCAGGATATCCGCCGTATTGCTCATGATGAACTTCACTTCGTTTTCGAAGCCTTCGGCCAGCTTGCCGTTTTCATCGAGGCCAATCATCGCGGACAGGTAAAGCACCTGCCCGACCTGAACGGCCTCCGAAAAGGGCGAACGCGGATGCGGATGCAGATAATAAGTGATGCCATCGGCCGGAATGGGGTTGATGACGGGGCGGTCAGCTGTATTGCTCATGGTCACAATTTAACGAGGTTTGGGCGAGAAGGGCAAGCATCCTTTGCGCAAATTTTTGTGCTTCGCCTGATCAGCTTTGTGGCTCGCTTACGCTGACCGTGAAAAAATCACTGTAGACCGTCACGGAAACCCTGACTCCGGTCGCATCGCTGAAATCGGTCGTGTCGGGAACATAGGCGTTTGCCGCACGCACAAATTCCGGCCGGCAAGCGGCAATATTCTCAGTGTAACCGCTACCCATGGTTTTCAGTGTCTCCGGCGTGGCGGAACGATCCGCCGCACTGAAGAAACATGTGTAACGGATCTCCGGATCCAGAACATTATCTATATGGCAATTGTCAGCATAGGGCAGGTTTGACGTCACCTTCCAGGTGTCGGATTCGATTTTCTTGCCCTTGATCGACTTGAAATGCGTGACCGACGCGTCCAGTACGGTGCGCAGGATCGGACAGATATTCGGGTCTTGCGCCTGAGCGGCGGGCGCGATCATCAGAATGGCGATTATAGCCGCAGCGATTGGTCTTTTCATTGGGTTTCCTTGTTTATAGCTGTTTGGCGGCTTCGGCGAGATCGGCTTCTTTCAGGGCCTCCATCGATTCCGGATCGCCCTGTGCGGCGGCGGCGGTAAACCAGCGCGCGGCCTCGACAATATTCTTGTCCGTGCCCTGGCCGAAATAATAGAACTTGGCCAGCACCACCTGCCCCTGCTTGTCACCCCCGCGCGCCGCCTGCTGCGCATAGGCGAAGGCGGCGGCATCGTCACGCATACCGAAATCATCGGCGCTGATCAGGATGGCCAGAACACCGGCGGCATCGGCCTTTCCGGCAGCAGCGGCGGCTTTCAGCAGGCGCACGCCCTCGGCAGGATTGCGTTCGACGCCGTTCGCGCCCGACACATACATCATCCCCAGCATATCCATGGACAGCGGGTCATTCTGCGCGGCCGCCAGACGGATATATCCCACCGCCCTGGGCACATCCTGCGCCGCGCCGTTCGTGCCATAAAAATAAACGACCGTGCCGAGCGTGGCCTGCGCGACCAACTGCCCCTGATCCGCCGCCTTGACCAGATAAGCGATCGCCTCCGGCAAGGGGGCGTCGACCTCTCCGCGGTGCGCCGCTTCGGCAAGAGTGAAAAAGCCATACAGGGCCTGACCGTAAGGGTCGCCCTTGCTGGCCGCCTCTTTCAGATACAGCATGGCCTGCGCCGTATCTTCGGGGCCGCCCTGCCCGTTATACATCATGCCGGCGCATTGCGATTTGGCGATCGGGTGATCCTGTTTGGCCGCCTCGCAGAACCATTTGCGCGCCTGCATATTATCGGCCGGCACGCCATATCCGGTGTAATAGACGCGCCCCAGGTCGAATTGCGACTGCGCATTGCCGCCGGCGGCCTCGGATTGCAGGCGGGCGATCGTCTGCCCCTCAGTTTCCTGCACGCGAACGGTGAAATAATAGGTGGCCACAACGCTTTTCGGACCTTGCGGCACATATTCATACGGCTTGTACTGATAGCCGCCACCACTGGAAGCGCCGCTGTAGGACGCACCGGAATCGGTGCGGCTGGTATAGCCGCTGCTGGAACGCTGCTGCGATTCAAAGCTGCGCCGGTCGGCGGCGGCGGCATTCGAACGCATATCGCTCATCATGCGCTGACGGTTGGCCTCGTCATTGGCGGCGTTCCATTCGGCATGGCCTGTCATGGGCGCCAGCATAAAGGCCAGCGCCGCCACACCGGCAGCCTTGCGCCAGACGCTTCTCATGGACGTAAACATACCGCATCTCCCCAAATTGATGGAACGATGCTATCCCAGCCCCGGCAAACGGCCTATTTACAAATCCTGTTAGGGTTCGCCGTCATCCGGCCCCGCTCATCACCTTTTTCGCCGCGCCCGCCGCCCAGCGATAAAGCCCGAACACGCCCACAGCCGCCAGAACGACGGCGATGGCCATGCCGACGCCCTCGCCCGGCCAGAAGCTGGCGAAAGGCGCCGCCAGCGGCGCGGCCTTGCCGGTCAAAACAATAATCCCAGCCAGCGCCACATTGAACAGGCTTTCCCCGACAATGAAACCCGAAGCGATCAACACGCCCAGCCTTCGCGCCGGGGCTGCGAAGCTTTTGCCGCCCACCGTCCGGTCACGCATGACGCGCTCGTAGAGCCAGCCGGCGAAGGCGCCGATCACCACCGGCACGGTCACCGAACTGGGCAGATAGATGGCCAGCCCGACACCCAGCGGCGGCAGGCTGAAGCGGCCATTGCTGAGCCTGCGGATCACGATATCGGCCACCACAAGCCCGATGCCGATGGCCGCGCCAATGCCGAGCAGGCCCCAATCGAGATCATGACCGATCACCCCCTTGGCGAGAGTCGAGATCAGCATGGCCTGCGGGGCGTCGAGCCGGTCGCCGGTAATGCCGTGATAGTTGGGATCGCCGTAAAAACCATTTGAATTGTTGAGCAATTCCAGCACCGGCGGCACGATGAGCGCACCGGCGAAGATACCGATGATCAACGCCACCTGCTGTTTCCAGGGCGTAGCGTCGACCAGTTGGCCGGTTTTCAGATCTTGCAGATTGTCGTTGCCGATCACCGCCACCGCCAGCACCACCGTGGTGACCAGCAAGGCGAAAGCGACCAGCGCCGTACCGGTATCCGGACCGGTGAAGCCAAAGCCGATCATGCCGGTGATCAGCGCCGAGCCAAGCACCGTCAGGATGGCGATGCCGGAAACCGGCGAGTTGGACGATCCGATCAGCCCCGCCATATAGCCGCAGACGGCGGCGGCCAGCATCCCCGCCACAACGATATACAAAACGCCGCTGATCACCAGCGGCACGGCCAGATGGGCCAGCGGCCCACCCACGACGAAATTGGCCAGCAGCCAGCCGGCCGGCACCAGCGCGATCAGCACCACCAGCCCCATGATCCACACCGGCAGGTCCTGTTCGGTACGGGCGATGACCGCGCCCTCAAGCTTGCGCGCCTTGCCCGCCTCCACGGCCGACATCAGCCCGCTCCACACCGGCGTGATCAGCTTGCCCAGCGTCCAGATGGCCGCCGCGCCGATAGCGCCCGCGCCGAGGAAACGCACCTGCGTGCCCCACACCTTACCAGCGTGTTCGGCCACCGACAGATCGGGCATCGGCGTCAGGGCAGTCAGGATCGGCACGCAAACGCCCCAGGCGATGGCCAGCCCGACCAGCATGGCGATGCCAACCGTAATCCCCATCAGATGCCCCGCACCCAGCAGCGCCAGCGAGGCCGAACCGCCAAGTCCGGTAGCCCCGCCCCCCACCTTGACATATTTGGCGACCTCGCCCGCCATCAGTTTCGCCGCCGCCAGGGCCGCGTAAAAGGCGGAAAACAGACTGCCCCAGATAATCGCCCACAATCCGGCCTTGCCCTCGGCGCCGCCCTCGCGCGAGGTGGTACCGACACGCAAAACCTCCGCCGCCGCCACACCTTCCGGATAGGGCAGCGACGATTGCGTCACCAAGGCGCGGCGCAGCGGCACGGTGTACATGACGCCCAGAACGCCACCGACGGCGCAGGCGGCGAAGGTGGTCCAGAAGGGCACATGCGTCCACCAGCCGATCATCATCAGGCCGGGCAGCACGAAGATGACCGAGGCCAGCGTGCCCGCCGCCGAGGCGATGGTCTGGACGATGTTGTTTTCCTGGATGCTGGCGTTTTTAAAGGCCTGCAACAGCGCCATCGAAATAACCGCGGCGGGAATCGAGGTGGCGAAGGTCAGGCCGACCTTGAGGCCGAGATAGACCTGCGCCGCCGTGAAGACCAGTGTGATCAGGACACCGAGGATAACCCCACGAATGGTGAATTCAACATGTTTCGGCAGGGCGGTGGCGGTAGGGAGGTTCATCCTCTGCTCCGGTTCTTATGGATTATTTTGGCCGATACTGCCGCAAAGCACGCAGAACACAAGCGCCATATCCAAACTGGATACAAATTTAACCAGATTCCGTCCAATAAAGACTGCGCAAAGACGACCGTTAACCGCCAGGCCACTTTTGCGGACATACATGGCAGTGAAATTTTACAAGGCGATGGTTAACCTCGGCCGGACACAGCCCAAGGTGACGATCATGTTAGACGCAGCCCATCCCAGCACCTATTCGGTCTACTGGAATATACCCGTACTCGAAAAGCTGCCGCGCCCGAATGTGCTGATAATCAGCCTGATCATATTCGCCACGACGCTGATCGGCAGTAGCGCCGCCGTCGCCAGTCAGCTCGGCAAACTGCCAGCCCCCGAACAGATCGCCACCATTCCGCCCGGCGCCGAAGGCATGAACACTTATCCGGTTGTTGAAACGTCCGATATCTGGCTGGCGCCGTCCGCTCAATAGATCAGGAAATCACAGCGCCGGTATCACCGCCATCGTCCGGCTCATCCCCCATCAGCAGGCTGTCGCAGGTCGAATGGTATTCATCGAGATTGCCCTTGCCGCTGGCGACGGCATCCGCCAGTGCCTTGTCGGTGCGGGTGATATCGTCATCCGCCGCCGCTTCATCGCTTTGGGATGCTTCCATATAAATGGATTTCGCCAGGTCACGCGCATCGGATATGGCGTCGGCCTGCGGTCCGGCCAGTTGTTTCGCAATCACCAGATCGTAGGTTGCCACGCAGACAAGCGCCATATTGGCGACATCTGCGTCACTGGGAGCATCACTGGGCGCCGCTGAATCCGGCGTGGTCGGGGCCGGCGTTTCCTGGGCACCCGCCGCGGATGCGCCCAACAGCGCAAGTGCCGACAACACAACACACCCGGTCCTGATCATACACATCATTACTTACGCCGGGGCTTACCCGCTCCTGAAAGAGAAGGGCCATCGAGGCCCGGCGTGCAGGGTAAGGCACAATTGGGGAATTGCGCAAGGCCTTGTCGCGCGCCGGCAATACAATTCAGCCGCCCGCTGGCGCAAAGGCGGCGTCGCAATTGGCGCGCAGTTCCTTCAGACTCAGTTGCGGATTTTGCGCCAGCCGTTCGGTCAGCTTGTCGCGCATATCGGTTATGTCCGAATTGACCCGTTCCTGGCTGTGGCCAGTCGACTGCTTGTAATAATCCACGGTGCTGGCGCCGCGCACCATGGCCTGGCTGAGATCATCGCCCTTCGCCGTATCCGCCGCCATCAGGTAAACGGCGGCGCATCCCTTGGCGAACTCTTCAAGCTCCGCCTTCGATGATTCCACCGGTGCCGCCGGTTGCTGCGCCTGCGCGGCCAGCCCGCTCGCCAGCATCATAACCACAAAACTGCATAGGATACGCCCGGACATCAAAAAGCCTCCCGCGATCAGAACGGAAGGCTTTTGAGCATATGCCCCCGCTATGCGCAGGGTAACAGGCTTGTCAGTTTGGCGCTACCACCACTTCGCCGGCTTGGCGCCAAAGCCCGCCGCTTTTTCCAGCACCGAGGCGATGTTCAGAACCGTGCCTTCGTCCAGCGCCTTGCCGATGACTTGCAGGCCGAGCGGCAAGCCCTGACTGTCAAGACCCGCCGGCACCGACAGGCCCGGCAGACCCGCCAGGTTGGTGGTGACCGTAAAGACATCATTGAGATACATGGCGACCGGATCGGCGGCCTTGGCCTGATCACCCAGTTCGAAGGCGGCCGATGGCGTGGCGGGCGTCAGGATGACATCGCAGCGCTCGAACGCCCTGGTGAAATCCTCGGCGATACGGCGGCGCACCTTCAGCGCCTTGACATAATAGGCGTCATAGAAACCGGCCGACAGCACATAGGTGCCGATCATGATGCGGCGTTTGACCTCCTTGCCGAAGCCTTCCGAACGCGACATTTCATAGACGTCGGTCAGGGACGTGACGCCCTCGGCGCGATGGCCGTACCGCATACCGTCATAGCGGGCGAGGTTGGACGAGGCTTCCGCCGGGGCGATGATATAGTAGCACGGCAGGGCGTACTTGGTATGCGGCAAGGAGATGCGGACGATCTCGGCGCCGGCGTCTTTCAGCCAGGCGATGCCTTGTTCCCACAGGGCGTCGATCTCGGCCGGGATACCGTCGAGACGATACTCATCGGGGATGCCAATGCGCAGGCCCTTGACCGACTTGCCGAGGAAGGACGAGAAATCCGGGATCGGCAGATCGAGCGAGGTCGAATCCTTGACGTCATGCGAGCACATGGCCTGCAACATCAGGGCGGCGTCTTCGACATTTTTGGTGATTGGGCCGGCCTGATCGAGCGACGAAGCAAAGGCCACCATGCCGTAGCGCGAGCAGCGGCCATAGGTCGGCTTGATGCCCACAGTTCCCGTAAAGGCGGCGGGCTGACGGATCGAGCCGCCGGTATCCGAAGCCGTGGCAGCGAGGCACAGATCCGCTGCAACAGCCGAGGCCGAACCGCCGGAAGACCCACCGGGAGTCAGTTCGGCGTTGGAGCCGCGCGACTTCCACGGATTAACGACATTGCCCCACTTCGAGGTTTCGTTGGACGACCCCATAGCAAACTCGTCCATGTTCAGTTTGCCGAGCATGACGGCGCCCTGATCCCACAGGTTCTGCGTCACGGTCGATTCGTAGGTCGGTACGAAATTTTCCAGGATGCCCGAACAGGCCGTAGTGCGGACACCGGCCGTGCAGTACAGATCCTTGATGCCGAGCGGCGCGCCTTCCAGCGTACCGCCTTCGCCCCTGGCCAGTTTCGCATCGGACGCGGCGGCCTGAGCGCGCGCCTTGTCGAACGTCGTTTCGACATAGGCATTGAGCGCCGGATTGGCGGTTTCGATAGCGCCGATAAAGGCACTGGTCAGTTCGGCGGAAGAAAAGGTTTTCGCTTTCAGACCGTCAAGCGCGGCCTTCAAAGTCAGTTTCGTCAGATCGCTCATTACTCAACCACCTTCGGCACAATAAAGAAGCCGTCGACGGTCTTCGGGGCATTGGCGACAATCTCGCGCACCTTGTCGCCATCGGTGACGACATCTTCACGCATCGGCTGCGGCATTTCGATCGCCGTCGTCATCGGCTCGACGCCGGTGACATCGACTTCATTCAACTGCTCGATCCAGCCGAGGATACCATTCAGTTCGCCGGCGAGCGATTGCAGGCGCGCCTCATCTTCCCGCAGGCGGGAAAGCGACGCCACTTTCTTGACGGTTGCCACATCGATGGCCATGACCAGACTCCTTAATTTCTTAGGGAGCGGTTAAAGGCTAGGGATGGATTTGGCAAGAGGGTGGCGCGCAAAAGCCTGTCAAAACACATCCCTATGTTGGCAATGAAACCGTGGACGCCTACTGATTAAGCCCCGAAACAACAAGCGCCGCCCGTGCGTTACTATTGCGGGCGATTAGTTCGACACGGGGACGCTTGCTCACACTATTGAGCAGCGGCTTATTTACCTGACTCACGGCGTCATACACCGCACCGTCCTGGCAGGCCTTATCGGCCATCTGCGTCATCGGATCGTAGACCTCGCTGGCGCAAACATCATGAGCCGCCGCGTTCAGCCTGGCATAGAAAAAACGAACCTGCCCGGCGTCCTCGAAATTCACCCCCTTGGCCGAAACCTCCCGCTGGGCGGATTCAACCGTCTGCGCATGAACATTTCCTGTCGTCAGAGCGGCGGCGGAAAACAAGGCAGCACAAAGTATCAATCTACGCATGACCTTCTTCCTCTCTAATTTTAAATGGATACGCAATACAGTGGCGCGCACGCTTTACGCGCATTTATAGTAAATGGAAACAGAATTATTATGAATTTTTAGACATCTATTAAAATCATACCCGTGTTTCAAAAATATCAAATGAAACTACAGGTAAAGGAATATTACTTGTCATAAAAAATATAAATATAATCTGTATTTATAGAAACCATTACATAAGAAACGTTAATGCTTCCGCCGGGCGCTATCGGCATAAGCCCTCTCAGGCGCGCCTGGCGTGTAAAGCGCCATCAACTCAGGCCTGTTGAGTTGCTGCAAGGCGCCCTGCATGGCCTCGTCCTCACAGGCGCGGTCATCGGCGATCCGCCAGGTCGGCCCCTCACCGCCATCGGTCTGACAAACATACTGGACCACCTTGTAAAGCCGGGCATAGACGGCTTTCGCCTGAGCCGGGTCCTGAAGCTGCCGGGTCTTGAAGGTAATATCGACCTTGCTCACGCCCGGTTCCTGAGCGAAGACGGCCGGTGCGGCGAACAGGCCGGACAGAAGGGCAAAGCCCAAAACTGAACGTAACATGGGTCTCCTCCTTTCGCAGCTTAGTTGTGACGGCTGTTCTGGCTGCGCTCGGCATAGGCCGGCGCGCGATCCGAACGGCTGTCAAGCGCGCTCAGTTGCGGGGCGTCGATTTGCTTGACGGCATCGGTAACGGCTTCACGTTGGCAGGCGGCATCCGCCATGCTGGTCATCGGATCGGACACTTCGCTGGTACAGACCTGATGGGCGGCGGCATTGAGCTTGGCGTAAAAGCCGCGCGTTTCGCGGGCGCTGTTGAAATCGACATGTTTGGCGGAAACCGAGATTTGCGCCGACTGGCGCTCCTGGGCATTGGCGACGCCAGCGGCCAGGGCGACGAACGACAGGGCGGTGGCGATAAGGATCGAACGGGTCATGATGAATTTCCTTTAAGCAGATGAAAGATGAATACTGGTGAAGAACTGAAAACACATCTACTCTTGTCAAAATGAAATTTAAACATGAATATTATTAAATCGGATCAATGTATTACATAGATTTCATTAATTACATAACCGTAATTTATTACGCAAATTTAATCTGTTAATTTTCACACAATTCCTTCAAAAACAACTGTATCGACAGCAACCACCCTGATCGCCACCCTGCGCCACAAATGATTGACTCCCGCCGCCATAAGGATCAAAGCAGCGCCCTATGGCCGTTATAGACATTACCGAACTGGCGGGCGCCTTGTCCCCGCGCCGCGCGCTGCTGGGGCTGGACCTGGGCGAAAAGACCATTGGCGTCGCCGTTTCGGATATTTCCCTGACCATCGCCTCGCCGCTGGAACTGATCAGGAAGTCGAAATTCACCCTGGAGGCCGAGCGCCTGTTCAAGCTGATGGCGACGCGCGAGGCCGACGGCATGGTGATTGGCCTGCCCATCAACATGGACGGCACCGAAGGCCCGCGCTGCCAGTCGTGCCGCGCCTTCGCCCGCAACCTGCTGCGCCTGCGTGATTTTCCTATCGCCTTCTGGGACGAGCGCTGGTCATCATCCGTAATGAACCGCTTCCTGATTGAGGAAGCCGACCTGACCCGCGCCAAGCGCGCCGAGGTCATCGACCGCTCCGCCGCCGCCTATATATTGCAGGGGGCGCTCGATCGGATGAAGGATGCGGCCGGTGTTTAGCATCGCTCTTTTTCAGCGCCCGACCGGGCGTCGGCGATCGTTCGCCGCTCCCGCGAAGGCGAGCGCGCAGCGCGACAGCCGTGAGCGAAAAGAATGACCTGGACGACCATCCTCAACGGCATTGTCCCGATCTTCCTGCTGATCTCCCTCGGCTATGGCCTGAAAAAATCCGGCTTCCTGCCCCTGTCCGTCTGGCCGCCGATCGAGACATTCGCCATCTATGTCCTCTACCCCGGTTTTCTGATCCCCGCCATCTGGCACGCCGATCTGTCCGGTTTCTCCACCGGCCCGATCACTATCGGCGTGGTTGGCTCGGTCGTCATCGGCGCGGGTTTCGGCTTTGCCCTCAGGCCCTTCCTGAAACTCTCCGGCCCCACCTTCACCAGCGTCTTCCAGGGCCTGATCCGCTTCAACTCGTTCGTTTTCATCCCCGTAGCGGCGTCGATCTTCGGTCGGGACGCAAACAGCCTGTCCGCCGTGGCGATCAGTGCCCTCATCCCGGCCAGCAACATGGTCAGCATACTGGTGCTGGCGCGCTGGGGCGAACCCGAAGGCGGCACGCCCGACCGCACGCCCCTGTGGTTCGCCAAAACGCTTCTGACCAATCCCATCTTCGCTTCTTGTCTGGTCGGGCTGTTGCTGAACTGCCTTCACGTCCCCACCATTACCTTCGCCGAAAAGGCGCTGAACATGCTGGGCGAGGCCGCCATCCCGACCGGCCTGATCCTCGCCGGCGCGGGGTTGAGCTTCGGCTATGTCTGGCGGCGGCCGGTTCTGGTGGGGCTGGTGTCACTGTTCAAGATTCTGGTCATGCCGGTCCTGGCCTGGTCGATCTGTTATGCGCTGGGTGGTGATAAGATGGCGCAGGGGATTGCGCTGGCTTGTGGCGCGGCCCCATGTGCTGCGGCGGCCTATGTCCAGGCGCGGCATATGGGCGGCGACGCGCCCCTGATGGCCGGCATCGTGGCCCTGACCACAACCTTGAGCGCCGTAACCATGCCGCTGCTCTTGTGGCTGTTTCATCTGGTGTGACAGACTTTCTCCTCCCTTGTAGCGAAGCGTACGGGGGAGGTGGCAGCGCGAAGCCCGCAGGGCTGGTGTCGCTGACGGAGGGGGCATCCTGTCGCCGGCATGCCCCCTCCGTCTCGACGCGCTGCGACCTGCGGTCCGCGCTTTGCTCGACACCTCCCCCGCTTTGCAGGGGAGGAGAAGTTCACCCCGCTCCTTCCACCAACCATTGATCCAGTTGCGCGCCGCCGACCAGATCGGCGACATAACCAAAGCTTTCATCCTGCGCCGCATTGACAAAGGCCGTCATCGCCGCCGAATGCAGCCAGCTACCGAGCGACACCCGTCGCACGCCCAGTTCCGCCAGTTCGCACACCGACAAGGGTTTTACCCCTAATCCACCCAGCACATTCACCGGCCGATCGACGCCGCGGCAAATCTCCCTAATCTCTTCGGCGGTGGAAACGCCCGGCGCATAGAGCACATCGGCGCCGGCATCCTGATAGGCCTGCAAACGCGCGAGGGTATCAGCCAGATCCGGCCGGCCCCGCAGGTAGTTCTCGCAGCGCGCCACCAGCATGAATTTGAACGGCAGCGCCTTCGCCGCTTCCGCCGCTGCCCGGATACGGTCCGCCGCCTCTGCCAAATCATAGATCACCTGCTCGTCGCCGGTGAAATCCTCGATCGAGCCACCGACCAGTCCCGCTTCCGCGCCCAGCCGAATCGTTTCCGCGCAATCCTCCGGTGAATGACCAAAACCGTTTTCCAGATCCGCCGCCAGCGGCAGGTCCGTCGCCGATGCCAGATCACGGACATGCGCCAATACATGCTCGCGCCCGGCCCGGTAATCGCTGACGCCCAATGCGCGCGCGTAACCGGCGCTGGTGGTGGTCAGGGCGCGGAATCCCAGCCCCGCCAGCAGCCGCGCTGTGCCCCGGTCCCACGGATTGGGAATGACAAAACAGCCCCGTTCATGCAGCGCCGCGAAGTCCGCCGCTTTTTGTGCCTGGCTTTTCATAAATATGTCGTCCTTACGGCTTGTACTTTCTGGCATTCTCCGCCAAAAACGCGGCAAAGCCAATTCCTGCGGAATAATGACGACTGTGCCGGCAGTTTCTGTCAGCATGACCATTATGCAGACCAAAGAATGACGCCACATGACCGATTTTAACGAACTGATCCGCGCCCGGCTGCACCCCTTCCCGAAGCCGCACTTCCTCGGCGCGCAGGATCTCGATCCGCCCGATATCGCCAACCTGCTCGACCTGGCGGATGTTTTCGTCGATCTCAACCGGCAATCGACCAAGAAACTGGACCTGCTCAAGGGCCGGACGATGGTCAATATGTTCTTCGAGAACTCGACCCGCACGCAGTCGAGTTTCGAACTGGCCGGTAAGCGCCTCGGCGCCGACACCATAAATATGAGCATGAAGACCTCGTCGGTCGCCAAGGGCGAGACCCTGATCGATACGGCCGTCACGCTCAACGCCATGAAGCCCGACCTGCTGGTGGTGCGCCACTCGGCCTCCGGCGCAGCGGCCCTGCTGGCGCAAAAGGTCGGCTGTTCGGTGGTCAATGCCGGCGATGGTCAGCACCAGCACCCGACGCAGGCCCTGCTCGACATGCTGTCGATCCGCCGTGCCTTCGGTCATGTCGATGGCCTGACCATCGCCATTTGCGGCGACGTCACCCACTCCCGCGTGGCGCGCTCCAATGTCATCCTGCTCAACGCCATGGGCGCCAATGTGCGGCTTGTCGGGCCGCCGACGCTCATTCCGGGCGATGCCGATCAGTGGGGCACGGAGGTCTATCACGACATGCGCGAAGGCATTGCCGGCGCCGATGTGGTCATGATGCTGCGCCTCCAGCTTGAGCGCATGGACGGCGCTTTTATCCCCTCCGCCCGCGAATATTACCGCTTCTTCGGCCTCGACCGCGAAAAGCTGGCCGTGGCCGCCCCCGGCGCCAAGGTCATGCACCCCGGCCCGATGAACCGTGGCGTCGAGATCGACTCGGAAATCGCCGATGATCTGTCGGTTTCGCTTATTCAGGATCAGGTCGAGATGGGTGTGGCCGCCCGCATGGCTGTGCTGGCCTCGTTGGCTGCGCGACTGGAGAATGACCGATGAGGCCCCACTCAATTTTAACGACAACCGTTGCAGCTATGCTTACCATCATGCTGGCTGCTGCATCTCCGTCTCTCGCTGACGATTTGCCTAAACACTATGTTCAACTGGCCAAGCTTGATCCGAATAATGCTGCCAATGATGCGAACCAGGACTTTGCTAAGGGTTCCTGTATTTTATACGCGACCGGCGGCTACACATGGATGCTCTTGGGCACAAAAATGAACGTGTATGACGCCAAATCTAAATACGTAATCTTCTACGATACTCAGACTTCGGACGTTATTTCGGAAGACACCGCAAATACGCAAAGTAGGGCGCGCGCCTATGCCGAAGCTTACAACAAGACTGCGGTCAAGAATTGCGGAACAAAAAAATGACCAAAGACTCTCCCGCAATCGCCTTCGTTAATGCCCGCATCATCGATCCGGCCACCGAATATGACGGCCCTGGCTCGGTCATCGTCGCCGATGGCGTCATCGCCGACGTCATCCTCGGTCGCGGCGCGATCATCGGTCACGCCGGCATCCGCGTTATCGACTGCGACGAAAACGCCATCCTGCCCGGCCTGATCGACATGCGCGTCAAGACCGGCGAACCCGGCCACGAACCCGCCGAGACCCTGAAATCGGCCTCGCTTGCCGCCGCCGCCGGAGGCGTCACCTCCTTCGTCGTCCAGCCCGACACCGGCCCCTGCATCGACGGCCCGGCCATGGCCGATTTCATTCTCCGGCGTGCCCGCGATATCCAACTGGTCCACGTCTATCCGGCCGGCGCCGCCACCAAAAACCTCAAGGGCCAGCAGATGGCCGAGATCGGTTTGATGGCCGAGGCCGGCGCGCTTTACTTCACCAATGCCGACGAGCCGATTGTCAATTCCAAGATCCTCAGCCGCGTCCTCAGCTACGCCAACGGCTTCAACGCCCTGGTGGCGCATCGCCCGAAGGAACCGTGGCTATCCGAAGGCGCGGTGGCGACCTCCGGCGAAATGGCGGCCCGCATGGGCCTCTCCGGTGTCTCGCCGCTGGCCGAACGCATCATGATGGAACGCGACCTCGCCCTGGCCGAACTGACCGGCGCGCGCTTTTTAGTGGATCAGGTCTCGACCCGCGAAGGCCTGCAATCGCTCGAACGCGCCAAGGCCAAGGGGCTGGAGGTTTTCGCCTCGGCCTCGATCAACCATCTGATGTTCAACGAACTCGACATCGGCGACTACCGCACCTTCTTCCGCCTCGACCCGCCTCTGCGCGCCGAACGCGACCGTCTGGCCCTGATCGACGCCGTTTCGAGCGGCCTGATCGACGTGGTGGTGTCCAACCATTCGCCCGCCCCGGCCGAACACAAGCGCCTGCCGTTTTCGGAAGCCACGCCCGGCGCGCTCGGCCTGCAAACCCTGCTGGCGGCGCTGATCGGCCTGCACCACGAGAACGACATTCCGCTGATCGACCTGCTGCGCACGGTGACGCAAAATCCGGCGCAATTGCTGGGCCTCGACGCCGGCCGCATCGCCAGGGGCGCCCCGGCTGACCTGATCCTGGTCGATATCGACGCCCCGTTTGCCTTGCGCGAAAAAGACATCCTGTCGAAATCGAAGAACTCGCCCTTTGAAAACCGCACCTTACAGGGCAAGGTGTTGAAAACGCTGGTGGACGGCCGTATCGTCTACGAGATTCCATAAGAACCTCCCCTGATCTCAGGGGAGGGTGGCGCGAAGCGACGGGTGGGGTTATTCCGTCGTTAGAATGTGCTTATCGCTACGGTGATTAACCCCCTCCGGCGCAAGAGCGCCACCTCCCCCTGAAATCAGGGGGAGTTCTGAAGCAGGAACCAAACGCCATGCCCGCCCTTCCCGATGCCGCGATCTACGTGATATCCATTATCGGCGGTTATCTGCTCGGTTCGATCCCGTTCGGCTATCTCGCCGCGAAGATGGCCGGCATCGATATCCGCACGGTCGGTTCGGGTAATATCGGCGCCACCAATGTGCTGCGCACCGGCCGCAAGGACCTGGCGGCCATCACCTTTATCGGCGACACCGGCAAGGGCGCGCTGGCCGTGGGGCTGGCCTTTGTCTTGTTGTTGAAAGCCGATATCCAGACTCGCCAGACGGCAATGGCCCTGGCGGGCAGCGCCGCTTTCCTTGGCCATCTGTTCCCGGTGTGGCTGAAATTCAAGGGCGGCAAGGGCGTCGCCACCTTCTTCGGCACCCTGTTCGCCGCCTGCTGGCCGATGGGCCTGATCGCCGCGACGCTATGGCTGCTGACCGCCTTTATCTTCCGCATTTCATCGCTGGGCGCGTTAGTGGCCGCCGCTCTGGTCGTGCCGCTGGCCTTCCTGCTGCACGTCGCGCCCTATCCCTTCCTCGGCATGGCGCTGTTCATGGCGGTGCTGATCTATATCCGCCACCGCGAGAATATCCGCCGTCTGCTGAAGGGCGAAGAACCGAAGATCGGCAAGAAGAAAGAATAATCTCCTACCTACTTCGTAGGGAGGAGATTCTTACGCCCCCAGCAGCCGTTCCAGCCGTGCGGCGGCATCAGCGATGGCGAAGGCCGCTTTGCGTTCCATCTCATGCGCGCCGGCATTCATGCGCGAATTGGCCGAACCGGCTTCATCCAGTTGCGCCCGCAGATCCTGCATCTCGTCGATCATCAGCAAGGCCGCCATCAGGAACAGCCGCACCTCGCCGATCGAGCCGACATCGGAAACCACCATCTCGACATGCTCATCGAACTGGCGCGCCAGTTCCTGCACACGGCCTTCCTGGCCATCGGCGCAACCGACCGTATAGGGCTTGTTGTTAACGCGAACCGTTACCTCGCCCATTATGCTACTCCGCTGACAAGCTGGCGGATATTGGCAGCGGCGGCGCCCAGGGCGGCGTGCGCGGCAGAAGCGGCGGCGGCCAGTTCGGCATTCGACACCCGCGCTTCTTCAAGCTCGGCCAGCACGCGCTCATATTCTTCATTCGAGCCTGGACCCGTGAATGCCGGCAGGGGTTCGCCTCCCTGCAAGGCCCGCACACGCGCCTCCAGCGCCTCAAGGGCGCGATCCAGTCGATCGACCGCGACATTCAGGCTGCCGCCGGCCGGTTGATTCGGTGAATGGTCCATAACCGCTTTCCTCCGATAGACGCCGCACGACCACCGATTCGTCCGTTTTCGGAGCAAACCCGGCAAGAATCGCGCTGCAAACACAATAAATTCTACACTTAGCCGGCAAGTTCGGCTAAAGGCACGGCAAATCTCCACGCCACGTTAACACTTTAATAGAGACTCACCCATGTCCACAAGCGCTGTTGCAGCCGCTCCGACCACAAAACCGTCCGGTGTCCTTATGGCCGACGCCATCCGCGTCCTTTCCATGGAAGCCGTGCATAACGCGAAGTCGGGCCACCAGGGTATGCCGATGGGCATGGCCGACGTCGCCACCGTGCTGTGGACCAAGTTCCTCAAGTACGATCCGTCGCGCCCCGACTGGGCCGACCGCGACCGCTTCGTACTCTCCGCCGGCCACGGCTCGATGCTGCTCTATTCGCTTCTCCACCTGACCGGCTTCAAATCGGTCTCGATGAAGGACATCGAGAACTTCCGCCAGTGGGGTTCCACCACTGCCGGTCACCCGGAATACGGCCATACCGCCGGTGTCGAATGCACCACCGGCCCGCTCGGTCAGGGCCTGGCCACCGCTGTCGGCATGGCCATGGCCGAACGCCACCTCAATGCCCGCTTCGGTGACGATCTCGTCAACCACAGGACCTGGGTGATCGCCGGTGACGGCTGCCTGATGGAAGGCGTGTCGCATGAAGCCATCTCGCTGGCCGGCCGCCTGAAGCTGAAAAACCTGATCGTCCTGTTCGACGACAACAATGTCACCATTGACGGTTACGCCACCGTAGCCGAAACCGGCGACCAGCTCGCCCGCTTCAAGGCCGCCGGCTGGGCGGTCAAGGCCGTCGACGGCCACGATCATTCCAAGATCGCCGCCGCCATGCGCTGGGCCACCCAGCAGCAGAAGCCGGTCATGATCGCCTGCAAGACCGCCGTGTCGCGCCGCGCCGGCGCCAAGGAAGGCGACAAGCACGGCCACGGCTACAACCTGATGGATGATGAAATCCGCGCCGCCCGCGCGCATATGGACTGGCTGGCCGCGCCCTTCACCCTGCCGGAAAATATCAGCAAGGCCTGGCTGGCCGCCGGCCGCAAGGGCACGAAGGTGCGCAAGGACTGGGAGGCGAAAGCCAAGTCAAACCCCAAGGGTGCTGAACTGGCCGCCGCCATGAGCGGAGACCTGCCGGCCAATGCCTTCGCAGCTCTGGATGCGCACATTGCCGACGCCATCGCCACCAAGCCGGCCGACGCCACCCGCTCCTGCTCCGGCAAGGCACTGGCCGCCCTGACCCCGACGTTGCAATCGATGATCGGCGGCTCAGCCGACCTCACCGGCTCGGTCAATACCCTGGTCAAGGGCATGACGCCCTTCGATGAGCCTGACTATGCCGGCCGCTACGTCCACTACGGCGTGCGCGAATTCGGCATGGCCGCGGCGATGAACGGCATGGCCCTGCACGGCGGCATCCTGCCCTATGCCGGCACCTTCTTTGTGTTCTCCGACTACAGCCGTCCGGCCATCCGCCTGGGCGCGCTGATGGGGGCAAAGGTCGTTCACGTCATGACGCACGATTCGATTGGCGTCGGCGAAGACGGCCCGACGCACCAGCCGGTCGAGCACCTGGCCTCCTATCGCGCCATGCCCGGTCTGCACGTCTTCCGCCCGGCCGATATGGTCGAGGCTGCCGAATGCTGGAAGGCCGCCATTCAGGCCAAGGGGCCGTCCATGCTGGTCCTGTCGCGCCAGAAGGTGCCGGCTGTCCGCACGCAAGCGGGTGATCTCTCCGCCAAGGGCGCCTACGAACTGGTCGCCGCTTCGGGTGAAGCCAGGGCCACCATCTTCGCTTCGGGCACGGAAGTCTCCATCGCGGTCGCCGCGCAAAAGCAACTGGAAGCCGACGGCATCCCGACCCGCGTTGTCTCGACGCCCTCGTGGGACATCTTCGACGCCCAACCGGCGGCTTACAAGGCCTCCGTCATCGGCGCCGCGCCGGTCCGCATTGCCGTCGAAGCCGCCGCCAAGTTCGGCTGGGAGCGCTTTATCGGCGAGAACGGCCTGTTCGTCGGCATGACCGGCTTCGGCGCCTCGGCCCCGGCGGATCGCCTGTACAAGGAGTTCGGCATCACCGCCGAGAACGTCGTCGCCAAGGTCAAGGCCGCGCTGTAAAAAGCAACTCCCAAATCTGACAAAAAAGCCCGTTCGAAACTTCGAACGGGCTTTTTTTATTCTCTTACCGAACGGCGCCAATTGATGCCTCCGAAACAGGGCGACCAGCCTTGTTTCGGCAAGCGCGACCGCGCACGTTTGCGCGTATCTTCGCTCTTTCAAAAGAAAGAGCCGTGACGGCGGCGGCCGTCACGGCTCCAATTCTATGACGTCCGCTCCGGGGAGATACGGACATCACAGAAACCAATCAGCGTCCTTGTTGGGGCGCCATATCCTTGTCGTGATGACGCCATCCCTTGCGGGCGGTCATCTCCGAGGCATCCAGGAAACCGTCATGGTTTGCGTCGGCCTTATCGAAGCGGGCCTTCGCCTGCGCTTCGCTTTCAGCCCACGACACCTTGCCGTCCTTGTCGGTATCGATGCGGGCGAGACGCTGGGCCTGACGGTCAGTGCGTTGCGCCTGCCAGCCAGCCTTGAGTTCGTCCTTCGTTACCTTGCCGTCCTTGTTCAAGTCGATCTCGTCAAAAGCCTTGGCGAGGCGACCTTTAGCTTCGCTCTTATCGAGCACGCCGTCCTTATTGGTATCCATAGCGTCAAAGCCGCGGCCGTGATGCTGATGTGCAGGCTTATCCATAGTCGTCTGGGCCCCAGCACCGCCAACAAGGGCAGCGCCGAGCGCCATCAGGGAAACAAACGTCAGTGTACGTGACATGGTTGAGTTCCTAGGGTGGATAGAACGAACAGTCCCCATTTGTGCCGTTATCTATCAAACGGCAGCGGTGATATTTTCCGTCGCAGAATTTTTCACAAAAAAAGACCGGAGCTTTCGCTCCGGCCAGGTGTGCCATCCACGGCATCGCTTTTCACCGCCGGGCGGTAAAATTCCAGGATTACTTTTCAGGCGGTGGCGGCGGACCATCCCCATCCGGCCCGCCTTCAGGCGGAGGGGGCGGCGCTTTCAGTTCCGCCTCATCGAGGAAACCATCCTTGTTTGTATCCATCCGGGCAAAATGCGCCTTCATCGGCGCGCTGAACTCGTCAAAACTGACCTTGCCGTCCTTGTCGGTATCGAGTCGCTTGAGGTCAGCCCCGTGGAAAGGCATGGGGCCGCCCCTGCCACGGGGGCCGTCATGTTCGCGGCCACGCCCATGATCCCCATCCGGTCTTTTCGGGCGGAAGGCATCGAACTCGGCCTGACTGATCACGCCGTCCGAATTGGTATCGATATCGCTGAAGGCCGGTCTCGCCGGGCCTTCAGTCTTTTGAGCGTCAGTTACGTCCGCCAGGGCCGGCAGGGTGCATATGCCGGCGAGCGTCAGGGACAGACCCAGCCAGTGAACCGTTTTGAACATGCTGTTTATCCTTGTCATTCCATCGGAAAGCGAGCTTTCCGCCGCCTTCGCCGAATGACAGGATACGCCCGGCATATTGCCCGCCGATGTCAGTCCGCCGGCAAAATCGGGCCGAATTAAGATTTATTATAACAGAGCCGACATCTGAAAGCCGTAAGCCTGCGTCATTCCGGGCACAGTTCTTTTTCTTACCCGGCATCCGATTTAGCGAGTATCATCCCCATGTCATCAACCGCCCTGTCCCGCATGTCCGACCCCGTAACCGCCACGCCTACCCGCATCCTCGTCGTCGATGACGATGCCGACCTGCGTGAACTGATCAGCACGTTTCTGGATCAGAACGGCTTTGAGGTTCAGGCGGCGGCCAATGGGCGCGACATGGAAAAAGTGCTGGCGCGCGGTGATATCCACCTGATCGTGCTCGATTACATGATGCCCGGCGAAGACGGCCTCAGCATCTGCAAGCGCCTTAATGAACAGGGCGGACCACCGGTCATCATGCTGTCGGCGCGCGGCGAGGAGATCGACCGCATTGTCGGCCTTGAACTCGGCGCCGACGACTACATGGCCAAACCCTTCCATCCGCGCGAACTGCTGGCCCGCATCCGCGCCGTCATGCGCCGCCGCGAAGCCCGCAACGGTGCCGGCGAAAAATCCCCCATCACCCACTTCTTCAACTGGCAGCTCGACAACATCAAGCGCACCCTGGTTCGCCCGGACGGCGTACAGGTGGCCCTCTCCAATGCCGAATTCGAACTGCTGCGCGTCTTCCTGGATCGCCCCGGCCGGGCGCTTTCCCGCGACCAGATCCTCGACTACCTGCATGGCCCGAACACCGACAGCTTCGACCGCGCCATCGACGTGCAGATTTCGCGCCTGCGCAAGAAGCTGAGCGACGACGCCAATGAAGACATCATCCGCACCATCCGCGGCATCGGCTATATGTTCAAGCCGCTGAAATAAAACGGATCTGTCTTGAGCCTCAAACCTGCCGACACCCCGCGCACACTGCTTATATCCCTGCCGATCTTCTGGCAGGTCATGGGTCTTAGCTTCGTCGTGCTTGTAATGGCGCTGGTCATCCCCGTGCTCGTGGTGCTCAAGGCGCCCGAACCGCCGCCTTCCGGTTACAGCCTGAACGAAGTGGCCACCGCATTGAAGACAGGCGAAGTCCGCCTGCAAAATGGCCACCGGCTGAAGGCCGCTACGGTCTCTGCCCGTCCTGCCTTTATCGACAGGATGCCCACTCCCGATGACCTCCACGCCCGCCGCCTCTATAATTTCCAGGCCGGCATTGCCCAAAAACTGGCGGCGGAACTGCATGTGCCGGTGGATACCGTATTCGTGCATGTCCAGCCGCATCGCCGCTTCGACGGCGGGCCGAGGTCGTTCGTCTTCCAGCGCGACGCCGGTGGCTCCGGCCAGCCGATATCGCCAGCGGCGGTTGTCGGTAACACCAAAGCTGATCCAGTGGGTGAAGCTGACCCTGGCCTGCCCGCCACGCCTGACTTTGACATGCCGCCCCCCGATCACGGCTTCAATGCTCCCGGTTCTGGGGGCCCCGGCTTTGGCGGCAATCGCGTCATCACCTTTAATGGTGAAACCCGCGCGGATATCTTTTATCCGGCCTTCAGCGCCGCCTGGCGGCTCAAGGACGGCACATGGCGGGTCATTACGCCGCCCCGGGAACTGATCGCGCCCTGGCAGGAAAGGCTTTTGCTCGGCTTCTGCCTGACTGCCCTGCTGATCCTGCCCCTGGCCTGGTGGCTTTCCCAACGCCTCTCACGTCCGATCATCGCCTTTTCCGAAGCCGCCGCCAAACTGAGCGTGGAAGATAATGCGCCGCCTATTCTTTCGGCCGGGCCGCTTGAGGTGCGCGCCGCCGCCGACGTGCTGAATGAGATGCAGGCGCGTATCCGCAAGCAGGTCGAAAGCCGCACCATGCTGATGGCGGCCATCGCCCACGACCTCAAGACGCCGCTGGCCCGCATGCGCCTGCGCATCGAGGACCTGCCCGGCCCCCTGCGTGAAAAACTGAACGGCGACATCGCCCACATGGACGGCCTGATCCGCAGCGCCATGAGCTTCACCAGCGCCCACAAGATGAACGAGACCCTGCGGCCGCTCGACTTCTCGTCCCTCGTCGATTCCCTGAGCGACGACCTGTGCGCTGTCTGCACCATGGAACCGGCGCGGATCGAGGACAATATCATGGTCAAGGGCGACGCCGTGGCGCTGAAACGCATCCTGATCAACCTCGTCGAAAACGCCGGACGCTACGCCGGCGGCTGCCGCATCGAACTGGCCTCGCGCGGCGGCAAGGCGGAACTGCGCGTCATCGATGATGGCCCCGGCCTGCCGCCGGACGCGCTGGAGACGGTGTTCGAGCCATTCCACCGGCTGGAATCGTCGCGCAACCGCGATACCGGCGGCACCGGCCTGGGCCTCAGCGTGGCCCGCGCCCTGACCGAAGCGCAAGGCGGCACGCTTACCGCCGTCAACCGCTATGAAGGCGCCAAAGTCACCGGGCTGGAACTGCTGATGGTCCTGCCGATGCTGGCGCGATAAATCGTTTCAGATTTGACCAATAATCCTTGGTTTTGGGCGGTAATTTCAAGGCCTGCATCTGGATTCCATCTGATAGCGTTACCATATCCGGGTCAGCGCGAAATAAGGCTTGACTTCAAAGCCTTGAGGTTAAAAAACCACCGCGCAATTACAGCGATTGGTGCTGCTATCTCATAAAAGGATTTCCCCATGGCTTTACGTGTCGCCATCAACGGTTTTGGCCGTATCGGTCGCAATATCCTGCGCG
The DNA here is from genome assembly GCF_035497195.1 of Asticcacaulis sp. Classification (GTDB taxonomy): domain Bacteria; phylum Pseudomonadota; class Alphaproteobacteria; order Caulobacterales; family Caulobacteraceae; genus Asticcacaulis. The sequence continues at coordinate 43,969 of NZ_DATJDZ010000022.1, forward strand.
CGATCATCGAGCATAACCGCACGGACATCGAAGTCGTCGCCATCAACGACCTTGGCCCGGTGGAAACCAATGCGCACCTGCTGCGCTACGACACGATCCACGGCCGGTTCCCGGCCAAGGTCGTGGTTGAAGGCGACAGCCTCGTCATCACCGCCAATGGCAAGACCTACGCACCGATCAAGGTGACCGCGATCCGCAATCCGGCCGAACTGCCGCACAAGGATCTGAAGGTCGATATCGCCTTTGAATGCACCGGCATCTTCACCGCGCGTGACAAGGCCGCCGCCCACCTGGAGGCTGGCGCCAGGCGCGTCATCGTTTCGGCCCCTTCCGACGGCGCCGACAAGACCATCGTTTATGGCGTCAACCACGACACCCTGGCGGCCAGTGATCTGGTCATCTCGAACGCTTCGTGCACCACCAACTGCCTGGCGCCGGTCGCCAAGGTGCTGAACGACCTGTGCGGCATCGAGTCGGGCTACATGACGACGATCCACTCCTACACCAACGACCAGCCGTCGCTCGACCAGATGCACAAGGATCTGTATCGCGCCCGCGCCGCCGCCCTCAATATTATCCCGACCTCGACCGGCGCCGCCAAGGCGATCGGCCTTGTCATTCCCGAACTGAAGGGCAAGTTCGACGGTTCCTCGGTGCGCGTCCCGACCCCGAACGTGTCGTGCGTCGATCTGGTGTTCAACGCCTCCCGCGCCGTCACCAAGGAAGAAATCAACGCCGCCATCGTGGCCGCCGCCGACGGCGCCATGAAGGGCGTGCTGGGCTACACCGACGAGCCGCTGGTGTCGCATGACTTCAACCATGAACCGGCCTCCTCGACCTTCGCCCTGCCGCAGACCCAGGTGATCCAGGGCAAGCTGGTGCGCATCCTCTCGTGGTATGACAACGAATGGGGCTTCTCGTCGCGCATGGCCGATACCGCTGTCGCCTTCGGCAAGTTCCTGTAATCAGAAGGCCCTCAGCAATGAGGGCCTTTTCTATTGAACCTCCCCTAATATTAGGGGAGGGTGGCCCAAAGGGACGGGTGGGGTTATTTCCACACGCTGCCGGTGCCTTTTAACCCCACCACCGCTGCGCAAGCTTGCGGTCCCCCTCCCCTGAAATCAGGGGAGGTTCTGCAAAACGGAAGCTCCCCATGCCCTTCAAGACCCTCGATGACGTTTCCGATCTCAACGGCAAGACCGCGCTGGTGCGCGTCGATTTCAACGTGCCTGTCGAGGATGGCCGCATCACCGATGATACGCGCCTGAAAGTCGCCCTGCCCACCATCGAGAAGCTGATCGCCAAGGGCGCGAAAGTCGCGCTACTGGCCCACTTCGACCGCCCCAAGGGCAAGGTCGTGCCGGCCATGTCGCTGAAATTCGTCGCGCCCGCCCTCGCCGCCCTGCTCGGCAAGCCGGTCGCCTTCGCCGACGACGCAGTGGGTGACAAAACCGAAGCCGCCATCAAAGCGCTGCCGGCCGGCGGCGTGATCCTGCTGGAAAACGTCCGTTTCCATCCCGGCGAAGAAACCAACGATCCGGAATTCGCCGCCGAACTGGCGCGCCTGGCCGATATCTATGTCAACGACGCCTTCTCAGCCGCCCACCGCGCCCACGCCTCGACCGAGGCCGTCGCCCGTCTGCTCCCCGCCTATGCCGGTGAATCGATGCGCCGTGAACTGACCGCGCTCGACAAGGCGCTTGGCAATCCTGAGCGCCCGACGCTCGGCATTGTCGGCGGCTCCAAGGTCTCGACCAAGCTCGATCTGCTGAAGAACCTCGTAGGCTCGCTCGACGCCCTGGCCATCGGCGGCGGCATGGCCAACACTTTCCTCTATGCCCAGGGCCATGACGTCGGCGGAAGCCTGTGCGAAAAAGACCTGAAGGAAACGGCGTTGGAAATCCTGCGCGAAGCCCAGACCAAGGGCTGCCATATCATGCTGCCGCTCGATGTCGTTGTGGCGCAGGACTTCAAGGCCAACGCCCCGCATCGCACGCAGCCGCTCAGTGCGCCGCTCAGCGCCGACGACAAGATTTTCGACGCCGGCCCGCTGACTGTCGAAGCCCTCACCAATGTCATGGCCGGCTCAAAAACCCTGATCTGGAATGGCCCGCTCGGTGTATTTGAATTGCCCCCCTTCGACGCCGCGACCGTCGCCACCGCGAAATTTGCTGCGCAGCAAACAAAATCAGGTAAGCTGGTCGCCGTGGCCGGCGGTGGCGATACCGTCGCCGCGCTGAACCACGCCGGCGTGGCCGACGACATGACCTTCGTCTCGACCGCCGGCGGCGCCTTCCTCGAATGGATGGAAGGTAAGGTTCTGCCGGGCGTCGCCGCGCTGGAACAGTAGTTGCAGGGCTACTGTTGCGTTTAGGATTGGCGCATTTAAAATTTATGTTTGACTGAGGCAAAAACAGACCAAAGGTCACCTCAGCCGAATCTTTCAACCTCATCTGCCACAGGTGAGTTCATCAATGACCATGAAAAAGGGAAAATACTCATGGCTCGCATCAGCTTACGACAACTCCTCGATCACGCCGCCGAACACAATTACGGCGTACCGGGCTTCAATATCAACAATATGGAACAGGGCATCGCCATCATGGAGGCGGCGCGCAAGACCGCCTCGCCGGTCATCCTGCAAGCCTCGCGCGGCGCCCGCGCCTATGCCAACGACCTGATGCTGAAGCGCATGATCAATGCCCTGGCCGAAATCTACCCGGAAGTGCCGCTCTGCATGCACCAGGACCACGGCAATTCGCTTGGCACCTGCGCCTCGGCCATCCAACACGGCTTCACCTCGGTGATGATGGATGGCTCGCTGATGGCTGACGCCAAGACCCCCGCCGACTATGACTACAATGTCGATGTCACCAGGAAAGTGGTCGAGATGGCCCATGCCTGCGGCGTCTCGGTCGAGGGTGAACTGGGCGTGCTCGGCTCGCTTGAAACCGGCATGGGCGAAGCCGAAGACGGCCACGGCGCCGAGGGCGTCCTGTCGCATGACCAGCTCCTGACCGACCCCGACCAGGCCGTCGATTTCGTCGCCAAAACCGGCGTCGATGCCCTGGCGATTGCGATGGGCACCAGCCACGGCGCCTACAAGTTCACGCGCAAGCCGGATGGCGAAGTGCTGGCCATGCACGTCATCGAGGCCATCCACAAGCGCCTGCCCAATACCCACCTCGTCATGCACGGCTCGTCGTCCGTGCCGCAGGAATTGCAGGACGAAATCAACGCCTATGGTGGCGCCATTCCGCAGACCTGGGGCGTGCCGGTCGAGGAACTGCAAAAGGCCATCAAGATGGGCGTGCGCAAGATCAATATCGATACCGACCTGCGCCTGGCGATCACCGCCGGCATCCGCAAGTGCATGTCCGAGAATCCCGCCGGCTTCGACCCACGCGGCTATTTCAAACCGGCCTATGCCCTGATGCAGAAGGTCTGCGAAGACCGTTTTGAGCAGTTCGGCACCGCCGGCAATGCCCCGAAAATCAAACCGATCGGCCTCAGCGCAATGGCGCAGTTTTATCTGTAAGGATCGCTGGCTTTAGGTACACCAAAGGCCACCGTTACCGCGGTGGCCTTTTTGTTGGACACGAGGGAAACAAAATTTGTACGACGAGTCTCAATCCAGCCCAAGACCGCTGCCGCTCCCTATAACGGATTGCACCGCTTTTAGGCAACCTCATCGTCATCACGACGTTGGCGCGCTGCTGCTTCCATTTCCGCAACATCGTCGATGAAGTCCAGAATTATCTGAATAGGCTCTTCGATCGCGTTGTGATCGTTAAAATGGTCAACATCCTGTTTGACTTGGAAACAATCGTCTACGATAGATTTCCGGCGCTGAGCGAAAGACTTTTCCATGAATGCTCGCGGAGCACTGTCGATATCGGCCCATAGGCTCATCTGATGGCCATTTGTTGTGGTTCGCACGGAATGCTTCGCGCGATATTTTCGCCCCTTTTCATCCACACGCTTCTCCTGACGCAGGCTTTCTGCCAGATCGTCACGGCATAGCTTGGCCACATCACGAGGCGCAGGATGATAGAGGTTCTTCATAAGCGCCCATGCTGCGACTTCATCTAGCGAAACCGGAGCAGAATCGACCTCCTCACGATAACGGTCAAAGATCGCGCGCATCTGTTCTGGAAATGTAGTCATTGAAGCCCGCCTTATTAGTTAAAGTTCCGCTCGAACAGAGTGTCCCCATCCATCCGCCATGGTTGATGTCACCAAGTACTTCCGGATTGGGACTTGGTATTTTCGGAGATAGTCGTGCCGCTTCATTCGTCTCTGAAGCTGGCCAACGACGATGCCGGGATGGACGCCCATCAGCGCCGCGAACCCAATGACATCCCGTTCCGAAAAATATGGGTTCTTCCGAAGATAGAAGGAATCCATCTTCTGCTTGGAGACGCAAAAGTCTGCTGCGGCGTCATTTGCAATGCGCTCGATATCGCTTTCAGCTTCACCAGCGGATAGTCCTTCGCCCGATAAATGATCGATAATCCCGATGGTTTGCTTTCCATCTCCTTGCAAGATGTGCTCAATCTCATGTCGCAAGACAAACCAGAAATTGTCTACTCGATCGTACAAAGTAGACATACCGATAACCGGAGAATTGTCGTCCAGCCACGTACATACCCCGTCAATCTTAGCTCCTGGCAACACTTCGACGATGACGAAACGCACACCACACTCGGCAAGGATCGCGGGAACCTCAGCAATCAATTCGGGATCGACCATCAACGATCGCAGCTTTGGAAGCGCATTCTTGAGCGCCTCATTGGAAAACTCCGTGACAGACATCTCTCTAGAAAGTTGCCGAACACGATAAACCCAGGCCATCTGGTGGGATGGCGTTTCGTCATAGTGAGTCTTCTTCGCCGCGAAAGCGATTTGGGTGAACTCACGATCATTTGCCGCTTCCGAGAAGCGATTCATTTGAAGCTCAAGAAGCGAAGCTTCGCCATCCTGAATCCAACCACGACGAATCATTTCGCGGATTGGAAATAAGGCCTGCAAATGAGCACGCGTCCTGACCGCTGGATCAGGCTCTTTTGCATTCTGTAAATCGTACTGAGCTTGAAGGTTCAAAAAAAACTGCGGGTGCACGTCGAATGCGTCTCCCAGAAGGCGAGCCATGTCCGGAGTGATGCCACGCTTGCCAGATAACAACGTGTTTAGTTGCTGCTCTGTTTGTCCAAGGATGAATGCGAGATCACGTTGTGACCAACCGCGCTCTTCCAACTCGACTTTAAGAAAGATACCTGGCGGCTCGATTGGGACAATATTTGATGCAGCCATTACGCCGCTCCCCGCACTTGTTCTTCTATTCCCCTGATAACAACAGTCATTGCGTTATTCTTTTCTTTTATATGTAAAATCATCATCCATTGCGCCGACAAACTGACGAAATATTCGCCTGCACTTTCGGTCTGCTCCCGCAATCCGAGACTCTTCCAATTCAACATAGTGCGGACGTCCGGAGCAGCCTTTATTATCGGCAGCCGCCTCCTGACCGTCTGAATGACAGCTACGGGCAGCATCGCATCCGCAGCCCTCGGCGTTTCGATCAGAGCCAATCTTTTGTCGACGTACTCAATTTCCATGCTTGTGATTTAACCGACTCACAGAGGCCTGTCAACACGACTTAACGTAAGGCGTTAAGTTTAACTATAGTGTGTGTTTATTTTAGCGTATTATTGAAGAAACGCGCTGGCAAAACCCGTAAGGGCCACCTCTCCCCACAAATCTATCCCCTATCTATTTTCCCGGTGCATCCTATCCGTATGGCTTTGGATGACTGTACAGCACAGGAACACCTGACCCCGGAAGAGCGGCGCAAGCTCTTGCGCGCCTTTGCCGACCGGATGCTGTTGAAAATCACCGCCATGGACGATCCCGAAGATATGCCGGGCATCGAGCGCGCGGTGCGCGTGGCTGCCGTGATCGAACGCGTCTATAGCCGCTGCGACCGCGCCGAGCGCCAGATACACGACAAGACGCCCGATCCGCGCAAGCTGGAAACCGAGCGCGCCCTCACCGAGACCGCCGCCATCAAGGCCCGCGTCTCCCTGGCCAATACACTGAAATGGGGCGAGGCGCGCCGCCGCGATCTGGGACCATGGTGGGACGAAGCCCAAAAGGTCGCAAATTCCCAAACTCCGGCCCCGGCAAAATCTCGGAAGCCCGCCGAAACACCGGCCCCGCAAGGCAAGGTCATTTCTGCACAGCCGATGCCGGTGGACGGCAACAGGCCGGGCACCGGCCCGAAAATGCCAAACGTCACCTATGTCGATTACACCGATAGCATAATGGAAGCGCGCGCCGCGCTCGGCTTAAAGCCGATAGCTGAGGCGGAAATGACAGCAGCGGCGCGAAAGCGATCACCGCCCGGCTAGCCTTCCCGGACTTTGGCCGGATTGACTTTATTGCCGCTTTGCTGTTGAACGCCGGCAAAGGCTTTCAAGTATGCAGCTCCAGTTCAAACGCCGATTTTCCATGGCCCACCGCCTGCGCTTCGATCACAATTCGAAGTGCCTGACGCCGCATGGCCATAATGAATTTGTCGTGGTCAGCCTGCAAAGCAAGGGCGATCGTCAGATCCAGTGGGGCAGCGCCAACTACGCCGCCAGCTTCGCCGATCTGAAACGCCACTGGCACGGCTTTGTCGATGACAGCCTCGACCACGCCTTCCAGCTCGGCCACGATGATCCGATGATCGGCTATTTCCAACAGCACGAACCGGAATTGCTGCCGCGCCTGCTGGTCATCGAAGGCGACCCGACCACCGAGGCCGTCGCCACCGCGCTCTATATGAAGCTGAACGCCATACTGGCCGTGCACCTGCCCGATTTCGAATGCGTGCGCTTCGAGATCGAGGAAACCCCGACCAACAGCGTTATCCTCACCCCGGCCGATATCGCCGCCTGCCCGATCCGGCTGGGCGAATGGTGCCACCGCGCCGACATGAGCCTCAACGACCTGCTGCCGCCGGAAGCCTGGAGCGCCCTGTGACCCTTACGTCCCGCCGCGTCTTTGTCAAAGGCCTGAAGGTCGAGGCCGGCATCGGCATCTACGACCACGAACACGGCCGCGTCCAGCCGCTGATCATCGACGCCGTGTTCGATCTCGACCTGCATGAGATCCACGGCCTGAAGGATACGCTCAACTATGAACTCGTCGGCCAGATCGCGCGTGAGTTCATCGCCCGCGGTCATATCAAGCTGGTCGAGACCCTGGCCGAGGACATGGCGCGCACCCTTGTCGCCCTGCCGCATGTCCGGCGCGTCGAGGTGTCGGTGATCAAGCCGGAAGCCCTGTCAGACGCCGATCAGGCTGGGGTATGCGTGGTCTTCACGCGGGATTAGGCGTCGCCGTCAGAGCCGGGCAATTCTTTTGCCTGGCCAGGTCTTCCAGATGCAGATTGCGCTCAACAATCGACTTGGCCTCAATCTTCTGCGAATCGGACAGATCCAGAAGAAGGGGGGAAGCCAGCAACATTCCCAGATTGTCGCGTACCTTGTCCGAAGATTCGCCCGTCAGCTCCGTCCGGCGCCGCAGATTGTTGTCATATTCCGCCCGCAAGTGATCGCAGGTCAGGCTCGGATCAATATCCCGCGTCACCTGCAAGGGCTGGGCGACACGCCCGCCGCAACCCGCCAACATCAAACAGCCTATAGCGACGATCAGTCGTTTCATAACAGATTTCCCCCTTTAATGAACCGGGTACACAGGCACCGGTTCGCCGGACTACTGTTAAGCGCAAAAAAAGCCGATTGACAACGACTTTGGGGGGTGAAATGTAGGCCGCTCACAACTTAACCACTACCCTTGGGGGGACATCATGAAGAAATTTATCGGCGCCGCTGCGGCGTGCCTTATCCTGTCTGGCTGCGCGTCGGCGTCAAATCCCGGCGCTATGGCTGTGGCTGTGACGCAGCAAAGCCTGATCGACAGTCAATCGTCGCTCAGCCATGCCATCGCGGCCCCGACCGTGACCGGCGGCAAGACAACCAATCCGCTCTGGACATCAAAGGTTTCCGACGCTGATTTCGCCGAGGCCCTGCGTCAGAGCCTGGCGGCCAATACCATGCTGGCCACCGAGAATGCCCGCTTCAATCTTGCGGCGCAACTTGTCCAGTTGAAACAGCCGATGATGGGCCTGGATATGACGGTAACCGCCACGGTCAAGTACACCCTGACCAATACGGCCGGCGATGTGGTCTGGACCAAGGATATCGTCTCGCCTTATACCGCCAAGATGAGCGATGCTTTTGTCGGCGTAAAGCGCCTGCAACTGGCCAACGAAGGCGCGATCAAGGCCAATATCGAACAGCTGGTCACCGACCTGATCGCCGAAAGCAAGACCAACAGCCAGATGGCGGCGCTCAACTAATCCCTTGCGGCGTGGCTCCGGCTTGCGATAGGCTGGAGCCATGCAATTCAAGGATCATCTCCGCCTGATGGCGGCCTATAACAGCGTCATGAACGCGCGGTTGATCGCGCTCGTCACGCCGCTGCCTGATAAAGCGCTGCTGGAAAATCGCGGCGCCTTTTTTGGCTCGGTCCTCGGCACGCTGAACCACCTCGTCGTCGCCGACCTGATGTGGCTCAACCGTTTCCGGCCGCAGCCCTATGGCCAGATGCTTGCGCCGCTCGACGCCCTGCCGAAGCCGGCTGTCCTCGCCGATCTGCTCTATCCGACCCTGGCGGAACTAACGCCGGTGCGCAAAGAACTTGACGCGTTATATATCCGCTTTATCGATCAGTTGAGCGACGCCGATATCGCCTCTCCTCTATCCTACCGAAGCGCCACCGGCGGCGCCTTCACCAAGACGACCGGCCTGCTCCTCAGCCATGTCTTCAATCACCAGACCCATCATCGTGGCCAGATCACCACCCTTCTCAGCCAGATGGGGCTGAATATCGGCGTCACCGATCTGGCGCCGCTGGTCCCCAATATCGAGGTTTCAGAATGACCGCCAAGCCCCCTGCCGAGACGACCCTGAGCGGTTTGAAAGCCCTGTTCGCCGACGCCCGGCTAACCGCCTATCTCAACTATCTGCTGATCCTGTTCACCGTCATGACCTTCGGCCTGACCGCGCTGCTGGCCATGCTGGTCGCCAATTTCGCCGAGGACAAGGCGCCCGGCTGGATCAAGGGCCACTACGAATTCCAGAAACGCACCTTCTGGTACGGCATCGGCCCGGTTTTGCTGAACGCGGTCGCCTATACCTTCGTGCAGAAGAACCATATCACCGCACCGGCGATTACGGTTACTATGCTGCTTTTGCTGCTGTTCTGCCTGGGCTATACGGTCGGCCGCGCCGTCATGGGCTTCAATCACCTGCTGCACCAGCGTCCGATACCGAACCCCAGGGCCTGGCTGGCCTAATCGACAACATCCGGTGGCGGTGCTTCCGAAGCCGGGGCGTTCGCGCCGCCGCGATTGACGCCTTCCATGCCGAACAGGTTCATCTTGACGCCGTTATTGATCACGTCACCCGGCTTCTGGCCGGCCGCGCAGGCGCCCAACCGCTTTGAACTGACCACATAGTTGGTGACCCGGTTCATCTGGCTGCCCCCCGTGGTCTGGGAGCGCACGTTCATTTCATACTGGCTGTTGAAATCACCGGTCACCGAACCGGAATATTCGGTCACCACACCGGCGCCCAAACTGCATTCGGCCAATACGCCCCAGTTGCCCTCGCCCTGCGGACTGAAGGTTTTGGACGTGCAGGTATCGCCCGACAGATCGGTGCCGAGAATGCCGAGATGCTGATCGGTCAGGGCGTCGATACAGATTTTAAAGACCTCCGGCCGTTCCGGGCTGCCCTCTTCCGAAAGGGTCGTCTGCCACAGACCGGGTTTGCGCGGCGGCCGGGGCGGTGACGGCTTGGGCACGACGACCGGCGCCGGCGCGACCACGGCAGGCGGCGGCGCCTTTTCAGGCTTTTTGTGGCAACCGGCCAGTATGGCAAGGCCCGCCAACAAGGCGAGGCCGCTTATAACGCCAGTCCTGACCTGAGACATGTGTCTGGTTCCCTGTCCGTCCCCGCGACCCGCACATCGCAACACCTACGGGCACAGAATACGCGTTCCACCCCGGCAGAATGGGAAAGACTATGGGAAAATAATCCACAGCACCAGTGCTATAAACGGTGTCTGGGGAACTTTTTAGTTAACGCTTCTTGGAGATGACCTGAAGGGTTTGCAGGGTGCGCGGCAGTTCATCGGCCAAGCGGCGGCAGATTTCGCGGGCGCCGATCGAATAGACCTCACCGCCATCGGCGATTTCAAGCGCCGCCTTGGCGGTGGCGTCGAGCAGGACTTCGAATTCGGCGATCTGTTCGCGGGCGAGCGCACGGGCTTCTTCCTGCAAGCGACGGACACGCTGGGTGCGGCTCTCGCGGACCTGCGCCATGTCTTCGGGGTAGTTCGCCTTGTGGGTCACCGGCGTGGGCAGGCTCATCACCTTGTCGCCGTCGATCACCTGACCCAGGGCAATTTCTTTTGCCCCCGGTTTCGACCCAAGCGCGACCTCCTTGGAGACCGGCGGCACCACATTCAATCTAGTCCTACGCATCTCAATTAACCCCATTTGACGAACGCGATTACGGCGCGACACGAGACAGTTCTTAAAGGCAACCATCTCCGTTTGGCGTTAATAAGCTGTTTATATCGCAGCCCGAACCCAACGATGCGCCTCGAAAAATCATGCCTCAGCGCACATGTAGCCCACGACTGAGGGTCTCTCGAAATCAAATAAAAATCCAGTGGGAATGTTGTGTGGTTACGTCAAGAACGCATGTTTTATCCACAGCGTGGCCAGAATATAACGCTATTTGGTTAAAGCGGAGGTTGAGTGACCGTCATGGGCGAGTTTACGGCGCTCGGCACTCGCCCGCACGGTTTTTGCTGCACGGTATGTCCCTACTGCGACGTTTCCAGAATAAAGGAATTATATATTCAGCCGTTATCCAGCATATCCTTGGCGAATTCCAGATCGAGTGTTTTCAGGCGCTTGATCTCATCACGCAGGCGGGCGGCCGTCTCAAATTCGAGATTGCCGGCCGCCTCGCGCATCTTCGCCTCCAGGTCACGCAGGGTCGCCTGGAAGTTGGAACCGAGGAATGGCTTGGAATCCTTTTCGGCGACGCCCATCGGGATCTCGATCCGGCCGCTTTTCTCGAACGGCGAGTCGAGCACGTCCGAAATGCCGCGCTTGACCGATTCCGGCGTGATGCCATGCTCGGCATTATAAGCCATCTGCTTTTCACGGCGGCGGCTGGTTTCGGCCAGGGCGCGCTCCATCGAACCGGTCATCCGGTCGGCATAGAGGACGACCTTGCCGTCGACATTGCGCGCCGCGCGGCCAATGGTCTGGATCAGCGAGGTCTCAGACCGCAGGAAGCCTTCCTTGTCGGCGTCGAGGATGGCGACGAAGGCGCATTCCGGAATATCGAGGCCTTCGCGCAGCAAATTGATACCGATCAGCACGTCAAAGGCGCCCAGCCGCAGATCACGGATGATCTCGATGCGCTCCAGGGTCTCGACATCCGAGTGCATGTAGCGGACACGGATGCCCTGCTCGTGCATATAGTCGGTCAGGTTTTCGGCCATCTTCTTGGTCAGCACGGTCACGAGGCTGCGATAGCCCTGTTTCGCCACCTCACGCACCTCGGCGATAACGTCATCGACCTGGCTGAAATTATCCTTGTGCACCGGGCGGATCTCGACCGGCGGATCGATCAGGCCGGTGGGGCGGATAACCTGTTCGGCGAAAACGCCCTGGGTGCGCTCCATTTCCCATTTGCCGGGAGTCGCCGACACATAGATCGATTGCGGCCGCATGGCGTCCCATTCCTCGAACTTGAGCGGACGGTTATCCAGACACGACGGCAGGCGAAAGCCGTATTCGGCCAGCACCGACTTGCGCGCAAAGTCGCCCTTGTACATGCCGCCGATCTGCGACACCGAAACGTGGCTTTCATCGACGAACAGCAAAGCATTGTCCGGCATATATTCAAAGAAAGTCGGCGGCGGTTCGCCGGGACCCCGACCGGTCAGGTAACGGCTGTAATTTTCGATGCCGGCGCAGGCGCCCGTCGCCTCGATCATTTCCAGATCGAAGGTGGTGCGCTGGTCCAGCCGCTGCGCTTCCAGCAGCTTGCCCTCGGCATGAAGCTGTTCGAGGCGGTGCTTCAGTTCGGCCTTGATGCGGCCGACCGCCTGGTTGAGCGTCGGGCGTGGCGTGACATAGTGCGAGGCGGCATAGACGCGGACCTCTTTTAGGTCCTGCATCTTCTTGCCGGTCAGGGGATCGAATTCCTGGATGCTCTCGATCTCGTCGCCGAACATGTTGATACGCCAGGCGCGGTCTTCATAGTGGGCGGGGAATATCTCGATAACATCGCCGCGCCGGCGGAAGGTGCCGCGCTCGAAGGCCTGATCGTTGCGCTTGTATTGCAGGGCCACCAGATCAGCCCGAAGCTGGCCTTCGTCGATCGTCTGGCCGACCGTCAGATCGAAGGTCATGGCCGTATAGGTCTCGACCGAACCGATACCGTAGATGCAGGAGACCGAGGCGACGATGATGACATCATCGCGCTCCAAGACGGCGCGGGTGGCCGAGTGGCGCATCCGATCGATCTGCTCGTTGATCGACGAATCCTTCTCGATGAAGGTGTCGGTACGCGGCACATAGGCTTCCGGTTGGTAATAGTCGTAGTAGGAGACGAAATACTCGACCGCGTTATCGGGGAAGAAGGCCTTGAATTCGGAATAGAGCTGCGCCGCCAGGGTCTTGTTGTGCGCCATGATCAGGGCCGGCCGCTGGGTCTGCTCGATGATCTTGGCCATGGTGAAGGTCTTGCCGGAGCCGGTGACGCCGAGCAGGACCTGATCGTGCTCGTGGGCGTTAATCCCCTCCAGCAGGTCGGCGATGGCGGTCGGCTGGTCGCCCGCCGGTTCATAAGGCGCGGCCAGACGGAATTTCCGGCCGCCTTCCGACTTTTCCGGGCGCTCCGGTTTGTGCGGCACCCAGGCTGTCGGCTGGACGGGATGAAAGTCCGTCACGAACGCGCCGGAATTATCGGAGAAGCCGGGATTTTCAGGATTTTCGGGAGAACGCGCCATGAACACAACATAAGGGAGGATAAAAAAAATGAAAGGGGCGCATAAAATTTATGCCCCCGCCACGTGAGTTTTTGATAACGCCGTTTTAACTATTTCGGTCACCAGAACTTGTCAGCGGCGTCATCAAACAGGCCGGATTTCCGTTTGGATTCCAGCCGGTTATTTGGCTGCCTCAACCTTACGTTCGCGGAAAGGCGATTGAAATTCTGATGAAGACACCGCTTAACGCTTCGTTAAATTAAGCTTATCTGAATAAGAATTTGACTACAAAGCATTGGCAAATAATAAAGATTGGATGATATGTATAATCGATAAAACGATTACTTCACTCTTCCTGTCAATAAAAAGATTTTAAGCTGCAATCAATTCGCATGATATGCTTATATGTGAACATACAGAACGTCATACAACTATCCGTGACAAAGCATCATGACAGTTTCAACACATTTTGGCCACAATTGCCCCCTAGATAGCGGCCTGCTCAGCAGGTCCTATCTGTCCTGCTGGCGTGAGTCTCTGGCCTGTAAATTGCATTGAATAAGCGTATCGCAATCTACCCAGATGACTTTCCGGAGGGCACGTAACGCCCTCGTCACAGAGGACCAGATAGTCTTGATATCAATTTCGATTGCGCGCTATCGTATGCGCGCCCTCATGGCAGCGAGTGCAGTGGGTCTTCTGGTTGGCGCGTCGATTGGCGCGGCCTGTCTGGGTGGCCATCTGGCGCACGAAGGCAGCGCCCCCAAGGACGCCGCCCGCCTGATGATGGCGACACGCGACGGCAAGGTCGATATGGCGGCGCTCGATGCGGTCGGCACAGTCGATCAAAGCGCGCTCAATATAGCCATGCGCTTTTCGCAATATGCCGGCACCGGCACCGAGAACAGCCTGCTTGCCCAGAACCTGACCGCCATGCGAACCTCGGAGGACGCCCGTAATCAGCGCGACCTGCCTGACGCCAAACTGGTACTCGCCAGCAATATGACGCTGGCCTCCCCATTCAGCGCACCAGTCAACGCACCGGCCGTGGCCGCGCCTTCGGTTCGGGCCGCCGCCGCCATGAAGTTCAAAAGCGCCAACCGCAGCGATTCCGACTGCCTGACCCAGGCCGTCTATTATGAAGCGCGCGGCGAAGGCGTAGAGGGAATGCGCGCCGTCGCCCAGGTCATTCTCAACCGCGTCCGTCACCCCGCCTATCCGAAATCTATCTGCGGCGTCGTCTATCAGGGCGCCTACCAGCGCACCTCATGCCAGTTCAGCTTCGTCTGTAACGGCGCCATGGGCGCCCCGGTTGAAAGCTGGGCCTGGCGCCGCGCCAAGTCGGTCGCCGATGCAGCGCTTGGCGGTTATGTGATGGCGGCGGTCGGCACTTCGACCAGCTTCCACACCACTGGCGTCAAGCCGGGCTGGGGCGGCACCATGGACAAGGTCGCCCAGATCGGCTCGCACATCTTCTATCAATTCCGCGGTCGCGGTTCGCGCCTCGCTAATTCGACGGATGGCGTCCGTCCGTCCAGTGGCGTGCCGCAGATCAGCGCACCCGTTAACGCCGCACCGGCAGCGCCGGCGCTCGATACCCAGACCGTCGCCATGCTGAATGCCCAATCGAAAGCGGCCGCCCTGGCGGCCAAGCCGAACGCGGCCCGCCCCGTTCAGGTCTCGGCCCAGATCCACGGCAAATCGGCGCATGATATTATCGCCGAAGTGACTTCAGCCAAGGCCCCGGCCGTTTCGGCGCCGGTGGATACCGCCAAGGGCATCGCTCAATAAAAACAATACCTCCATCTACCTGAAAAGCGCGCCTACCCTTACCGGTCGGCGCGCTTTTTTGCATTTTCGCCATTGCTTTTTACACTTTCGTCATTCCGGGCAACGGCGTTAGGATTTCAACAACCTTAATCTGACAGGTTGACGCAAAGGCTCATCTTAACCATGAGTCGCAATGGGCGTTTGCGCGCCTATACGCGGCCTGTGGCGAGGAAAGTCTGAAAGAAATTCAACGCCTTTATCCTATTTACAAGTTTGTCAGGGGCCACAATAATGACGAAACTCAAAACCGCTAATCCCGCCGGCGGGATGAAAATCTCCAATTGGTCGTTCACCATAAAATTCATGGCGCCCGCTGCGGTCGCCACCGCCCTTATGGCCGTGCTGGCTTTCGGCGCCATTTATGTCATGAACGGCCAGGGCAAGACTATTGACGCCATCAACACCAAGGCCCTGCCTCAGATCGTTGAACTTGGCGATATCAAGTCTTCCATCAAGGAAGCCAACGGCCAGCTTTATAACGCCCTGACCAAGAAGGCGACCGACCCGACGGCCAACGCCTCGGCCACCGTCACCCAGGTCACTGAAGACCTCGGCAAGATTGAAGCCCGCGTCAAGGCTGACGCCGGCAAGACCGCCGATCCGGCGCAAAAGAAGCTGCTCGGCGATCTCGGCAAGGAAGTGAAAACCTATAAGGAAGCCGTCGAATTCGCCGGTTCCGTCATGGATGTCGATTTCGCTTCGGTCGGCCCGATGATGTCGCAGTTCGACGATGGCTACGCCAAGATGTCGGACATCAGCGACCAGTTGATCAAGGCCAATGTCGCCGCCGCCACCCAATCCGCCACCGACGCCAAGGCCGCCCAGACCACCGGCATCAGCCTGCTGACTATTTTCGCCGTCATCATGGCCTGTATTTCCGGCACGATCGCCTTCGTCTTCTCGCGCGTCACCGTCACCGGCATCAACCGCATCGCCAAGACGACCGAGGAACTGGCCAACGGCAACCTCGATGTCGATATCTCGGCCCTCGCCCGTCGTGACGAACTGAAGTCGGTCGTCGACAGCCTCAATGTCTTCAAGGCCAATGCCGAAGAAAAGCAGCGCCTGTCCGATATGGAAGCCGCCACGAACAAGACCCGCGAAGAACGCGCCAAGCAGATGGCTGAACTGGCCGAACGCTTCCGCCACGAAGCCCAGGACATGCTCGACGCCCTCGGTTCCGCCGCTTCGGATCTCGACGCCAACGGCCGCACCCTGCTGACCATCGCCCAGGAAAACGAGCGCCGTTCGCAAGACGCCGTTGGCTCGATCCGCAACTCGGCCGATAACGTCCAGAACGTCGCCTCGGCCACCACGGAACTTAGCGCCTCGATCGGCGTTATCGGCGACCAGGCCGTCCGCTCGGTTGAAATCGCCGCCGAAGCTGTTTCGGAAGCCGACCGCACCAACGCTTCGATGGCCGAACTCAGCCGCGCCGCCGATCAGATCGGTGAAGTGGTTGACCTGATCAACGCTATCGCCCAGCAGACCAACCTGCTGGCCCTGAACGCCACCATCGAATCCGCCCGTGCGGGTGAAGCCGGCAAGGGCTTCGCGGTCGTGGCCTCGGAAGTGAAGTCGCTGGCCCAGCAAACCGCCAAGGCCACCGACGAAATCCGCGAACGCATCAAGGACATCCAGTCGGCCGCCTCGAACGGCGTCAACGCCATCAAGGGTATCGGCGAAACGATCAAGCACATGAACGAAATCGCCTCGTCCATCGCCGACAGCGTTCACCAGCAGGGCGACGCCACTAACGAGATCGCCCGCAACGTCAACGAAGCGTCGGACGGCACCTCGATGGCCTCATCGTCGGTCTCGCAGCTTTCCGCTTCGGCCGCCGATACCGAAAAGGCCTCAACAGAAATGCTCGGCGCCGCCAACCAGCTGACGCAGCGCACCGAAGCCATGAGCGAAAATATCCGCCGCTTCCTGTCGGAACTGACGGCTGCTTAAAGCGTAAAAAGCCTGCATGGCCTCGCAGGCCTGACGCCAAGAAAAGGAACGGAGACACTTTATTGTGTCTTCGTTTTTTTTGACGAAATTTTAACCATATTGCACTGCGGTACGATTCATACGATGTTAAACCTTCGGTCGTATTTACGCAGCACGGGCCTATCATACCTCCTCCACAGGCCCTCAGAACCCTGTTGTAAAACCCTGCGTGAAAGTTGCAAAATGCACATCTCGACCTCCAAGGCCCTGCTGGCCGGCGCCCTCGCCCTCTCCTTCGCTCTCGTCACCACCCAAGCCTTCGCGGATTGCGATGAAGGCCAGGAAACAATGGTCGGCAAGGCTATCGCCGCCGCCGCCAGCGCCAAGATCGCCCCGGTCGTTCCGACTCAAAGCAAGAAAATGATCAATCTCGAAACCTGCGACTCCGCCGGCGGCAACCTGATTTCGGAATTCAAGTTCAATGTCATCGGTTCGGACGGCCTCTACTGGGTCACCGGCACGGCCAAGGTCGCCGGCGGTCAGGTCGCCGACATGAAGTTCAGCAGCCTTAGCCCGAACCTGGCCGCCGCCTCGTCCAAGGCCGGCGTCAAGCTCGCCGCCAACTAGGATTAAAACGAGGGCGGCATGATCCCCCCGTTTTTTGCGATTTAAAAAGATGCGGAAAATCTCCGCATCTTTTTTTATGTCTTTTCAGGCGGCTGGCGGTCGTTAATCTTTGCATCGTTACATGCCAAGGACTCGGCCCGCCTTCCGTTAAGCGACCTTAAGGAAGTCTTTCCAGCCGGTTTAACTGAATGTTTTCCTCTCTCGTATAACATCGGTCTTACCCTGAAGAACCTCAAGGAGAGAAACAGATGATCAAGAAAACCCTTTTCGCCGCCGTCGCCATCATGGCCCTGTCGGCCGCCGCCGCCAGCGCCACTCCCTGTTCCGACGACCAGGAATCAGCCGCCGGTATGCTGGCTGCCGGCGTCGCCAAAAACGCTGTATCCAAGGTTGTCGCCGTTACCGGCAAGCAGATGGTTAATATTGAATCCTGCGAGTTCCGCGCTGGCAACTACCAGGTTGACTACAAATACAATTTCCTCGCCGCTGACGGCCTCTATTGGGTTGAACTGTCGGCCAAGTTCGGCGCAGACGGTTCCGGTGCGACCACCAAGGTCACCAAGTCCAGCCCGAACATGGCCGCCGCTGAAGCCAAGGCCGGCGTCAAACTGGCCGCCAACTGATCCTGGCCACACGATCCGTTCTGAAAGCCTTTTGACTTCGGGCGAAATGAAAAACCCCTCGTGAGCGATCACGAGGGGTTTTTCATTTTAGGGGTAGTGCGAGCCTCTACTTACGGTGGATCGGCTTGAAATCCTGCGGACGACTGACCGCGCGAGGTTCCTTGCTGCGCGGACTGCCGAAAAGCCCTCCGAACAGGGCGAAGGACGTCATGGCGTGTTGTTTCTTGTCTTGATCTTGCATGGGTTGCGTCTCCTTTTCCAAATGCGTTGATGGACCAGAAGACGCGGCGCAGCTCGCAGGGGTTTTCACCCTCTCAGTCGTCGTCGCGTCGTAGGTTAACTATGACGAAAACATTCCCCCATTGCAAGAACTAATCCGAACACGGATCATATTATATTCTTAAAATTAAATAACTAATTGTTTTTATTTATATTAATTTATAATAATGCGCGTTGAATTTGTCTATTTTTTAAATCAGAAACACATCACGCCGATTCACCATAAAGCAACCCTCTTCGAATAAGATGAGCGCAGGGTCAAAATGACTCTTCGGCGAAGATCAGGCCGATGCGGCGCGGAGTGTCAGTTTTATGTTTAAATCAGCGATCGTTTTGGGCAGCGCCGTCTTCTGCGCCGTCCTGGCCGGCACGGGCGTTCTGTCACTCGGCCAGCACACGACCCAGGCCGATGTCGCCATGCCGGAAGCCGCCAGCGTCATCGACACCAGCACAACTACCGATACGCATGTCACCGCCATTCCCAAGGCGAAGGACGGCCATTTCTGGGCCAACGCCACGGTCAATACCAGGGCCGTGCGCTTTCTCGTCGATACCGGCGCCACGGTCGTGGCCCTCACCCCGGCCGACGCCCAGCGTCTCGGCTTCGATGCCAAAACCCTGACCTACGACCGCGAAGTCACTACCGCCAACGGCAAGACCTACGCCGCTTCGGTCAATCTCAGCGTCGTCGGCATCGGCCAGAGCACCGTGCGTAATGTCGACGCTATGGTGGTGAAAGAAGGCCTGACGACCTCACTGCTCGGCATGAGTTATCTCGGCCGGCTGTCGCGTTTTGAAGCGACACCATCGAGCCTTATCCTGCATCCTTAAGCAACTCATAGGCCTCACGACGACTATCGACCGCAGCCAGCGCTTCACGCACCGCCGCAATCGCCCGATCCATAACCTCAAGCCCGGCGCCCGGCGCAATTGACTCCACGGTCATGATCCGGCGGAACGCCCGTGCGCCCGGCAGGCCGTGCATGATCCCAAGCATATGGCGGCTCATATGCGAAAGCGGCACACCGATCGCCAGTTGCCCCGCCATATAGGGCCGATAGGCTTCCAGCGCCTCAAATGGCCCGACATCTGCCTGTTCGCCGAAAAACAGGCGATCAACCTGCCCCAATAGCGCCGGCTCATGATAGGCGGCGCGGCCGAGCATCACACCATCAACGCCCTGCGCCAGATGCGCCTGCGCCTCTTCGAGCGTGCCGATGCCGCCGTTGATAGCGATAATCAGGTCCGGATAGGCGCCTTTCAGTTCATAAACCAGTTCATAGTCGAGCGGCGGCACGTCGCGGTTTTCCTTGGGTGACAAGCCCTTCAGCCAGGCCTTACGGGCATGGACAGCGAAAGAGGTCACGCCGGCCTTGCGGCAGGCTTCCACCATGGCAAACAGGCTGTCGTGTGGATTTTGGTCATCCACACCAATGCGGCATTTGACGGTTACCGGCAACTTGGTCGCCTCGATCATGGCGCGCATACCATCGGCCACAAGTTCAGGCTCGCGCATCAGACAGGCGCCGAACGCGCCCGATTGCACACGATCCGACGGACAGCCGCAATTGAGATTGACTTCATCATAGCCCCAGTCTTCGGCGATCCGGGCGCATTGCGCCAGTTCATCCGGCTCAGAGCCGCCAAGTTGCAGCGCCACCGGATGCTCTACAGCGCTATAGCCGAGCAAGCGTTCGCGGTCGCCATGGATCACCGCCTTGGTGGTGACCATTTCGGTGTAGAGCAGGGCATGGCGTGTGAGTGTGCGATGAAAGGCGCGACAGTGCCGATCCGTCCAGTCCATCATCGGCGCAACGCTGAATCGGGAACTCTTTTCCACACCCTGTTTTTTAATAATATCAGTCATTTGCCGACTTATCCACGCTATTATTCACACCCGTTAAAGCTCGTTTTAGCCCATTTATACATCGCGAGCACATCAATGATGTGCTATTGAAACTCATGATGTGCTGCAGGAGAAGACTATGGGAACAGTCCATCCCAGAAAGCGAAAAGACGGTACCACAAGCTACCAGGCCCAAGTGTTTATAAGGCGTTCCGGCGAAATCGTACACCGTGAAGTGCGGACTTTCGACCGAAAGCAGGCCGCAGCGGCCTGGCTTGAGGTGCGGGAAAATGAGCTAAGCACGCCCGCGGGGCTGGCCTTAGCACATCATAAGGACCCCGTCTTGTCGGATATCATCGATCGGTATGTGGACGAATCCCTAAAGGCGATCCGCAAGACCAAGGGCCAGGTGCTGAAATCCATCAAGTCCTTCGAGCTTGCGGATCTGCATGCTTCTAAAATCACAAGCGAAGACCTTGTGGCGTTCGCAAGAGAATTGAACAAGACGCGCACGCCGCAAACCGCAGGGAACTATATATCCCACCTTGCCGCCATTTTCACGATCGCGCGCCCAGCCTGGGGCTACAGACTAAGCGATCAGGCGATGAAGGACGCAGTGACCGTCTGCAAGCGTTTGGGTCTCATCAGCAAGAGCCGTGAACGCGATCGCCGTCCGACACTTGAGGAATTAGACGATCTCCTGACCCACTACAGGGATCGTGAGACGCGAACCAATAGTATGCCGATGACAAAGATCGTACCCTTTGCGATGTTCAGCACACGACGCCAGGAGGAAATCGTTCGGATCAAGTGGTCTGATCTCGACGAACGGAACGCTCGCGTTTTGGTTCGGGACATGAAGAACCCAGGCGAGAAAGTGGGGAATGACGTCTGGTGCGACCTGCCTCCGGAGGCACTGAAGATTGCCTTGTCTATGCCGAAAGTGGCCGACGAGATCTTCCCCTACTCTGTCCATGCCGTGACCAAATCGTTCACCAACACCTGCAAGTTGCTCGACATCGACGACCTGCATTTCCATGATTTGCGCCACGACGGGATTTCCCGCCTGTTCGAACTCGGACACTCCATTCCGCGGACAGCCTGCGTAAGCGGACATAAATCCTGGGCGAGCCTGAAGCGCTACACGCACATTCGTGAGTGGGGCGACAAATACGCGGGATGGAAATGGTTTGACATGGCCTTCGCGCCCTACCTCAGCGAAATGGCAAATGGCAAGGTCCGATCGCCCAACGGTTCAACGAAGCGACGACGATAGTTGCGCAGCTTGGTGGGTTTGCAGTCATTCACGCCTAACGTAGCAGAGGATCGACAATATAGCGTTGATTGCCACTGGAACAACGTATTCTCGTCCAAAGACATCCATGCTCGATAACTGGCGCAGCAACCGGAATTTAAACCGGCAAATAAACCGGCAGAAGTTCAGCGATATAAATTATAGTACATTGTTTTATATAAATATTATACATTAGACAACCGGAACAAAAACCGGCATAACATACGGCATGAACATATCGGTCATGGAACCCATGGTGCCGTCGGAAGCCGCCGGCGCCCTCGAAAACGAAGTCGTCGACTTGATCGCCGAGGCGAGCCGGCTTGCGGGACGGGTACATCCAATTCTTCGGGAGTCGATAGGCACACTTGTCCGGTCAATGAATTGCTACTACTCCAATCTGATCGAGGGGCACGACACCCATCCGCGCGACATCGATCGCGCTTTGGCTAATGATTTTTCCGAAGAGCCGAAACGCCGTGAGCTTCAGTTGGAGGCGGTGGCGCACATCCATGTTCAAGAGCTGATAGATAGCGGGCGCGACCCTGACGTCTGGCCGGCTTCGCCTGCCTATGCCGCGTGGCTGCATGAAATGTTCTGTGAGCGCCTGCCGCCCGAGCTTTTGTGGGTCACCAACAAGGATACCGGTGAGCGCCTCCAGGTTATTCCCGGCGAATGGCGGACCCGCGACGTTCAGGTAGGACGCCATGTCGCGCCGCCAGCGGACGACCTGCCGGTTTTCATGGCGCGGTTCGAGCAGGCCTATAGCGCGCCGATGCTTAGCCGGCTGCGCCAGATCCAAACGGTCGGCGCGGCCCACCATCGCTTCCTGTGGATCCACCCCTTTTTGGATGGCAATGGTCGGGTCGCCCGCCTTATGTCGCATGCCTTGCTGAAGCGCCTGGGCATTGGCACCAGCTTGTGGTCGGTGGCCCGCGGGCTGGCGCGCCAAGAGGATCGGTACAAGAAGCTACTGGAGTGGGCCGATGCGCCGCGCCAAGGTGACCGAGACGGAAGGGGCAATCTAACTGAGGCCGGACTCATCGATTTCTGCAAGTTTTTCCTGGACACGTCTGTCGACCAAATCAGGTTTATGAGCGGGCTATTGGACACAGATGCCCTCCTGACACGGATAGCCATCCATATCGAGGAAGAGATCCGGGCGAAGCGACTGCTTAAGGGCAGCTATGAGGTGTTGCGCGAAGCCGTGTATTCGGGGGAGGTCGAGCGGTCAAAGATCCCGATGTTGACAGGATACGAGGAGCGCGGTGCCCGCAATGTCACGGCCGCGCTCGTCGACCGCGGCATGCTTACAGCGACATCTCATCGATCTCCGTTGCGCCTCGCCTTTCCGGCGGATGTCGCGGAGCGTTGGTTCCCCAATCTCTATCCAACAAATGCCGGTTCAAGGCCATGACAGATAAAGTTGTTCAATTGATACGCCGGTTCCGGCCGATGACGCACCTCGGTGAATGGGCCTTCCTTTTTCCCGACACCTCGAGCCGCGTCCAGCGCTGGCACGAGATGGAAAGCAGCTATCGGGTACTTATCCTTGCCGACCCGGGGGCCGGCAAGACTTTCGAGGCGTTGGATCGAGCAAATAAATACCACGAAGCCGGCCGAAAAGCCTTCTTCATCCGGATCGAGCGCATCGATGCCAATTTCGCAGAGGCGTTCGAGGTCGGAACTGCAACCGACTTCGAAACGTGGCTGTCATCCAGCGAGGAAGGTTGGTTTTTTCTCGATTCTGTCGACGAAGCGCAATTGGAAACACCACGCGCGCTGGAACGGGCCATCCAGGTCTTCGGCGACCGGATTTACGGCGCTCTGGAGCGGGCCCATATCTTCATCACCAGCCGCGAGGATGCTTGGGAAGGCCTTTCTGATCGCACGCTGATCAAAGAGCACTTGCCGCATAGCACCCTTCAAGATGACGGGAGCGATGACAAGGCCCCCCGACGCGGAGACGATGGCCTGGTCGCTTTCCGCCTTGCAGGCCTATCGTTGAACGAAATCAAGCTGTTTGCGATCCAGTACGGTGTTAGCGACGTCAATGCGTTCGTCAGCGCCATCGACCACGGCAATCTGATGCCCCTTGCTGAGCGCCCATTTGACCTGAAAGCCTTGACGAAGAAGTGGAACGCCGACGGCTACCTCGGCAGTCGCTTCGACGTCCTCACGCGCCTGGTTGACCTGCAGGTCGCACCCTTGGCAACCGCCAAAACCGGCCCGCGCATTTCGATGGAAAGGGGGCGTGACGGCGTCCGCAATCTTGCCGCAGCCGCCATGCTGACTGGAAAATCGATCATTCGCCTGCCCGAAGGGGTGCTCACGGCAGATCGCATCGATCCGGCGACCGTGCTGTCAGGATGGAGCGACGCTGAAATAGGCGCTCTTTTGCGGACCGGCATCTTCGACGATATCGTCTATGGCAGTGTCCGGTTCCGTCACCGGGAAATACGCGAGTTGCTAGCGGCGCAATGGGCGGCCGACCAGCTTCAAAATCCCAGTGCGCTGAACTCTGTCCAAGATTTGTTCTTCAGGTCGATCTACGACGTTACCGTCATTATCCCTCGCATGCGCCCGGCGCTGACCTGGATGATCCTACTGGATGACGCCATTCGCGACCGAGCGCTTACGCTCGAACCGGATCTGGCCACCGAAGGCGGAGACCCATCAAGATTGCCGCAACCGGTTCGCCAAGCCATGCTCGCGAATATCGTGGCCCGTATCGCTCAAGAGTCGGAGTAATCATTCCCATGGACAACACCGCGATTGAACGGATTGCCGCGGCCGATCTGGCGAACGACGCCAGTGATCTTCTGAAGAAGTACGGCGCCAACGACCAAGTCGCCTTTTTCCTCGGCCGGTTCGCCTGGAAGGGCGATATGATCACGTGCGTTCCGGATCTGCTGCCGATCGCATGCGACGCATCGAGAGGTCGCTACGCCCGTATTGCGTCGGCAAGAGCCGTGATGACCCTGGGGAATGATGAACAGAAGGATACGCTGTGGCAAGCCATCACGAGCCATCTTGGTCCGCTGGATAGGCGGTTACTCGCAGAACTGATCGAGCAAGCAGGACCGACAATGGCTAGCGTCGATATGCTTTTGTCAGCCCTTGAACGTCTCGAGCCCTACGAACGTTTCGAGGGAACGGGTTTGGAGCAGGCGTTGCACGAGTTCATCGATCGCCTAACCTTGATGGCTGACGCTATTTCAGATCAGCCGGTTAGTCGGCTACTGGATGGCTTGAACAAGCTTCTAAATCGTGAACCGCATCTGGAGCGAGGCGAGTGCTTCGTGTCGAAAGATTATGCTTGGCTTATGGGGTCGGCCCTTCACATAGTCGATCTTGTGGTCGGGGCGCGATCGGCGATCGCAATGTCTCCCAGCGCGATTTCGGTGATGCTGAAGCTGCCTACGGTCCGCTTTTGGAGCAGTGATAACATTCCTGAATACCGGTCGTCGCTCGGAGAGAACGTGCCGAGGTGGCGCGAGTTGAATGACCATCTCTATTGGCAAGGAATCGAGGAGCGACGCCGGCACCAAGCCGAAAAAGGTGAGCGAGTCTTTGACGAGTGGCATATCGCCTGGATGGACCACTTTTGGAGCTTTACGGCCAGCGACTTCGACCGCTGCCTCGGGTGGGTGACCGACAAGACGTTGGTGGATGACAGGATGGTGGCGGTCACCCGCTGTCTTGATTTATATTTCCGATCAGAACAGCCCGCTGCCTGGAAGGAATGCCTCATTGCCGCAGTGGCGGACTCGGCTGATTTATGCACCTTTCTTGACGCCCGGCTCAATCCGCAACCTTCGCCGGCAATGGAACGGATGCATGCCGACAATAAGAAGTTCGAACGGCAGGCAAAGGAGCGGAAGCGCCGATCCGATCGTAATCGGGCCGAATGGGTCGAGGCGCTTAAAGCGGACCCAGACCGCGTGCGTTATCCGACCATCGCACCGGGCGAGTTTAGCGGCGACCAGTACCATCTCTTGATAACGCTGCTTCACGATGGGGAAGGGTCTGATCATGACGCCGGGGCCCAATGGCAGCTCCTGATACCTGAGTTGGGCCAGGCGGTTGCCGAAGCGTATCGGGATGGCGCGATGGGCCACTGGCGCAACTATAAGGTGGAGGTAGGCTCCGAAGGGGCCAAGCTAGGATCAACACCTTATTCCTTGGTCTTTGCTATGGCCGGCCTTGCTATCGAGGCCGGAGACAATGCGGATTTTCCGGGCGGCCTTTCGGCTGATGACGCTAAGCAGGCCGTACGCTATGTAACATGGGAACTGAATGGCTTCCCGCGCTGGCTCGAAGCGCTTTATGGCATGCATCCGGATATTGTTCGTGACGCGGTGACGCGCGAGTTGCTGTGGGAGCTCGAGCACACCGGCCCCGAACATCCTATGCACTACATCCTGCACGACATCGTCTACCACACCCCCTGGCTCCATGGGGCCATGGCCCCCGTGGTCTATGGCTGGCTGGCCACGCATGATCTGCCGAACCCTGAAGCGCTACGCTACGCCTTGACGATCGTTCTGGGCGGGGACACGGCGGCCGCCGATCTGGCTGCGCTGGCGAAGACGAAGATCGCTTCATCTCTTCCGGCCGACCAAGGCCCAAGATGGTTCGCGCTATGGGTGGACAGCGATCCGGTGGATGCGATCACAGCCTTATCCGAAAAGCTCGCCAGTTTAAGTGAAGCGGATGCGACAAACTTTGCCGTGCTGTTCCTAGTCGGCCTGGTTGGTGGCCGGCATAGTGAAGGCGTCGGGAAACGCGTGAACGCCTTCAAGACGGTCGCGCACCTGAAGACACTGTACATCTTGATGCATCAATATATCCGCGTTGCAGAGGATATCGATCGTGCCGACGGCGGCGTCTACAGCCCTACCGCCCGGGATCACGCCCAGGATGCTCGCAACGGTCTTTTCGAGATGTTGACGGCGGTTCCCGGTGCCGACGCGTATGCCGCGATGAAAGCCCTTGAGGCCGAACACCCGGAATCGAATTATCGCAACTGGATGGGCCGAAGCGCTCACCGCCGCGCGCTTGCAGACGCTGATGAACCGGCTTGGGCCGACGCACAGGTGCCAGCGTTTGTGCAACAACTGCGAGCAAGAGGTATCGAATAGCAGGCGACGCTTCGACTAGTCTTCGCTGGCCACTGATGGTGCGAAATGTAGATCTTGTAGTAGTCTGGCACAGCGCCATTTTCGCGAAGACGAACCCTGTCAATTTTCGGGGCTACATATGTGTCATGGCGAAGGTGCTCTAAGACCATGCACTTCATTGTTACCCAGCGCGCGAGAACTTGAGCGTCGTCTCCAGACAAGATTACTGATTGCCCTAACTCCATAGGCTTCAGGAACGGCATCGCGGCATTTTCGAGCAGGCTCATCCAGCCTGAATTGCATTGGGCACATACTCGCCTGATCTTAAGCGTCAGTAGGTCACCTGGTTTCGGCTTTTCGCTTGTTACTTTCCGCCCCTCCCAAGGTGCATAGGTGATGTATGGTCCCTCATATGAAACCGACTCTTTTTTACCAATGAGGGGATGCATCCACTCAGGCCAGAAATGCTCTTTACTATTGGCTGCATTTTCGCAGAACACGCATATTCTCGGCGAAGGTATACGCTTTGCATGTAAAGAAGCCAGGGTTTGTCCTGCTGGAAAGTGATTTTTCAGCACTATGACATGAATCGCCTATGAATTTGGCAATTCGAGAATAGGCCTTTCAGTTGCACTCC
Source organism: Asticcacaulis sp. (assembly GCF_035497195.1). Classification (GTDB taxonomy): domain Bacteria; phylum Pseudomonadota; class Alphaproteobacteria; order Caulobacterales; family Caulobacteraceae; genus Asticcacaulis. The sequence continues at coordinate 71,291 of NZ_DATJDZ010000022.1, forward strand.
TGGACGCTGAAGTAATCGCTTCGGCTGGCAAGGCTGAACCAATGGCCGCTTTGGGTCAAGACCAGCGCTTCCCATTAGGGATCGCGCCCGCAGGATGGATACCACTCGGGCTCCATCTTTGCCGACGAGCCCGGTGCCGGCCCTGCCGACGACCCGCGTCAATGCTTGGGCGGGGCGTCGAGGTCGGGGTGATGGGGCGGCGGTGACTACCGCTGCCGGCGTGCCATGATATATCTATCGTTGCACGGACGAACGATTCGTGCACGGTCGGGATGGCAGGAATACTGGTGCTGTATGTGACCGGTGATTGATGACAAGGCGAAAATGATAGGGCGATGGCGGACCAAAAATATCAAATATTTCTCTCGTCCACCTATGAGGATCTGCGGGAGGAACGCCTACAAGCGGCCCAAGCCATTCAACAACTCAACCATATTCCGTCCGGAATGGAGTGGTTCCCTGCCTCTGGCATCGAGCAGTTCGAATTCATTAAGCCGCTAATTGATGAATGCGACTACTACGTTCTGATACTCGGTGGGCGTTACGGTTCGATCTCGAAGAAGACGTCGAAGAGCTACACGGACATGGAGTACGAATACGCTCTCGCACAGGGCAAGCATATCCTGGTGTTTCCACACAGAGCGCCCGAATCCTTGCCAGGAAACAGGCTGGAAAAGTCGGACGCCGGCCGTCAGGCGTTTGCTGCATTCCGAACGAAGGTAATGGCAGACACTATGGCAGGGTTTTGGTCTCAGCCCACTGAACTACGCGCAGAAATAACAACTGCCCTCACGAACGCCTTCAGGACGCATCCCCGGGTCGGTTGGATACGTGCGGACGCAAGCCAGGAAAATAGCGCGAGACGAAATAGGGAATTTAAGCTCGCGCTTGGGCTTTGCGGCCACTTGGGTCATGCTTATCTTCCTCTTCGTACGGATCAGCGGCGGCGCTGGCTATTGGACGACATTGAGGAGCTTAAGGGTTTTCAGATCCATCAGGTGGGTGATCGGCAAGCTGTTGGCCGCCTGAAAATCACCGAGGGCGGATTTCATCTTCGCACTATAAACGCCATCGACGGGCCCGGGATCAAATCCCCGGACGATCAACGCGATCTGCACCTTTTGAACGATATCGATAAGTTCGTCCTTAGTGAAACGCTTGGCCTCTGTCGTTGTGGGTTCAGCACTGGTGGCAGCCGGTTCGTCGTCCGGAACGGTCGGTGTGCTGTATAGGCTTTGCGGCGTCGTGTAAGTCTTGGGGGCTGGTTTGGGCTTGGGAACTGATACCGGTGGGGTATAGACCGGCGTACTGTAGCTGCTACCACTGTAATGGCTGGAATGGCCACTGCTGCCACTGACGTGGCTGCTATGGCTGCTGTGACTTGAGTGCGAACGGTGGCCGGCGAGCATTATCAGTCGGCCGCGTTGCGCAGGATCGACAAAGACGAGCAGATCCTTGTGGGCCTCTGAGGCTTTTGGTTGGTCCCGCCAGGGGTCGGGTTGCGCATGTGCGGGCGACGCCGGATCGAGGGCGAACGGGCTTGCGGCGCCGAGGAGCAGCGCCAGTTTTTCACGCCATTGCATGTGTAAAGTCCCCCAGACTGATGGTTTGAATGTTTCGGCTCCGCCAGGCCGGACCGGCCGAGGCGAAAAAGCCCGCGCAGTGCGCCTTGACGACGCATGGGCCGCAGGTTTGCGGGAAATTGTTCTTCCATTCGGAGATCGATTGCCGGGCAAATGGCCACAGATGCCGCGGAAGGACGCAAAGCGGCAGGTTATAGAGCGAGACATTCACGGAGCGATTGGCGAGGAAAGCGACGGCATCGGATAGCACGTCGACATAGTCCGCTGGATCGATCCAAAGGCGGTCACGATTGCCCTTGGCGAACCCCATTGGCTCCAGCCCCATCAGGGCGACATGATCAACGAAAGGCAGCCGACGGTATATGAAGGCCGAAAGCTGGCGCAGGCGCGGCACGGTCAGCGCATGCAATACGACGCGCAACTCGACGCGGGCGCCGTTGCGCGCCAATTCGTATAGGCCGTCAAGGGTTTCATCAAACGCGCCCGGCGCCACCACCACCTCATCGTGAATATCAGGGACATCGGCATACAATGGAACCGCCCAGGTCGTCATTTGTCCGCCGGCGGCGATCCAGTTGGCCGCATCATTCGGCATGCGAAAGTTTCGGCCATTGGTCAGGACGTGGAGTTTGGTCTCCGGCAGCTCCCGCCGGCACGCATCAAGGACTTTTGTCAGCCCGTCCCCAAGCAGTGTTGGCTCGCCACCGGTAATTCCAAGATGGGCTTCGGCCTTGTCGACCAGTGGAATGATGTCGAGCATCTCCGCCACGCGCCAGTCATCGTCTACAACACGGGGCGGTTGGGAACACATCAGGCAGAGGCTGTTGCAACGTTCCGTGGCGAACAGGGTATTCGTCCGCGCGCCCCGGCGCCATAGAACGGTGACGACCGAGGCGCCGGAGCGAAGACGAATAACATTACCTGGCGCCAATACCGCTGGATCGCGAACATCTGAAATTGCGATCCCGCCTTCGCTCTGCGTTCCAACCCAGCCGCCTTCGCATTGAGTGAGCGTCCAATAGGGATGAAGGTAGGTGATCGCCGCTTCTTCCACGGATAAAAGCTTCAGAATCCGGATGTCGTCGACACCGTCAACCTTCGCATGCGTGCTGTTGGCCAGTCCGAGGGTCATGCTTCCGCAAAACCCGTCAGATGGATATCCTGCCTCGGCCGTTGAAATGCCCAGGCCTGAAAGGTGCGCAGCGTATCCGGATCGGCTCTGCCAATGTGTTCGAAAAGGATTTTGAACAAACCCGTATGCTTCTGACAGAACTCGCTCGTCGCCCGATTGCCTATCGGGTCACCTTGAGCCGTGGCATGGTAGACCGGGTCAGCGCCGCAAAAGGGCACAAAGGCACAATCAGAGCAACCCGGCAGCGTTTCGGCAACGGCGCCGGTCGCAAGCCAACGCATGGTGCCGGAGCCAAGCAGTTGATCGAGCGTGTCGTTGACCGTGCCGAGCGCAAACCGCGCGTCGCCAGTTTCGGCAGCCATTCGGGCTTCATCCGCCGGATAGACCTGGCCATCATAGTTGTAAACCAGTACGCCAAGACCCGCGCCGGCGGGCGAGCGCAGATCGACATAGTTCGATCCAAACGGTGTAAAGATATGCCGCAGCAGGATAGCGCTATAGCTTTCCACGATTTCAACACCGGCAGCATTGAGGGCTAATATATAATCCAAAGCCTCCGCATAGAAAGCGATATAGGCCTCCATATCGTAGCCAATGGCCTTACGTGTCTTAAGGGCAAAACCGTAAGGGCTGATCGGGCGAAGGAAAATCGATGCGAAACCTAGGTCGACATATGTGTCGACAATCTCCTTTGGCATCGCCAAGGCCGTACGCGTGATCGTGGGCATAGCAACCACGCCCTGATGCCCGACGATAGATCGCGCGTAATCAAGCTGGCGAGTGGTTCGCTCCCAGGCGTCCTTAGAGGGGTTATGCCGCTGGGCGTTATGAACGGCAGGAGGACCATCTATCGAGGTCGATATATGAATGCTGTGATCCCGGCAGAACTCCAGCTCTGCTTCACCCAACTGGTGCAGGGTCGAGACCATGGAGAAGTTGATTGACCGCCCCTCAGTGCGGTTACGCGTCTCAACGGTCTCAATAATATGCCGGATCAGGTCAAACCGAAGGGCAGGCTCACCGCCCTGGAATTCGATTGTAAGGCTCTGTGAAGGGCTTTCAAATACGCGTTCGACGGCCAGGTTGGCATGTTCAATCGACATATCCTTACCGGTGGCCGCGAGAGATGCACGCGACACCTGGCAATAGGCGCAGGCATGATCACAGCGCAGGGTTACGACGAAGATGTGGAGGGACGGACCTTGCCAGGCCGAGGCTTTGCGCGTGTGGGCGACCGACCGCTCTAAGCCCTGGCCACCCCTCTCTGGTCGATTGACAAAACCCTTGGCGAGGAGATCCCGATATCGGGGATGGTCAGATGACAGGCGGCCAGCCGTGAGGGCCTCGGTCACCTGTGAGGGCAGGATCGCGTATTCACCTAGATCGTTCGACACCAGCACGCTGTCGTTCGTCAATGAAAGCCACGTCGACCGAAACATTTCGCCCCCTGATTGTTATTTTTACACCTTACAGCATTTGAGAGAATTTCAAGGAAAATCGTCAGCAGTTTCCATGCCGAGGCTATTGGGCAGGGCCGTCGCACCACTAGATAGATTTGGATATTTACGCTTTTAGTGATGGCATACCCCACGCAAGGGCGTTTCCATTGGTGGTCTGCCGACCCGAGTAAATCTTGAGGCTCACTTCTGTCTTAATCTGCCCGATCTCACCGATTGCGGCGGTTCTCACCAGAATCAGCGGTCATAGAGCCTCTAAAAACGGTCTTTTTTTGAGACAATTGCGAAATTTAGAAGCCGCATGAGTTTCTAAACCTTCTTCCCTCTCGCAGCTGTGTCTGTAGATTATCTCGTAATTTGACGTCTTTGACGAGGTTTTGCGGAGACAAGTACGACCGCTTTAGCTCCATTATTTTCTGATCCTTCGTCTCCTTTGGGCCCAGGCTGTGTGAGAACTCCGCAAAAATCGTACTGAAGACGTGCCGATTGCTGGTTTTCTCTTTCTAACGCCTGGATCTGTTTTACGCTGGGTGAGCGGGCATCAGACGTGCCGTTAAATCGCTAGTTGACCGCGGCTTTAAGCCTTTTTCCCCCTTTATGCCCTTAGAGCATCGGTAAGGCGGCGGACTCCAAGAATCGCCATCACACGTTTTAGATTGTAGGCGAGGACGTTCAGCGCCATTTCGGCTGAGACCTTAGGCTTCGTCGTGCACAAAAAGTGCGTTGCCCCCATCCAGCATTTAATCGTGCCGAATGGGTGTTCGACGGTCGAGCGGCGGACACGCATTGCATCAGGATTATTGTCGAGCCGAGCCTGAACTTTTTCAAGCACCGCCTCGTGTTCCCAACGCGTCACCCGCCGTTCGTGGCTTGGCGTGCATTGCGCCTTCATTGGACAGGTGCCGCATGCGTTTGTCCAATAGCGGTGAAGCCTTTTTCCTTCTTCTACCGTTGTCATTCGGCGTGGCAACACTTGGCCCGCAGGACAACGATAAACATCATCGGCGTCGACGTAGACGAAATCTAGCTTGCTGAACCGTCCCTCAGCTTTCGCGTTCGATGTCTGCGGCTTCGGCAGCGTGACCGTTATTCCAGACTGCTCACAGGCGAGAAGCTGCTCGCTGTTGAAGTAGCCTCGATCAGCAACGACATCGAGCATAGTCGCATTGATCTCAATGCGAGCCATTTCGGCCATTTCGGCCAGCGCGCCGCGATCCGTTCCAACGTTGGTCACCTCGTGCGCAACAATTATATGGTGCGTCGTGTCGACGGCCGCTTGGACATTATAGCCAACAATTCCAGTATCTTTTCCGCTCGTCGCCATCGAACGCGCATCTGGATCGGAAAGCGAGACCTGTTTGCTTTCGCTCGCTTGAAGCTGGACATTGATTGCGTTTAGGCGGTCGATCTCTTCCTTCAATTTACCGATTTTGTCCTGGAGCCGAGTAACTTTAGCTGCTGGCGCATCGCTCCCCTGCGCTGCCTGGCGATCGGCCGTCTCAAGTTGTGACATGTAGCGCGCGATGCTTTCATCAATCCGCTCAAGGCGCCGTCTCATTTTGGCTACGGTGAAATTTTTGTCTCGTGCATTCACAGCTTTAAACTTCGAGCCGTCGATGGCGATGCTGGCCTTGCTAAGCAATTCGAGCTTGCTGCAGATTGCGACGAATGCACGACAGGTCTGGCGAAGCGGCTCGCCGTGGTCTTTACGGAAATCTGCAATTGTCTTGAAGTCAGGCGCGAGCTTCCCCGTCAGCCAGATCAGTTCGAGATTGCGCCGGCACTCGCGCTCTAAACGGCGGCTCGAAGGGATGCGATTGAGATATCCGAAAATATAGAGCTTCAGCATCGTCGCTGGATGATAGCCGGGGCGCCCTGTCTCATGAGGAGAGACGCCAAAGAAGCCCAGCGCCTTGAGATTGAGCCCGTCGACGAACACGTCGACGGCGCGAACAGGATTGTCCTCGCTAACATAATCGTCTAGCGCAGGCGGAAACAAAGTGCACTGGTTGCGATCAACACCTTCAACGAACCTGGCCATCTAATCCCTCGATTCAGTTGAGGCATTCTAGCACAATTCGCGCACGTTTTCACACAGCCTGGGCCAACTGCGGACGAACATCTCACTTAAAATCCCGGCTGCGATGCTGAATTTGCGCCATGTTATTTCGCGCCACTCTCGGATCGACCCCAGGTCCGCCGTTTCGGAATTCATCCCCGGGCTGGTGCGGCAACTGCAGGGCGGCATTCCGTTCACCAATGGTCGCCAGCATATGAGACAGATCGACCGCCGTTCGGGCAATGAGGTGGACCACCTCCCCTTCCTTCTGAATATAGCCTGTGATCAGAACCAGACTGGCGCCAAAGACGGCCTGCTTGTACTGCTTCCCCACCTTCTCCCAGACGACGACATTGGCGTCGCCGCTTTCGTCCTCGATGGTCATGAAGATCACACCGTTGGCAGACCCCGGCCGCTGACGGACATTGACCATGCCGGCAACAGAGACATAACGCTTGTCCTTTGAAGTCATGGCCTCCTGACAGGTGATATAGCCCCTTTCCTTCAGGTCGGGCCGGAGGAAGTGAACGGGATGAACGGTCTGGCTAAAGCCCACACTATTATAGTCCTCGATGACTTTCTGGCCGTCAGTCATGTTTTTGAGTTCGATGACCGGCTGGTTGTATTCGGACGCGCTGCGGCCTTTTTCATCCAGGACGCAGTCAAACAGGGGCAGGACATCATTGCCTAGCGATTTGATGGCCAGGGTCGCGTCCCGGCATATGATACTAAACGACTCCTCGTAGGCATTAGCCTTGGCCAGCTTACGCAAGGTAGGCTCGGGCGTCTTGGCCCGGCGCCACAGATCAGGAATGGATTTGTACGGCGTGTCACCACGATGGAAAATCAGGCTGGCAACGTCCTCGCTGCGAATGTTCTTTATCAGACGATAGCCCAATCGCACAGCGAACTTGCCTGGCCGGTTGGTCGGCTCCAGGGTGCAGTCCCACCGGCTGTTATTGACGCAGAACCAGCGGATGTCGACGCCGTGGACCTTGGCGTCGCGGATCAGCTGGGCGGGTGCATAGAATCCCATGGGCTGGCTGTTCAGGATGGAGGCCAGGAAGACGTCCGGATGATGGCATTTCATCCAGGCAGAGGCTTCGGCGATGATAGCGAAGCTGAACGCATGACTCTCCGGAAAGCCGTAAGAGCCGAAGCCCTCAAGCTGCTTGACCAGGGACAGGGCGAAGGCTTCGGTGTAACCGTTCTTCAGCATGCCATTGATGATGTCCTGGCTGATGGCGCCAATACCGCCTGTCTTTTTGAACGTTGCCTGGGCGCGACGGACAAGGTCCGCCTGACCGGGCGAGAAACCGGCGCAGGTGATGACGACCTTCATCGCCTGCTCCTGGAACAGCGGAACGCCCAGGGTCTTGCCCAGAATACCTTCCAGTTCCGGGCTGGGATAATCGGGCTTTTCCAGCCCCTCCAGCCGGCGCAGATAGGGATGGACCATATCACCCTGGATCGGTCCGGGCCGGACGATGGCAACCTGAATCACCAGATCGTAGAAGGTCCGCGGCTTCGTGCGCGGAAGCATGGACATCTGTGCCCGGCTCTCGATCTGGAAGGTGCCGACAGTGTCGGCGCGACGGATCATGGCATAGGTCTTGGGGTCTTCCGGTGGAATGCAGGACATATCCATGTGGATGCCCTTGGTCTCCGCCAGCATGTCGAAACACCGCTTCATGCAGGACATCATACCCAGAGCCAGGCAATCGACCTTCATGAATTTCAGCGCGTCGATATCGTCCTTATCCCACTCGATAACCTGCCGGTCCTTCATCCGTGCCGGCTCGATCGGCACCATCTCATCGAGCCGGTTTTCCGTCAGGACAAACCCGCCCGGGTGCTGACTGAGCTGGCGCGGAATGTCGAGCAACATCAGGTGGATTTCGAATGCCAGCTTAATGCGGCGGTCCTTAGTATTGATGTTCAGCTCGGCCGCCATCTCTTCCGTGCAGCCTTCCGTGTGCCAGTAGCGGATATTCTTGGCCAGAACCTTGATCGTATCTTCAGGAAAGCCCAGAACCTTCAAGGTATCGCGCATGGCGCCGCGTGTACGGAACCGGCTGACGACGGCGGTCAATGCCGAACGGTTTCGGCCATAGGTGTTAAACACCCATTGCATCACTTCTTCCCGGCGCTGGTGCTCGAAATCGACATCGATATCAGGCGGTTCTTTGCGTTCAGCCGAAATGAAGCGTTCGAACAGCAGGTCGTTCCGGTCTGGATCGACCGAGGTGATGCCGAGCACATAGCAAACGCAGGAATTTGCCGCGGAGCCGCGGCCCTGGCACAGGATATCCTTCGAGCGGGCAAACTGGACAATGGCGTTGACCGTCAGGAAGTATGGCGCATATTCCAGTTGCTCGATGAGGGTCAGCTCGTGTTTGAGCAAATCGATGACCTTTTGCGGCACCCCTTCCGGGTATCGCCATTTGGCGCCGGCCCACGTCAGCCGCTTCAGGGCTTCGATCGCCGACATGCCCGGCATCAGCTTTTCTTCCGGGTACTGGTATTCCAGTTCACTTAAAGAGAACCGGCAGCGATTGGCGATTTCCTCCGTCCGCGCGAGCGCCTGCCGGTAGTCGGAAAACAGCCGTCCCATTTCTTCCGGCGATTTCAGGAAGCGATCGGCGTAGAGGTGCCGCAGATCGCCCATCGTATCGATGGTGCACCGGTTCCGGATGCAGGTGATGACGTCGTGCAACAGAGAATGCTCATGCACATGATAGAGGACGTCATTGGTGGCCACCGTCGGCACGCAATGCTTGGCCGCCAGGTCCGACAGCTCATACAAACGCAAATGGTCGTTTTGCCGGTGGCGTAAGGAAAGCGCCATATAGGCCCGGCCGCCGAACAATGCCTTGAAACGACGCAGGCGAACCGCGCACAACTCATCAGCCTGGTCCGGAATAAAGACCGCCATCAACCCTTCATGAAAATCCTCGACATCTTCCCAATCGAAATCGCAGCCCCCTTTTCCCGCCCGGGTCTTGCCCAGCGACAACAGACGACAGAGACGACCGTAGCCGTCACGATCAATCGGGTAGACGAGCAGTGACGTGCCGTCACGCAGATCCAGCCGGCATCCTATGATCAAACGCACACCATGCTCCTCGGCCGCGACATGAGCACGGACTATGCCCGCGAGTGTATTGCGATCGGCGATCGCGAGGGCCTCCATGCCAAGCGCCTTGGCGCGCGCGAACAGATCGTCCGGCGCGCTGCACCCCTGGAGGAAAGAGAAATACGAGGCGCATTGCAGTTCCACGTAAGCCATTAGTCAAATTTTCCGTGCATGAACCAGTTGAGCGAGCCCGTCTCCTCGTGTTGACCGTCACCACCGCGGAACACCCAAAAGCGTTCACCGTTCTCGACTTCCAGCACGAAATAGTCGCGAACCTTGCCCTTCTCGTTGTCCGAGACCCACCACTCACCGCGTACGCGTTCAGGCCCGTCGGCCCGCGCCACAGCGTAACGCTGGCCGCGCCAGGTAAACGCCCGGGGCGGATGATCAGGAAGGACAGCCAGCGCCATGATCGATTCAGGCGGACGGATCATCCGTTGCGGGCGGCGAAAGGCCGCATTCCGTGTCGATCCCACATCGTCAGACGTGGGCGGCATGCGCTTGACGGCACGCTCTGGAATATCGGTTGCGACAGACACGGCGCGGTAAAGACTATCGGTGCCGTAACGGTTTGCCAATGCGTCCCACAATTCCTCGACATCCGGGCGAGCCGGCTCGGAATAACTGGCAATGACCTGTTGCATCGACAGATGCTCGACGAACGCAGCCGTCATCACCATCTTATCTATGCCCCAACCCGGATCGACGGTTTCAATCTTGTCGCACAGCAGTTTCGTCAGCCGTTTCGGTTCTCGCACTGGCTTGGCCGTCGCGACAAAGATGGTCTCGATCCGATTATCGACACGGGTAAAATGCAGATCGAGACGCCTGACCCCGAGGCCTGCTTCTTCCAGGCGATCGCAAATCTGACCAACCAGGCGCCGCGTATATTTTGCGATCGTCTCCGGCGCGCCGATGGGCTCGGCAAAGATGCGTTGAATCGAGATCAGCTCGGGCGATTGGACGGGTTCAATAGGCTCAGCCAGACGCCCTAAAGCCTGATCGACACGGCGGAACAGTTTCTGCCCGAAACTCCTGGCCAGAGGCGCGCGCGGTTTCGCGGCCAGTTCCCCAATTGTATCGAGGCCAAGCAAGCGCATGTCCGGGAGCATGTCCTCAGGCAGGCGCAGCGCATCGACGGGTAAATGGACCAGAGCCTCGCCCGCACCACCCGGTATGACAATGCGTTTGGCCTGACCACCGAAACGAGCCAAGGCGTGCGCGGCACCCCAGGTATCGGCCAGAGCGGCATAGGCCGTAATCTGCATTTCCGATAAGCGTCTGACGACGTCGTCCACCAGTCCTGTCTCGCCACCGTACAAGTGCGCCGCGCCCAGGATATCGAGAACAATCCCCGCCGGCGGATCGGCGGCCACCATTGGCGAATAGTGTCGCAATGCCCAGATCGCCAGCTTTTCCAGGGCTAACGCATCGGCCGCTGGATCGGAATCCATAATCACCAGATCCGCGAACAAGGACTCGGCCTGCGCGACCGGCATCCCCACCCGCGCGCCTATGTGAACCGCCAGGTCGTCAGCGGCCGTTATCACCCGGCGCCGACCATCGGATCCCTTGAGCACCAACGGCACATCAGCCGACGGCCCGGTAGCGCCCATCTTCCGTCTCAGCCGGTCCGTCGGCCAATAGGGAAGGAACAGCGATAAAACCCTTGCCATCACACGCCTCTACTTCACATTCAAAATCCTCTCCGCCCCGCGTCCGCATCTGCTCCATGAACCACCGGGACCGCCCGACGCCTCTTACAGGTAATGCGCCCGAATTGACCGGGGTCACGCGCCACCGCGTGAACGAAGCGGTAGAGTTTCCGAAATCGCGCGCATCGACATGGCGCCGCCAGCGGCGTATCGCCAATGCCATAGTGCCGCTCTTTTCCGCCGCCATCTGCAGACGCTGGGACGCGACGAGGGGCAAGCCGGAGACTTCCCCGACAACCGCGGTCAATCCACCATGACGAAGCGCCTTCTCAAAGGCATCGAGAATGGCCGTCTCATCCGCGGCTTCGAAGAAAACAACCTTATCGGCGGTGAGCCCCGATTGCGCCAGCGCTGGCGCGAAGAGATCAGGCTGGCAATGGCACCAAAGGACGTTGCCCCCGGTTCGCGCCGCGATACCCGCCGCAAATGAGGCCGCGGCCGCGCCATCTACCGCTCCATTGGCGCCACCGGCAATTTCATGAAGCGCGCCAAAGGCCAACCCGCCCTTTCGAAGCTTTCGGTCAATTTCCGGAATGCCGAAGGGCAGAACCATGCGCGTGCGCACGGTTCTGCCTGAAATGACCTCGATCCTTGCCTTGAGTTCTGAGATGACAGCATCGGCGGCGGGCATGACATAAACGATCCATTCTGGAGCTAAATTGAATAATACGGACCACACGGAGGTCGATATTTGTTCTATGTTTGTTCTTTTTGGAAAGGGAGTCAATCGGGACTTTTTGTGGTACGCGCCCTCTGTTACCGGTTGGCATCGTGAGTCATCGTCAATTGTTTCGCTGGATCAAAGAGTTCATGCACGGCTCGGTATCCAAAAAAAATCTGATATAAGATTTCATCAACCGTCGCGGGGGACAGTCATTTCGCTTTTCGGATCAGAGTTCACGGTGTCATGTTGACATGGCTGATGACCGAGACAACCGTGGACAGTTGATGCCATCCCAGCGCCGAACAGAGGCGCCTGCCTTCTTCCGTCGCGATCAGAAGACCTCGCTTAACACCGGCCTCGGCGACCCTTTGCGACAGTTATTCCATGATCACCGTGCCGGACCCCTGCCGCTGATGCTCCGGCTCGACCGCGATTTAACGCTCCGCCCCTTAAGAGACCACCGCCAGTCCGGCCCCTCCTGTGATGGACGGCCGAAGGGTCAGCGCCTTTACGCATATGAGTAGATGAGAGTGAGAGAGCCGTGACGGTTCCGCGACGGACAAGCCGAAGAGTTGGTCTTTGGCACCGTCAAGGAGCGTTCTGATGAACCAAGTTATCCTTCCTCCCCCTCCCCCTGCCGCATCCAGCGGTTACAAGGTCGATCCAGGCCGCGGTGAGCGCATCGGCCGCGTGTCTTCCGAATGGTTTTCGCGGCCGGACGATGAGCGCTACCTGTCGCTGTCGGCATTGTACGCCTCCGTCCATGGCCGCACCGATCGTAGCCGCACACGCACTGTCCCGAGTTCGGAAATGCGCGTCGAAGCCCGGCGTGAGGATAGTGAGGTCCTGACCCTGCACCTGCCGGGCTCAGACCGGCCGCTCGCACCCACGCATTGGAGCTTTGGCCAACTCGCCGGTCTGGTCGGCGCACCGGCTGCGTACTTGCGCCAGTTGCCGGCACCTCTGGCCGCCATCAATCTGCAATATGGCCTGAGTTCCCACCGCGCTGAACAGATCAAGACGCTTGAAGTCGATGACGGGCGGATCGAATTGCGCGCCGTCACCGGTCCGGATTACGGACGCATCTATGACCACGAACTGGTGTCGGCCGTACAGCGTATTGCTGGCGACGGCATAGGCGACACACGATGGAAGGTGCCCGGCGTTCTCGATTGGACGACCAATACCTATAATCCCTTTGTCGACATTACGAAGGAAACGACGACGCTCTATGCATCCGATCGCGATATCTTCCTATTCCTGGTCGACGATCTGAACCCGATCGAGGCAGGCACCTTGCCCGACGGGTCGCCTGACCTGTTCTTCCGTGGCTTCTATTGCTGGAACTCGGAGGTCGGCGCCAAAACCCTGGGCATGGCCAGCTTCTATCTGCGCGCCGTTTGCGCCAATCGTAATTTGTGGGGCGTGGAAGATTTTCAGGAAATCACGATCCGCCACTCGAAATACGCCGCCACCCGGTTTGCGCACGAGGCGGCGCCTGCCCTGGAGAACTTCGCCAACTCATCGCCCCTGCCCTTCATCAATGGCATCAAGGCGGCCCGGTCAACGATCGTCGCCAGGACGGACGAAGATCGCCACGATTTCCTGCGCAAGCGCGGGTTCGCCAAGGCGGAAACCGCGAAAATCATCGAGACAGTCCTGAATGAGGAAGGGCATGCCGCTTCATCGGTGTTCGACTTCGTCCAGGGCATTACGGCCGTCGCCCGCGCGAAACCGCATCAGGACGCCCGGCTGGATATGGAGGCGCGGGCCAAGAAGATGCTCGATGCCGTCTGTTGACATCGGCCTTCCAGCCCGCGCCATCGCCTTATTTGTTCAGACGATCCTGGACGGCCTTCGCGGGCTGGAAGGCCAGCTTCTTCGACGCGGCGATCTGGATCGTGGCGCCCGTCGACGGGTTGCGGCCTTCGCGCGCCGCACGGGCCTGGATCTTGAACTTGCCGAAACCCGGCAGATTGATTTCTTCGCCGCCGGCGGCCGCGTCGGTGATCGCCTTGAAAACGCCGTCGACAACGGTCTTGGCCGCAGCCTTGGTCAGGCCGTTATCAGCAGCAACTTTTTCGATCAAATCCGTGGTGTTCATATTAGTCTCCTGTGGTCAGTGCGGACAGCATCCGACGTGTGTGGGCCGGTGACTATCCGGTGACTCGTTGTTTTCCGCAATTACAAGGCCCGCCCGCTAACGCGGGCGGGCCTTTGCTGCGTCCGCCAGAGAGATAGAGGGGAGTCTTGATGTGATGACGGTTGAGACGGAGAGAGAGGCTTTCCGTTGCCGTTCGGAGTCACATCATGACCAAGACGTCTAAAATCACGCTTGCAGGTGGCCGCGATCTCTCGTTTTCGCTGCTTCGTCTGTCCCAATCCAATGTCCGGCGCATCCAGGATGGCCAGTCGATCGAAGACCTGGCCGAAGACATCGCCCGGCGCGGTTTGCTGCAAAGCCTATCCGTCCGCCCGATCCTCGACGACGCCGGGGCCGATACCGGTCTGTTCGAAGTCCCTGCCGGCGGCCGGCGTTTCCGTGCCCTGGAACTGCTGGTCAAGCAGAAGCGCCTGGCCAAGGACGCGCCCATTCCCTGCATCATTCGCACCGGTGGCCTCGCCGAGGAAGACTCCCTGGCGGAAAATGTCCAAAGGCTCAATCTGCATCCGATCGAGCAATTTTATGCCTTCAAAATCCTGGCGGATAAGGGCCTGTCCGAGGAAGACATAGCGGCGCGCTTCTTCGTGCCCGTCACCGTCGTCAAACAGCGGCTGAAACTTGCGCTCGTGTCCCCCGTTATCCTGAATGCCTACGAGGCCGGCACTATCGCTCTGGAAATTGTTATGGCCTTCACGGTGAACCCGGATACGGAGCGGCAGGAAGCGGTCTATAACCAACTGACGACAAATCGCGATCTCGGCACTTACCGGATCAAGCGCCTTCTGACGGAATCAACGGTCGCCGCCAATGACCGGCGCGTCCGGTTCGTCACCATGGACGCCTATATCGAAGCCGGTGGCGTCGTGCTGCGCGATCTATTCACCGATGACAACGGCGGATGGCTCAGCGATCCGGCCCTTCTTGATCGGCTGGTAGCGGAACAACTGTCTGCTGCCGCCGAGGAGATAAAGGCGCAGGGCTGGAAATGGGTCGAGACAGCGGTCGACTTCCCCTACGGCCATACCTTGGACCTCGACGAACTGGTCCCCGAAGTCCCGATGTTGTCGGACGATGACAGCGGGAGGCTGAAGGTAGCCGTCGAGGAATATAACGGCATAATGGCCATACCGGAAGAGACTGGCGAAGAGCTGTCTGACACGACCGCCGCACGTGCCGACGAGCTGGACACCCTGATTCAGCAGTTGGAAAACCCGGCCCCGGTCTACAAGCCCGAAGACATGGCCATAGCCGGCGTGTTCATCGAACTCGAACGCGACGGCACCCTGGTTATCGACCCGGGTTTCGTCCGGCCGGAAGACCGGCGCCCCGAACCGAACGATCCGGTCGAGGGCGAGGCTTCCATCGATTCTGCCGCATTTGAGCAGGCATTGCACGATACCTTCTCAAACGATCCGGACGGCGGTGACGAAGGCGTCGCCGGGCAATCGAACGTCGCGCCCGAATCGCTCGAACCCGAAGACATGTCGATCAAGCCGCTCCAGGACAGTCTGCACCGTGAACTGACAGCATACCGAACCCTTGTATTGCGCAATGCTGTCGCTCAAAACCCGGCGGTCGCCCTCACCGCCTTGCTTCATAAGCTTTGCCGCGACGCTTTCAACCCGAACTCGCTGCTCGACTGTCTGGAAGTTCGCGTGACCTCCGCCAGCCTGTCATTCGTCGGCGGGCCAGACTTGAAGGACTGCCTGGCCGGTCAGGAAATCGCAGACCGGGCCGCAACCTGGCGCGGCCTCCTGCCCAAGGACGATGCCGAACTCTGGGACTACCTGGTTGTCCTGTCGGATGACTTGCGCGCTGAGCTTCTGGCCCACCTGGTGTCCAGCGGCATCAATGCCCTTTACGAAGCCGCCGCCAAGCCGGGTTACAATGGAACGTCCGCGATCAGTGTCCAGCACCGCCTGGCCGACTCTAACCGGATTGCAGAAACCGTCGGGCTCGACCTCGTCGCATCCGGCTGGGCGCCTTCGATCGACAACTATCTGGGCCGCGTGCCGAAACCGCGCATCTTGCTGGCTGTCGAACAAGGCTGTGGCGCCGACGCGGCAGGTCGCATCGATCACCTGAAAAAACCCGATATGGCTGCGGAAGCCGAAGCCCTGCTCAAGACCTCGGGTTGGCTGCCTGAGCCCTTGCGCGGACCGCAACGCAAGGCGGCGCCTGTCCCGCCCAATGACAACGAGCCAACCGCGGCTGCGATCCCCAGCGAGGACGCCACGCGGGAGGACGCGCTGGCAGACCAAGCCGACGGTTTCGCTGAGGCAGCCGAATAATCAATCTTAACCTTGGAGCCCGGCCATCGCGTCGGGCTCTCTTTTTCTGGAGATCATTATGACACATGACCGGATATTGGACGTGGAAGCCGCCAAGGCGCTGTGCACCGCACTTAACACCGCCAATCGTAAAGCCCTCTTCGACGCTTTAGCCACGGCCGGAATTACAACCGTCACCGTCGAGTTCAATGGGTATGGCGACGAAGGACAAATCGAATCCATCAAATATGACGTGGATGGGAATGAGACGACCCCGCTCATCCAAGACCTGGCCTTTATACGGCAATCTAGCCTCACTGAGGCACCCTCATCTGAACCTATTTCGGTTGACGATGCCGTGGAAGAGCTGTTGTACGACCTCCTGTCACAGCATTATTGCGGCTGGCAGGATAGTGAAGGCTCTTACGGAGAATTCACCTTCGATATCACTGCCCGTACCGTCGACCTCGACATCGCTTTGCGCTTCGTCGATGCCAATCATTATCAAAGCACGGTCTGAGAGCGCCATGGGACACTGTTATCACCATGCCTTGTCATCCGTGCGCAAATGGGGCGGACAACCGGAGGAATTCCTGCCGCTGCATCAATGGTTCGATGAATCGAAAATGCTGGTTGGCGACTTTCGCCATCGCATGCTGCGCCATCACGCCGAAGGTATCTTCATGCTGGAACGATTTTTCGGTGCCACCCTGACCTTGTCCACGGGACGGATCGTACCCGTTCGTCTGATCGGGGAGCAGCACGTCATCGAAGACCTGGGTCGCATTCCCTCGTTCGCCGACTGGGCGAAATGTCTCCAACCGGAGCCGTGGATGGGGCGGGCGCAGCCCCTGCACAAGACCTTCGATTCGTTCGCTCAATAGACCTCGCAATCCACATTTTCCTTAATCAAGCCCGGCTGGGATGTCGGGCTTCTCTCTTTCTGGAGACCCCTATGGCAGACTATTACAATCCGAGTGTCATCTGGCCCGCGATACCGATGGCCGACATGACCATGTGCGAACGCCTCCTGCTGACCGGCATGTTCGAGCACGACATAGACGATGATGCTGAGACAATCTCCTTCCATACTTGGACCGGCGTCAATGACATGCCGGAATTCGAACGGGACGAGGTCGAACAGGTACTGAATATCGACGACGGTTTTGAGACCAATGCCCATCGGCTCCTTACGGAGGCGATGGCACATGCGGGGAACGGTGGCGAGGTCATTTGTCCAGACCTCTCGACGACCTCCTATGAGGGTCTGCTGCAGGACATCATCAAGCGATCGACGCACCTGAACTATATAACGGTCGAGACAAGCTTCATGTGTTCGAAAATGCGCCTGGACGGGTTTGGCGGTATGGCCGTTCTGATTACCGCAGATCGCATCCTGGGTAAGTCAACGAACGACCTGCTGCAGGACTTTTTGAAGGAGGTCGATCCCGACGGGCGGTTCGACCAAGGCGCGTGATGACGGCGTCGGAAGTCGCTGAGCGGCTGGCATCGAGGGCGCTTTCAGTCTGCCGCCACTACCTGCCGAGCGGTTGCCGGCAGGGCAATTTCTGGGTCGTCGGCGATGTCCGCAATACGCCAGGCCGGTCCATGTTCGTTCGCCTTGTTGGCGATGAGGCAGGTCACAGGGCTGGGCGTTGGACCGATGCCGCAACGGGCGAATATGGCGACCTGCTCGACATAATCCGTACAAGGAGCGCCTCTGGATCATTTGCCGACGTCCTGGCAGAGGCCGAAGCCTTCGTCGGCAATAGTCCTCCGGTCCGGGCATCGCGATTTCGCGCAGATCGGCCACACCACTCAAACACCTCACGGCAGGCACAGCGGCTCTTCTGCGAATGTACGGCGATCGCGCACACGCTCGGTGAAGCCTACCTGGTCAACCGAGCCATTGATCCCTCTATCGCGGCAGGTCTTCGCTTTCATCCCGTCTGCTACTGCAAACCTCAGTGCATGGACGGCCTAAACGCCTGGCCAGCGCTGATTGCGCCGGTTACCAGTGATGACGATGAACTGACTGCGGTTCATCGCATCTATCTGGACCCTGCCGGGTTCGCGGGCGGAAATCTCGGCAAGGCACCGCTTGACGAGGCCAAACGGTCATTGGGACGCGTACAGGGTCATGCTGTGCGGTTCGGTCCCCTATCTCCCCTGATTGTTGCTGCGGAGGGTATCGAAAACGCCTTGTCGGTGCGCACCGCATGCCCGGATCTGACGGTTCATGCGGCGCTTACCGCCGGCAACCTGGCAGCTTATACGCCGCCAGTGATCGCCCGCCGTTTGCTCATTGCCTTGGACAACGATGAGGCTGGATGGCGGGCGGCTCACACCCTCACAAAGCGTAGTCGTTTCGCCGGTCTGTCGGTATCCATACTGAAACCGTGCGCCGAAGATCACAATCGCGACCTGATGACCTTCGGGCGGGAAGCCTACCGCGCGGCTTTGCTCGACCAGTTGGCGGCGTAGCCACATGTGGGCAAACGGTTGGGTGCTCGCCGTCAAGGTCGTGGCGTATCGCGTGTTCGGCCTTGCCATCGATCCCGTCGGCACCATCGGGCCTTTGAGAGGGCGACGGCGCCACGGCCTCCGTCCCGGCGCAACCGGTCCCGTCCGGCTATTTTCCGCCGCGCGGCAAGGAGGCCGCGCTTTGCATCGCGAGGCAAAATAACCGTCCGGGCCGGTCAAGCCCCTGAAGGGGTGCGCCGAGCCTGAGCCCGTGGCGGGCCAGTCGCCGTAAGGCCCGCGGATGGCGCGGGTCGACATCGGAGGACAAGGACATGTCACCACACGATACGAACGACTTTGACGGCGAGGTCTCGCAGACCGAAACCGCGATGCAGCACATGCGGCTACACGGCGCTTTCTTTACCGAGGACGAGCCCGACACGCGCGACCTTCCCGACGAAGATCATATGCAGGGCGCAATTACCGATATGTTCGATGCGCTCGATGTCTGTTTGTCGAACAGTCCGCTCGAAGCGGATCGCGACGGATTGCTGTGGGGTCTGGTCAACCTGTTCCATCGCGCCACTGATCGGCTCGACCATCAGCTCGACGATAACACGGTGGCACAACAGTCGGCACAGCATCATCAGGACGGCTCCGAGGTGAAAGCGGTCGAACTGGAACGCCTGATCACGCGCGGTCGCGCCCTGACTGCCCGGTACGAGGCACTCGAAACCCTGCGCGACCTGGCGGCGGATCACTTTGTACGGATGACCCACGATGTCTGGCGCCCAAAAGCCGGATCTCTCACCAGCCATCGCCACATGACGGCTGCCCTGCTCGATAGCCGCGACTATATCGCCGCCCGCCAGGCGAGCCGGCTGAAACTCCTGGCTCCCACGGGCACCCTCGTCGCCTTCACCGGTGGGACCGACTTCCAGGACGTGAGCGCGATCTGGACCGTGCTCGACAAGCTCCTGGCCAAGCATGCGGACCTGGTGTTGCTCAATACGGCCTCTCCGACCGGAGCCGATCTGATCGCCTCGAAATGGGCGGCAGCGCGCCGGGTTACCGAGGTCACTTTTAAACCCGACTGGCAACGCCATAGGCGCGCAGCGCCCTTCAAACGTAACGACACGCTCCTCGACATGATGCCGACGGGCGTGGTGGTCTTCCCTGGATCAGGCGTGCAGGACAATCTCGCCGACAAGGCGCGCGCCATCGGAATCCCGGTGTTGAGAGGCGGCGCCTAAGCCGCCCTTTCCCTCATCTCTCATTTCGTTATCGGAGGCGCGGCGCGAGCCGCGATGGCTCATGCTCGTCTTTGTCCTTGCCCTCATTGCGGTGGGTGTGTTCGCGGCCGCCAACCTGCTCATTTTCTTTTGCGAAAACCTGTTTGCCCTGTGGTGCGCAGCCCTGGCAGGGAAAATCGCCCTCGCGAGCGGCGGCGGATGGCCCGGCGCATTCGTCGCCGTGGCCCTGACCTTCGCGGCAGCCTCTGCAGGATTACGGCTGGCAATTTTGCATGTCCGACCCTTGGGTCTGCAACTGGCGCTAGCCGTCCTGATTGTTGCGCCCACCGCCCTATCGGCCTTCGGCCTCGTCGAAGCGATCCTTTGGCCCTTCGTTCCGCAGAGCCTGTGGCGACTCGCCCTCGCGGCATTGACCGCAACGATCGTCGCCACCGGGGCGTGCCGGAGACTGTGGTCGCTCCAACCGGCACATGACCAGACAAGGGTATAGTCGCCGGGCGCATCCTGAAACAGGTTGGCGAACAGCGGCTGGCTGAACGACGGATCGTCGATTTTCAGCGACAGGCGGGATTTCTGGTCGTGCGAGGTCATGGACCACGCAGGGCGGAGGTCGGCACGGCCGACAAGGATACAGTGGGCCGGGGCGACTTCGTTCGACGGAGCGTCTTCACGAACGATAGGGACATTCTGGAGCTGTACCGCGAGGGTGAAGATTTCGATACCGGGATATCACCGTTGGTGGATTGGAACTTCCCGCTTCCAGCCATGTGGGTCTCCTATGACACTGGCGATCGCGGAGCAACCCTGAACAGCCATCGACGGACGCACATTTCCATGAGTTGTGTCCGATTGCGTCAATGGCCGCTGACAGCTTTTTTCCCCCTGACGGATTTAGAGGGACGCGCCAAGAGGGCGCGCCTTTTTTTGCTTTCCGTCAGTTCCTCGCGAGTCAAAAAAGACCGTCATCAACCATGACGCAGGCCACGTCTCCTGGCCCTTGGCGCCATCGAGGCCGCACAGGGCGGCTTCGGAACCCCACTATCAAGGAGACCAACATGTCTGTCATCGGTAAGTTCCAATCCACCAACGGCGAAATCCTCGGCGAAATCTTCACCCTCACCGTACAGCTCCAGAACGTCCGCATCGTTCGCGAAGAGGGCACGTCGAACGAAGACGCCCCAACCCACCGCATCTTCGTCGGTCGCGCCGAAATCGGCGCCGCCTGGTCAAAGACCTCGCGTGACCAGAAGGCCTACCTGTCGCTGAAAATCGACGATCCGTCGTTCAGCCAGCCGCTGTTCGCCAACCTGTTTCAGGATGCGCCCGGCGACTATACCCTCGTCTGGTCACGCAGCCGGTCGTAACGCCCGCAGCCCCCGGTCACGCCGACCGGGGGCTTTTTCGTGCGATCGCGAAGAGTATTACGGCTTTGACCCGTATCACCCGAACAGGTGAACCCGGTCCAGTTTTACCCCAGTCACAGACAAAACCGTTGCCAATCAATGGCATAGATTCCATTCGGGGTTGCCGCTGGTGGCGGGCGGTTCAATTTACAGATGTACTTCCATCACACCGCCAAATCGAGGCGGTCGAACGGAGGTACAATGACCACTTCCTTGTCGCAAATCTGGCTTTTCGTTGCCGCTAATGCGTTCATCTGGTTAGCTTTGGGGCTTGTGGCCTACCCGTTGTGGCGCCGCCGCATCGCGCCGCAACGCTACCTCAGAACGCCTGAGGCCGCGCGATTTCTGGGCCTATCCGACCGCACGCTCGAAAAGCATCGCGTGTTCGGCACGGGTCCAACCTTCCTCAAGCTGGGCGGTCGGGTTGTCTATACCATGGACGATCTGACGAAGTGGGCCGCCAAGGGGTGCCGCAAATCGACCGCCGATAAAGGCCACGGCCGCATTCTCCCAACAACCCGTCGCGTGGACCGTCCGAGCAAAGGGCCATTGGCATGAGACGACCGAATTTACGCATCCATAGGTCAAGGCGCCCGCTTGGCATCGCCATCGCCGCAGTCGCAGTGATGGGCATTTCAGCGTTCGTTTCAGCGCCTAAACTACTCCTTTGGAATGCATCCGCCAGTGTGCCCGTCGGGCTCTATGCCGTCCTGCCAAAGGCCCCCGTTCAGGTCGGCGATCTGGCCGTATCCGCTTTGCCACCGGACATTCGCGACCTCGCGTCCGAACGGAACTATCTGCCGACCGACGTCCTCTTGATCAAGCCTGTGGGTGCTGTCGCGGGCATGACCGTTTGCCGCTCCGCCGCGCAGACCAGCGTCAACGGCAAGCCGGCTGGCGACGCGAAACCCGTCGATAGGATGCGGCGGCCAATGCCTGTGTGGAGCGGGTGCCACCACCTGACCAGGCGGGAGATTTTCCTAATGAACGCCACCGTCCCTGATAGCTTCGACGGCCGCTATTTCGGACCGACGTCCGTCAGGCTTATCCGAGGCCGCGCCATTCCCCTGCTCACTTTCCACGCATCACAGCCCTGAAACCTTCCAGCGCATTCCCCTTACACCATCAAACTGGATATATTCGCCATGCCTCAAATCGGACAGTTTACACGCCTACGCGGCATTTTCACGGGTACAATCCGGACGCTGACCTTCGACCGCCATATCGTCCTGGTGCCGACAAATCAGGCTGATGTTCAGGGCCAGCCGCACTACACCATTCACCTTAAGGATGCCGATGGTCCGGAGGTGGGCGTAGCCTGGAAGAAAACCGGAGACCGCGCCGGGGAATATGTCAGTTTGTCGCTGGACGACCCCACCCTGCCCGCACCTATTCGCGCCAATCTGTTCCAGCGTGACGCGGATAAAAAGGAGTGGGTGCTCATCTGGAAACGGGAGAACCATCGCACACCACGCACGGATGAGGCCAACGCATGATCCCGGGCCTGCTCATTCTCACGGCACTGACACCCGCCGCATTCTCGCCGCCCGCCGACAGTGACGTGTCCCCATTTGTGACCGAAGCCTCGCAAAAAACGGAAGTCCCGGAGTCTGTTATCTGGGCGGTTATCAGCGTGGAATCGCGCGGGAAACTACGGGCCATTTCGCCAAAGGGCGCGATGGGACTGATGCAGCTCATGCCAGGCACATGGTCGCACCTTACGCGTCAATTGGACCTGGGACAGGACCCATTTGATCCGCACGACAACATCATCGCCGGCACATATTATCTCCGGTATCTCTACGATCGATACGGTTGGAACGGCATGTTCGCCGCCTACAATGCGGGTCCCGGGCGATACGAGTCCTTTCGCGATAAGCGCCAGACGCTACCCTCTGAAACCAAGGCCTATATCGCTCTCATTGCGAAAAAGTTGGGCGGCAAGTCATACGCATTCACGCCTATGACTGTGGCAAAAGCCTCTGCGCTCTGGACGGAGGCGGCACTGTTTACGGCCGAAGCTGATGCCAGACAGGAGGCAGAACCACGGATATTCAGCACCGCGACTCCGTTTGTGGACCTGGTTCCGCCGTCTTCGAACGCACCACAATAAGCCTCGTCTATATCGAAATCGGGCGATCCAGCTATTGAAAGGGAGAGGCAGGATAAAAGAGAGAGGGGGGCTGGGGCGGAGTTTTGAAGAGAATGGCTTTTATTTCAATGGCTTCATGCGCCGTCATGAGAGGTGCGCAGAGGTCTTCGTGAGGCCCGTGGACATTAACTGTTTGTTTTTTCGTGCAAATTCGAGAGGGGGTTGGGATTTATGCGTCACGATGATGACTTTCAGGTCCGGCCAGGCCGTATTCGCTCAAAGAGCGCACAACGCATCCGGCCCTTCATACATCAGGCGCTTGCCGCCGCACAAAAGGCCGGCGCCACCGTCCGGAAAGGGCGCATCACCAGCGGGCGTTCTCGCATTGGCCGAGGTCGGCAAGCCAGCCTTGCCGCCAATCGCTTGTTGACCAACCGCACCCGCCTTGCAGTGGTCAAGGCACGGGTCGTTCGGCATCGCGGTCGCACTACCCCCTTGAAGGCTCATCTGCGTTATCTGCGCCGGGAGGGCGTCACCCGTGACGGCGACAAGGCGGTGCTCTTCGGGCGTGATCGCGAGGTCGTCGATGGCGCGGATTTCGCCGATCGTTGCGCTGATGACCGGCATCATTTTCGCTTCATTGTCTCGCCGGAAGATGCCGTCCAAATGGCGGACCTGACAGTCTTCACGCACGACCTGATGAGCCAGGCCGAAGTGGATCTCGGCACCTCGCTCGACTGGGTCGCGGTCAGCCATTGGAACACCGAGCACCCCCATGTGCACGTCATTGTCCGCGGCGTCACCGATACCGGTGAAGACCTGGTCATCAGCCGCGAATATATCAAGGACGGGATGCGCGCCCGCGCCCAGGGACTGATCACTGATGAGTTGGGACCACGCACCGACACCGACATCCGGCAAGCGCTCCATCGCCAGATTGACGCTGAACGGTTTACCCAGCTTGATCGGCAGTTGCTACTGGACAGCAAGCAGGATGGCTTCGTCGATCTCGCACCGGCAGGCGGCAGTCAAGGTGATGACTTGCAGGTCCTAAAGGCTGGTCGACTGCGAAAGCTCGAAGCCTTGGGTCTGGCTGATCAATTCGCCCCCGGACAATGGATTATCTCGGAGCGCGCAGAGCATGTGCTGCGCGAACTCGGAGATCGCGGCGACATCATCAAGCGCATCCATCGTGGATTGACTGATTCCGAACTGGACCGTGCCGCGCAGACCTTTGTTGTCGGCGCGGAAGGCAGGTCTGGCACCGTTATTGGCCGCCTGCTCGCCCGAGGGCTCGACGATGAGCTGAAGGGTACAGCCTATATCGTGGTGGACGGCATCGACGGTCGGACGCAGCATTTCGCGCTCCCCAGTTTGGAAGCTTCGGGCGATTCCGGAATGGGCTCGATTATAAGCGTCCATTTCCTCCCGGGTGATGAGACCACACGCACGATGGTCCGTGTCGAAAGCGATCTCGATTTGAAATCACAAATTGCCGCTGAAGGCGCGACGTGGCTTGATCGGCAATTGGTCAGAGCGGATCAGGACGGCATCGCATCCTTAGGTTTTGGCGCCGAGGTTAAAGAGGCTATGGAAAGGCGGAGAGGTCACCTTGTGGACATGGGCCTGGCAAGTCAGAACGGCGCCGATGTCGCGTTGGCGCCAAACCTCTTGCACACCCTGAAACAGCGCGAATTGAAAGAGGTGGCCGAGGCACTGATCAAGTCGGGCGCGCGTGGTGTGCACATTGCCTCTGAAGGCGAGGAGATTGCAGGTGTGTACACGCGCCGCATTAATCTGGCCTCCGGCCGTTTCGCCGTCCTTGACGATGGGATGGGTTTCCAACTCGTACCTTGGTCCCCTAAAATCGACCGCCATTTAGGAGAAGCCATCTCCGGTCACATGCGTTCCCGAACCGCCATGTCCTGGGATTTGGGCCGATCGCGATCTGCCGGTATCGAGATGTAAATCGACCGAAAATGAATATTTGCCCGAAGCCAACAAAAAGGCGAGTGAAAACCATATAATCAACTTTTAGTTTTCCAATGCCGTATTTAATGGTACATTCGTGGATCAAAGCAAAAACTGACTCGGGCGTTCCTTCACCGCGCAACGATGAATGTCCAATTCAGACATGCCCAAATCGTTGCGCAACCAGGGGGCCAGATGACGCCCAAGATTTTCGAGCGAATCTATATAGAATTGAAGCGGGAAGTGACGAGTGGGCGGTACATGCCAGGCCAACGCCTTCAGGCACGCAGCCTGGCCGACACCTTGCGCACCAGCACCTCACCGCTCACTCACGCGATGCGACAACTCATCGGCGAAAACGTGCTTGAGTATTCTGCTCAGGACGGCTTCATCGTGCCACGCGTCACCGAACGCCGCCTCCGCGATCAGTACGTATGGTGCCGGCATTTAACCTCAATCGGATTGAGCAGCGCATCGTCAAACGAACCATCACCGTTGCCACCGCCGGGCGACACCGAGATCATCGGATCGACAGAGCATTTGTTCGGAGTGATTGCCGCAACGGCTGGCAATCTCGATCTGACCCAGGCGATGGCGAATATCAGCGACCGGCTACGTGCCACACGTTTGCTCGAAGGCCAGTTGTTTGTTGACTGCCCGGTCGAACTCACCGATCTGATTGAATTGTGGAACGCGGCAAGGATAACTGCCCTTCGGCGCGCCCTTACGGCCTATCACCAGCGTCGCCTGACGGCCGTGCCGCAACTCCTGAGTTTGTCATATCAGGACCGGACAGCGTCCATCTGAGGCTAAGGCCAGAAATCTGCCGAAAACTTCCGGCAAATCAAAACCGTATCGCGGCTCAGTTTCGGTGCGTCAGTGTTAGCGTCCTCGTGTCATGATGGTCATGACGGTCTCAACACTAAGGAGGTTGCTATGAATACGCGTACGATCACCACCAAGGCTCACGCCGAAGACCAAATCGATCTCGGCGCCATCGTCGTCGAAACCAAGGGGGCTGCGAACCACGATGTGCAGGACGACGGCCAAACCGGCCAAAATCAAAAGTTTCCGCTCGCCGGAAGCCTGAGCGCGGACTGATATATGTGACTTTGCGCGGGCGTACGGCCCGCGCAACAGTCTAAAGAGCGGCGGGCAAGCGCACAGCTTGTCGCGCCGCTTTTACGTTATGCCCCAAACATTCCCCCAGAAACTTGCTGGAAATCTGCGACGTATCGACGATCGATTTCGGAACGCTAGTGGTAGCCTCTTGAGGTCATGATTAGCATGACATTCCCCATCTCACAGGAGGTTGCTATGAATTCGCGTACGATCACCGATACCCATGCCGCAGATCTCGTTGATCTCGGCGCCATTGCGTCCGAAACCAAGGGCACTGCGATCAAGGACATCCAGGACGACAATACGACTGGTGCCAACCAAAAGTTCCCGATCATGGGCAGTCTCACCACCGACTGACTGCGACCGGCCTGCGCGACCTACGGGCCCCGCAGGCCGTCTACAGCTGTGAAAGGATTTTCATGTCTTTCGGTCTTCATCAAGGTGTTCATTTTTGTATCGCCAACGACCAATTGACGTTTCTCGACCTGAATTCGGGACGCTATTCGTCCCTGTCCGGCGTGACCTATGAGGCATTCCGGAAACTCGCAGACAATGTGCCGCTCGGGGATGCGGACCTCGACGCATTGGACCTTCTGGTCGATAGGAAATTGCTTTGCCGGATCGAGCGCAATAGCCCGCCTCTAATGCCGACCGAATTTTCGATGCCCGACACCGATCTGCCCGATCCGCCGAGGCACTTCCATTGGCGCCTGACAGCCAGGGCGCTAGCAAGCCAAGCCTGGGTGGGATGGCAAATGCGGCGGCGCCCCCTATCGCAGATGTTGTCAGGGACGGCCGTTTTCAAACCGCCCGCGCCTGACCGACAGGCGTCATTTCAGGACATAGTGACGGCGGCGACGGCATTTCAGAACACGCGCATGCTGGTCACGACCCAAGACCAATGTCTGAACTGGTCCTTGGCTATGCGGCTCTACCTTTCAGGGCTGTGCATTGGTGCAAATTTGGTGGTGGGCGTACGGCGCACCCCGTGGAGTGCTCATGCCTGGGTTCAAAAGGATCGACTTTTGCTCTCGGACAGTCTGGATCACGTGCGTCAGTACACGCCTATTCTGGTGGTCTGACATGGCGTTCCGGTACTTAGCGATTTTCACGGATGATCCAGCGCAGCAACACCGTTTGGCCAGCCAGGTCAAGGCAGCCCTGCCGCTGCTGAGTGTCGCAGCCGAGCCCCTTCTCTTCACGAGCAGCGAACCCGGCCTCTGCCGGCAATGGCCGAAAGGCGCGGTCCTCGGCCACCTTTTCACTCGGTCCGACGCCCCCCGCCCGACGAGCGGTCTCTCATCCAGCGAGATTGCGTCTATCGAGCAGACGTCAGGCGACTACCTCCTTGCTCAGTTCTGGGGTGGCTATTTAGGCATCGTTCCGGGAAAACGGATCGGCCATTGGGATATCGTCCGCGATCCGTCTGGAGCCCTGCCCTGCTATTTTACCACCTACGCAGGCGCATTGATCGTCGCTTCAGACGTCGACGCCCTTTTCGAGGCCGGCTTTATCGGTCAGGCGCTAAACTGGGAGGCAATCGGACGCGATGTCCTGAGTGGCGGACCGCCGACCCAAAGGACCGCGCTGCGCGATGTGACGGAACTGCTCGCCGGTTGGCGGCTGACCTGGTCGGGCGGCAGGACGGAGCTTCGACCGTGGTGGTCGCCCTGGAATTATGTAGCAGAGTCTGCTGTGCCGGTGGACGACTTGGTCACCAGACTACGCACCACCATCATGGCATGCGTCGGCGCCTGGGGACTGGCATTCCGACGTCCGCTGCTTGGCGTCTCTGGCGGATTGGATTCGTCAATCGTCGCGGCCTCGCTGAAAGCCGCTGGAACCGACGTCTGCGCCTTCACGATGGCGACCAACGAGCCGTTCGGAGATGAACGAAGTTTTGCGCAGAGCCTTTGCGACCACCTGGGCATTCCGCTTTTCGCGCAGGTCTACGACTTGGCACACATCGATATCGAGCGGTCGACCTCATTGCACCTTGCACGACCGGGCATCTCGGCATTCGGCCAAAGCAACCTGGCGACCCGCCGGGCGCTCGCGCAGTCCCAAAGTACGGATGCGTTCTTCAGTGGGATCGGTGGCGATAACGTCTTCTATCTAACCATGTCGGCGACGCCCCTTCTCGATTGCTTCCTGAAGAACGGCCTGTCGATCGGGACATGGCGAGCCTTACGGGACATCTGTCACCTCACACGGTGCAGCATTTGGGATGCCATCGCGGCCGCCACTGCCAGAGCACGGGAGGGAGGGCCGGCCTACCCTTGGAGACTGGACACCCGCTTTTTGAACCCCGACCTCTGCCCGGGTGGCCTATCACCTGTTGAGCCTGGTTCCTGGCTATCGACGCCGAAGTTGGCCCTGCCTGGGAAGGCCGTTCACATCGCGCGTATTATCGGGCTGCAATATCCAAATGACCTGTTTCCGCGGTCGGAAGCCGGCCCGCAGATCCAGCCGTTGTTTTCTCAGCCGATTGTTGAGCTTTGCCTCAGCATACCAAGCTGGCTTTGGTGCACTGACGGACAAAACCGTTCGCTAGCCAGGCGAGCCTTTGCTCCGTCCCTGCCCCGTGAACTCATTGCGCGCAAATCGAAGGGCGGACCAGACAGCTTTGCCTATGACGTAACCTTGGCGAATTGCGACCAGATCCGCGAATTGCTTCTGGACGGCGTCCTGGCAAGACAAGGCCTACTGGACCGGGGCGCCGTCGACTCCGCGCTTCGAGACACCAGCAGGTTCGCCAAAGGGGACCACCTTCTGTTTCTGAGTCTTACGGAAGCCGAAACCTGGGCGCGAGGCTGGCTGGCCCGCACCCGATTAGCCAGTCCTCGCACCGCATAGGGTCCACATGATCGTCAACGTATCTCTTGCCCACTGGTCGTCTCGCTGCCGTTTGGTTGAAGCCATGCGTCATGCATAGCCTCCCACCGGACATATTGAGCTGCCTTTTCCGGCACGGGGTCGCGCACGTCTTTCAACCAGAAATCAAACCAATCGAGGTTTTGCTCAAGCGCTAGGGCGCGATCAATCGGGTAGTGAAACAGGTGGGTTTCGTCCTGAAAATCGACAAATTCCGCCGGCACGCCCGCCTCCTGTAAAGCGCCAAAATAATCCTGAATGCCGGCCTTGTTCGCGGCCGATTGAAACAGGACAGCGGCAGAAGTCTTTTCCGCCCGGAATGCAGGCGATAGGCGTTGCCATTTGGGATAGGACGAGGCGTGACCGGGCGCACCGCCAAACAGCGTACGGTAATAGATTTGATTGTCGCCAACCCAATAACTTGAGGGGGAAAAGAATGAGCCATCCCCGCTTGATGCCGCTCTGAACAGTTGAGTCTGAGTGACCGCAACATTGGTCATTTGCGATCCGCGGCTATATCCCGCAATCCCGACCCGCGTGCGGTCGATACTGCCATCGGCGCTCAACTCGTCGATAGCCTGGCGATAGATCTTCAGATGGTCGAGCCACGCGATTTGCGCGACACGCAGCGGATCCATCGTCCCTTCACCTGTGTTCCATTGCACGTAGGCTGCCTTTTGTTCGAGTGAACGCACCGGGATATCGTTGATGCACAGCACCACATATCCGCGCTCAGCCCAGAGCTGAACTGGGTAACTCCATTGCAGGGCCCAATAGGCAAAAGTGTCATCCGCATCGTAGCCGTGCGTCACGACAATTGCCGGATATCTCTTGCCTTTCCGGAAGTTACGAGGCCACACAATAAACCCGCTAGCGCTCAGCCCCTCAGTCGTCCAAACCCGGGGCGAATAGGTCAGCGGCGAAATGCCGGCATACGAACCGTCAAGCGGCCCAACAAGCGTCGTTCGCCACGCCTTGACATCTACCGTCACGACCTCTGGCGGCACGCTCAGACTCTCGCGTATGCAAAGTCCTTGGGGGGCAATTGCGGCCAGGACACAGTGCGTCAA
Source organism: Asticcacaulis sp. (assembly GCF_035497195.1). Classification (GTDB taxonomy): domain Bacteria; phylum Pseudomonadota; class Alphaproteobacteria; order Caulobacterales; family Caulobacteraceae; genus Asticcacaulis. Next base: position 101,719 of record NZ_DATJDZ010000022.1, read on the forward strand.
ACTGCGTTTTGATTCGAGTGACGTCACGCGTCCGACGGCATCGAGACGGACAAGGTCTGAACGGTAAGGTAGTTCGTGCCGGACCGGTATCACGCTCATCTGCGATGCCGGATATGTCCACCCGCGTGGTGACCAAAACCCGCCCACGGTGAAATCCACCTTCCCATATTGCCTAGCTGGACGGCCGGCTGGTGTTTCGGAAAGTTTCCACGTGCCCGCCTCCCAAACGCTATGCAGGGCCCCGCCCAGAGGACCAACGAAAGTCTCGGGTTGTGGCGTGTTGCCGTCTGTGACCTGGAAGTTGACCAGGTCGAAATGTTTCGGTCGGTTGACAGTCGGACCGCCATCCTCCCCTTCGGGCACTGAGAAATTGAGACTAGGCGAACGCTTATCGGTCCCACTGGACCAGTAGGCCGCCTGGTCGTGAAACGCGATGACTGTGTGAGGATTGGATCGCCCGGGTGCCGAGGCGACGAGATAATCCTTACCGGTTAAGGTGGCGACATGCAGTTCCGAGACATGTGGCTGGAACGTTGCGTACGGCATAGCGGCCGTGAGTTGGACCGTCGGTGCACGGTATCCCTTAGGCACAAGATGGGCTGTCGAATACCACAAGGCATTTCCGTCATTTGCCCATCCATAATCGAAGACGCCGAACGCTTGATCGAAATCATAGACGGACTGCGTGATAGCAATTGCCCGATCCGTGCCAACCGTGGTCAATGTCTTTCGTACGATCAGGGGTACGACCTTGAAGTCTCGGGTCAGGCGATAGAGTTGAACACCTTGGCCAAGATCAGCCAGAAAACTCCAGTCGCTACTGTGCGGGATATTGTCCAGACGCGATATCCAGGTCGCAGAAAGCCGTCCCTGCATCGTTCCTTTCACAAGGTCGACCGAGATTAGCTTGAAAGCGCGCGCGTTGCTTTGCAGGTTGTCCTTTCGAACCAGAACGAGCCCTGCCCGGCCGTCATCCGATACGACGGTGTCCATCACCACCGGCACTTCGACCTCGTCCTTGAGCGTCCAATCTCGTCCGGGCCCGCTCATCTGATCCGCCGCCCAAGTAGGGGAAAGACTGGCGCTCGCAAATGCGAGTGCCAGCATCGAGGTTGCCAATAGCGAAGTCATCACCAGGCCTTGGTGACGGTGAAGCTGACGTAACGCCCCAGAATGGATGCGTTCGTTTGATCAAAATGCGGGAGCGTCGCGGCCGGGCTATAGGTTCGAGGCGGTATTTTGTCGAATAGGTTGCTGGCGGCCAGGGCGAATTTTACACCAGACAACGCGCCGTGAGATGTGCGCAAAGCGTAGTTGACCGTGGCATCGACAGTGGTCCATGACGCAATTTCTGCGGCGGGCGTAACCCCTGTATCCGTTTCGGACGATAGAAAGTTCACAATGCCAGTGGCAGAAAACCCGCCGGATTGCCAAGACAGCCCGCCACGTGCCCGAAATTTGGGCGCGTAGTAAAGGTTACCGGACAAGGTGCGAACCGGCTGCGTAATCAGGGTCTGCTGTCTCAAGGTAAGCCACGTCGCATTGGCGAAAACGCTCAGGTCTCCCTGGCCGACCGCAAAGTTATCTCGGACTGAGAGGTCAATCCCTTTGGCCGTCTGTGCCGCTGCATTGGTGTATTGATCGTGAAGGATCGCCACAACAGTCGTCGGATCATAGGAGCCGACATCATTGTAGAACACATCCGCGCTTGCGATCATCGCAGACTGCGCCGCCGCCGAGGGCGCCATATCGAAAAATGGCGCATACTGAGGATCGGGCAAGGAGGTCGTCCAGTCAGGGACAGGCGTGACGACACGATCCGTATAGTCGATGTCAAAATAAGACGCTGAGATACGCAGATTTTTCATGGTGGTCGGCGCGTAATCGAAGCCGGCTGTCCAGGAGCGAGACCTCTCTGGCTTGAGCGAAGGATTACCGCCGGTGCTAAGTAGGACGGTGTCGTTAGAGGCGCCACCCAGGTTTGCCGCGCTGTCTAACGTCACATAGTGGGCACTGTACATCTGCAGCAATGACGGGGCCTTGAACGACCTGCCCCAGGTGCCACGCAGCGTCAGGTCCGACGTCGGCATATAGCGAAAGCCAATCTTTGGATTGGTGCTGGTGCCAAGATCGTCGTATTGCTCTGTTCGAAACGACGCATCAACGGAGAACTCGTGAAGCCCGACACGCGTAGTGGACGGTGCGACCAAGGGGATACTCGTTTCACCATAAATGTACGAAATCCGACGGTGGGCACGAACATAGCTGCTGCCCGAGAAGCCTTGCTGGAACGTTTCATCGCGATAGCCTGCACCAAAGGCCGTTTTAACATCACCTGAGGGCAACGTCAGCAAACGGCCGTCTGCCGTCACTTCGAACGACTGAAGTTCGTTTTTGTAGATCGTGTGAGCTGTGAGGTTATAGGCAGGATAGCGGATGAAATAGCTGTTTCGGCTCCCGGAGCCAACTGCCGAGGCGCGCAGGTGCCAGTCGCGAGGCAGCGATACATCCAGAGTGAGCGCTGCATTCAACGATGGTGTAAATTGTGCACCGTTGCTCAGCAGAGAGGTCGGCGACAGACGGCTCGTACTGTGCGATTTTCGTTCGCTGTAAAGCGCATCGAACGACAACTTGGCCACTTCGCCAAAGTCATGCCCGGCACTGAGGAACAAGCTCTGCCGTTCCTGCGCCCGTAGCAAGGTCGTGATCGGATACATGTTTGACAAAGCGCGACGTTCCCCCGTGCGAACCGGGTCCTGTTTGGAGTAGTCGTAATCCATCACGAGATAGCTGTTGTAGCCCGACATCCCGGTAAGCGCACTAAAACCGCGCTCGTCTCCCCCGCCCTCAGCCGAGGTGCCGGCCCTCGCGCTGATCTCTCCACCCTTGAAATTGCGGCGCAATACGACGTTCATCACACCTGCCACAGCATCAGCTCCGTAAAGCGCTGAAGCGCCATCCGGCACGACATCAATCCGCTGGATGGCCGACAGCGGAATAGCGGAGATATCGGCGCCCTGGAAAAACGCGTCCGCGCCGAGACGATGTCCGTTCAATAGGACAAGCGTCGCGTCTGATCCCAGGCCGCGGAGATTGACAGTCGAGGCATTCGAAATGTTCTGGTTGGTGAGATCGCCACCTGCATAGGCAACGCCCGGATTTTGACCGCCATTGAAATTTTCAGGAAGGCTGCGGACGAGGTCGCCCATTTGTGAGTAACCCGATTGTTCTATGTCTTTTCGGGTGAGAGTATGCACGGGAGAACTTGGATTGGCTCCGCGAATGTGTGTTCCCGTGACGATCACTTCGGTCGGCGTCTCAGCCGAATTTCCCGAGACGGGGGCAGCCGTCCTGACGGCGCGAAGTGTTATCGCAGTTTCGGTTTGCTCAGCAACTTCAAGCCCTGTATCTTTGAGCAAAAACGCCAGGCACTCATCGCGCGTATACTTCCCTGAGATGGCGGGCGCTGTATGCGCGGCAGCCAAATCGTATGGAAACAGGATACGGACCCCGGCCTGCTTCGCAAAATCGTTCAGCGCCCGCGCTGCATTTTCCCTCGGTATCTGGAAAGTGAACGTCCTTTCCGCTGCCATAGCGGTACCTGACAGCAATAGAACGACCGCCAGCGCTGAGCTACATTGACGAATGGCTTTGCGTGAAATTTGAAACATGTGCCGCCCCTTTTCTATGTCACTTTCGTGACGTGTAAGGTGCAGTCCATTGCTCAAGGCAAAGCGTTCAATCGGTGGGCATTATTTTGTCAGAGCGATATTGCCGGTACCGTCGTCGACGACGCGGATGCCAAAACCGGCATGCAGGGCGCGCAGGAACCCATCAGGGTCCTGCGTCGGATATCGACCGCCAAGCCTGACGCCCGCGAGCGACCCATCAGCGATAACAATCTTACGCGTCAGGTAACGATTATATTCCGCCACAGCGCTCTCAAGGGTCTGACCTTGAAATACCAATTCATTTTGGGGCCAGGCCTCAAGTGCAGCCGTGTCCATGGCATCCAGCGGCCGAACAATATTTTGCTGCGCACTCGCAAGCACCGCATGGTTCGATTGTATTTGGGTAGCAACAGAGGATTTGGTTTGCCGCCCGGATCGAAGGGCGCAGGTCCCAGACACGACCGCCAGATCAAGCAAATTTCCGCGCAGGCGTGCATTGATAGTCGCGCGCTGAAACTCAGCTACCCGTTCGTCGGTATGCAGCATGCCGGGCCGGTCACTGTTCCCAAAATCGGCGGATACCTCGCCTCTTCGTAACCAGACATCGATGCGGTCAGGCTCAGCACGCCATTGCACCTTCGAGTCCGTATTTAGCTCCAATTTCCCCCCGCCGGGCAAGGCCACACTTTGCCGTTCACCGATAGCGGTCGTTACTGTCGCCTTGGCTTGCGAAAAAGCAAAGAACGCGCCGCCAACGCTGGCGACGGCCACGGATGCTGCCGAAACAAGCAGGTGTCTTCGCGAAAGGGTACTGGCTTTGGGAGGATTTTCCTTCAAACCTGGTTTCGCGCGATCCAGTATAGACAGGGCGTTAACGACCTGCACGAAGGCGGCGGCGTGTCGGGGGTCTTTGTCACGCCATGCCTCGAATGCAACACGATCGGCCGTGCCAGTATCCATACCGGCAAGCCAGTCGGCCGCTTCATCCCTTAGCTCATCCCAGGAAGTCTTGTCGTTGTCAGTCACAATGCCTCCCCGGCCGCTCTGATTCATGTTGCCGGGTACTTTCATAATCCGTTTGCCGCAAATCGTCTATTCGTCGTTCACAGCAAGGCCGTCACCACTGACAACAATCCTTTGCCGCCGGACGCTGCCTCTTTCAGCGAGTCGCTGGGTCAATATGGCCAAGCCGCGTGCCATATGACGTCTAACGGTAACCAGGTCTATCCCGAGCCGGCGCGCGATTTCTCGGGGCGGGAGGTCTTCGACCCGCCGCATTATGATCACCTGCCGACAGCGGACCGGCATGCCGTCAAGAATCTCGAACACGGCCTCAAGTTCTTCCCGGCCCGATAGATTGTCAAACGCATCGGGGCCGACGTCCGAATGGGCCAGGCCCTCGTAGGTCGCAAGCTGATGTATGGGAATGATCTTCTGACGATTTACCCAGTTCACGGAACGGCAGTAGACAATCCGAAGCACGTAGGCCTTAGGATCAATGGCCTTCTGCCAGTTCGTCCCCGCCAAGATCTCAGCATAGACGTCTTGCACGACGTCGCGCGCAACCTCGATGTTGCCGGTCAGTCGCCTGGCCAGCGCTTGATACGCATATTGATGCGGGAGAACTTCCGCGCACATCCAGCGGTCGACGTCGCGCAGCCAGCTCATTGCGTGGCACCGTCATGACTGAAGAAGTCGGCGACAGGCACGTTGAAGCACTTGGCCAGGGCAAAGAGTTGCTGCGCCGAAATGCGCTGACGGCCCGCTTCAAATCGGCCAAAAGTCTTGTCCGATACCCCAACTGATGTCGCGATAAAAGCGATCGGTATGCCGGACTGCACGCGGATCGACCGCAGGCGATTTCCGACGAATTGATCGATGGCATTGGCCCGCCCGAACGCACAATGCCCTAACCAGGTCGTCGCGTGGCGTAATTGATCCTTTGTGTGCGAAATCCCAAACAAAACCACACTCCCCTGTCGTTTTATACAATAGATTGTATAGAGTAAAATACTGAAAAACTGTCCAATATTGGCATGAAGTTGGCCGATCTAGTTGGATGGAATTTGAATAGAATCCGGCTTGATGCCGAGATGACTCAGGAAGAGTTGTCTCATCGCTGCGAAATTATCCATCAAGGATTCATCAGTGATTTGGAAAACGGCAAACATAACGCTTCGATCGAAACACTTGTTATACTAGCGAACGCTTTAGACGTCACAATCTCGGAGTTCTATTCCTTGAATCGCGCCCCTTCAAACCTGACGACCGGGCCACTGATCGTTGAGACACGAAACCACGGCACCAAAGTGTTGGATATTGATCCCAAGGTTTACGGCTTACCCAAGCTAACCCCCAATAACGGTTGATAGTTCACAAATTAGGTCCACTCCGACGCATTTATACAATCGATTGTATAGAGAAACAAGAGCGAAACCTTGATCCATACTCAATGGATATCGAACGCTTGATCGGCTGGAATGTGCAGCGTCTTCGCAAGGATCGACGGCTGTCTCAAGAGGAACTTGCGCTTAGGATTGAGACAGTTGCACAATCGTATGTGAGCTTTCTCGAAGGCGGCAAGAGAAATCCAACAGCGGTCACACTTTATCTTATCGCGAAAAGTCTAAATGTGTCTGTCGGCGATTTGTTTGATGAAGGTGGGGCACCAGACAGCATTGCCAAAGGGCCGGTTGTGATACGCAGTTCTCGATCGGGCAAAAAGCGGATATAACTGTTCAACTCAAGAGCTAGCTTGCCATTCTTACGAAAATTGTGTACACAATTTGAACGGTTGGAGTACCACATGCCCCGCGTTTCTGCCAATATCCCTTCGCCCCGCCGCATCGGCATTCGCGAGTTCAGAGGCAACCTGAATGGCTTCCTGCAGGAAGTGCAGGCTGGGCAATCCTTTGTGCTGACGTCGCACCATAAGGCCGTCGCTGAAGTCCGGCCGGCCCAATCGGTAGACATCGAACGCCGGCCCGGTGCCCTACGGGGGCGGATCAAGTTGTCGAAAGACTTTGATGTGATGCCAGATGAAGAGCTGAAGGCGATGGAGTCCGGCGATTGAGGCTGCTCCTCGACACGCATGCCCTCCTCTGGTGGCTCAACGACGATCCGAAACTGGAAGATGACGCGCGGGCGCTTATCCTCGACCCGGACAACGAAATCCTCGTGAGCGTTGTGTCCCTGTGGGAAATCGCGGTAAAATCGCGCATCGGAAAACTCAACGTCACGGTCGATGATGTTCTGGCTGTCCTGCCTGATCAGGGCTTCGATCGGATTGGCATTGAAGACGCCCATCTCAGCGCACTCCAACAGCTCCCCCTTCACCACCGCGACCCGTTCGATCATTTGCTGCTTGCGCAGGCCATGGCCGAGGCTGCGGTATTCTTGACCGAGGATGCACACGCGGCGTCGTACGGCGTATCGATCAAGACCTGTTCGAACGTTCAGTCGACCTCTTGAGCCGCTTCGTGCCCATCCGGATCATCGCCAGCCCATAGGGCCCGATAAGCGGCGAACCGGAGCAGTTCATCGTGGCCACCAACTCCGGCGAGTCGCCCATCCACCATCCAAAGCACCTGGTCGGCATCTTGCACGACCGACAGCCGGTGCGTGACCACGATAATCGTCGTCGCCGTGCCACGGATAGCTCTCAGATCCGCAAGCGCCTTTTGTTCGCTCGCCGGGTCCATGGCCGAGGTGCTTTCATCGAGGATCAGGCAAGGCACGTCGATGCCGGCGACTCTCGCAAGTTCCATCTTCTGCAATTGCCCGCCTGATAGTTTGGCGCCAGCCTCCCCGACTGGCTGATCGAGGTCTATCACCTGCCCCGACTCAAAGAAGTCCCATCGCTTGAGACGGTCGACCGCGCATGCCGCGGCCTGCACGGCAGGGGGATATGTCAGATTGGCACGCAGACTCCGATTAAGCACGCCCGGCCGCTGAGGGACGTATAGAACGCTCCTGTGGCGCCACACCGGCGGCACCTCCGATAGAGGCAGCCCGTTGTGAGTGATCAGACCACTTTCTGGCGCGAGCCGGCCGGCGATTAGCTTCGACAAGGTGGACTTCCCGGAGCCATTTCGACCGACGATGGCGCTGAATGAGGCGTGCGGGAACTCGGCCGATACCTTGTCAATAACGGGACCTCCGAGCGCATAGCTGAAACTGACATCGCTAACCTCCACACTGGAGGCCCGGCGGCACATCGAAGGGGCAGTTGGCCGGTCCGGGACCTCCGTCACTACGGTCACAGACATGACCTCTGAGATATTGGCGATCGCCGCGGCGGACTGACTGATGATGAAGCCAACCGCGGCCATCGGGAGGACGAGGTTCAGCCCGTAGGCTTGGAGAAGGACGAAATCACCCGTGGTGATGGCGCCCCGATTGAGATCTATGGCCGCCAGCAGCAGCAATAAGAACATGCCGCTGGCGACCATCGCGTACTGCATGCCGCTTAGCCCAACCAGTGACCACCCCATACAAGTCGCCGCCCTGGTCCGATCTGACAAGGCGACTTCGACGGCATTCACCTCGTAATCAATCGCCCCATTGCACACGACCCGTTCCATGTTGCGAAGGACGTCGCCAATTAGGCCCGCATTTGTGCCACTGGCGATGACGAAGCCCTTCGCCGCTTCGTTTATCCGGCGGCCGCCCAGCCAGCTGATGGCAACGAATCCCACGGCAAGCAGCGCCAGGATGATCAGATACCGCCACGACATGAGCCGGACGATGACGGCCAAGCTCAAGACGAACTGAATCAGAAGCGGCGCAATTCTCCAGATGCATCCATCAATGACGACCATAAGGCTGTAGCCGAGTCGTTCCAGATCGCCGAGCAGTTTGCCACTGTCCTGGTCGCCCGGCCGGTCGTCTACAAGGCGCCCACGGATAGCTCTGGAGATCAGGTGCTCCGCGAGCCGCCCGTTGATGCGGGTGGAATAGATACTGCGCAGTGACCCGATAAAGCTGGTTCCGGTCCAAGCGATCACGAAGGCGGCGATATCGAGCGCAAGCCCTTCGCCCACAAAGTGAGGTGAGGACGCAGTATCGATCAGCCGCTTTAGCAACAAGGGCCCGACCGTGCCCAGTCCTACGCCAAATAACTCCAGGCTAAGGCATAGACAGACCAGCGATCGCGCGCCCAGTCTCTGGCTGATCATAAGTGCCCACAGTCGTGACGCTACCCCTAACCCACCCATTGGTTGTCTCCAAATTCACCAAACAACCTATATTATTTTAATGTGCAAAACAACAATAAGGCGATTGAGTGTTGAAACGCTCTACAATGTGTTACGTTGGCAGGGGAATCACTCATCGCGTAGCCATCTTCTTCAGACACTTCGAGGATACATTCATGACCGAGGGCAGCAAGCAACCAGAGCCGGTTGACGTTCATGTGGGAATGGCAATTCGCCGCAGGCGCAGAAGCATCGGCATGTCGCAGGGCACTTTAGCCGAAGAGATGGGCGTTACGCCGCAACAGGTCCAGAAATACGAGACGGCCGCCTCCCGCATCAGTGCGTCTAAGGTTTTCCAGGCGGGGCGCGCCCTGAAGGTCCCGGTATCCTACTTCTTCGCAGAGATAGACGATCAGGAACTCCAAGATTTTTCCGCTGAGATCGAAGCCAATGTCTCGGCATTTCTAAAAACCAGTGACGGACAGGAACTCGCGACGATCTTCCCACAGATCGAAGATACGACGGTGCGCAAGCAGTTCCTCGGCCTCGCGCGCGCCATGGCCAATGCCAGTCAGGCTGGCAAGCCCGCTCAAACCTAGCGAGCCCATGGCGCCTTCAGTTTGCGCGCTCCCCCCGAGCGCCAAATCACGACCGATTGGCCGTGGCCTTCGCTTTGGAAGAAAGGTGCCAAAATGCCGTTATCAATTGCCGGTCCTGTATTCATTGAATTCGCCCTCGGTTGCGCGGCCGCCCCCACCAAGGAAGCGCTCTCCGCCCTCCTCATCAAGACCGTGGGCAGGCTCGGGTTTGACCAGGTCAATGTGTCGATCATGCGCGACTGCAGCCTGCCGAGTGAGGAACTGATGTTTGGCTTGGCCAACACCTACCCCGAGGATTGGCAGCAATACTACGCCGACAAGGCGTGCATGCGTTTCGATCCGGTCGCCCAGAATGCCCGAGGCAACGGCAACCCATTCTTCTGGTCCGACCTGCATACCACTATGAACCTGACGTCCCTGCAAACGGGTTTTCTCGGTCTGGCCGGTGAGGCGGGCCTGAACAACGGCATCGGCCTGCCATTCCCCGGTGCGCATGCCCTTCATGGCGGCATAGCCTTGGCAACATCCAACCCCGCCGACGAGCATCTGCGCGACCTGAATATCCTTTGGGCCATCTCGAACCTGTTTTACAAACGCCTTCGCGAAATCCTGGCCCCTGCGAAATCGTTGCTCAATGAACGGGTGGAAATGACCGTCCGCGAAACCGACATCCTGATCCTGTCCGCAAAGGGTCTAAGCGACCGGAGGATTGCGAACCAGATCGGCAGATCCGAAAACACGGTCAACACACACATGCGTCGCATATACCATAAGCTGGGCGCTCACACGCGGCTACAGGCGTTTTCCAATGCGGTAAAGCAACAGCTTATCGATTTGCCGTAAAGATATGCTCTCCAAGCCTGATACAATCCGTCTGCCGCCAACAAGCGCAGGACAAAGGCGGCAACTCAGACGGCAATGTTTCGGAAGATGAGTTGATGTCGTTAGGTCCTTACTTGCCACGCGCCTGACGGCGCGCCTCGCCCGCTTTCTCTTCGCGGACCGCCCGCTTCCAAATCTTTATGGGTACAACAGGCGTCGTTTCGCTCAATGCACTGAGTTGTCGAATGATGACCTTCAGATCGGCTGCCGTGTCCGGCAATCCCAACCGAATAATTTCGAGCTTCCGTCGTATTGTAGAATAGGCATGGGCTGCAATCATGTGGCTCTGGGCGCGCTCTGGGCGCGCTCTGACCATCGCAAAAGAGATAGAAGGATGGACAAGGTCGAGACAACGAGACGTAGGCAGACGACGTTGCCCCTTGATGTTATCCAATCTTGAGTTCGCTCTGGCGGTTGGTTTTTCCGTTTTCGATACTGGTGGGAGCGTCGGTGACCGGCGCGGAGCTGCGCGATGAGCGCAGCGCCGATGCCGGCGGAAGCCAGATCGATATCGGTGCGGGCAGTTATCCCGGCCATAGCCGGGATCAGCGAAGGCGTAAGGATCGATGGAGCTGTTGTCCCACGTCTTGCCACTCACATGCAGTTCGTTGCGCAGGATCAGGGCGGTATCGCTGACAATTGAGGTGAGTTTCTCAGGGCCTAAAGGTCATGTTAAACGCGCGAGTTCCGCTTCAATGAGCGCCTGGATGTCATGTCCGAAGATGGTCAGGCCATCAATATTGGCATTGGTAATTGCGACACCCGACATGTCGATATCGTGGAGTTTGGCGTCCCTCAGATTAATGTTGTTAAAAGTGCTGGCGGACAAGTCGACATTCTCGAACTTACACCCCTTCATCGAGCAATCCTCGAAGCTCCCTCCTTCAATCCGTTTGTTCACAAACTTATTTTCGGTAGTCATTGTCTATCTCCTCTTCTTTAGGGCGCCTTCTAAACTCTGTTTATAAATCAAGGCTCGTCTTATCCGAATTGCCGGCAGCATGAGTCATCAGGTGCCTCCGTTGGTCGGTTCGGTCTGATGGTATTGCACAAAAGAAATCTCGTTGCCGCTCGGATCGCGAACATAAAAATCCGTCCCGCCCCACGGCTGATCGACAAGCCCGCGCGAAATATGCACACCTCGGCTATCGAACTCAGCACGCAGTGCATGAATATCTGAGACTTCGACCGTCGCGAGAACAAGAGCTTCTTCCGTCGCGGCAAGCTCGGCGAAGTTGGGATGAGCGACATAGCGCAGGTGAAGGCACGCCCCATCACGCGACACGGAACCGTAAAAAGGGGGGGTGCCATAAAGGAAGTCTGTCGAGAAACCCAAGTCCATATAAAACTGGGCGGCCTGTGTGACATCGCTTACAAAGAAGATCGGGGTGACGCCTTTCACCTGCAAAGTCCGCGCGGAAGTTGTTTCCCGATCCGATTGTGTTTCACGTCCCACACCTATCAGGGCTGCCAATAGCTTACGTAGCCCCGCCAAGCCCGCCCGACCGATCCGCGCCGTGAGGCTAAGGTCAATCCCTTCGCGCGCCTCTGTTTGTATGCGTGCGGCGTCGCGGCCTCGCTCTGTAAGCGAAACAATGTAGCGACGACGGTCCTGCGGGTCTATCTGGCGCTCCAGATAACCCCGCGCAACAAGCGTATCGACCAACTGACCTGAGGCTTGTTTTGATAACCCAAGGTCGTCGATGATCTTGGCCAATTGGATATTGTGTGGTTCGTAAGCAAGCCCGCCTATTACATAGAGACCATTTCTGGGGATATCGTCATAGCCCTCAGCCTCCAAGGCTTTGCGCATGGCGGTGCCATATATGTTTCCGGCATGACGAATCAAATAAGGAATAGATACCGTCTCGAACCAAGCTCCTTCGCCCATTATCGCCAACCCTATGTGGTACGTAATAATGATAGTCCCATATCAGTACCAATATTCTTAGTCAAGAGTAATTGCCGCAATTGAGGATATGACAAGGTCCGCTTCGGCCACGACGGCGGTAAACTATAATGGTACGGTTCCCGCTCCGATGAACGCGCGAAGGCGTTCAGCCAGTCTAGCCTTTGGAAATCGTATGGTAAGAAAAACGGCCGGTTTTCTGGCGATCGCCGATCAATCCAATATCCAGACGTCAAACCGCAAGAAAGCCCGTTGCGGAAATCAGCATAAGGATGCCCCCCACCAGTCTCTTCTTGCGGGTGAAGCGGTGTAAATCGGCTATGCACGGGTGAAGCCGCAACCATCATGGCTGCCAAGCTGAAAACACCGCTTCAGATAGGGCGCCATCTTGTGCGGGCGTTCGAGGCGGGCTTTGAAGCTGGTGTAAAGCCCATCGATGCCAGTATTGTTTGAGACCGTTCTATCGCGCCGGATTGATGACCTGGAACCCGAACTGACCCGCCATGGCTACGATGTCAGGACCCTTTGCGATCAATTTGATGCCAAGGCCGTGGAAATTCGCCAACTCCTGCGGGGCAATCTAAATCCCCAACGGACGAACGAATTGATTGACGAAATGCGTGCTGCGGGACTGCCCGAATGACCTGTGTCCAGCAATCTGCGTCTTCGTCTCACGATCTTGCGTCTGTCTCAAAGATTGTGGACTGTGTCTCACTTAATGTGCGTGTGGCGCGCGCCACTGTCTCAATTAATTTGCGCCGAAACCGACCTTGAATCTCGCGTCAGGCCGTTAATTATTGCGCGTCGCTACAGCTATCACCCGGCAGATGTCTTTCGCGTATATCTTCAGCGGACGGCATGGGCTAGCCTTGTCGCGTTCGTCGGCGCCACGCCAATTGGCCTCGATGCCCCGCGACGCATAGTCTTGGATATCGGAATGGCTAGCGCCGCGTGCCCAGACAAGAAAGTTTGCTGACCCAGGCTGTTCTCCGCCCCAATATAGGACGTTCAGCGGAACTGTATCTCCGCTGACAACTGACAATGTTACTGACCCGCAGACGCGATAGCTGCCTTCGCTGATCCCTTGACTCACAAAAAAGCTCAAGCTACTGACGAGCGTCGCGAAAAACGGTCGTCAGCGATGAGCATTCTTCGCTTTCGGACACCGCATATATGCCGATTGTGCACGAGCACGGTCGACCAGCGTCTCCTAAATCATCCGCCAGCGTCCAGGACGCTGATGCGACCAGTGGAGCGCAACCATGACTAAAACTATCGGCATCATCGGCGCCGGCCTCGGCGGCCTGACACTCGCCCGCGTCCTCCATTTTAACGGGATCGAGGCGATCACCTTTGAGGCAGAACCATCGCCTCGAGCAAGATCGCAGGGCGGCTTGCTCGACATCCATGAATATAACGGCCAGCTAGCGCTGGAGGCTGCCGGGCTTTATGGGGATTTCCTCAAACTCGTCCGCCCCGGAGAGGATGCCAAGCGTATTGTCGATAAGGACGGCAACGTCCTTCTCAACAAACCCGGCAGTCTCCGGTCCCAGCGCCCCGAGGTCGACAGGGGTGAACTTCGTGCCATGCTCATCCGGTCGCTGCCAGAGGCGGCGATCCGATGGGGCCAAAAGGCCACGTCGATCAAGGCAGTCGGAGACAACCGGCATGAAGTGATGTTCAGTGATGGCAGGGTATTCACGCTTGATCTGCTTATCGGCGCTGACGGAGCCTGGTCGAAGGTCCGACCACTCCTTTCCGACGCCACGCCGGTATACTCCGGCACTTGCTTTTTTGAAATTGCACATCCTGCTGGCGGTAAAGGCGCAGATGGGCGCGCGGCTGTCGTCGGCACAGGCACCGTAATGGCGGTTGCGCCGGGCAAGGGCATAATCGCTCATCGCAACTCTGATGGAACTATCGCTGGATATGTAGCGCTGAACAAACCAGAGGAATGGGTCAGGTCTATTGATTTCAGCGATGCTCGTGGCGGCCTGGCGGTCATCGCAGCGCAGTTCGAGGATTGGGCACCGAGTCTCATCGACTTCATCACTGCGAGCACTCTGGCTCATCCGACGCTCCGCCCGATCTATGCATTGCCGGTGGGGCATGAATGGCCCCGGAGACCAGGGCTGACATTGGTCGGCGATGCGGCGCATCTGATGTCCCCGTTCGCGGGCGAAGGAGCCAACCTGGCCATGCACGACGGCGCTGAGCTTGCGAAGACCATCATCGCCAACCCTGGCGACATAGAGGCCGCTCTTGAGACATATGAGCATGAGCTGTTTACGCGAACTCGTGAAATCGCAGAAATGTCGGCACAGAACCTTCAGTTGTTCTTTGGCGAGGCTGCGCCACGCAGCGTGGTGGAGATATTCAGTCACCCTGAGGGCTGAGATCAAACGATGGGCCGACCGGGATTGGCGCGGAGCCCCCGCAAAACCTGGTCGATCAGGCTGGCGCCGTACGCCTCCGTGAGGGGCATAAGCCGAAGCAGCAGGCGATAATACATCGGGCCAAAAATGGCATCGACCAGCAGTTCCGGATCGGTGTCCTCGGGGAACTCGCCCGCGTCCTTGCCGCGCTCGATGTCGCCAATCGTCGACGCCCGCCGAAGGCTGATGTGGCTATCGTAAAGTTCCTGCAGAACGGCCTGGTCGCTTTGACCCTCGGCAATCAATTCGGCCATGACTTTGCCGAAGAGGCCGTTAAACTCACCGATCAGGTGTCGCACCTTGGCGCGGATAGCCTCTTCGGCGGAGGCCGCCGGCGGCGCCTCCAGCTTTCCGACCATGCGCTCATGAAACATCGCAAAGATCAGCGCCGCCTTGGACGGCCACCATTTGTAGAGCGTTGGCTTACCTACGCCGGCCCGCTTGGCCACCGCCTCCATCGACAGGTCGCGGACCGACTTTTCATGCAGCAGCTCATAAACGGCGTCCAGGATGGCGGCGTGTGACTCGGCGGCCACGCTGCGGGGGCGGCCGATTCGTGAAGGACTTTGAGGATCGGTCTTCATTTTATATTTCCTGAACGGCACGGAAAGGATATTGACTCCACTCGAGTCTATAGATTACTTGACGGGCAGTAAAGCTAATCGGCTGCGACGCCGGTTCCTCGTTTGGAGTCCACAATGCAATCTTTCCCAGACTGGTCCCATATCCACGCTCTAACGCCCGAGGATCGGATCGTCATGACCCAGATGCGGGCCATGATCGCGCCCAACAAGGGGAAGCTGCGCGGCATCGCCGCGCGCGCGCCCTATGATGCCATCATGGGGCGGGTCCTTCCGCCCGACGGGGTGAGCTTCCGCCCCGACACGATTGGCGGCGTCACCGGCTGGTGGTGCGAGCCAGAAAATGCTCAGCCTCACGCGGCGGTTCTCCATGCGCATGGCGGGTGGTTCACCTGGGGGTCGGGCAAGTCGTTTCGGCATCTCGTCGGGCACATTGCCCGCAGTGCAAGGATCAGCGCGTTCGTCCCCGACTATCGGCTTGCGCCCGAGCATCCCTTCCCTGCGGCTCTCGAAGATGTCCATGCCTCCTATCTGGGGCTTGTCGAGAGCGGTGTGCAGTCCATCGCGTTGTCCGGGGATTCTGCCGGCGGCAACCTGACCCTGGCCTTGCTGGCGCTGATCACGGCGCAGTCGCCTGCGAACAACGCGACCTTTGGTGCCGTGGTTCTTTCCCCCGTAACCGATCTGGCGATGACGGGCCGAAGCTGGGAGAGCCGGGCGAACGCCGATCCATTCTTCATGCGGGAGCAGGCCGAGGAACTTGTCCGAGGCTATCTCGGTGGTCGTGACGCCGCGGACCACACGGCGTCACCGCTTTATGGTGACCTCGCTGGCCTGCCACCGATCCGCGTTCATGTCGGCGATGATGAAGTCCTGCTCGAGGATTCCCTGCGCTACGTCGAGCGCGCGGTCGCTGCCGGTGTCGACGCGAAAGTCGACGTCTGGGAAGGAATGGCGCACGGCTTTGTCGGCAGCATTGGCCGGCTGGACGCCGCGACCGCGGCCTTGGGCGCGATCGGCGCGTTCCTTGCCACTCGGTTCGCCGTTTCCCGCAGCGCCTGAACACCTCTTACCGAAAGACAGTCTCAGATCCTGATCGACGTCAGGACGACGCGTGTCCTCGAATGCCATGACGCAGGTAACGGATTTGTCGATCCGATAGATCGCGCTTGAAGTCGGCTATGATTGTTACGCGCTAGTGATTTCCCAGGCGAGAAGTTTCAACCGTTTACGCTCCCGAAAAGCTCGATCAGCTTGGTTTCGCAGGCCGATGGATCCCGGCCTTTGCGACGGGAGATCATGAATGTCAGTGGCCGGATATGCCACGCTCGCCGGTTGATCTCCACGAGCGCTCCACTGGCCAAGTCACTGGCAATGAGATCCGATGGCATATGGCCCCAGCCCAGCCCGGCTTTGAGGAAGTCGTGCTTTGCGCTCAGGTCGTTAAGCAGCCACTGGCGTTCGCCGGCGACGGCCATCTGAGTTTTCTCAGCCCCCGGCTGGTTGTCGGTGACGACGAGCTGAACGTGCCGACTGAACTCGTCTACAGAGACGGGTTCTGGATGCGATGCGAGCGGGTGACTTGGAGCGCATACGGTCAGCATCGGCGTTTCGCATAGCCAGTGTCTTTCGATCGCGCTCGGATTTCCTTCGGGAACATCGGCGATCGTGACTGCAAGAGAGCAGGTGCCGTCCAACACCAGATTCTCGCCCCCCTGCATAGTCGTCATGCGCAGGTCGATCACCGCCGTGGGAATGTCGGCTTGTAGGGTCCGTAGACAGTCAGTCAGATGGGCACGGGGGAAATAAACATCCACCGCTATCGAAATTAGCGGCACGCCGATCCTGGCGATTGAACCGGCCCGATTCTTCATTTCCTCCGTTCTTGAGATCACCGCGCGAGCATCCGGCAACAGGTTGCGGCCTGCCGGACTGAGTTGAGCCTTGCGAGTATTCCGCTCGAACAGCTCAACGCAAAGGGCGCTCTCGAGTGCCGTGATCGCATGGCTTATCGCTGACTGAGCGCGTTTCACCTCCCGCGCTGCACCCGAAAAGCTCCCTTGGTCGGCAACGGCGACGAAGGCACGGAGCTGGTTGATCGTTACGCCGTCGAGCATGATATATCCAAAGAGTAGATGGTACTAAGCTAAATTAAGTCAGTTCTCCTCATAAGTCAATGCGACTAAGGTTTGACAGTCTTCGATGCCGGGCACCACCCGACGCCGGGGCAAAACAAGCCAACCACTGAGAAGATGTCGCCGGTGAAGCTGCCAATCTCTCTTTTCGAAAACTAGCTCGAGTCGCGGGATCAGGACCCCGAGATTGCCAGACGCGCCCAAGCCATTCTTCAAATCAACCATTCACGAGGTCAGATATGCCTACATTACTCGTTATTGAAGTGAGTCCGCGCTTTGACTATTCTACGTCGCGCAAACTGACAGCGGTGTTCGCCGAAAAATGGAAAACCGCCAACCCGGATGGGTCGGTGATCGTGCGGGATTTGGTGAAGACCGAACTTCCGTTCGTCGATTTGCCGTGGATTATGGGCGCGTTCACGCCGCCGGAGACGCACTCCCCGGAAAGCGCGGCCGCTATCAAGGTCTCAGACGACCTCGTGGCGGAATTGAAGGCCGCCGACCGGATCGTCATCGGCACGCCGATGTACAACTTCGCGATTCCCGCCATGCTCAAGGCGTATATCGACCACATTGTGCGCGTCGGTGTCACCGTGACAGCCGACAACACAGGTCTCCTGACAGGCAAGTCCGCCGACATCATTCTCGCCAGTGGTGGCGACTTCTCCCCCGGCTCTCCGGTCGAACAGTACAATCAGGCCAGCGGCTACCTACGCCAGGTTCTTGCCTGGATCGGGATCACCGACGTCAATATCGTCCTCGCTGGTCGCGCGGTCGGAGGCACCTATGGTGAGACGGCAGTGGAGCAGCTTGGCGAAACCGTCCGCGGCGCCGCTATTCGCGAGTTGGCCATCCCGATCACGGCCCCAGTCACGGCCCCGGCCCCGATCCCGGCATAGAGTGAGGTCTGATCGAATGTCTTCTTCCGATAGCTTCAGCGGTTTCGAGCGCGGCGTTGCCCGGATCAGCGATCCAGCGACGTCGCTGACGGGAATGCCCGGTTATAAGGGACGGCGCCTGATCGACGCCGGCGATCCGGATTTTGCGGACCCGTTTCTGTTGATGTCTGAGGATTGGGTGCCTTACGGAGCGTTTGCGGTTCACCCGCACCGAGGAATCGAGACCGTCACCTTTGTCATCGAGGGGGTGCTGGAGCATTATGACAGTGCCGGCCATCGAGGCGCCATAAACGCCGGCGATGCGCAATGGATGACGGCTGGGCGCGGCGTGCTCCACGAAGAGAACCCTCCGCCCGGTACGACGGCCCACGCGCTTCAGCTCTGGGTCAATTTGCCCGCCGCCTCGAAGATGACAGAGCCGCGATATCAGGATATTCTCCGCAACGCGGCACCAAGTTGGCGCCAAGACGGGGTTGAGGTCAAGATCTTCTCCGGCGCCATGGATGGGATCGCTGCCGAGACGCTCAATCACGTCCCGGTTTTGATGCTGGAAGTCCGTCTTCAGCCGGAGGCGGCTTTCCAGCTTTTCCTGCCGGGTTCGGACAACGCCTTCGTCTTCGTGATTGAAGGCGCCGTGAAAGTCGGTGCCGACGCCACCGCCATCTCGGTTGGTCAGCTCGGCTGGCTCACGCGATCTGAGGCGTACGGCCTCTCGCAGCTCAGCCTTCGCTCGACCAAGGTACCGAGCAAATTGCTGCTATTCAGCGGGCCTCCGCTTGGGGAGCCCGTCGTATTCGGCGGTCCGTTCGTCATGAACACCAAAGAAGAAATCCGGCAGGCGTTCCGCGATTTCGCGAATAACCGGTATTGACGGCCGAGCGTCGTCATCAGCGCGAACCGAGATTCGTCAAACCAATAGACGGAATCTCATCTCCAGAGACCCAGCACTACCCCAACTCAATAGGAGACTGTACATGAGCACTATCAGCATTATCGGTTCAGGGAGCATGGCCGCGGCGATCGCGGGCCGTGCCGCCAAGGCCGGACACACGGTCGAGGTTGTCAGCCGCGACCCCGCCAAGGCGCGGGCGCTGGCCGACAAACTTGCAGCCGGAGCGATTACCGGGACGTACGGCGCCGCGCCTGCGGGCGATATAGTTATTCTCGCTGTGCCGTACAGCGCGGCGGCGGCGGTCGTGGCCGACTTTGGGAAAACACTCAATGGTAAGGTAATTATCGACGTCGCCAACCCGTTTGCACCCGACCTTTCGGGCCTCGTCACGCCCCCCGGCAGTTCCGGTGCCGAGGAGATCGCCAAGGGCCTCCCGGCCGGGGCGCATGTCGTGAAGGCGTTCAACACGATCTTTGGTCACGTGCTTGCGAAGGGTGGACGCCTCGACGCGTTCATGGCAGCCGATGATGCGCAAGCGAAAGCGAGTGTTTCGACGTTCCTCGAAAGTATCGGGCTGCGTCCGCTCGACGTGGGCGACCTGCACATGGCACAGACGCTCGAGGCGCTCGGTTTGATGATGATTGGACTGGCCAAAAACGGCGCCGGCACCTGGAATTTCGCCATGAACGCCGATATCGGCTGAATCATCGGCAGGTCGACAATGCCGCTTCCGGCTAAGCGCCCAGGTCATCGACCTGGGCGCTTAGCCGCATCGATCCCGCTGATGAAGCACGATCCGGGCTTTCCCGATGGCGCTTGCATAATCGGTCTGATGCGACTGGTCTTCAGCGATATGGCTCTGTTTAAGCGTTAGCTGAAAACCCGACGCGAGCGGGAACAACAGATCGGGATTAGCGGGCCGCCGCCGCTACTACCTCGGCAGCACGAGCAAGGTCGTCGACCCACTGCTGGTGATAGCGGTAGAGCCCACCGGGGTGCTTGTGTCCGAGCATGTCGAGAAACCAGGGCCCCTGCTGCGTCTCTTCCGTCAGGACATGGCAGCCCGTGTCCGTGGGCGTGATGACCCAACCGTGATAAGCCGTCGAGCCTGTCTCGTCGCCGTCGACCACCGTCTTCCACGCAAGCCTGTGGCTGGGCTCGCACTCCGTCACCACAAGGCTCATTGGAAATCCAACCGTCACCCGGCTGTATCGGGTTCCGAGCGCCAGTTTGGGCTCACCGGTCAGGATCTTGACCTGGTCCTCGGGAGGAAAGTAGTTCGACCAGTTCTCGGCATCGATCAGCAATTTCCACACAACTTCAGGCGGCGCTTTCACGTCAACGTCATTGAGCGCGTAGATCGCCGAAATCTTCGGGTCGAAATGCTCAGGCCATTTCACATGATCATACATTGTTCAATTCTCCTTCTTGAAGAGATCTTTAAAAATGAGTGGTCCCCAGGCGTTTCCGCGCGCCTGGACGAGCAGCCCACCCTCTGTGAGTGCTCCCAGCTTGACCGGTGCGTAACCGAGCTGCTCGACCAGTGCGGCGACCACCGGAATGGCGCTGTCCTTGTCGCCGGACAGGAAAATCACTCGCCGCCCGCCATCGACGGCGGGATCCTGCGCGAGGACGCCCGCAGGCAGGTGGTTAAACGCCTTGACCAGCGTTGCAGCGCCAAACGCCTTGGCGATCACAGCCGAAGACGGGAGGTTTCCCAAATCGCTAGGGGAGACGCCGTATGCGTTCGTGACATCGATAACGATCTTACCCTGCCAATCTGCAGCCGCATTCGTTACGTCACGGTGCGCCCAAAAGGGAACGGCCAGGAAGATGATATCGGCCTTGACGGCTTCATCCAGGGAGACAGCAGTGACCGTAGGCCCAATGGCCTTTACGAGCGGTGCGAGCGCTTCGGGCGCGCGGGTGCTTGCTATGGCCACCTCTATACCCTTGCGGGCGAACATTTTAGCGAGCGCTTGTCCGCGACCGCGATGTCGGCTCCTTCGTCAGGGAAGCGCTGCCGAAGGTCGAGGCTGTCGTTTTACCGACCGGCTCGTGGCTTGAGTGGGGTGGTCAGTTCCAAAACCTGAAGGCGGCTTCAGACCGTCTGGTGATCGTAGTGCCGATCTGCTTCACTATCATCTTCGTTCTTTTGTACCTCGCTCTTGGAGGTCTTGGCCGCGCAATCTCTGTTTTCGCGGCCATTCCGCTTGGCCTCGCTGGCGGCGTGTTCACCCTTGCGCTCACGGGCATTGCCTTCTCCGTCTCGGCGGCCGTCGGCTTCATCTGTCTGTCTGGCGTCGCCGTGCTCAACGGCTTGGTCGTCATGACCAGTATCCGTGAGCGGCTGGAGGCGGGTATGGAACTAAGCCAGGCCATCATCACTGGAACGATGGAACGGGTCCGTCCCGTCATCATGACGGGACTGGTCCCTGCCATTGGTTTTATCCCAATGGCCATTGGCACCGGCACAGGCGCTGAAGTGCAAAAGCCGTTGGCGACGGTTGTCCTCGGAGGACTGGTGGCTGCTACCGTTCTGACATTACTGGTTTTGCCGGCCATCACCCAGGTAATTCTCAATGTGGGGGAACGTCTAAAACCGAAATCTGCCAAGCCGTCCGTCGGCAAAACGCTGACAGAATAGAATACGAGCCTCCGGTCTTTACGACCGGAGGCTCGTCCAGAAAGGATAATCATTAAAGTATAATCATGGCCCAGATGAAAGAGCGTACATGAAGGTCTCTTAGCTGCTAGGCGGCACATGATATCGCGGGGGACCTGGCCACGCCTATATTAGAAGCGTCACTTACTTTTCGTCAGTCTTTCGGTCGCTCGACTGCTGCGCGCCCCAATCCGGACGTTCGTCCTGCACTTAGTCCTTCTCCCCTAAGCGGACATAAGTTTCCCGCCACATTGAAGATTGACAACTCAGATGGTCAGAGCTGAAGTGCCACACAGCGTGAATGTCACGGGAGATCAATTTGCCAAGCGAACTCTTCAAACTCTCCGTCGACCATGATCTGAAACTTATTTCAATGCGACTGAAAGGATCAGAGGCAAGCGCATACTACGTCGATCGGATGTTGGCTGGATACGACGGTATTGACGCTCCATGCCTTTACGACTGGCTTTTGGATTATCGGCAATTTAGCGGCATCATTGAAGGTCAAGATGTCGAACGTCTCGCACAACATTGGCGCGACTTAGCTGATGGACAGAGCGCTGGATCCAAAATAGCGGTCGTCACCGACGATGTTCTAACGCCTGCCCGGGCAAATGCCTTTCGTCATCTCTTTCCGAAGGATGAAATTCGAACCTTCCACGATCTGAACACAGCTCTTGTCTGGCTGAAACATATTGACGTGGGCAGGTAAAAGCGGCCGATATATCACCGGACCGTCAATTGGCTTTCAACGAAACTGGCGTGGCTTTTAGCTTGTCCGGCGATAGCCGTAATGTCGATGCGCAGGCGTTTCGCAATATCAAGCAGTTGAGCAAATTCCACGCGATCAGCGGACGGGTCGCGGCAGGTCGCAGAAATCCCAAACCCAGCATACATGCTGAGCCAGCTTGGATCTTGGAAGCTTTCCCATTCATACCGCACCAGATGGCCGTGGGCGCGGAACACATCGATCTTATGTCGCAAAGGTTCTGGCAGTTCCGCCATCTGGCAGGCGCGCCACATCGGTTCGGGTCTCCCCGACGCCCAATAGTGGAGAATCAAAAAATCGCGGATACGCTCATATTCGAGTCGGGTACTGCGATTGAACTCGTCGCGAATGACCGAGTTGAAACCGGCTTGGGGAAACAGACGGATCAGTTTCTCTATGCCGGTCTGAACCAATACGATACTGGTAGATTCTAGCGGTTCGAGAAACCCGGCGGCCAGTCCAAGGGCGACGCAATTCCCTTTCCACATTTCCGTGGCGTGGCCGCTCGTAAAACGAAGCCGGTTGGCGTCGGCCAATATCTCGCCTTCAACTCGTGTTCGCAATACAGCTTCTGCCCCATCGTCCGAGACGTGATCGCTACTGTAAACATAGCCGTTGCCGATACGGTGTTGCAGGGGGATGCGCCATGACCAGCCGGCGGCAAGCGCTGTCGCGCGCGTGTAAGGCGTCATTGCGTCAGCGCTCGCGGACGGCGCAAATCCACATGGCAGGGCGACCGCCCGGTCGCAGGGCAGCCACTGCTTCCAGCTCTGATAACCGCTACGCAGGGCGCCTTGAATCAGCAAACCACGAAATCCAGAGCAGTCGATAAATAGATCGCCCTCCAATAAAAGACCGCTATCGAGGCGAACATTCTCGATATGGCCGTCCGCCTTCACTTCGACTCCCAGTACCTTCGCATCGATCCGCCTGACGCCATGTTGCGTTGCGAATTTACGCAGGTAGCGGCCGAATAGGCCTGCATCGAAATGAATGGCCCAGTCATAAGCCTCGAATGCGGCCCTTGGCTTCGGCGGCGGCAACATGAAGCGACCGGATAAGGCCAGTTGCGTGCATAGATTATAGGCGGCCATCGGCGCGTCGTCCCCCAACTCTCGCAGACGATGCCACATGTGGTGAAAGGCGGTTTGCCCCGCCGGTACGCCATAGGCGGCAAAAGGATGAAAGAATCGCTGCCCCTCACTGCTCCATCCGACATATTCAATGCCGAGCTTCGCTGTGCCCTGGGTCGCCCGCATGACATCGAAGATGTCCAGGCCGAGCGACGCAATATAGTCGCGGATTGCCGGGACGGTTGCTTCGCCGACTCCAACCGTCCCAATATCCGAAGATTCAACGAGCGTGATCTGAAGGTTCAGATGCGCCAGCTGGTGCGCCAGGCTGGCGGCCGCCATCCAGCCGGCTGTGCCGCCCCCAACAATGACGACTTTTTTGACAAGTGTTTGCATGCATTCTTCCCCGGATTTGCCACCTATGCAGGCGGTGGCTTAAATTGCTTCCTTAGCCAGTTGTTGAGATGCGCGGCCAAGCCTGGCGTCATCGGTCCTAACACGGATCGGGCGGCATCAGGCATATGGGCCGCAGGATCGCCGCTGTCGTCAAAGACATAATGATCGATCAAGGTTCGCCAGGCCTCGCGTTCGGGTTTGGGCAGATGCCGGACCGCCAACAAACCATGGACGAGCCAATTAAAAGGGGTACCGCATTCCGCCGGATAGTCGCGCCACCAATAATTGACAAGCAGGTTTACGGGAGACAAGGCGGCCACATAATGCCACCATGGGCTTGGAATATAAATCGCGTCACCTGGGTCCAGCTCCGCGACAGATGCCGAGGTCAACGCCTCTCGGAACATAGGAAAGCGGTCGAAATCCGGTGCTTCTGGATCAACCAGGCTAATCGGTTGACCTGCCGGTGTGAAGTCGAGCGGACCGACATAAAGGTTTTTCACCTGATCTGTAGGAAACAGGATGAAGCGGCGCCGTCCGGCCGCAACCACCGCCAAATTATCTGCGACATCGAAATGGGCAGCCACACGCGTCGCGTTGCCGATCCACAACCGTGGTTCGATGGCATCGTCAATTATAGCGTTGATATTTTCAACCGCAAACCTGGGCATGATTTGCGAAGCTGGTGTCGATTGAATATAGACTGCGGTTGAATTGTCCGCGTTCCGCAATTGCAGCAGGTGGTCGAGAACCTCCCTGAGCGGCGCCTTGCGGCGCTCAAAATTGCGGCCCGTCATGTCGTCGGTGTAGGAGAATAGACCCTTTGCTTTCGGCGGCGCGACTAAAATGTCCTGCATCTGCTCCACCGCCTGCCGAGCGATGTGGTCACAAAGCCTCTCATCACCTGCCGCCGCGGCCGCCACGATTGGCCAGGCAGCGCCCAAACCTTTCAAGACCACGGGATCGCGGCGATGCGATATCGCCTCGAATTCGGAACGGCTCAGACCTGCAGCCGCGATTGTCGGTATTGAGCGCATAGCCACCTGAAATGAAAGAAGCGCCCCGGAGTTATTGGCTCCGAGGCGCAGTTACCCATCCAGGCTCTTAGGGAGAAACCTGGATGCGAGGAACAGCTAGAACTTGGCGCGCAAACCGAGGGTCACGCGTTTCTCATAAACATTTTGATAGGCATACTGATTTTCCCACTGGAAGTAGTAGGATTCCTTTTCGCCGGTCAGGTTCGAACCTTGCAGGTAAACGGTCATGTTGGGCATGAACTCATAGCTGACTGAGGCATCGACGTAATTGGTCGGCTTTTGATACAGCTCTAAGCCGGCCGTACCCCATACCTGGTTTGATGCAACGGCGCGTTTCGAGCGATAGTTGTCGGCGATGCGTGCCTGCCACGGACCATTCTGGTACCAAAGGGACGCATTGACCTGGTGGACAGAATTATCCTGGAACGGCAGGTCGTCCCCGGCAAGATCGGTTTGTCCCGATGACGACGGCGAATAGGTGTAGTTCGCATCAACACCGAAATTGGACCAGAATCCTGGCAGGTAAGTAAAGGCCTGCTTCGCATTCAGCTCTATACCCTTAAGGGTGCCGCCTGCGCCTTGGCCGGAGGTGTTGATTGATACCATCCGGTGACCACCACCGGTCTGGTCCGGATAGTCACGCATGACACTGACATTTTCAATGAAGCTGGCGATTTCGACATAGAAGACGCCAACGCTGAACAGAGAACCAGGTGCGTTGTACCATTCAAGGGAGACATCGTAGTTTGTCGAACGCCACGGATCGAGGTCGGGGTTGCCGGATTCATTACCGCCGATGACGAGGAAGTTGCCCGTCGCCGAATCCTTGGAATAGCTCAGCGAGAGAGCGCCGCCCCACTGGGCCGCGTCGAGGATTGTCATGTTCTTGGAGAACGCGCCGCGGAGTTTCAGGTCATCACGCAGGTCGAACGAGATGTTGAACGACGGCAGGACATCGGTGAAGTCGCGTTGCGTTTCCTTGGTGCCGTTGTTGACGTTCGGCGCACCATAAAGGCCAGAAGCTCCTGGCAGGTTTTGAACAACGTCAAGCTCGGTGCGAATAACCTGGACTCCGGCGTTCAGGCGATAGGGCACGCCGGCCACGCCCCGCAGGTTCATCTGCCCGTAAGCTGCCTCCTGCTTGATGCCGACGCTGAAAGACGCGCCTGGATCGGCCACCCGGACTTCGCCAGGCCAGTACTTTTCCTGCCAGGCCAGCGGATCGTCCATGGCGTGCGGATCGATAGCATAAGCGGTCGGAATACCACCGACTCCGCCGAAATTGTTTACGGCAATCACGTCATTGCCGTAGGCGGTCAAGGGGATACCCGGGGACGCGGTAAAGTAACCCCCGGCATCGCCTGCGTGGCAACCGGCATTTCCGTCACCACCGTTGATTACGACATCAGTCGATTTCCATTTGACGAGACAGCCCTGGCCATCCAGCGCACCCGTGCCGACCGCGGAGTAATTCTTGTATAGGGGCGCCAGGTAGGCGAACTGATCATTACGCATGTCACGGTTAGAATAGCGAGCGCCGAAGTCGAATTTGAGGTCATCGTTGACACGGTAATGGCCGTCAAATCTCGCCACATCCATCGTGGCTTCACGATCATAGTTGTTCTCCGATGACGCACCGTCCATGACGTAATTGGCCTTGTTGCCCAGCAAGGCCGCGTCCAGGCCGCTCCATACTGGCGAGTCGCCGCTGTAGTCGATATTTATCGCCTGCAAGCCGGTGAAGCCGGTCGGGTTAGTAACGTGGTCGCCATCCGGGAAGTGGTTTTGGCCGACCGTATCGCCGGGATTGTTGGCGGCGTCACATGGGCTTGTGCTCGTAGCGTTCGGGCAGTCGGCATATTGATATTCGGTGCCGAGGCTCTGACCGGCGTAGGAATTGATATTGAGCTGCGTGGCCTTGGCGTGCAGAACACGGGCGTTGAAGCTAAAATTACCGCCGTTGTCGTAGTTCAGAGCCAGATTAAAATTATCCGACTTGGAATCATAGCGGTCCGTTTCCGTGTAGGTGCCCAGGCGCAGGGCATTAATTTTGTATTCCTGCACGGTATAGAGGGCCTTGCCGCCATCGTCATAGCCGGTGTCAGTTGCGGAGACGGGCGCGAACCAACCCCAGCTCGACCACTTATTTTCGGCATCGATACCGACTTCACGGTTCCATTGTGTTTGCTCGGTATGGAAATACTCGGCGTTGATGTGAACGGCGTCACTCACGTTCCACTGGAAGGCAGCGTTTATACCCGTGCGCTTGCGTTCGGTCGACTTGTTGAAGCCGACGTGGCCCTCGTAAGAAATGAATTCATCGTTCGTGGTGCCGTTGCCGTTCTGGTCACCAGCCGCAAAGGCAAGACCGCCGCTGTTCAGGCCCGTCGGCTGAAAGACCGGCAGGGCAAATGACCCTTCGTCCGGTTTGCCCGACCAGCCAGAATTGCCATTCATGCCGTTATAATAGTTTGCCTGCGTCGTGTCGGAATAGGCGACCGAAATGAGAGCGCCAAATGTGCCGTTCCGCCAGCTGCCCAAAACGTTGGCATTGGGTTCCCACTTTTTGGTCTGGTCACCATAGGCGCCTTCAATGGCGCCGGTCAGGGTCAGGCCCTTCTTGAAATCGAACGGGCGCCAGGTTTTAAGATTGACCGTGCCGGTGATGCCCGCCCCCAATTGCGTGGCAGTTGTCGATTTAATAACATCGGCCCCGGACATGAGCTGCGAAGGAATATCGCCAAAGTTCGGCTGGACGTTGGTGATTGAGTTGGCGCCTAAAAAGGCTTCGCCGTTCAGCAGAGTCGCGACCTGCGGCAAACCGCGGATATTAACCGCGCCCGCCTCGCCGGCCTCGCGGCGCACCTGGACCCCAGGTATACGTTGCAGGGAGTCCGAGATCGTCGCATCGGGGAATTTGCCGATGTCTTCGGACGAGACAGAATCGATGACCTGATCGGCATCGCGTTTCAAAGTTACAGCGCGCTTCAGAGAGGCGCGGATACCCGTAACAACGACAACCGTATCTGAATCGGCGCTCGGCGCAGGCTCCGTCGCTTCCTGGGCAATGGCGCCGCCCGCCATCAGTATTGCCATACCGGACGCGGCCGTAAGCAGCGCCAACTGGCGCCGGGGATATTTCTTCATGATAGTGTTTCCCTGTATTTTTTCACGACTGCAATCAGCGCCGCACGGGAGTCATAATTCCATAATCGGGATCTGGCAAATTAATTTATTCAAATTGTTTTAATCAATAGACATGCTATTTTTATACAGCTTTTCAAGGCTATAAATTTATGACAGCGTTATCATCGGTTGATTTTATAAGTTGCAGAAAAGACACTTAGACCTGTAAAGAGCGAAGTCAGGATATTTGCCGCGTACAGATTATGGCTGTGGGTGCCATCTATTGTTTCTGGATTTATCGATCTGAATCAGTGGTAAAAGGAGTTTCGGTTATATGGTTTTGCGTCCGCATCGTTACCCAGCCGATATCGGCTTGGCCGGTACCAATCTGGCGCGTGCGGGCGATTATAACCAGCGGGTTGTTTTGCAGGCGATTCGCTCCCACGGCGAGCTGACGCGTGGAAAGCTGGCCCAAATTACGGGTTTGACGCATCAGTCGACTATAAATATCACCAAGCGCCTTATCGCTGATGGCATGGTGCTGGATCTCGGTCGAATCTTGGGCGCACGTGGCCAGCCGGCAATGCGGTTGACCGTCAATCCCGAAGGCGCATACGCTGTCGGTCTTAATCTTGACCGGGATCACATGACTGTGGTCATTATGGATTTTCAGGGCCAGGTCCGCGATCGGGTGTATATCGACAAGCACTTTGCCCTGCCCGACGAGGCGCTGGCATTCGTGCAAGCCGCAATGGAAGACGGTATGCGCCGTCTCCAAATCCCACGAAATCGGATGACGGGCGTGGGCCTAGCTATCCCCGATCGCCTGGGAGGCGTTGAAGTCAACGAGCGGCCAGACGGATACGATCAATGGTCACGTATCGATGTCGCTTCAGTCTTTTCCGCGACCCTCAATGTCCCTGTATTTATAGAAAACGATGCTACGGCGGCGGCCATTGGTGAACTGCAATTTGGCCAAGGCCTGCGCCATAAATGTTTTATCTACACCCTCATCAGCGCGGGCATCGGATGCGGCCTGATCATAAATGGTCAGCCGTTTCCGGGCGGACTGACGCATGCCGGCGAAATCGGCAACATCCCGATCGCGCCAAAAAATGGCCGAGCCCGCACCCTGTGGAATGCCGTTTCTTTGTATGCGCTCTATGATGAACTGGCACTTCGAAACATTGACGTCAGTGACCCGGACGAGTTGGTAGCTGATGGCGGAGAGATGGAGGCCGGCATCGATGCCTGGGTCGAGCAGGCCGCCGGACACATGACGCCGCCCTTCCTGGCAATCACCTATGCCATGAGTCCGGAATTGCATGTAATTGGCGGGCAGTTGCCCGCCTTCGTGGCCGAGAAGCTATGCAATGCCCTTAACAGGCACCTCGAAGCCCACCAAGGTCCAATTCCCTTGACGCGTTTCACGACTTCGACGGCTTCCGTTGACGCCGCCGCCATGGGCGCCGCCGTTCTGGCGTTTCAAAATCGCCTGTTGCCCGGCCCCAATGTCCTGAAGGCGGCGACTTAGGCTCTTGCGGCTGTCGCAACAATGTGCCTTAAATAAATCAAATATAATTAATCGACGGTATTCGGCGGCGTAGTTCATTCCGCGATCATTACTGTCGGGCGGAGGCGCCACACCAAGTGTCGCCATACAGGAGGAATTTATGGCCCGCACCTTAACTGCCGCACTTGCCGGCTGCGCTTTGCTGGCACTTGCGACCGCCCCTGCATTGGCCACAACGTGGGGTCCATACAATGTGGAGGTGCCCGCAGCGGGCGACCAACTAACACGTGAGGCGAAACAAGGCGCAATTTCCGGCCACGTTTTCACCTTATCGGGCTGGATTAAACCAAAGGATATAGCACGGGGCACATCGCCCATACTTTCCCTCGGCAGTTGGCGCGTACTTCTACAGGGGGGTCGCATTGGCTTCGACGCCGCGGGTCAGTCTCTCAAAGCAAAAGCGGCTCGCAAAAGCGGCGACTGGACCCTTATAACGATCGTCAATGATGACGCGAGCCTACGCCTCTATTTGGATGGCAAGCTTGTCGCCAAGGGTAAAAGCCTCGGCGATCTACCCGTAGCCCCGCTCGTGTTCGCGCCCCGTACGGCCGATGACACGAACTTTGCCGGCAAGATCGCTCACTTCCAGATGAGCGATAACGCACTAGACGAAAAAGGCATACGAGCCCTTGCTCTCAAGCGACCGCAGGATGATCTGATCAATTTCACCACAACCAGCCCGACCTGGCCGGTTCAGGTTCGACAGATGTACGGTCAGGTCGAACCGCAAGATGCGTGGACACTGCCTACGTCGAAGACGCCGCCAACATCGGCCGTCGCAAAGCCAACTTACGCCGGCCCCGCCTTGGTGACCGACGCGCACAACACCGCCATACTTAAGACCTGGTTCCTACAAGCCGCACCACAGGTTTCGGCCAAGCCAGAGGCGATATCGAGCGCCGGGTTCAACAGCCATTCCTGGTATCAGGCCACAACTCCTGGCACGGTCCTGACCACCCTGGTCGATCGCGGCGTCTACCCTGACCCGGATTACGGGCTTAATAACCTCGCCATACCGGAATCCTTAAATAAACAGGACTACTGGTACCGGACCGAATTCCCCCTCCCCGAAACCTATAAGACCGGCGACCACTTGTTCGTCACCTTCAAAGGCATCAACTATGCTGCCGAAGTATGGATCAACGGTCAGAAGCTGGGTGGTATTAAGGGCGCCTTCATCCGTGGTGATTTCGACATCAGCCGTTACATGAAAACCGGGACCAACGCGATTGCCGTCAAGGTGTCGCCTGTCCCGCACCCCGGCATTCCACAGGAAGAGTCGCTGACCGCCGGCGCCGGCAATAATGGCGGGGCACAGGCGCAGGATGGTCCCACCTTCATCGCCTCCGAAGGCTGGGATTGGATTCCCTCGGTCCGCGATCGCAACACTGGCCTTTGGCAGGACGTCGTGCTGAAAGCAACCGGCGACGTCAGACTGGGCGATGCACAGGTCATCACCGCCCTGCCGAAGGCGGACAACAGCGAAGCCGACCTCACTATCAACGTGCCGGTCACCAACTTATCCTCGGCGCCGGTGGTAGCCCGCATCCAGGCAGCCATCAGCGAGCGAGACGGCGGATCACAACCGGTCCTCGTAAGCCGCGACGTTACTCTCGCGCCCGGCGAACAAACGGTCACCTTCACCCCAGCCGATTTCTCAGTTCTGAAATTTCAGCATCCGCGTCTGTGGTGGCCCAACGGCTATGGCGCGCCCGACCTGCATGTCCTCAACCTTAAAGCCTTCACCGGCGATACCGTATCCGACACGTCCGACACCCGCTTCGGAATCCGGCAGGTGACCTATGAGTTGTCGCTGGTGGACCAGACCGGCCATCTCGATCGCGTCGAGGCCAACTTCACCAAGGGCCATGAACTGGGCGTTCGGATCACTGACGGATCGCACACGGGAATTCGTCGGATCGCTGGTGATGCGACCAATGGCGGCAACTGGGCAACAAGCCTTCGTCCGGAAGCTGAAGGCACCGCAGCCGTCACGCCGCTCAATGACACTCAACTCTCGCCTTTCCTGGTGATCAAGGTGAATGGCGTTCGCATTGCCGCACGTGGCGGCAATTGGGGCACGGACGACTGGCGCAAGCGTGTCAGCCGCGAAACTCTCGAACCCTATTTCCGCCTGCACCGCGATGCTCATGTCAATATTATCCGCAACTGGGTAGGACAGAATACGGAAGACACCTTTTATGATCTGGCCGATGAATATGGGCTGATGGTACTGAATGACTTCTGGGCGTCCACTCAGGACTACCAGCTTGAGCCCGCCGACGTGAATCTCTTCCTCGACAATGCGAAAGACGTCGTTAAACGTTACCGCAATCACCCCTCGATCATTCTTTGGTTCGGCCGCAACGAGGGTGTTCCACAACCGCTGCTCAACGAGGGCCTGGAAGACCTGATCTACCGTCTTGACGGCACACGATGGTATACGGGCTCCTCAAATCGGGTGAACTTACAAAACTCCGGCCCCTATGCCTTCAAGACACCCGACAGCTATTTTACCGAACATGCCCGCGGCTTTTCGGTTGAGGTCGGCACCGCCTCCTTCCCAACACTTGAGGCGTTCAGGGCCA
Organism: Asticcacaulis sp.; assembly: GCF_035497195.1. Classification (GTDB taxonomy): domain Bacteria; phylum Pseudomonadota; class Alphaproteobacteria; order Caulobacterales; family Caulobacteraceae; genus Asticcacaulis. Next base: position 134,144 of record NZ_DATJDZ010000022.1, read on the forward strand.
CTGTTCCGCAGAGTGAGCAATGGCCCATTTCCGACACCTGGACTTATCACGACTGGCATCCGGACAGCAATGGTTCGACCAAACCATTCGAAACCACCCTCGCCAACGAATTCGGCGCGCCAACTTCTTTGCCGGATTTCGAGCGTAAGGCGCAGATGCTCAACCTCGAAAGCCACCGCGCCATCTTCGAGGGGATGAATGCGGGTCTGTGGACGCAAAACAGCGGCCGCTTGCTGTGGATGACACAACCGGCCTGGCCATCAACCATGTGGCAGATCATCAGTCATGACTACGACACCCAGGCATCTTATTACGGTGTGAAAGCGGCGTCAGAACCGGTGCATATTCAAATGAATTTGCCGGATCGCCAAGTGATCGTGGTCAATAACCCAATTGCGGAAATCAGTGGCGCGACGGCGACGGTCGAAATCTATGGTATCGACGGTCAACAAATTGCGAAAATTAGCAAGCCAGTCGCCGTCCCGGGCGGCGCTATAACGGCACCTATGGATTTTGGCATCAGTGAAGCTGTGGCCAGCCACAAGGTTGTTATCCTTAAACTCACCTTGACAGCTCAGGATGGATCCGAATTGTCGCGCAACGTCTATTGGCAAGGCAGCAGCGATACGGCGCTGCAAACGCTAAATGCGCTCCCCCAACAGAGTATCAGCCTCGACGCCACGAGAACGGCAAAGGGTTTAGACATAAGGTTGACTAACTTATCTAAGACGGTCGTTCTGCAAAATAAGCTCACCCTTCTGGACAACAAGGGCGATCGCATCCTGCCGGCCTATTATAGCGAAAACTACATTTCGCTGGTGCCAGGGGAGCGGCGCACGGTCTCGATCGAGTACCAATCTGCAGGTCCGGTGCAGGTGTCACTACGGGGCTGGAACACGCGGGCAGAGAGCGTCACGGTTCCCTAGGCGCTCCTCACCGGGCCTTCCTGGCCTCAATGAACAGGTTTGCCGTCAACCGTCCGGTGCGCGGGTCGGGGCTCAGTTGCCCCTGCCCCAGGACCGCCGCGTGGAAGATGTTATTGCGGTAGGCGACCAAGCGATTGTAGTCCGCATTCACCTGCGCCGTCTGTTCGTAATAAGGAGTCATCGCGTCGGTGTAGGCGGCAGGTACGTTTTCCACCTCGTATTTCGCATGGGCCGCAAAGGTCTTTACACGCCCCTTGTCGATCGTTTCGAAGCCCGTGGCGCGATGACGAAAAAATGCTGTCCCGCCAAACCCTGCCTGGCAGAGGTAAAGCACGATCGCCACCCGTTGAGGGTCGGCGGAATCAAAATGTGGAATACGCTGCAAAGCCGTCAGATCTTCAGCCGGTGTCGTTGCTAAAGCCAGGAAGCCCGTAATAGTCAGCGCCCCCGTCACGTCCATACCAAAGCCCTGGCCAAGCAATGGCCGAAGCGCCTCCGCCAAAGCCACACCGAGCCCATTCGGCAGAGTGGCATTCAGGCCAGGATACGCCGAACCGGCTGGGGCAGAAAACGTCGCACCTGCCGCCTCCCGGACAAATACATCCGGTTCGGCAAACACCTTATCGATGACCAGAAGCGGCTGCTTTTCCGATCCGATGTAGCCACTTTGCAACTGTGCCGACGAATTGAACATCCTTGGATTATACCGGCTTTGCCCTTGCGACGGCCGCAATAAACTCATCGTGACGTGGCATCCCGTCGACCCGTTGCCTGACGGCGCGACGGATGTGGGCCATACGACGCGACAACTCCTCTTCCGGCAAAATTTCCGCAACTGGGTGGTGATCCTTAGGATAAAAGCCCTGCCCCATCAGGACCGCAAACCAGCTTGGTTCGCGGAACATTTCAGCTTGCTGTACGGCGGCCTGCCCACTGGTTCTAAATATCTCCAGCCGGGCCTTCAGACTGTCGGGAATATCCATTGCCCGGTTGCGTCTCCAGAACGGTGTATCGGCACGATCCGTAACGTGATAGTGCGCGATGAGGAAATCCTTGATGTTGTCGTATTCAGCCAGCATTTCGCGATTGTATTGAGCAGTAATGGTTTCACTGAAGCCCTTGCGTGGAAACATGGTCATGAGCTGCGCGAGCCCGCTCTGGACGAGATGAATGGAGGTCGATTCAAGGGGTTCGAGAAAGCCGGACGCCAAGCCCAAAGCCAGGACATTCTTGTGCCACATCCGTTTCCGATGACCTGCCGTGAAACGCAAAACCTTGGGATCACGCAAGGGTTTGCCGTCGAGCCGCGACAGCAGTTTCGACGTGGCTTCATCCTCGCTGATAAACTCGGAACAAAACACATAGCCGTTGCCGGTACGCGACTGAAGCGGAATGTGCCATTGCCAACCAGCCTCGCGCGCCGTCGCGGTTGTATAGGGGTCGATTGGCCCATCCGGCTTCTCGGTTGGCACGGCAACAGCCCGGTCGCATGGCAGCCATTGAGACCAGTCTTCATATCCAGCCTTCAGTGTCTGTTCGATCAGCAAGCCGCGGAAACCCGAACAGTCGATAAAGAAGTCCCCTTCGATACTGTCGTCCCTATCTGTTGTCAGTCTTGTTACAAAACCACTTTCAGGGTGCTGTTCAACACGGATTATACGTCCTTCAATCCGCCTCACACCATGGTCTTCTGCATACCGGCGCAACCAGGCCGCATACAGACTGGCGTCGAACTGAAAAGCGTATGTGACCTTCGGAAGGTCAGGTCGCTGACCCGCCGGGGTGCGTCCGAACCGGCCTTCACGGGCCGCCAGGGTTTCCACATTGAATATCGCAGAATCCCGGTCGCCTCCGCTGGCGACCCATCGTAACCAGAAATGGCTGAATAATACACCATCCATGTCGAGGCCGAAGCTGCCGAAAGGGTGGAAATAGCTTTCACCACTTGTTTTCCAGTCGGCGAAGCGAATCCCCAGTTTAATCGTGGCGTTCGTTTCCCGGATGAAGGCGTCCTCGTTGATATCCAGGACTTTATTGAAGAAATGAATTTGTGGGATGGTGGCCTCACCGACCCCAACCGTTCCGATTTCGTCCGATTCGACCAAAACGATCTCATAGAGATCCCGCCCCAAAATCTTCGATAAACAGGCAGCCGCCATCCAGCCGGCGGTCCCTCCGCCGACGATGACGATACGCTTTACATAACCTGATGCCATATGATTTCGGTCCACGGATGCGAGTCGGCGCACCCTCTTTCTCGGAGAGGATGCGCCTGCTCGGGTTCGATGTCAGCAATGGGAGTTCATGCCGCCATCGGTTAATTGCCGGCGACGATCATCGCCGGCAAAGCTGTCCTTAGTATTTCAGACGGAAACCGACCTGTACGCGTCGGTCACTTTCGTAGTAACCGGCGGGCATGAAGACCGATTCCTGGTTCGGGTTCGCCTGCGTCGGCCCCTTAACTTGCTGAACATAGATCGTCTTCTGGCCAAGCAGGTTGGAGCCCTGAATATTGACTTCGAGATGGTCGTTGATTTTGTATCGTAAAGAGCCATCAAGGAAGCCTTCCGCATTGTTCCATACCGGCAGGCCGATACAGCAATCGTCAACGCTGATCAGGTATTTCGAGCGCCAGCTGTAAGCCAGTCGAGCGCCGAAGGAACCCTTTTCGTACATGGCAATGAAGTTGTACGAGTCGTCAGACAGGCCTTCGAGGCGGCCCGGATCGATCGTGCCATCTTCCGCCGAACCCGCGGTCGTGCCACCATCAGCCGTGTCGAGATTGAGGTGGCTGTTTTTCACGCCGCTATTAACAAGCTTGGTATAGTTGGCCTGCATCCCCAGACCATCAAACGGTGATGGCAGGAAATCAAAGAAGCGCTGGTAGGACAGTTCGAAGCCCTTGATGGCAGCCCCATCACCGTTCACCGGACCTTGAACACGGACATCACGGGTGACACCATTATTGGTGACGGGTACGGTAAATGTACCTTGCTGGATATAATCGTAGAACTTCTTGTAGAAAATATCAAAGGTAAATGACCCCACCGACGAGAAGTAGTTTTCCGCCGTCAGGTCGAACTGGTCGGCCGTGATCGGCTTGATACGCGGATTACCTGTCGATCCCGTATAGCTGTACTTATAGCTGTAAGGATTACCGTTGGCATCGAGAATGATATTCGGATTGCCTTGCCGGATGTCGGACTGGTTGATGCTCCCGCGGTTAATTTGCATATAGTTGCGATAATTGCCCATGTCCGGCCGTGACATTGCACGTGATGCAGCGAAGCGAACCTGCCACTTGTCGTCGAGCTTCACCTTGAGGTTCAGGCTTGGCAACCAGTTGATGTGGGTCGTTTCCACGTCTGACAACGAGGCGGCGGCGTTGCTGAAGGCCTGATCTTCTAGCGAGTTAAGCGCCAGGCAATTGGCTGTAATGGCATACTGCCCGGGTTGCAGTTGCTCGATCTGCTCCGGCGTCATCGGCTCACAAGTCAATTGAGCAGATGTGAATGCGGTCGGGAAGTTGATCCCGCCCGAGCTGCGAACGGTCGTTTCGACGTAGCGCACGCCGACATTGCCGGATACCGGGAAGCCGCCAATCGTTGCCTCATCACCGCCGAATTTGAGCATGACATAGGCAGCATTGGATTTTTCATCGACATCTAGAATTTCACCGGCAGTGAAACAGCTGTTCGCCAGTTCGTTCGGACGCTCGCAAATTGGATTCCAGGTTGACGAAGCGGTTCCGCCCTGGTCGGTTTCACCGCGAATCGAGAATATCTGCGCCAGAGCTTCCGGATTGCTCATGATATCATATTTGATGTGGGGGAAGACGAGCTGATTAATCAGGCTGGTTCCAAGCGTATCCGGGCTTAGCGAGCGGTCCTCCCAGTAGTTCGGCTCGTAGCCCTGGAAGCGGACGGAGCCATCCGTATTATAGGTGGGGCCGGAGTCCGCGAAGATTGAATCCGCCGCATTGACGGACCACATGCTGCCAATTGAAGCCCAATTATAGGCCGACCACTTGTGAGTCTGATGGCGATCGGTCGAGCGCACACCGAACTTGAGCTGGTCAAGCCAGGTCCCTTCGAAATCGTATTGTGCATCGATACGGACCGCGTCTTCCTTGCCCTCGGACTCCGTGCGGTGATCCATGATCCAGGCCGGCATATAATTGCTAATATTGGCAAAAGGATCATTGCCGACCAAGTTGATGCGCGACGGGTCGAGAAGGGTGTATTTCGGATATTCGCCGGTCAGATCGAGACCGATATCAGCCCAGCTCTGGAGGCCCTGGCTGACGTCATAATTGTTTGTCGTTGCATTGACATGCTGCACATCGAAATTCAGGCGCAGCTTGTCGGTTGCCTGCCAAATGAACTGCAGCGCGGTATCTTCAACAACCCGGGTTTCGGTGGAGTAGCGTGAGCCCGAGGTGAGCGAATTGCCGTAACGGCAGTACTGGTTGGCATGAGAGCCGCCCGAGACGATACACGGTTCAAAAAGAGGCTCGTCGACCCCGTGCTGATTATGACGGCCAAACTGGTCGGTCGAACCGGCCAGATACTGGGTAGGCTGCCAGCCGGACGCTTCGGTGCTGGAGCTCCAGTCCAGATCGCCATAACCCCAGCTTTGTCCGTTTGTGATAACACCCGTCTGGAAAAGGCCGTTGGAACCGAAGGTGAAAGGTGTGCCGCCACCCGCACAGTTGAAGCAGCTGTTATCCGCGTCGGGCGGGGCGAACATTTGCGGGTCGCTCCAGGTCGATGACATGGTCGTCGCCGCAGGATCAACCCAGGTGAACGATCCAGCGATCGAATCTTCCGTCCAGGTATTTTCGTATTCAGAACGATTGTATTGCAGGTTAACGGTCATAGTGTGATCATTATTCTGCCATTGCGCGGCCAATGACGCGCCATTGCGGGTCCGGTCGTAGATGTTTTCGTTGATGTTGAACCCTGACGGAATATAGACGTAGTCGGCGTTTCCGAAAGTTCCGGGCTCGAAAGGCATCATGCGCGGCAGGTTCGTGCCACGGGTCTTGGTGATGATATCGGAATAAGCATAGTTGGCCAGAATACCAAATTCGCCGATCGACGTGCTCCAGCGATCGGAATAAAGCCCGGAGACGGACGGTGTCGTCTTCTCCGAAATGTCGCCATAGCTTTCATCGAAGCTCAAGGCCAGAACTCGGCCCTTGCTGTCGAATGGCAGACGCGTACGCAGATTAATCGAGCCGGCAATGCCGCCTTCGATCAATTCCGCGGTCTGGTTTTTATAGGTATCGACGCCCGCCATCAGTTCCGGGGATACATCCGACCAGCTCAGGCCATAAGACGAATTGGCTGAAAACGTGTCACGGCCGTTAAATTCGGAACGAACCTGTTGCAAACCCCGGACAGTCACGCCCGACGGTTCGGCCGAGAAACGCATGACGTCGTTTTTGGCCGCAAATCGCTCAACCGTTACGCCCGCGACCCGTTGCAGCGCTTCCGCCACAGATTTATCCGGAAAGGCACCAATGTCAGTTGCGGTTATCGAGTCCACAACCGTGTCGGAGTCGCGCTTGATCTGCTGTGCAGTTTTCAGTGATTTTCTCACACCTACGACGACAATTTCCTGCGACCCGATATCATCGGCTGATGCAGAGGCATCGGTATTTCCGGTCGCGCCGGTATCTTGCGCGATGACAGGAAAAGCACATCCGATTGCCGCGATCGCCAAAAGCGACGCGCCGGCGCGAAACGCAGTTCTACTCTGTTTGAATCTCATATTTCATCTCCCCTTAAACTGCCGTTGACGGTTGGAGCCCATCAGCCGGAAAGCCCGCATGTGGTATTATATTGCAGGATTTTAATTATCGTACATAGGCAGGCTACCGGATGAACGGTGCGGGTGAAATACCTAATGATTAAATTAATTAAAAACGTTTAAAGTATGTTGCACCAATGTAACACTTTTTGAAGGACTGATTTTATTCAATAATATCCAAATATCGATAAGGCGGTCGCCATGAGATCGCCCTTTTCTCGGATACTTTGGTGGGGACACTTCGTTGCAGAGCCCCATTGGGACCGCTAACATGGAACGTGAGGTAACGACGGTATATTACGCTCCGGCTGATGTCATTCACGCAAATCGTTGACCGCTACCAAACACCTCAAATATGTCGGCGCTCTTCAGTTCGAAAACGGGAGGGCTTCGGCGATGGGAGGGAAATGTCGGCGACAGAACTGGCGAAAAATTCAATAATTTCGCGCTTGGTATAGCGCGCACAATTTCCAAAATATAGGTGTTAAGGCTGTTATACCTCACGGCCTGCGACAGTGCTTCACCTCCGCGCCCCAATGCGGAAGTGAAACCTGCGCCGTAAGATAGTGGGATCGATACTCCAAAGCAGACGTGGCGTTCGAGAGTTTGCGTAATTTATGATTGAGGAAACGACTAATTCTTGCTCAAATCTTGCCCGCTGCAACGGGCCATGCAAGCATCCGACATGTTTGAAAAAATTGAAAAAGCCCGGGCCGATATGACACCTGGAACTCTCTATGCAGTCGCAGGCGAGTCCGGTTGGATCTATTATGGCCAAGTGTCATCCGATAAGTCAGTGGGGTTCTTTCGGATTAGGGATTCTGAAATTTTATCGGGCGAAGGCGTTTTAGCCTCACCCATAATGTCGGTTGTATCGGTTTCTTACCCTTCTATCGGTCGCGCGCTACGTTCTGGATTTTGGAAAAGACTGGGTCGCTTTTCACTTGCGAGCACCCTAAAATTTCCTCATCCGGCAGTGCAATGGCCGGTAGGGACTCTTACCGTTACGGTGCACCAGCACGGCCTGCCGCCGTACGACACGCGGGTCGAAGATCCTAAAATTCAAGCTTTTGAACAAATGGCGGTGTGGGATGCGGAATATCACATTCCAAAACGCTTAACCGCCGATTTTGGAGCAGAACCCAGCGAATGGCACGTCTCCGGCCCTATCTGGAGAGCGCGTAGGGTGAAGGAAGAGTACGCGGCGAGGTTCCCTGACATGCCATGGCATCGACTACCTTCTGATTGGGTTCTTGTGGGATTTCGCCAGGACGAATAGTATTGTTACTGTTGGCTTGCGCTCAACCCGGGATCGACGCTGCATATCCACGTAGCGCCCCGCTCCGGACATCTCATTGATGATTGCATTGCAAGCCCGAAACCGGACATCGAGAATAAAATGCCCCCCACTGCGCACTGCTGGATTAGCCCGTGAACTCATCAAATTCAGCAACGGCGCCGAAGTATAGTCAATGTGTCTGGAAAAGAGAGGCATCCTCGGAATCGGCCCAGCGGCCTTCAGGTAAGGCTCCACGCATATCGAAAATAGCTGACAATGAGCCGCCAATGAACAACCCAACTGCTGCAACAGTTGAACTCCACTTGATTGATACGAGCGTATTGGCAGGCAGTTTGGTTAGCCGTCGTTCCAAACAGTTGTGCGGACCATTAAGGCACCAGTGCGCGCATCTTCATGAAAGCGTTGACGGTCACTTTGACTTGAGAAGGGAAACGTGACAGGCCCTGTAACCCGAACGGGTGATTTCGACTCGCATCAACTTGTGATCAGACTTCCGTATCTTTACACGGAGGGTTCAATGCTTTCGGTAATATCGTACAAAACCATCTCGTCCTCGCCGGACTTGTTCTTCAGCCTTCATCGCCTGCGCTATCAGGAGTTCGTTGACCGACAGCACTACGCAGTCAAGACCATCGACGGCATGGAATACGATGAGTTCGACAATGCGTTTGCGGCAACCCATCTGGTTTACAGCGAGGATGGAAAGCACGTCTTAGGGTGCAGCCGCCTGTTCCCCGTCGAAGGGCGCTGCATGCTCAGCGAGCACTTTTTCACCCTGGTCGACGACCCGCTCATCTACACCCTGCCCCGCACCTGGGAAGGCACCCGCTTTTGCATAGATAGCGCATTGCCCCCCGACAAGCGCTTGCAGATCCTTCGACACATCGCTGTCGGCTATCTGGAATACGCCCTGTCCGAGGGGATTGATCGTATTATTGGTCTGATGCCGACCCTGATCTTGCGATCGGTATTCGAACGAAACGGCATAACCCTGCGTCGTTTAGGCGTACCCCATCAGATCGGCGAGCACTCGAAAATCCAGGCGGCCTGTATCGATGTCTCCATTGAACAGTATGCGCGCGCTTGCGAGAAAACCGGCATTTACAGTCCATTGGGTATGCTTCGGCCACCACGAGAAGGTCGAAACCTTGCCTGAAGATAACGAAAAGCCACCCGATCTGTCGGACGCTGAGACCGTCATCAGGGCGCTTGAGGCCTTGGCGACCGAATGTGACCACCGGAAACTGACCGGATTCGCCAAGCGCATCCGGTTGTGCATCACGAAATGTCAGTCTGACTACATCACCCTTCAGCGACACGCGTTCGCCACCCGCGCCAGAAAGCCCCGTGGTCCGCCCCGAACGACCCATTGAGGCGCTGAGCACCTTTCTATTACTGCGAATGCCTTTCTAATCCTACGCTGCGACGGGTCGTGGCCTTGTCTTCCCTGACATGGTCAGCATTCTGGCCGTCTGTTTTTGACGGAGCGCGCAATGGCAGCGACCAAAATAATGTGGGGGCAGATTGTCGCCGTGGTGACCACGGCCTTGCTCGCCGTATGGGCGGCGACCGAATGGACCGCCTGGCGCCTGGCCTTCCAGCCTGAACTCGGTGCGCCCTGGTTCCAGTTAAGCGCCCTCCCCATCTATCGGCCGTTCGAGTTCTTCTTCTGGTGGTATCAGTTCGACGCCTACGCCCCCGCGATCTTCATGGAGGGCGCCTGCATCGCCGCCGCGGGCGGCATATTGGCGATAGCGGTCGCTCTGGCATTGTCTGTATGGCGCGCACGGGAGACCAAGACAGCCGACACGTTTGGCTCGGCACACTGGGCGGACGCAGACGCAATTCGCCGCAGCGGCCTGCTGGGTCCGGACGGCGTTGTCCTGGGCAGGTTTCACGCGAACTATCTCAGGCACAACGGACCTGAACATATTCTCTGCTTTGCGCCCACCCGAGCCGGTAAGGGCGTTGGCCTCGTCATCCCAACCCTTCTGACCTGGCCCGGCAGTACGATCGTTCATGACATCAAGGGCGAGAACTGGCATCTGACCTCGGGCTATCGCGCCAGGTACGGCAAGGTCTTACGTTTCGATCCGACCGACACCGGCTCTGCCGCCTACAACCCCCTCCTGGAAATACGCAAAGGGGAATGGGAAGTTCGCGATGTGCAAAACGTCGCAGATGTCCTCGTTGACCCGGAGGGATCCCTGGAGCGCCGGAACCACTGGGAAAAAACCAGTCACAGCCTGCTGGTCGGCGCTATTCTGCATGTCCTGTACGCGGAGACCGACAAGACCCTCGCTGGCGTTGCCAGTTTCCTGTCCGATCCGAAACGCTCCTTGTCGGCCACCATGGCAGCCATGATGACAACCGCGCATCTGGGCGAGGCGGGCCCTCACCCCGTCATCGCGTCGGCCGCGCGCGAGTTGTTGAACAAGTCGGACAATGAACGGTCCGGCGTCCTATCGACCGCAATGTCTTTCCTTGGACTGTATCGCGACCCGGTCGTCGCTGCGGTCACAAGCCGTTGCGATTGGCGTATCGCCAATCTGGTCGATGACCTGAGCCCCGTGTCGCTATATCTCGTCATTCCGCCTTCTGATATCAGCCGCACCAAACCGCTCATCCGGTTGATACTTAACCAGATCGGCCGGCGATTGACCGAAGATCTGGTTGCGCGCAAGCGCCATCGGCTGCTGCTGATGCTGGATGAGTTCCCTGCCCTGGGGCGGCTCGATTTCTTCGAAAGCGCCCTGGCCTTCATGGCCGGCTACGGCATCAAGTCCTTTTTGATCGCCCAAAGCCTCAATCAGATTGAAAAGGCCTACGGCAGCAATAACTCGATCCTCGACAACTGCCATGTCCGCGTCAGCTTCGCGACGAACGACGAACGCACGGCGAAACGCGTCTCTGACGCACTGGGAACGGCCACCGAATTAAGGGCGATGAAAAATTATGCGGGCCATCGCCTGAGCCCGTGGCTGGGTCATCTGATGGTATCCAGATCCGAGACCCCAAGGCCCCTGCTCACGCCAGGAGAGGTTATGCAGCTTCCACCCGCCGACGAGGTCATTATGGCGGCGGGCCTGGCGCCGATCCGCGCAAGAAAGGCGCGCTATTTCGAGGATGCCAACTTCAAGGAGCGCATTTTGCCGCCCCTGGACATGCCTACCTTGCCAACTGTGGCAACGGACGATTGGAGTGAATTGGCGCCGATTCAGCCAACAGACGTCGCCGTGCCACAGGGCAAAAAGACAGACATAGCGCTGTCGCCGGTGGAGCTTCGCAAAACACCGGAACTGGTGCCAGAGAAAAAAACCAAGTCGCCGGAGACCTTGCCATTCGATTTCGGGCCGACCGGCTCTGAACTCGAAGAAAGGGTGAAACGTCTCCAGGGATTACAAAAATCGCAACTGTCTGTCGCCCGTCAGGCAAGCCTTGACCCGGGCGATGGCGTGGACCTGTGAGGGCCTGATGAAAAAGATCCGTGTCACCGTTTATCTTGAGCCAGGCGTATATGCCAATCTGCGCGCTTATGCCGCCAGCCGCCGCCAGCCACTCTCCGTCATGGCCGAGGCGGCCGTCGCCGCCTTCGTCGATCCCGAACAACGGGAAGCCGTCATGGTTCGCAAACTGGGCGCCATCGAACGGCAACTCGACCGCATGAAGCGGGATGCCAATATCTCGATTGAGGCTTTCATGGTTTATGTCTGGTTATGGCTCGGCGCCAACCCGCCCTTGCCGGAGCAAGCTGCTGTTGCCGCCCGCGCCTCCGCAACGGAGCGATATGACCAATTCATGGAAACCCTGGGACAGAGATTGGCCGCAGGAGATCTGGCCTTAGAGCAGGCGCTTTCGGAAGCCATTCTGACCCGTCAATCTATCTCATAAGATCGGCGATCGAAATCATGTCAGACGGCTTGTTCAGACGATAGCCACCCGATCATCCGCGCTTGGATTCGAGAAATCCTTCCTGCCGCAGTTCGAGTACAATGCCATAAACGAAGTGCAAGGGCGTCTTAATTCGCTCTGTAAGCTCTGTCGCCTGCGCAGCGCGGATGGCATATTTTGCCCGCTGAGAAAGCATGTCTACTCCGCTATTTCGCGTCTTTGTCCGGGCATCGAGCAGGCTGTCATCGCACCGATCATGTCGCAACAGACCCGTCGGTCGCAATGAGCGGCAGGTTTGCTGAACCACCTCGACGCCGCGATCCTGCCCCTATGCCGCCTGTGCGGTATCGCGCGTCTTGGCCGCCCCCCACGCCCTTTATCCCCCCGACCCGATCGTTGCGCAACGCGTCCGATCGCTGCAAGCCTGGGACGGCGCCCGCGCCGGCGCCAGCCAGCGCGAAATTACCGTGGCGGTTTTCGGCGCCCGGATAGTGACGGCAGAAAGCTTCGATTCGATGCGCAGGCGCGTCAATCGTCTGCTCCGCAACGCCGACCAGCCAGATCGCCGAGGCCTCGCACCGGTTCTTTCCGAAAGGCGGCCCCTCCGGCGTCGATCGCTAAGGCGACGCGATCTGCGCGAAGGTTTACTGTGCCAAAAACACAGGAAAGACGACGGCGATATTCTGCTGGTCGCTTACCATCGGATACGGACCGCACGCGGACAGGGCCGCAAGGGCCTTGGCTTCCGATTGCAGGCTTTGGTCGGTGATCGGCACATCGGGATTGCGTTCGATGACTGGCGGGACGGCAAGGCCACCGTCTGCCGCAAAGCTGATCGTCAGAGTGGCGCTGAGGGTGTCTTTGTCAGCGATCCGGTTCCAGCACGGCGCGATGGCGTTCCACAGTTCGGTGTTGGCCTGGCCATTTTGACCGTGGGCGCCGGCGGCGGCCTCCATCGAGCTATCCGAAGGCGCCCGGCTATCCGACAGTACTGTCTCCGTTTCGGACGCGGATTGGTTCTCCGTTGCCGGCTTGACCTCATCGGTCCTTTCAGACGTGTCAGCCGCCTCGGTCGGGGTTTCGTCAACCGCCGCATCACTGGCCGCAGTTTCCGCCTGAGTAGCAGATGAAGTCGCTTCCGAAGCCTTAGGCGTAACCAACTCCGAGGCATCGACCAGCGTGACGGCTGTGCCCGCGCCATCGATGCTTCCAGCGCCTGTCGAGCCTATGCTGGCCAGCCCTTTCGCCGACGGCATCAGCAGCAGCAAAAGACCGAGGTGCAATAGCAGTGATCCGGCAATGGCAACGGCTTTGCGTTGATTGGGCCTCAGCCTATCAAGCCACACGGTCGCGCGTGAGCGCCCGACCCCCAGCCCAATGCCTCGGACAAACCTTCGTACCGAGGCGTAGAGTGCGTTCATGTTTATGCGGCTTGGGACTGGCGAACGGACCTTCCGGACGATTGGGCTAATTGCCCGATGCGGATTCATCAGTGGTGACGGCAGGCTCACCCCCAACGTCAGCCTCGGGGGCCGCAGCCGTTTCGCTCAGCGTCTCCATCTGAGCGTCTTGCGCATCCGCCGACATGACCGCCGTAGTTTGCGAAGTGGTCACCGTCGCAATGGCGACCGCGCAAGTGCCAGTGGCTTGCCGTTTTACTTGCGTACGGTTGCCCGCGAAATCGTAGGCGTAACAAACCTGTTTGGCGTCAGGATAGGTGACTTTAACCACCCGCCCTAATGTGTCGTATTGATAGACAGTGTTCCCGGCCAAAGCAGAAGAATTGACACATAATCCAACGACAACAACGCTGCACATAACAACTTTGGACCAATTTATCCGCCTGCGAAATCCCACTTTACCGACCTTGGACATTATACTCCCCACTTCATTTGTGCGAATGACACAGCCATTACGATCAAATTTCAAGGCATTTCTAAAAAATAAATAATTGGTCCTCTTGTCACACACCCCAAAATTGAGTCATCTTCCGATTGTAGATGTTTCTCGGGGGGGGGGTATTATGGCTATTTCGTTCGCTTGTAGAACCGTAAAATACAGTTCCGATACAAAACGCCAAACCCAAGCTCAGTTATTTCTACAAGACCACTTTCGCGATCTAGCGATTGTCCCGCCGTTTTTATTATTCTTAGCGTTAGCGACCCCAGACGCTCAAGCGCAAGCCTTTCCACCAGGCACCTCGCCGACATCCGGCGGGACACCGCCGTCTTCATTGACGGGTCCCACGACGCCGCCAGCAGTCACGACACGCGATCTGTATGGGATCGATCTGGCTTCAGGGGATATTGAATATAACCAACCGCTCGTTTCGATAGGCACAACGCATGGCCACCAACTAACGGCAAGCTACCGCAATTTCCCGGGAACCGATGAGAATTCCGGGGCTATTGACCATAGTGGCGATCTCTTTTGGGGCGTAGTGTCCTGGAAGGTGTCGGTGAATGGCGAGACCGAGATTTTTACAGATGCGGGAGGACTATTCACCTCCACCCAAGGCACCGGCTCGACGTTCGTATACGACGCGGCCGCCAATGGCTACAAATACACCAAGCGGGATGGGACCGTCGCCATATACTCGAGGTCGATGGCGGGAAAACTTGGCGTTCCATCCAACGAAGGCGTTCTGACTTCTGTTACCTACCCCACCGGTGAAAAGATCAGCTACATCTATCGGACGCTTACGCCGCCGAGTGGAATACAATATGTTCGACTGAAATCCGTCGTTTCTAACCGAGGTCTGATGCTCAAATATTCGGGCCAGCCGGATACAGCGGGGGGCTTGAGCATAACTGCCGTAAATACCGCGATGGAATATTGCGACCCGAACGCCGAAGCCTGCACCGGGATGGCGCTGTCATGGCCCAAAGCCACAATGGGAGTGTCCACGAGTACATCGTCCACAGCGGGCGGCGTTAATTATTATTCGCTCACGAGACCTGTTACCAACCCGCTTGGGAAATTAAGTAAGCGCGTCTACGATCAGGAACTGACTATTTATAATCCATATGGCGCGAGTCAGACGAAGACAAAAAATATAGTCAGATTGATTGACGAAATAGGAAATTCCAAGGTCGTCACATACAATGACCTCTGGACGAACGAAGTTGCGCCGGCGTTCTCCGAGGGGAAAGTTCAAAATGTCGTTGTAGGGGACACGCTGTCCCGGATTTACGGCTTTAACGGCAGTGGATTGACCCATGCGTGGTTATCCAGTGCGGGTTACGGTTCTCCCGGAACGAATGGTGCTGCCGCTGGGTATACCATGCAACTGGCCAGCCACTACGTAAATCAGGTTTCGCCCGCTGTCGTAACAATTAATGGAAATGCGACAAATTACCTCCGCGACAGCTTCAACCGCATCACACAGGTCACGCATCCCGAAGGCAACATCGAAGTTTACACTTATGATGCGCGCGGCAACGTAACCCAGCTCACTTACAAGGCCAAGCCTGGTAGCGGGTTGAGCGATGTTATATACAGGGCGACCTATCCGGCGTCATGCAGCAACCCCAAGGTGTGCAATCAGCCAACAGCGACGTTCGATGCCAAAAACAATGAAACCGACTACACCTACGACCCTGATAATGGTCAGGTTCTGACGGTTACCATGCCGCCCGACAATAGCGGCGTTCGCCCGCAAATTCGCTATCATTATACTGCGAAATACGCCCGTATAAAAAACAGCAGCGGCCTCCCGGTGGATGCGGATTCCCCGATTTACGTATTGGACAAAATATCTCAGTGCCGGACTCTGGCCAGTTGCACCGGCGGGACAGACGAGATCGTCACGACGTTCGAGCTATCTGGCAACCTGTACCCGACTGCCGTAACGATAACGTCAGCCGGCGTCAGCACGACCACAAGAAAGACATACACCCCCTTGGGAGATGTCGCGTCCGTGGACGGCCCTTTAGCCGGCACCGGGGATACGACTTACACGACTTATGATCTGCTTCGCCGGCCTGTATATGAAATCGGGATCGATCCGGACGACGCCGGCGCCCTTCAGCGCAAGATCGTATATCATGTCTATAACGATGCGGGCCAGGAAATCAGAACGGAAACGGGTACCGGTCAGGCCGTTGATGGCTCAGATTTCAGCCGCACCTCCTATGTAGAGGTGACCTACGGTAATTCCGGTCTGAAAATAAAAGAAGCGATCTACAATAATGGAGTTTCCACGCCGGTGTCCGTGACACAGTTCGGCTACGACACGTCAGGTCGACAGGTCTGTTCAGTCGTCCGCATGAATCCGGCGACATTCACCGCCTTACCGGCCAATCCCTGCGCGCCCTCGCCGACAATCGGCACATTTGGTCCTGATCGCGTCACCCAAAACGAGTACAATTCGGCGTCGCAACTGACGGCAATATTTCAGGCCGTCGGGACTTCCGATCTTAGACGATACGCCGGTTACACCTTTACCAACAATGGTTTGAAGTCGTCTGAAATCGACGCCAACGGCAATAGGACGACCGTCGTCTATGACGATCTTGATCGACTTTCGACCATCCAATATCCCGTAACTACCCGCGGGGCCGGGACGTCCAGCACAGCCGATTACGAGGCGTTCACCTACGACCTCAATGGCAATCGGCAGACCTGGCGTCGGCGCAATGGCCAGACCATTACCTACACCTATGACAAGCTGAACCGCGAAGTGATCGCGGATGTGCCCGCGCACCCCGGCGGTGCCTATAATGCCTCGGAAAAGGACATCTACACCACCTACGATATCCTGGGACACGTCAAGAAGAAGGCATTCGGTTCTTACACGGGAGCCGGCGTCTCTTACACCTATAATCCGCTGGGGTGGGTGGCCACGACAACAGATATGAATAACCGCACGATTTCCTATCTGTATAATGCCGCAGGCACCCGTGTTCAGATGACGGACGCAAGCGGTTATGTTGTCAATTACGACCTCGACAATTTGAACCGGGTAAAAAAAGCTTTTTTGAATGGGTTGGCGAGCGTTCTGTATGGATATGGTTACAACAACCTCGGGCAACGCACCTTGCTCATGCGGGGAGCCTCTGGAGCCGGCGGCACGACCACCTACGCCTATGACAACCTCGGACGACTGCAAGGCATCGCCAACGTCCAGGCAACAGCCGGCTACGATATCACCTGGGGCAAGGTCGGCACTGTGGGGGCCATCGCCTACAATCCGGCCAACCAGATCACGACCTGGGCCTCGAATAGCACGGCCTTTGATTATGTCGAAACAGCGACGACTGCTGAGAACCGCACCTTTGATGGCCTCAATCGTGACGCAGCCATAGCCGCCGTCAGCGGCGGTTATGACGCCAACGGCAACCTCACCAAGGATGCGCCTCGCGCCTTCGTCTATGACATCTATAATCGTCTGCTGACGGTATCTGGCGGCGCCAGCAACATCTCACTCGTCTATGACCCCGAAGGCAGGCTTGCGAAAACCACGACCGCAACCAGCTCCAAGGATTATCTCTACGACGGCACCGACCTGATCGCCGAATATGCGACAGGCGCCACTACACCGGCGTCACGTTACATCTTCGGTTCGGGCACAGATGATCCGGTCGTCTGGCTTAAGGGGGCGGATGACAGCGATCGCCGCTATTATTACACTAATTACCAAGGTAGCATCATCGGCTATGTCGGCGCCACCGGCGCCTTCGTCACCGGCGGACTGACCAAATATGGCGCCTATGGCGAACCGCGCAACAGCGCCAATGCGGAAACCTGGTCCGGCACACGTTTCGGCTATACCGGACAGATGGTCCTGCCCGAGGCTTACCTCTATTATTACAAGGCACGCGTTTACGATCCGAAGTTCGGGCGCTTCCTCCAAACCGATCCCGTTGGATCAGAAGCCGACCTAAATCTTTACGCGTATGTTGGCGGAGATCCGATAAATCGCAGCGATCCGACCGGTCTTTGTCCTAACTCGTGTAGCTATTCGACCCAGGACAAAGCCGGGGTAGCAGCTTCCAATGACGATCGGGCAAGAACAGATGATTCACGCAATCGCGATTCAGATGGAAATAAAGTAGAATACGGCGGAGAGGTGTTTCGAAGAGGAGATGGGACATTCGGGTATACCCAGCGCCGAGGTGATCGATCCAGCGTGCCGACACGTTCTCCGCCCTGGTTTACGACGGGCGCTGGTGATCACCACTCGCATCCCGAAAATGGTAGGTATAACGGCGAGCACTTTTCACACAGTGACATGGAGGGAAATCGCAACGATAACGGCGGAGACGGAGAAAAAGGCTACCTCTCCACTCCATCTGGTTCGGTTAAAGCGTATGACCCGAACGGCAGCTCAAATAACCAAGACACCGATGGCACGCCCAAGGTGACAATACTTCAACCACCTTCGACACCTCCACCAGCGGAGCCTAAGCCAGTGAAAATCGAAAGACCAAAGGCTTAAATTAATTGAAAACTCAAAGAGGAAAAAGATGCCAAGGAGAAAAATAAGTACTTACATTTTAATGATGTTTCTGATTCCGCTCTCACTTACATTTGCCCCACACCACAGCCTGGCGCATACCTACAAGCCACCCGGAGGCTACGTTCAATCAGCCGATGTAGCGATTGCGATTGCCGAAGTGATACTTGAGTCTATTTACGGCGAAAAGCAGATCAAGTCCGAAAAGCCGCTGACAGCAACGTTGACCAAAGAAGGTATATGGGTGGTCAAGGGAACTCTAAAGAAAAATCACAAGGGCGGTGTAGCTGAAATCTGGATATCAAAAGAGGATGGTACGATTGTGAACGTAACGCATGGTCTGTAATTCTTAAGAAGACGGCACAATCGTACGCGACATCCGTTCCATCAGTGTCGGCAGCAGAGGCATGGCGGAAAGTCCGCTGTTTCTTTCCGGACGCCCCTTTCAATCCGGCTTCGGCGTGGTGGTTCTTTTCGCCTTCGGGGCCACCTTTGCGCCGGGCTTGCGGCCCAGACCGATCTTCTCCGCCATCGCGCGCCGCGTCGCCGAATAGGCCGGCGCGACCATCGGATAGTCCGCTTTCAGATTGTAGCGTCTCCGGCGCCAGGCCATTGGTGGACAGGTGGCGGCGCAGAGTCTTGTAAGGCCTGCCGTCGATCAGGCTGATGAGGTGATCAGGTGACGCCAGCGACCGGCGCACCGATACCACCGGCGTAAAGGCCCCGTCTGTTGCCACACTAGCAGCGGCGGGCGTGGGGCACCTCTTCAACGGTGGCGCGGGTATTCGGGTTGTTCAGCCAGGCAATCGTCAGGTCCGTCGCCAGTCCGATCGCGTTCGGGCTTTCCTCAGTCGTCGTCATGCCACCTCTCCAGGTCAGGATAGCGACCGCTCTACTGAATATCGACCTGCCTTCAAGCTGTAATTGTCGTCCGGCCATGAACCCCTGGCGGCCCGTTATCTCGACATGATCCTTATTACCGGACCCCCTCTTGTCAGTTCAGGACAAGATAACTTTCGGCGCCTTGCCGGACGACAGGGTAAAGCGACGCACGCGGACCGAAAGCGAGTCCAGGCACCGGTCGAGGTCTGGGGGCAGCGCGCCTTCCGGGATGACCAGCGTCCGCGTGACGTCCGCGGCCGCCCCGACCGAATGGCTGACAAGCTGGCCGATCGCCGTATAGATCGACTGGCGATCGGTGCCGGTCTTGACCTCATAGATTTCGGTCATCGTCTGCCCGTTGCGGACATAGAGATCGATCAGCCGGCTATTGAGCACGCGTTCGCCGTCGCGGCAGCGCGCGGACCGCTCCTCGAACAGGCGCTCGACCACCTCGCCGTGATAGGAAATGTAGTCGATCTCGGCGCGCCGGCGGCCCTTGCGGCGGCCGGCGCTTTCGCTGTTGAAATTGTCCCATTCGGCGATCGCCTTGCGCACTTCGGGATCGTCGAGGTCGCCGCGCTTCACGGCATCCTTGAAGCCTTTGACGAGCTGGACGAACCGCCACAGCCGGCCGGTCAGATCGTCGGAATCGACGGCGCCGATGATCACACCGGACCTGACCTCGCCGCCTTCGCCGTACACCTCTTCCGGGTCGGCTTTCGACCATAACAGAAAGGCGCTGCGGCCGACCCCCGGCTTGCCACCGCCGACACTGCCGTCGTGCATGAGGAAGACCTGGCCGGTCGCTGCATCCCTGGCGAAGAAGCCGGCGACGCGCGCCGAGTTGGAGGTCGTCGGGATATTGATCTCGACCGTGATCATCTGGGCATGGCGTTTCGGATCGAAGACGCCAAATGCGTTCCAGCGGCGGGGCACCGCGGCGCCGTCCACCGCGGCGAAAGCGGCCCACAGGTCGCCGTCGCCATTGGAATAGATGATCTCATCGGCATTGCCGCTGGGAAAGCCGATATTGCGCAAACCCTGATCGGCCAGACCGGCACGGACGGTTTGCTCGAGCGCGGCTTGCGCGGCGCGCTTCTCTTCCAGATCCGTCACGAGCAGCAGCATCAGCGGTTCCCCTCCCCCATTCGTTTGAAAGCGCACTGAGCGCTCCGCCACTCTGCGGGATTTCCGTTAATTCTCACTGAATTGGGCCATAACCGGGTGAACAAAATGCGATGTGTGAGGACACGCCGGAATTCGCGCCGGACGCGAAAAACCATCCGGCGACCACGACCACGCGATACCAGATATCTGAATGGGGTGTCTGTCAGGCCATCGGCGGTGAAGCGCGCGGCATGTCGGCGGTTTCGATCGGGCGTGACCGAGGGGAAGACCTGAGCTTGAGGGGGTTGCGGACGCCCTGGGGGGCAGAGCGTCCGCTGTGCCGCCGTATTCGAGGGGGGCAAGAATGACGGCGACACGCCAGATATAGGTCGTTCCCCACGGAATGCACCCGCAAATCCCGCCGGAACGGGGTTATACTTTTGCCTGGGCCGGTTTCGATTGGTCCACTTCGTCAGAGCGTTTCCCGATAAGGAAATGGGGGGGGGGCGCCGTCCGGCCAAGCCGCCGGACCGCGCTCTGCTCCGCCCGCCAGGGCAGGCTCCGTCGAGCCGCCAGGCGGCGTCTCGCCCTGACGGCGACGATCACTGGCGCGCTACTGATCGAGATCATAGATTCGGCCGCCTTGCTGAGCGACCATTCCTGATCCTGTAGTTGGTCACCCTAAGCCTCTACGTCCTGGTTCTGAACGCCAGGCGGCGCTACGACCAGCTTTCTATTCCTGCGACACAGTACGCTGGCACAAATCCGTTGTTGTCATACGCAAAATCCCGGCTTTCTTAATCAACCTCACAAGTTGTCGCAATGACTTCTGGGGTTGTCAATGTCCGTGTCTCACCTGTCTACCGAAACGCCCGGCCGCTTTTCGCGAATGCTGCATAGCGCGTTCGGACCGCACATCGGCGCCATGCTCGCCGACGACAGCGTCGTCGAACTGATGCTCAATCCCGATGGCCGACTGTGGGTGGACCGGTTGACGTCCGGACTGGCGGATACCGGTCACACGCTTTCGCCGGCAGACGCGGAACGCATCATTCGCCTCGTCGCCCACCACATCGGCGCGGAAGCCCATAGCTTGTCACCACGTCTCTCGGCCGAGCTGCCGGAAGGCGGGGAACGGTTCGAAGGCCTGCTACCGCCGCTCGTGACCAACCCCGCTTTCTCTATCCGGAAGCCGGCTTCCATTGTCTTCACGCTCGACGATTACGTTGCCTCCGGCATCATGGACGATTGCCAGGCCAGCGCATTGAAACATGCCGTCGCGGACCGGCTGAATATCATAGTCGCCGGCCCGACTTCATCCGGCAAAACGACCCTTGCTAACGCCCTCCTGGCGGAAGTGGCCAAATCGGGCGACCGCGTTGTCCTGATCGAGGATATCCGCGAACTTCAATGCGCGGCCCCCAACCTGATTGCGCTGCGCACCAAGGACGGCGTCGCCTCCCTATCCGACCTTGTACGCTCGGCCCTTCGCCTTCGCCCCGACCGCATTCCCATCGGCGAGGTTCGCGGTGCCGAAGCGCTCGACCTGCTCAAAGCCTGGGGCACGGGCCATCCCGGCGGTATCGGCACACTGCATGCCGGGACAGCACTCGGAGCCCTGCTGCGCCTCGAACAACTCATTCAGGAAGCCGTGGTGACCGTGCCGCGCGCCCTGATCGCTGACACAATCGACCTCGTCGTCGTCCTCCAGGGACGCGGCGCGCAACGCCGGATCTCAGAGCTGGTCCGCCTGGGCCCGCTTCCCGAGACCGGCATCTACCAGTTCCAACCCTACACACACACCTGAAAGGACCATCCCATGTTCAAGTTGTCTCGCCTCCGCCCCCCCCTGGTCACCCTGTCAGTCATGGCCCTCGGGCTTTACACTTCATCGGCTTTCGCCGCCGGCTCCGGCATGCCGTGGGAAGCGCCGCTGGAAAAGGTTCTGACGTCGATCGAAGGACCGGTGGCCAAGATCGTTGCCGTCATCGTCATCATTGTCACAGGCCTGACCCTGGCCTTCGGCGACAGCTCGGGCGGCTTCAAGCGCCTGATCCAGATCGTCTTCGGCCTGTCGATCGCCTTCGCCGCGTCGTCCTTCTTCCTGACCTTCTTTAGTTTCGGCGGCGGAGCCCTGGTCTGATGGCGTTCGACCCCAATCCCAACGGCGAACGGCCTGCCGATTTTGCTGCACCCGTTCACCGGGCACTCACCGATCCGATCCTGATGGCAGGCGCGCCACGCGCCATCGCCATCATCAACGGAACGCTGGCGGCGGCACTGGGTCTTGGCCTGCGTCTCTGGTTGGCCGGTCTCGTGTTCGCGGTCCTCGGCCACGCCCTGGCCGTCTGGGCAGCGCGCTACGATCCGGATTTCGTTGAGGTCGCCCGACGCCACCTTCGCTTTCCCACCCATCTCGACACCTGAAAGCCTCCCATGTTCCATCTCGCCGAATATCGCCAGCGCGCCAGCCATCTTGCCGACTACCTGCCATGGGCCGCCCTGATCGCGCCCGGTATCGTCTTGAACAAGGATGGGTCATTTCAGCGGACGTTGACGTTTCGCGGTCCGGACCTCGACAGCTCTGTTCCGGCAGAGTTGTCTGCCATATGCCAGCACCTCTCGCTTGCGTTCAAACGTCTGGGCGAACGCTGGGCACTGTTCATTGAGGCGCGACGGATTTCGGCGCAGTCTTACACCTGTTCCAGCTACCCCGACGCCGCCTCGGCTATGGTCGAAGCGGAACGCAAGGCGGCCTTTGAGGCCGATGGTACGCACTTCGAATCCGTCTACTTTCTGACCTTCACCTACATGCCGCCCGAGGACACCACCGCCGCAACCGAGAGCTGGCTATTCGAAGGGGCGCCCTCAGGTGCGCGTCAGTTGTGGGATCTGGTCAACACCTTCCGCGAGCAGTCCGCACGCGTGTCGGACCAGTTTCAAGCCTTCATGCCGGAATGCCGCTGGCTCAGTGATGAGGAAACCCTCACCTATCTCCACTCGACCGTGTCAACACGCCGTCAGCCGGTTGCCGTGCCCGAAATCCCAATGCACCTGGACGTCCTGCTCGCCGATGAACCGCTCACCTGCGGTCTCGCGCCGATGCTCGGCACATCAAATCTGCGCTTGCTGTCCATCACCGGTTTTCCGGTGAGCACCGTGCCCGGCATTCTCGACGACCTCAATCGTCTGGGCTTCGCCTACCGCTGGTCTACGCGCGCCATCCTCATGGACAAGACCCGCGCGCAGTCTGAGCTCACCCGGATTCGCCGCCAGTGGTTCGCCAAACGCAAAAGCCTTGGCGCCATTCTGAAGGAGGTCATGACCAATGAACAGGCAGTACTGGTCGACAACGATGCGTCCAACAAGGCGGCCGACGCCGATGCGGCTTTGCAGGAACTTGGCGCCGACTATGCCGGCTATGCCTGGGTCACGACAACCGTAACCGTCTGGGACGAAGACCCCGTGATCGCCGACGAAAAACGGCGGTTATGTGAGAAAGTTGTCCAGGCCCGGGCCTTCACCTGTATTCCCGAGACCCTCAATGCCGTCGATGCCTGGCTGGGCTCCCTTCCCGGTCACCTGTATGCCAATGTACGCCGTCCCCCGATCTCAACCCTGAATCTCGCGCACATGATGCCTGCATCCGCGGTATGGGCCGGCCCTGAGAGCAACACACACTTGGCCGGCCCGCCGCTTTTGCTGGCAAAAACCGAGGGCACGACACCATTTCGCCTCTCCCTGCATGTCGGCGATGTCGGCCATAGCCTGGTCGTCGGACCGACCGGGGCCGGCAAGTCCGTACTGCTCGCGCTCCTGGCGCTTCAATTCCGCCGTTACCCCGACGCCCGCATCATCGCCTTCGACTACGGACGCTCCTTGCGCGCCGCCTGTCTGGCCATGGGCGGCGACTGGCAGGACCTTGGCGACAGCCAGGACGCGCCCGTCAGACTCCAACCTCTACGTGGTATTGATGATCCGGCGGCGCGCAGCTGGGCCGCCGACTGGCTTGCCGCCATTTTGGTTCATGAAGGCGTCGCGCTCACACCGGCCGTTCGCGAACATGTCTGGTCCGCGCTCAATGCGCTGGCCACGGCACCCGAAGCCCAACGCACGCTCACCGGTCTGTCGGTGATGCTCCAGTCCCAGCCCCTCAAGCAGGCACTTCAACCCTATTGTAGCGGCGGCGCCCACGGCGGGCTCCTCGACGCAGAGACCGACGCCTTGGCCTTCCATAGGGTCAGCGTCTTCGAAACCCAGGGGCTCGTGGGTACGCCGGCGGCGTCCGCCGTCTTCGCCTATCTCTTCCGCCGTATCGAGGGCCAACTCGACGGGTCACCGACGCTGATTATTATCGACGAAGGCTGGCTGGCACTGGATAACGCGGGGTTTACCCTACAGCTCAAACGCTGGCTCAAGACCCTGCGCAAGGCGAACGCCAGCGTGATCTTCGCGACCCAAAGCCTGGCCGACATCGGCAGCAGTCCCATTGCCACGGCCCTGATCGAAAGCTGCCCGTCACGCCTGTTCCTGCCAAACGCCAATGCGTTGGAACCGCAGATCGCAGACATCTACCGGCAATTCGGCCTGAATAGCCGCCAGATTCAGCTTATCGCCCGCGCCATGCCGAAACGCGATTATTACCTGCAATCTTCCGTCGGCAGCCGCCTTTTCGAACTGGGATTGGGCGACGTGGCGCTGGCCCTGTGCGCGACCTCGTCGCCGCAGGACCAGTCAGCCATCACCCGACTGTGGCAGGCGGGCGCCCCGGATCGCTTCTTCGCCGACTGGCTCCGCTTCAAGGGACTGACCTGGGCGGCCGACCTCGTTTCAATCTCAGACAATGGAGCACACCATGACCCTGCCTGACCGACGTTCCGCCCTTCGGGGTTTACTGGCCCTTGCCGCGACAACGTTACCGATGGTCATCCCCGCGGCCCACGCGCAAATGACGGTATTCGACCCCGCCAATTACGCACAAAACATCCTGACTGCCGCCCACACACTTCAGCAGATCAACAACCAGATCATCTCCCTGCAGCATGAGGCGCAATCCCTGATTAATCAGGCACGCAACCTGACCACCCTGCCCCTATCGGTCCTGACGCAACTGCAACAGTCGGTGAACCAGACAAAGGCTCTGATCGCTCAGGCCCAGAATATCGCTTATGACGTCCGTCAGATTGATCAGGCTTTCCAGTCGTTGTATGGCCCAGCGTCGATCTCGTCCACAGACAGCGCACTCATCGCCGGTGCCCAAACGCGATGGAAAAATACGGTGGGCGGCCTGCAGGATGCGATGCGGACCCAGGCCACCGTTCTTGGCAATTCGGCGAACTACCAAACCCAACTCGGGGCCCTCGTTACCGCCAGCCAGAGCGCGGATGGCGCCCTCGCCGCCACCCAGGCCGGGAACCAGCTCCTCGCTTTGCAGGCCCAGCAAATAAGCGATCTGACGGCGCTTCTGGCGTCCCAGGCCCGCGCGCAGGATCTCAAATCGGCCGAAGACGCTGCCGCGACCGCGCAGGCCGCCGAACTACGCCGGCGCTTCCTGACACGGCCGAACGGTTATCAGTCCGGCAATGCCCAGATGTTCTACGGGCACTGACCATGGGCAATACAGGCGTGATCGACCACTTCCTTGAAGTGTTTACCCAATATATCGATTCCGGCTTCGGTCTCGTGCATGGCGATGTCGCCTTTGTGGCGACCACTCTGATCGTCATCGACGTGACGCTTGCCGCGCTCTTCTGGACGTTCGACGGTGGCGGCGACAGCGAGATCATCGCACGGCTGGTCAAGAAGACGCTGTTTGTCGGCGCCTTTGCCTATCTCATCGGTAACTGGAACAGCCTAGCCGCCATTGTGTTCAACAGCTTTGCGGGACTTGGCCTCAAGGCATCGGGCTCGGGTTTCACGGTCACGGACTTGATGCGGCCGGGCAAACTGGCCCAGACCGGTCTCGATGCCGGCGCGCCGCTCCTTCAGGCGGCGTCCGATCAGATGGGCGTCGACGTCATGCACAATCTGCTGCAGATCGCCTGCCTGGGCCTCGCCTGGGTGCTCGTCGTTCTCGCCTTTTTCATTCTGGCGATCCAGATGTTCGTTGTTCTGATCGAATTCAAACTGACGACCCTGGCCGGTTTTGTTCTGATCCCCTTCGGTCTGTTCGGCAAGTCCGCTTTCATGGCGGAAAAGGTCCTCGGCAATGTCGTGTCGTCCGGCATCAAGGTGCTGGTCCTGGCCGTCATTACCGGCATCGGTTCAACCCTCTTCGCCTCGTTCGTGCAGGACTTTGGCGGCAGCGCCCCCACCATTGAGGATGCGATGTCGGTTGTCCTGGCATCCCTGACCTTGCTTGGCCTCGGCATCTTCGGCCCAGCCGTGGCGAATGGCCTCGTCTCAGGCGGTCCACAACTCGGTGCGGGCTCGGCCGTGGGCGCCGGTCTCGCCGCCGGCGGGGCCTTAGCCGCAGGCGCTTTGGGTATGGGCATGGCCGCGCGCGGGGCATCCGCACTCGCCACCGGCGCTGTGGGCGCCGCCAGAACAGGGGCCGCAATGGCCGGAGGCGCCTCGACCGCCTATTCGCTGGGCAGGATGGGCAAGTCCGGTGCGTCGGCCGTCGCCGGCGGTCTCGCCAATGTCGCTAAAGCCGCCACCGCACCCATGAGTCAGGCGGCTCAGGCGACGGCCGACGCTTTTCGGGACAGCTTCAAGAGCGGTGGCCGCGCCGCGTTCGCCGCCACCGGCGGCCAATCGGCCAAAGGGACCGTATCGTCCGGCGCGCCGGCCGGTTCCTCGACCGCCGCACCCCCGTCTGCCTCGGCTGCCCCGCAGTGGGCATCCGATCTCCGGCAAAACCAATCCGTTCACAATGCCATCGGCACCGCCGTGCACGCCATCCGTTCCGGTGACGCCTCCGGCAGCGGCCATTCCCTCGATCTCAAAGAAGGCAGCTGACCATGTTCAAACGCACCACCGCCACCTATGGCGACACCCCGAAACCTGAAACGCCCTATCAGCGGGCGGCACAAGCCTGGGACGACCGCATCGGTTCGGCGCGGCTTCAGGCGAAGAACTGGCGGCTCATGGCCTTTGGCTGCCTGCTCCTCGACTTCGGACTGGTGGGCGCCCTGACATGGCAGTCTACGCGTGGCACGATCGTGCCTTGGGTCGTTCAGGTCGACAAGCTGGGTCAAACTCAGGCCGTGGCCCCGGCAACGGCCGGTTTCCGCCCGAACGATGCGCAAATCGCTTTCCAGCTCGCCGAGTTCATTGCCGAGGTGCGCTCGATTCCGAATGATCCGGTCGTCGTGAGATCGAACTGGCTGAAGGCCTACGACTTCACCACCGATAGAGGCGGTCAGGCCTTGAGCGGCTATGCCCAGGCAAACGACCCGTTCGCCAAGGTCGGCACGACCCAGGTAGCCGTCGAAGTCGTTAGTGTTATCCGCGCGTCTGCCGACTCGTTTCGCCTGACCTGGATAGAGCGCAGCTATGCCAACGGCCAGCTTGTCTCGACCGCCCGGTGGTCGGCGATCATAGGGATCATCGTCGATCCGCCCCATGATCCGGAGCGCCTGCGCAAGAACCCGCTCGGCATCTACGTCAACAGCCTCAACTGGTCCCAGGAGTTCAACCCATGACCGCCTCTCGCTTAACTTTATCTCTTTGCCTTATGGCGGCCCTCGCCATGGCGATTCCCGCCGCCGAAGCCCGTCCACGGCCCGACCACGCCCCGCGAAACGCGGCAAAAGCGCCCTCGGCCAGTGCAGAGGTGGAGCGCGCCAACGCATCAGCGCGCGTCCAGCCGGCGCCCTCGGCCTTTGCCAATGCCGAGCAGGTCTACGCCTATGCGCCTGGTTCCTTGTTTCAGGTCTATACAAGCGTCGGGAAAGTCACCGACATTGCGCTCCAGCCGGGTGAACGCCTGGTCGGGACCGGTCCGGTGGCCGCTGGCGACACGGCCCGGTGGATTATCGGATCGACCGAAAGTGGCAGCGGCGACGCGCGCCAGACCCATATTCTGGTCAAGCCAACCCTGCCCGGCCTGTCGACCAACCTGGTCATCAACTCCGATCGGCGCACCTATCATATCGAACTCCAGGCCTTGCCCGCGACCTACATGGCCTCGGCGTCGTGGCGCTACCCGCAGGATGAGCTTATCGCCATTACGCAACAGGCTGAAAAAGCCAAGGCTCAAACACCGATCGCCAGGGATATCGATCCGACCCACCTGAGCTTTCGATACCGCCTCGAAGGCGATAGCGTGCCCTGGCGGCCGCTGCGCACCTTCGACGATGGCCAAAGCGTATATATCGAAATGCCACCGGCCACCGCCGGTACCGAACTGCCGCCGCTGTTCCTGATCGGTGACGATAAGAAGGCCGAACTGGTCAATTATCGCGTCCAGTCCAATTTTTTGATCGTTGACCGCCTCTTCATCCGCGCGGAACTGCGCCTGGGCGGCAAAGGGCGTCAGAAGGTCGTTCGCATCGTACATATCGATGGGGGCCGCTCATGACCGGAGACAGCACAGAGCCTGAAAAGGCCGTCACCGAAATGCGTCTGCGTCCAAAGCCCAAGCCTGTCCTCCGTTTGTCGCGCAAGGTGCTCATCGGCGCAGGCGCGATGTGCGGCATTGGACTGGCAGGCGCGCTCGCCTTCTCGATCGCGCCTCGAAAGCCGCCGTTGGTTCAACCGAGCGCATCCGACACCCAGGCGCCGCGTAACCGACCCTCGACCGAAGCGCTGGACGCCTTGCCGAAAGACTACACCGGCGTCCCGAAACTGGGTCCGCCATTACCGGGAGACCTCGGTCGTCCGATGCTGGCCGCGCAGACCGGGTCGACGGACATGACCTATGCCGCTATGCCGCCGCCAACCTACACTCCAGCGGCCGGAACCCCCACCGGGCAACCAGATGAAGCCGCGCAAGCACGCACCGCCGCCCGTGGCAGCCAGTTATTTTTCGCCCAAGCCGCCAGCAGCGCGCCGGTGCCCGAAGCGGTTTCGACCAGCGTCGATCCCCTGGCGGGTCTGGCCGCATGGTCGGCGCCGCCGCCCAATGGAGCGCCCTCGGAGCCAGATCGCAAGCGCGCCTTTCTCGACAGGGAAGTGGACCGGCAGCCCGTGAGCGAAGCGCGGCTGATCAAGCCTGTGTCCCCATATCTGTTACAGAGCGGGAGTGTCGTGCCGGCCGCACTCATTACCGGCATTCGCTCGGACTTGCCCGGCCAGGTTCTCGCCCAAATTACACAGGATATCCGCGACTCCCTGACCGGCCGGTATCTGCTCATCCCCAAAGGGTCCCGGCTGATCGGGCAGTATGACAATGCCATCGCTTTTGGACAGTCACGGCTGTTGCTGACATGGTCGCGCCTCATCCTGCCAAATGGCAAATCCCTGCTGCTGGGCCGGGCCTCCGCTGCAGATACGCGCGGCTATGCGGGGCTGGAAGACCGGACCGATTACCATTGGGGCGGCATCGTCAAGGCGGCGGCGGTCTCCACTCTATTGAGCATCGGCGCGCAGTCCGGCGATACCGATGCGGACAGCGCGCTTGTCCGCGCGATGCGAGATGGCGCCAGCGACAGCATAAACCGTGCAGGCCAGCGCGTTGTCGAGCGGCAGCTCAATGTTCAGCCGACCCTGACCATACGGCCCGGGCTGCCGGTGCGGGTCATCCTGTCGCGTGACCTCGTCCTCGAACCTTATGGAGATTGATAATGGCCAAGTTGAAACTGGGCGCCCTGCTCGACGACAAACCCGTCAAGGTGACGGCCGATTTGCCCGCCGACACCCATCGCACCCTCGTCGCCTATGCCCAGGCGCTGGAAAAAGAAACGGGGCGCCCCATTGGGGACCCGGCCCGGCTCATCCCCGCCATGCTGGAACGGTTCATGGCGTCGGATCGTGCCTTCACCAAATCCGCCCGTCGTACCGATGCATAAGGACAGACGCCATGAAAACGACGTTCCTTCTACTGGCGCAATATGATGGCAAGGCCGTGATACCAATCGATCAGGTGTGCCGGGACTATTTCTTTCATCTGACCTTGCCGAAACTGCTGGCGAAAATTTCCACCGGCGACATCGCGATTCCCCTGGTCCGAATAGAAAATAGTCAGAAATGCGCGAAGGGCATCCATGTGCAGGATCTCGCCGTTTATCTGGACGCACGAACGGAAGCCGCACGCCGGGAAATGACGGCGCTGATCAGTCCGGTTCGAGCCAGACCGCATTGAACAATATGCGCGCTTCCTTCGAGGCCGGTACAGTTTCAAAGGCATCGTCAGCCCAAGGTGTTACCAGGTCAATGGCGTCCGACCCGTCGAGCCAGGCCTGCCAGTCTTCCGGGTTAAGAACCACGGGTTCACGATCATGAAAGGCGAGTGTTGAGTTGTAGTTTTCCACGATGTGTCGGATAATGCTGCCGGGCAGGAGTACGTGATGGCGCGTTTTATTATCCCGACAATGGAAGCGGTCGTGGCCGGCGACATTTCAAGTGCCGATGCCTGCTATACCTTGGCGGCCCATCTCGCGACCATTGAGCTACCGGCAGGAAAACCTGTTCCTCACGACGAAGACGTTCAGGCGTATGTGACGGCCGTCGTTCTCGCCGCGGCGGAGGGTCGTCTGCCCGTTTTGCAGGCCGCACGTCGACTGATCGGCTTCAAAGAAATGCTCGCGTCTGGCGTCCCCTTGCATGACATCCTGGAGTCCGAGCCCGAGAACTATGGCGAAAATCGATAGTTCAGGCCGAGCGAAGACTATGTCCCGCAAAAGTCACAATGACGTGCGTTTTTGACCGACATCTGAAATCCAATTGACGCACTTCAGCGCTAAACTGGTCGCAAGGTCAGATAAAGGTGCCGCAATGCAATCTCCGGAAACGAACAAGAGCCGGGAGGTCACACGGGCAGGCACTTTGCGCGTCCTCATAGTCGACGACGACGCATCCTGTGCCAATGGGCTGGCAGAGGCCATCGAGGAAGCGGGGGCAGCTACGAAGGTCTGTTTGCATGCCGCGGGCGCGCTTACGGCAATGCGTGTATTCCGGCCCGACCTGATTTTGCTCGACCTAGAAATGCCGGACTTAAGCGGCTTCGATATCGCCAGCACAATTCGTACGATGATGTGGATGAATTCCACCAAGCTGATTGCGATCTCGGGACATAACGACGAAGCGGCCCGCCGCAGTAGCGCAAAGGCGGGGTTCGACCTGCACCTGTCGAAACCAATCAAGCTCTCGCTGCTTGAGGACATTCTGGACCTCTCGCGCGCCATGACAAATGGAACGCGCCCGGTCGTCGCTTGACCTTACGCGGCCACCGCTTTTCGGCTTGCCCGGCATGGCCGTAAGGGGCATCCTTGTCCTTGGCAGCAAAGGATAGTCGATGTGCAATCTCTACTCAATGACAAGCAATAAGGAAGCGCTCCGCGAATTCACCCGGTTCATGCGTGTCGCGACAAACGCGGATAACCTCGGCGCCTATCCCGACACCTTCGCGAATGATTTTGGACCCGTCGTCCGAAATACGCCGGAAGGCCGGGAACTTGCCGTCGCACGTTGGGGAATGCCCTCTTCCGCCGAAGCCATCGGCAACAAGAACTACGATGGCGGGACGACCAATGTTCGGCGCACACATCTGCCGCATTGGCAGCCCTGGCTTGACGTCGCCAACCGTTGCGTCGTGCCGGCCACTTCATTCTGTGAACCCGACCAGGTGGGCAAGACCTACCAGAACATCTGGTTCGCTCTGGACGAAAGTCGCCCACTGTTTTTCTTCGCCGGCATCTGGACGCCACAATGGACGAGTGTGCGCAAGGTTTTGGAAGGCGAGACAACGTCTGACCTCTATGCCTTCCTGACGACGAAGGCCAATGCGGAAGTCGAACAATTCCATGACAAGGCCATGCCGGTGATCCTGAGAACGCCCGAGGAAGTCGAACACTGGCTAACCCTGCCCTGGCCAGAGGCCAAGGCGATGCAAAAGCCCCTGCCTGACCGTACCCTGCAGATCGTGTCGCAAGGGATGAAATGGGATCCGCCCGAGGCCGAACCGCGCCATAAAAAGGCGGAGCCCAAGGCACCCGCGCCTAAAATCGAAACGAAGCAACTTAACCTGTTCTAGGATGCCGTCTTGCAGACGAAGGCATTATCCGGCCACGGCGCCTGAAGGTCGAGATCATCCGCGCCGTCCAGCCATGTGGCAAAGGCTTCCGGTTCGATCACGACCGGTTCGCGGTCGTGTATTTTCGACATCAATGACCCCGGCTCTCGGGTCAGCATGGCGGCGGATATAAGCAAACCGTCTGGCGTCTGAATGGCATTATAAATACCGGCAATGCCCAGGGGCCTTCCGTCCGCGCGCGTGATGACGACCTTGGATGCACGTTTACCGTCGCCGAACCGCTCATTGCCGGCCGCAACCTTTTGCTGAAAGCTCTTGACCGGGAATAGGCACCGCCATTTCTTTCGCCAGCACTCGGCGAAATACGGCTTCTCGTGAACGCTTTCCAGTCGTGCATGTGTGATCGCGCCATCGAACAATTCCGGTGCCGCTGCGTACAGCGTCGGGATCAGGCCCCAGCGCACGGTCTTCTGCACATGCAGCCCCTCGCTGTTGCGCGCATACACCTCGACGGTTTTACCAGTCAGCATCTCACTCTCTATTTACAGGCTCAGGCCACCTCGGGGCACCTCAATGCGAACCCGGTTTCAGGCGATTGAGGACATCCATCCGAGGCTCCTAAGCACGAATAGCCGAGCGTTCTATCTTTGTTCCACTCTGTTAAAGAGTCAAGGCTGGTGTCTTCAACTATTCTACGGTTGCGAAGACTATCGCCCCATTGGTTGGAGAACCCGTTTCGTCGTGACTATCAGCCTGCTGACTCAACGTCCTCGGCAAATTCATCGGCGGCAGCCTGGTAGCCGGCGGCGAAGGCTTCGGCGACCGAGGTGATATCCCGGGCCCGGACATAGACCAGGAATCCCAAACCGGCCGAAGACAGGGCAATGACGCCCTGCTCGTTTTCGTACACGAACCCCAGCCGCATACATTCGGCAATCCCACCAAGGGATTTAGCCAATCGGTCGATCTGCGGAAGATGCTCGAATTCGAAGGCGTTGCTGTCGGTCATGTTCGGTATATCTTCTGTGAGATCAATTCCAGGAATATAGGGTTTGTTTGCATCTGTAACAGTTGGACGAACCAAAACGCTTTGAAACGAGCATACGGCCAAACGCCTTCTATGCAAATATACGCATGGGTCGAACCCTCTATTAAAACCGGTTCGCGATTAGCGTGATCCAGACACCCTCTCGGCCGTTGAAGGTCGATCGCCATTCCACGGCGAGGCCGTGTCGTGACAGGCAGTCGACCATAGCGACCTCTTCCCACCGCACAACCTGATAGGTACCTTCCGGCGCCACCGATACCCGCTCGCCCTCCCCCTCCTGAAAGGACATCAGCAATGTCCCGCAGGGTCGGAGTGCTTTTGCAAGCCGGCCAATCACACCATCGACCAGGTCACGCCCGACATGTTGGATGACATAGAGCGCGACGATGCCATCCCACGGACCTCCCAGGTCGCCTGTGATCAGATCCAGACTATCGACTGCCCGGCCCCGTTCGCGCTGGAAAGTTATAAAGCCTTCCGACAGGTCGGTTCGCCGAATCTGCAGCCCTTTTCCCTCAAGCCAATCAGCATCCCAGCCGGCCCCCGAGGCAACCTCCAGCACCCGGCCGCCGGTCCGGACCGAGGCGACAAATCGGTCCAGCGCCTCGACATGATCCGGCGTCGGCGCATGGTCAGTTTCCGCCGCATAGCCTGCGGCGCTCGCGTCATAGCCCGCGACGGTCGCCCGGTTTCGGGCCAGTTCTTCAGATGCGCGCGACGCTTTCTGGCCGCCGATCTGGCTCGTCTCCGTGTCCATACCGTGCTCCTTTTGCGTTCATGCCCCCCTTTACCACGCTCGGTTCAATTGAGCACTTCACATGGAATTGCGCTCGCAGACGATCGGAGCTTCGGCCTCAGGGCGAAATCGAATTGGCGCTATGTGAGAATTCAGTGGGCAATGTCACAATTCTCTCGATTGGACCTTATCCCGCACATCGAGTCGGCGTAGCTCGGTTCCTCTGGGGAGTTCGAATGCCGGTTAACAAACACACAGTTGAGCAATTTGTCGAAGCGCTGGCTGCCTTTCGAAGCGCGCTAGATGATTACGACGTCCCTGAAGGCAAATCAGGTATCGCCTGTGTAAAGGGTACGCTCACCTCTCAATTGAACGTGCTTAGACTGGTGGTTGACGGTCTGGATAGCCGGGACGTTACAGCGAAGGACGAAGCCGAGTTGACACGGACGGTGTCCATCCTGACCTGGCTGAGTACCGACGACTATGTCACACGCGACTTCAAAGGCGTCGAACTCACCTTGATGCAGACGGCGTTTGCCAACGATCACGTCCATATAGGTATCGTCGGCCAGACGAGCTTCGACCTTGCCATGGGTATGCTATCGCGCGCCCTGAAGGAAACGGTTCTCGCTTAGCGTAAGCCCTGGAGGGCGCCTCGATTACGGGGTACGTCGACGGCAAACAAGTGGTTGCCGGTACAAGTCAGTTGTATGGGACAGGGATGGCGGGCCTCTTGGCAGGCCAAGCGCCCGGCCGCACGAGTACGCCCTTCTTTGACAGCATTCTGATCAATTCGGTAAGAGGGAAAAAGCCCCGGAAGACCATAGCGCAGGCAGGGTATCAGCCTATTTATAGTTAAAGTGTCTGATAATGGAACTGCCTCTGCGGAAAGACCTGGCTGGACAAATAGCTCGTAATGCCATTGTTCAAGTTCTTGACAGGTAAGCAGTGTCTTTTCAACGACTGTCACTGCCGCAAGGGAACCTGGACAACGGCTATCCGGTAGCGTTGAGACGATCCTCAAGTTCAGCGATGGCTTCTAATATTGCATCAAAATCCGGCACCTTCCCAAAGATCATGCCTGACATGGCTGAATAGTCGCGTCTAAGGGCGTCGACCATTCCGTCGTGTGGGCTGAGACGGAAAGTGCCGGGCTTGGCCGTCGCAAGGTCGTAATCCGGGCGATTGAAAAAAAGCGCAGCGTGCGCAATGCAGTTCTCACCAAGCTCAGAATTCGCAGAGGCTTCGGCGCCAACGTCTGCGATGAGAAGTCGATAGAGGTCGTAATAATGCCGGGAAACCCGCTGTCCATCGCCTTTGAGCTCTTTTCGTCGATCGAACCATGATCTGAGGCCATGGAGGATGATCACCTTGTCCCAGAAAGTCCGTTGCGGATCGACGGTGGTAACGTTGGGTACGCGTAAATCACCATCGGGAAAATCGTCGTTTACGTACGGTTCGATTGTCGCGACGGCATTGGGATCCAGCGCGGACTTGGCGCCAGATTCAATTTTCACATAAGGGCGCAGATAGTCGCCGTTCGGCGTTGCCATTGGATAGAAGACCAGGAGGGTTTGCTCATCGTCAGGATCAGGCACGACCCGGAATTCATCTGTCGGAATGTTGCAGCGCTCGGCAGCAGCGCCAACGATTGCGGTTAGCTGGGGCAACAGCTCTCCACGTAGGTACGCTATACAACTCGTCTGAATGCTCGCAAGTTCCATTTGTGGGGCTTGTTGGTCATGTTGCGTAGGTCGTCGGCCGTCGTGTTATTACCAAGATCTTCCCGGAAGACAGTTACGTCGATATCTTCGGAGAACCGGGAGATAAGGCCAAACCCTTTCGACAACGAGGTTCCCCCCTTGAACAATAGCCTCGGCCCACCGTCTGCTAGGCCGTTGAAAAGGGCATCCAAGGTCCAGCAAACCCAGAAGTCCTTTTCGATGTTCTGCGGCGCTGTACCTAGACGCTGCGCGGCTTCGGCGAACAAACCTGCCCGCGCATCCCCATCGGCTCGTAAAATTTCGTCGAAAGCTGCGTTCATCATGCTAGGCACTTTGTAGCGCGTTCGTGTACGTTCCATCGTCCCCCGATATCGAACCGATCTTCTGTCGTAAAACGTTCTGCATCCAGGCAGGCAATGTGAACATTCCGCGGTCGATATCGTCGCGAATGTCGGGACCTAAATCCTTATCTGCGAGAATACGGTCTATTTTGGATAGGATTTGTCCGTCGTCTCTATCGATGACGTCTTTCAGCCAGTGCATGGCTTGGACCAATCTCATAGCCGGACGCCCCGCCCAGTACAGTTTACTTGCCGCCGTTGGGCGAAATGTGATGACGAGGTTGCCGAGCACAATCGGTCGCAGGCGCGCATCGACATGGGCCACGATTTTGGCTGGGACCGCGTTGGTGAGTCCCAAGTCGTTCGCCGCCGTTAAGCCATCAACAAGCACTCGGATTTGGTCGCGCCTGGCAATCGCATCAATGATGGCTCGCGCGTCGGGCGGCGCCGGCTTCTTGGTCAGAATGTTAACCGCAGGGCGGTCATACAGACCTCGGTCAATGCGGCGCAAATCTCCTGCGGCGACCAAACGCTGGAGACATTTGTCGACGGCGTCACGGTTGCCGAGATTGCAAAAGTCTGTCGGCGTCCAGACAGTCCGCGTCGGAGCACCTATCGTGATGCTCTGCAATAGATCCTTCAATGTGTGTGTATCAGTCATGTCCGAAATTTGTATACATTTTTCGGACACATGTCAAGATTTTCTTGTCCGAAATTTGTATACATTTTTCGGACACACAACCTTTTTGCCAAATAGCTGCCAGTCTCCAGAATGCTCCCCTTCATGGCAACGGGTTTCTGAACTACGCTGATGGAAGGTCGATGCCTTTTTGACTCTCCACTCCGACAAGAATTCAAAGGTACTTATTCACACCGTCAAATTTGCAATTAGCTGTGGATAAAAAAGGCTTATGTTACCGCACCGCAGTGCAAGTCCGTCCAATCGAACACCGCAAAAATGCAGCACATCATTGAGCACATCATCGCCTGTTGAAAACTCGCAAACTACCTAATTTCAAAAGGCTTTTTAAAAGCGTCCGTCCAGTCCATCATGGGTGCAACTGAAAACCGGGACGCATTGTTATGTCTAATTTTATATGTTTTTTCAGTCATTTACAAGATTATCAACAGAACTATTTACACCCATTCCAACCTGTTTTACATCATTTTTTTGCCTTTAGTACATCAATGATGTACTTTCGAGACAAATGATGTACCGCAACTCGGGCCGCGATGTACCGGCTCGATGTAACCGAAAAACGACTGGAATGAAATGGGCACCTCAGGATCAGGTCCACGACCTGTTCTGTCGTGCCATATGTCGCCTGATATAGGTAGGCATAGTCCTTCAGCGCCTGCTGTAGCTCAGATCCGAGAGTGATCGTCAGTTTGACCGGCGTGCGATCCGGCAGTCGCGGTAATTTCAATTCGGCCATGACGACACCATGGGTTCATAGGGTTTCAGGATAAGGTCTTTGTGGACGATGATCCGCAACGGCCAGCCGGGACGCACCTTGATCGTCGGCTGAACAGACAATTGCTTTTCGACGATCTGTTGACCCGCCTGGTTTCCGTTCTGTCGGGTCGCCTCGCGCAGGGCTTTGACCAGATCGCTATCGTCGCTGTCACCCATTTGGCCCGTCAAACCTAACAGAGTGGAGAGGCCGATGCTCTTCACCAGAGACCAGGTGTGGAAGTCGACACTATCGGCCAAACCGGCATAGCCTTCCATGTCAGTTGCCGGCAAACTGTCGATTTCCAGCGAAGTCCCGTTAGGCACAATCATGCGCTTCCAAACGACGAGCGCGCGGGATTGTCCGAACGCTACCTGACTATCGTATTCACCGATCAGACGCGTGCCTTGGGGCGCCAACAAAATTCTGCCCTTACCGGCGAACCAGGCGCCGAAAGCTGACGAGGCGTAGGTGTGGTTATGACCTGTCTGTTGGAATTGCGTCCTGCCACATCGCTGCCGGGCCGCCCATGGCCGGATCGCTCAGGGAATCCCCTCCGGTCTCGATGCGGCCAGCAAGACGCTGCGCGCTGCCATCCGCGATGATCCACAAATCGTACCAACCGGCAGTGGCGGTAAGAGGCAGATCAATCTCGCGCTGTTCGCCTGGGCTGAGGCTCAAGGATTGCGCGGGCATGGCATCCGGGTAGGCGCCCGGGACGAGGCGCAGAATCTCGGTCGTGGCCCGCGGGTTCGACAGGCGAAGCCTCGCGCGCAACGGTTCGGCGGCGCCAGGTGTGAGTATCGCCTCAACCGGCAACACGTCGGTGCGGCCGGCATAGTGACGGTGAAAACCACCGGCTCCCAGCAGCCAGAGGTCATACATGCCCGCGTGAGCGCTCCAGGCGTCGGCGAGCGTTACGCCGGGCGCCAGGGTGTAGCGGCGCGGGATGGCCGTGAGGTGCAGGCGGTCATAGACGTGGAGCACCGTGGTCGCGCCCTCGCAAGCCATCGCCAAATGTACCTGCGCGGTTTGCGTATCCACCTGCACACGCGCTGTGGGCCGGTAAGGCAGCGCACGCGAACGGCGCACGCCGGTGTCCTGAACCGGCGGTGTGGCCTCTGCCGGCGTCGGCGGCGTGGTCGTCTCCAGCAGTTCGGCGGCGCGCGCGGCCGTTTCCATCGTTTCGGGCAGCGAGGCCACGAACGGGCGGGCGTCGCGCTGCGAGAAATCGAAAGCCGAGGTGAGTTCGCCGCACACGGCACGGCGCCATGGCGTGACATCCACCCTGACGCCGAAACGGCGTTCGATCAGTCGCAGCACCGAGGTGTGGTCATAGACCTGCGAATCGACCCAACCCCCGCGGCTCCATGGCGAGATGACATACATAGGCACGCGGGGTCCGAGACCATAAGACCGGTTGCGCAGTTCGGGCACGTCGAGTTTCTCTTCGCCGGGCGCCGGATGGTTATGGTATTCGCCATCGGTTGAGACTGCCGAGGCACCGGCCCGACCGCTCGGCGTAGTGGAATCGGCCGCAGGCGGCGCGGGCGGCGGGACGTGATCGAAGAAGCCGTCGTTCTCGTCGAAATTGATGAGCAGTGCCGTGCCAGCCCACACCTCCGGGTCCGCGGTCAGCGCTTCGAGCACGCGCGCCGTATAGGCCGCCCCCTGTGCCGGACTCGATACGCTCGGATGCTCGCTGCCTTTGGCATCAGCGACAATGAAGCTCACCTGCGGAAGCTTTCCCTCCAGGACGTCGCGACGCAACTGGTCGATACCACGCGTGGAAACGCCACGCGCGCGCAACTCTGCATCGCTTCCAAGGTCGCCGCGATAGGCGCGGCGGAAGCTCTCGAAACCGGCGAGCGGATTATCCGTGAAGTTGTCAGCCATGTCCTGGTAGACCTGCCAGGTGACTCCCGCAGTCTGCAGGCGTTCGACATAGGTCGTCCAGGTATACGAGGCGGGATAACCGCCGTTTTCCACGAAATTGTCGTGGGAGTTCCCGATCACGGGGCCGCCGCCGAGCGCATGTGGGTCGTTGTTACCGCACCACTGGAACACACGGTTCGGGTTGGTGCCGGTCTGCACCGCGCAGTGATAGGCGTCGCAGATGGTGAAAGTTTCGGCCAGCGCAAACTGGAAGGGAATGTCGGCGTGGCGGAAGTAGCCAAGCGAATGGTTATGCTTGGCGTCAGGCCAGCGTCCCATGCGACCGTTGTCCCAGGCATGGTGCGCATTCAGCCACGAATGCGGCGTGCCTTCGACGCGCATCAGGCGGAAGTCGCGCCCGGTATCCAGCGGAAACGGGGCAAGTGGCCTGTCGGAGCCGGCGGCCGGTTGCAGCCATACGCTGCGCGGCGCACTCCCGGCAAGAGGCGGCGCGGGAATAGTGAAGCGATCTCCAAAACCGCGCACGCCCCGCAGCGTGCCGAAATAGTGGTCGAAGGAGCGGTTCTCCTGCATCAGGACCACGATGTGCTGTATGTCCTCGATATCGCCGCTACGCACACGCGGCGCAATGGCAGCGGCCCGGGCGATGGCGGGCGGCAGCAGGGCGGCTGCTCCCGTACTGAGTCCGGCCAGCAGCAGACGGCGGCGCACCGTGTCGATCATGAGGTTGGTCCTTCTGAGTTACGCATCACATTGATGCCGTGGTGACGTAGATTTCGTGACATATCCGGTTATGACGGCCGCCGCTCTGGCGCGACCAGATGCTGCAACACGCGCTTTTCGAGCACCAGCAACGCGCCGGCCTGGTTGGTGCGCATGATCAGGCCATCGGCGAGCGGCTTCGCGGCCTCATGTACGGCGCCTGCCAGATGCAGAAATTCCGCGCGCCCTCGCCCCCCTGTGCCATGCAGGGCGCAGAGCTGACGCCAGTCCTGCACGAAACTCTCCAATAGCCGGCTGAAACGCGTGGCACGCACCCTGTTATCCGGTGTATCGGCGGCGACCGTGAGTTCGGCCCGCAGATCATCGATCAGCCATTGCACCTCGGCAGCCGGCATCACCGGTGACTGCTGGTCGTTCTCGGTGAGCAGTTGCGGCGTGATGTCGGGATTCCACGGCATGGTTCGCCATTGTGCACGGGGGGGCGTGGGCCCACAGGCGAACTGCCAGAAGCCCGCCGTACCGGTGGTATCTGCAACCAGATGGATGCGATCGGCGCTGGCCTTGTTCTCGACATGGTGCCTGCGCCAGTTATCGAAGATCCAGGCTTCGCCCGCCGCCATATGCACGGATTGTCCGTCGCAATGGAAACGCACTTCTGTTTGTGTAAAGACCGGGATGTGCACCCGTACCCGCGTATGCCAGTGGTAATTAATATCGGCATGTTCTGGTACGCCGGCACCTGGCGCCAGACGCATCAGCCGCGACCGGCTCCATACCGCACCAAAGCCGGCCAGGACCTGCTGCATGTAAGGCATATCCGCGAGCCAGCGCGTCGGCAACATCTGTCCATGGACGGAATCCGTCTCTTCGCCGCCAGCGCTGATCAGCCGCGCGGCGCTGTTGCCAGGCAGGCTGTCCGGATGCGACACCCAGGCCCCGGCCGGCAAGGCGGCGACCTCGGCCTGCAGGCGCGCCACATCGAAAAGAACGGGAAGCTGGAAGAAGGGTTGCGACAACTTCATGATTGGTCCCTGTAGCGGGTCAAGGCGTCACCCAAAGCGTCACGCAAGGGTTCGAGCCAGGGCGCATAATGCTGCCACTGGTCGAGCCCTTCCCGGCTAAGGGGCTGGCGCACCTGCTCGGAACTGGGCGTGCGTACGCTCCGCCGGGTCTCGTGGAAGGTCAGGCAGGCCGGCTCAAAGGGTAGCCGACAATGCGTCAGCAGGCGATGAACGCTGCCATCAAGATCCTCGACCACGTCCTCGTAAGGCACTCTCAATACCCGCCCCGGCAGCACATCGTCCCAGTGCTGCATCAGGTCGAGATAGGTGCGGTAGTGACGGGCAATATGATCAGGATCGTAGCTGAATTCCTGATTGATAGTACCGAAAAGTTGCTTGAGATTGCTGAAGCCGCAGGCCATGGGTTCACGCCGCGCATCGATGATCGTGGCCCGCGGCAGGATCAGTTGGATCAGACCGATATGCCAGAAATTGTTAGGCATCTTGTCGATGAAACATGGTTTGCCCAGCCGGCGATAGGTGCGGGTGTCGGCGATGAAGCGCTCACCCAGCGCCCGCGCTGCGCCGGGCGTCAGCCGCAGCAAGACTTCCGGGTTCAGCGGCAGGTCGCAATCCGGGTCCTGGCCACAAAGTTCGGCGATATAGCGCCCGATGATAATTAGCTCCTGCGTGCCCTCGACCTCGGAATGGGAGGCCAGTATCTGCTCGATCAGGGTCGATCCCGAACGCGGCAGTCCGAGCACGAAGATGGGAGCCGCATCATCGAAGCCCCAGCCGGCGCGCTCGGCAAAGAATTCGGCCGTGAAAACCTGCTTCAAGCGGCCGGCGCAGGCCGCCGCGATTTCCGGACGATAACGGGAGGTCAGTCGCCGCACCGCATTGCCCTTGCTGTAATACGACCATGAGCCTTCGTAATCAGTCCGGTCCTCCAGCGCCTTGCCCAGCGCAAAACAGAGATACGTGCGATCCATATCCTGGATATCCGGCCGGACTTCCACAGCCCGCATATGTGCAATGTCTTCATCGCTGAAACGGTAAGTCTTGAGATTGGCGAGACCGAACCAGGCCACGCCCTGGCCGGGAAACGCCACCAGCGCGGCGCGATAGTCGGCGATGGCCTCCGTGCCTCTGCCCGTAATTTTCAGGGCAGCCGCCCGCCACAGCCACAGGTCGGCCGCCTCAGCGCCCGACTGAACCTGACCGCCCAGCAAGCGCTCATAAAGATCAATGAGCGGCTCGTAATCGCCCAGGCCGACGCAGGCCGCGGCGTACTGCTTGAGGTATTCACGGTTGTCAGGCTCGTAGGCGAGCAGGTGCTCGGCCTGTTGCCGCGCAGCCAGGTGCTTCTGCTGCTGCAACAGGGTCATGGCATAGTCGAGGCGCGCGGCGTGATAGTCCGGCGCCTGTGCAAGCACCGCTTCCAGTAAGGCCTCGGCTTCACCCGCCGCGCCGCGATTGTTGCATATACGTGCCAGCAGACGCAACGCGCCGACATTGCCACCATTCCTGCGCAGGTAATCGCGGATGACGTCCTCCGCAGGGCCAAGGTCGCCATCGGCATAAAGGCTGTTCGCTATCACGATTTCCGAAGGCAACTGCCTTAGCGTCGCCAGCTGCTGCGCCGCCACAATCGCCTGGGCGCTGTCGCCCACCATGCGATAAAGCTGTTCCAGCATGTCCCAGCTCGCCGGCAGGGTCGGGTTGAGCCGCACGGCCTCGTGCAGCGCCTCGATGGCCGCAGGCGCATTCCCAAGCAGAACGTGGCAGTGGCCGCGCTCCTGATACAGGCGGCTGAATCGGGGATACAACGTTTCCAGCCGCATGAGGGTGGCCAATGCATCAGGGATACGCTGTTGGGCGCGCATGTCCCTGGCTGTCTGCAACAGAGCGTCTCTGTCACTCATCCCGTCGCACCGGCAAACAGCGGCCCAAGCCAGACCGGATCGGGCTGGTCAGCATCATAGTACTCGAAGATCAGATGGATGCGGTCACTGTCACCGTTATTGCGCACCCAGTGCGGCCCCAGATTATTGACCTCGACAGCCTCGCCCGGTGTGAGATAACGTTCCTGGCCACCGAAGAACGACACTACCCCGGCATTGGTCGTCAGCGGGACATGAATCTTGTGCGGCCATTTCGCAGCCGGATTGGCATCGATGTGGGGATGGATGACGCCGCCTGCCGGCATTCTCGCCAGCATCACCCGTGGGAAAATTCCGTGCACATAACCGTAGTCGCGGACGGCCTGCAACAGCACCGGCTCCAGCATGCCGCGCCATTGTGCCCATGCCGCGCGATCGTGCGAACTGCGCCAGTCACGTGGGCTATCGACAAAGCGAAAGACGATGTGACGGGTGGCGTCCAGCACCTCGAAGCGGTTCGGTTTGGCCGCATTCTCCGCGTCCCAGATGTCTTCGGGGACCGCCAGTACAGCCGCCGTGAGAGCGGTGATGTCGACCGGTCCGAGCTGGCGAACCGTTGTGGTCTTGCGCGGATTGGCGTTCATCGCAAGCCTTCGAAGGTATAGCCAAACAGCTCCAGATCGTGCGCATAGCGTGCGCTGACACCGTCGATCAGGCCCTGGTCGTAATAGTCACGATAGTCGCCGCGTTTGCTGCCGTTGACGCGGTCGAGCGGGCGCGACGTCATGCCGATATGCGCGCAAATCGCGTCATACGAGCCCTGCATATCCTCG
This sequence comes from Asticcacaulis sp., assembly GCF_035497195.1. Lineage (GTDB taxonomy): Bacteria > Pseudomonadota > Alphaproteobacteria > Caulobacterales > Caulobacteraceae > Asticcacaulis. The sequence continues at coordinate 178,296 of NZ_DATJDZ010000022.1, forward strand.
ACGCGGCCAACCGTGTCCGTCAGGAGAGTTGTGCCGTCATCGTCCGTCAGCAGAGCCGCTTGCGGCTGAAACAGGATATGGTTTTCCGGCGGCGCCCGGAAAAGAAAATGGTACATCGCCTCGCGCGGGCGGTGCTGGAACTCATCGCCGCCACGCAGCATAAAGGCGCAGTAGGAGACGAAGCGGTCGAAGGGATTGCGCACAAAGGCGAACTTGAAATAGCTGTTGAAGGCATCGTCACCAAGATAGGGTCGCACCTGCCGCAGGGACAAATGGCCATGCTGGATCGCCGCCAGATCTTCCCATGGGAAGCGCCTGTTGACGAACAGGCCCACCTGCTCGACATCCGTATCGTCCAGTTGTTCACGCAGGGCCTGGCGAACGGCGTGCGTGCCGGTCTTGGGCACAGCAGCGAAGATAAAGCGGTGGCTATGAGATACGATCATTGAACATTCAGAAAGAAGACGCTCCCACCTCCGGAGGGAGATGGAAGCGCCCGATTTAGCAGAGTTTTGTATCAGAATTTATAGCTGAGCCCGACCATGTAGGTCGCGCCGCTTTGGTTCTGATTGTAGAGGTACTCGTTCTGGCCCCAGAACTGCGTATCCTTCTGATTGGTCAGGTTGATCCCGTTCAGGGTGAGCTGGAGCCTTTCGCTGACATTGTAGAAGGCCGCGGCGTCGACATAGGTCGAGGCTTCGAAGCCGCGTGTACCGGCGCTCATCACGCTAGCACTATTTCCGCTGAACCATTTGTCACGGTGGCTCAGAGAGACGCGACCGCCCCAGGTCTTGGTTTCGTAGTACAGCGTGGCGTTATAGCTGTTCTTCGAAATGCCGGTGATCGTAGGCGCATCCACATGGGAGTAGTTCGCCGTCACACCGAAATTATCGAAAGGCGCCGGCAGGAAGGAGAACTGGCTTTGCGCCACCACTTCCACACCGGTCAGCTTAATGCTGCCGTCAGCGTTGACCGGCATCGAGAAATTATCAATGATGGTGTTGGCCATTGCGCCCGGAATTGTGGCTATCGGGATCTCTGCCTGCGCAAAGGTGAGCGCATTGCCGTCTTCGACACTATAGGTATCCGAAGTGATGAAGTTGGTGATGTCCTTCTGGTATACGCCGACGGAAAGCAGGCCAACCTTGCCGAAATAGTATTCAACGGCCAGATCAAACGTGTTGTCCTTGTACGGCTTCAGATTCGGGTTGCCGCGCGAAGCCGAGATGTCGCAATTATTTTTCCCGTCCGCAGCAATCTGACAGTCACCCGTGCCAGTACCGACCTCCTTGTCCGAAAAGGCGCTGCCCTTGGCCGCCATCGAACCGATACCCGGGCGGTTCAGATTCTGCGTGGCGGCAAAGCGCACCAGCACATCCGGCGTCAGTTCAAGTACGGTGTTGAGAGACGGCAGTACACCCGAATAGCTGCCCTTCACATCCGTCGTGCCGAGGTAGGCGTAGTTGTCACCCTGAATCCAGCCGGTTGAGTGGGTGTCGGTGCTATAGCCGCGCAGGCCAACATTACCACGGAAACGCTTGCCCATAAGCTCGCTGTCCCAGTCTGCCTGGGCGTACCAGGAAACCGTCTCTTCAGAGGTGTCGTAAACGTTCTCGATATCCTGAAGCGCACCGCCCGAACCATCTTTATTAGGCTCTAACCGGTGATACTCGTTGTACTTCTTGAACGCCTTGTCGTAATCGCCGATCAGCCACGAACCGAATTCGTTGGTGTAGACGGATGTGATATCGGCAACGGAGGTACCGCGCGTCTTGGCCGTGGTGCCATTGACATTGCTGTCATAGAAAAGGTCGATGCCGTCCTGCGAGAACTTGTGGTACGCCACTCCGGCGCGCAGGGTCCAGGTGTCGGACAGGTTATAGCGGGCGTTGAGCACGCCTTCCTTGAGTTCAGAAGCATTGTGGAAGGCGCGATAGTAGAAGTTATCCATCACGTAGTTGTCGGGGTCCGTCGTATCCCAGCCCGAATAATCGAACGAAGCCGATTGACCATTAGCGCCGTAATTGGCGACCAGGTCACCCTTGGCGCGCATGTAGAGCTTGTCGTCATACGGGGTCTCGTAGGTCGATTTTTCATAACCGATGTGGCCATCGATAAAGAGGCGATCGGAGACGTCCCACTTGCCGGTCAGTGCGATCTGGTCGAAGCGGTTTTCATTCAGCGAACGGCGATTCTCGCTGCCGAAGGTGACGTTGGACGCATCGGTCATGGTGACGTAGCCGTCCTTGTCGACCGTGAAATCGTTGAGAACAGTCGCCGACTGGTACTGAGCCGGGTATGGCGAACCGGCAGCTGTGTCCAGAGTGGTGGAGCCCAAACCTTCGATGGGTCGTGTAGCGAGGTGCAGTTCATTGCGGTGCGTGGTGAATTCGCCATGCAGCAGATCGAGTGTCAGCAGCATGTTTTCCGTCGGACGCCATTGCACGGCGCCCGTCAGGCCGAGGCGCTCCTGCTTCGCGTTCCAGGACGACAGGCGGTTGCCATCGGCGAAATAGAGGTCGCCAGCCATGAACCGGGCCTGCTTCTCGGCGCTCAGATTGGAGATGTCGAGACCGGCTGCGACCAGATCCACGGCATCACCCGTGGGGTTCGGATGGGTTGGGGTTACAGAAAAATCGGTCGCGCCCAGCTGGCTGTAGTTGTAAGTGTTGTGCCCCTGTTCCGTGGTCTCGCGCTTGCTGTAGGCCACCGAGAAGGCCACGCCGAACTTGTTGTCCCAGTTATAGCTGTACAAGGCGGCGATACGCGGCTGCGTATCTTTGGTGTATTCGTTGGTGCCCAGCTTGAAAGACACCGCGCCCTTGGAGCCAACGCCATAATCGAAAGGCTTGCCGGTGAACAGGCCGACCGTGCCGCCCATGCCGCCCTCGTTCTGCGACGCCTGGAAAGTCTTTTCAACTTCCACCTTCGAGAACAGTTCCGAAGCGAAGATATTGAAATCGAAAGAGCGATCGCGCGAACGCTGGCCGCGGCTGTCCTGAGCGGAGTCGACATTGCCCAGCACTTCCATGCCATTCAGTTGCACGCGGGCGAAATCAGGTCCCAGGCCACGCAAGGATATGCGACGGCCTTCACCAGCTTCACGGGTGATCTGCACGCCCGGCAGGCGCTGCATCGATTCCGCCAGGTTCAGTTCCGGGAACTTCGCCATGTCTTCAGCGACGATCACGTCCTTCTGGATGGTCGCGTCGCGCTTGATACGGCGCGCATCGCTGAGCGACTTGCGGAAGCCGGTGACAACCACCTCAGTAGCGGCCTCGTTCATGGCGGTTTGAACGTTTGTCGAATCTTGGGCGACAGCCAGAGCAGGAACCAGTGCGCAAAGCGCGCTGAGCGCGACGCCCATCAAAATGTGGTTGCGAAAACCAGTGGTGCGCCGTGTTGGCTGTGTAAGGTGGGAAGGCATAAAATTCTCCGATCGTGTCAATAGGCCTGGAATGCGATGCTTCCTTTCGCAGTGGCACGACAGGACTTCTCCCCCGCACCGGACGCAGCTTCCGGGCTTTAGCGCATGCCTTGAAGACGCAGTCGTTCGCGCCTTCGGACGTGTGTCAGAAGTTCCGGAGATAAGTCTTGCCCAGACCATGATTTTTAATACGAAGCAGCATTTAGATGTCGCAAAATATTTCTGGTGTAAACCAGATTTTTTCAATTTGGAAATATTGTATAAAAATCGAAATAGTTACATAAAATCGTCACGAAAATATGACTTTATGTACACCTCTCGCGTCCTGGCAGACTACGGAACAGGAAAATTTTCGTTTTATGTTGAAAATGTAGCTACAGCCCAGCCTCAGCGGATGCGAATATCAACGCTGATCTTGAGTGCGTCATGCCGCCAGTGCTCAATATCGTATTCCACCACGCGACCGCTCACATCGTAGCTTATACGGCGCATGAGTAATCCCGGCAGGCCCGATTTGATGCACAATGCCGCTGATGCGTCCTGGGTGAGCGCGCAAGGCTGCATCTCGACCTGGTTGCGAATTACCGTGACACCGTAATGATCGCGCAAAACGGCGGTAAGGGACTGGTCGAGATTGTGCTCCAGAACACCGGGCGCCAGGCGAGGGTCGACATGGATTTTCTCAATCAGCACGGCACGTCCGTCAATATAGCGGCGGCGGCGGATTTCGTAGAGCGGCGCGTTTGGCGCAATGGAGAATATCTCGGCCACCGCCGTCGGGGCGGATATTTCACGCGTAGAGAGAACCTCGGTCAGTGGCGCACGCCCCTGCGCGCTGACATAGGACATGAAGCCTTCCCAGCGCGTCGGATCATAAACTACAGACGGCGGGGCCACATACCAACCGGAACGGTTCTTGCGGTAGATAAGCCCCTCGGCTTCAAGCTGGAACAGGGCCGCGCGCACCGTGCCACGTGCCGCCAGCGTGGCTGCCTCCATCTGCCGCTCGGAAGGCAAATGCGCCCCCTTCTCCAACTCACCCGATTCGATGCGTTTTGCGATTACGTCGCGAACGTCAAGATAGTGGCAGTTGTCGGCCGGGTTCCGCGGTTCCATCCAACTCGCGGGCTTGTTTATCGCCATAAAGCGTCCGTCAGTTTCATGTTTACAAACAGGCGCTGCTTATTAAAGCGCTTCGCGGCAATTTTGAATGGAAAAGTCGCATGGGGATACATCGCGACCCGATAAGGTTTGAAACGCCTAACACATTATCCTTCGTCCGCTTAGGGCCAAAACCTGCGCTTCGCTTTCGCGCCCAAAGTAGTCGAACGAAAGGTGTTCAAGTGGTCGCAATAATGGACATTGCAACTATCGGTGATGCCGCCTTGAAAAAATGCAAAGCTAAAGATCTTGTATCGCCTCAGATACAGGCCACTCAATCCAAAATAATATTGGAAACTTATACCGTCGAGGTCATTTGACACACACACCGACCCAAAACGGATACGGGGCATAATCGCTAACGGATCAGAGTATGTCAGAAAAAAAAGCGTTTGATAACGCTGAGGGCTACCTCGCCGCGATCATAGACTCTTCGGATGATGCGATCGTCGCCAAAACACTCGACGGCGTTATCACGGCTTGGAACAGGTCGGCCGAGCGCATATTTGGCTTTTCTTCAGACGAGGCTGTTGACAAACATATCTCCATAATCATTCCGGAGGACCGGTTGGATGAAGAATATATCATCTTGGGTAAGGTCAAGGCCGGCCAGCGCGTCGATCACTTCGAGACAATTCGGCGCGCCAAGGACGGCACGCTTATAGACATATCGCTGACCGTCTCGCCTATTCTCGCGAACGATGGCAGGATCATAGGCGCCTCCAAGGTGGCCCGTGATATACGCGCGATGAAGAGTGCCGAGCGTCTCAGCGCTTACCTCGCCGCGATTATCGAGTCGTCGGATGACGCCATTGTCAGCAAAAATCTCGATGGCATGATTACGTCGTGGAATCCGTCCGCCGAACGGATTTTCGGGTACACCCCCGAGGAAGCCGTAGGCAAGCACATCTCCCTGATTATTCCCCAGGACATGATCGACGAAGAACATGCGATTCTCGGGCGGGTCAAGGCGGGCGAGCGAGTCGATCATTTCGAGACAATTCGGCGCGCCAAGAACGGGGATCTGCTGAACATCTCCCTGACGGTTTCGCCGATCCGCGACGGCGCAGGCCAGATTGTCGGCGCATCGAAGGTGGCGCGCAACATCACCGATCAGAAGCGCACGATCGAAGCCTTGGCCGAGGTGAGCAGGCGCAAGGACGAGTTCCTGGCGAATATGAGTCACGAACTGCGGACGCCGCTCAATGCCATTATCGGCCTGACCCATTTGCTCACTCAAACTGAGACGCTTACGCCCAAGGGGCAACAATTTCTGACGATGATTGGTCAGAGCAGCGACAGCCTATTGGCCCTCATTAACGATCTGCTCGACTTCTCGAAAGCCGAGGCCGGTTCCTTCCAGTTCGAGAGTATCGATTTTCAGCTTTTGGAATTGATCGAACGGGCGGTCCTGATGCAGGAGGCCGCGATCCGTGAGAAGGGGCTGAAGCTGACGGTCGATTATGTCGGTGAACTCCGCGACCGTTATGTCGGCGATCCGCTGCGCATCCAGCAGATACTGACCAACCTGCTTGCAAACGCGGTGAAGTTCACCGAGAAGGGCGGCATTGACATTTCGGTGGAGCTTGCAGGCGCGACGGTTGACCGGTCGCGATTGGTGCTAAAGGTTTCCGATACCGGCATGGGTATCGCCCCTGACAAACTGCCGTTCGTTTTCGACAAATTTATGCAAGCGGATGCCTCGACGGCCAGGACCCACGGTGGTTCGGGCCTTGGTTTGAGTATCTGCCAAGGGTTGGCAGAAGCGATGAATGGCTCGATTTCCGTAGTCAGCACGCCTGGTTTAGGTTCAACCTTCACGGTCGAGATCGAGGTTGGTAACAGTCCGGATGCGCAGGTGATCTCCGGCCAATCCGGTGTGCCCGACAGGAAGAATGTCCTTATAGTGGAGGACTTTGAACCCAATTTAGTTGTATTGGCCGGCCTGCTCGATAATTGGGGCTATAGCTATGACATAGCTCGTAATGGCATGGAGGGAGTGAGGTGCGTTGAGCGGGGCGTTTATGACGTCATTTTTATGGATGTGCAGATGCCGGGCATGGACGGTTTCGAGTGCACACGGCAGATTCGCGCCTTCGAGGGACGCACGGCCAAAAAGCGGATACCGATCGTGGCGGTGACGGCTCACGTCTTCGACAAGGATCGCGCCAGGTGCCTCGATGCCGGAATGGACGGATTTCTGCCTAAACCTATAAAGCCGGACGCCGTTCAAAAAATACTAGTCGACATGGTCTCTGCCTCGCCTAGTGAGCCTTTTTGAACCTTACGGCAACTTCGCTTGACACTTTCCACTCGGACGTTTCGAGGCAGTCTGTCACGTATCTGCCGATGTTCCGGTATCCGGCCAGATCGGAGGGCTTAATCAGATAACCGACGGACCTGTTACCCAGCGGAGTGCTGACAACTTGTGACGCCGGTGCACTCGATAAAATCATAATGGGGACGACGTTGAAAGCAATACGATTTCAACAGCGCATGAAGCAGGCTGGACCGGGGATAGCGGGCTCGACACCCCGTCGTGGCGTTGGCTATCCGAGCGTCCAGCCTATCCTTTGGCCGACAACACGATCGCGGTTCTAGCGGGGCACCAGCACGAACTTTAGGCCATCAAGCATGAGCTCTTGCAGCATTGGCGTGTCGTAAAGTTCTATGCGATGCCCAAGTCCTATATAAAACGCGCGCCCGCCATCGTAGCGGTTCGACCATACGATAGGGCTTAATCCTGTGGCTGTAGACCCTGTGTAGGATTGTCTGTCGACAAGGAGAATGGGATGGACATTCGGGCTTTCATTCCTGAAGTCGTACCATTCGTCCTTAACCCTTATTTCCACTTTTCCAGCGAACGCAGGGTTGTTGATAATGGCGGGATCTTCTGGCGACGCCACCACTAGCCTGGCTTCCTGGATTTCCGGATGGGCTTTGAAATGCGCCCCCATGAGAGCGGTGTACCACGGCCACTTTCCATCGCTTTCTGTGTCGGTTGCAGAATGCATTCCTAAGACGCCGTGACCCGCGCGAACAAAGCCTTCCAGGGCCTGTTGTTGTGGCTCATCGAGTACGTCGCCCGTCGTATTGAAAAATACAACAGCATCATAAGCCATCAAAGATTCGGCCGTAAACGCATGCGCGTCTTCCGTAGTTGTAACCTCAAAGCCGTTCGCCTTACCGAGCGCCTCCAACGTGGCCTGCCCTTTGGCAATCGAGTCATGACGAAATCCCGCCGTTTTGGAAAAAACGAGCACATGCGCCCCTTCCAAACCTGATTGATCTTGTGCCGCGAACCCGGACAACACAGACGCGGCACATAAAGCTACCAGAGACGAAACGACTTTTTTGGAACAAGTTACAAGCGCATGGCTATACCAGTTAATCATCTGCATCCTCCAGGATTGTCACGGTGCCACGACCGCCGTTTTTATGCCTTCAACCTAACCACTCAGGCCAGGAAGACAACCCTCCCATCTTGAAGGTCACTTTTTGAAAGAAATGGTTTGGGGCTTGCCGGTATAGACAAGCGTCGTTGTCGCAGGTGTTGGATCCCCTGCTGTCGCGTTACCCGGGTTGGCGATCACAATGTTCAGCGTGCGCGATTTTACAAGCCCGGGATAAGTCCCCTTTCGCGCGCCGATTGACAGGGTTTGCGCCTTGTCATTCCACACCAGATCATAGGTCGCGTACTGCCCCTTCTCATAGTTGTAGGTTTCGTTGTCGTCTTCATAGAGGGTGAAGGTCGCGTCGGCGCCGGGGTAGATCCGGATTTCATATGGGGCTTCCGGCTTCTCCGTGGCGTACTGCTGAACCGGCCCCATCGGTATGATCGATCCCGCCCGGACATACAGCGGAATGATATCCAGTGGCGCTTCGCGCGTCACGCTTTGTCCGCCGTCAAACCGGGCATTGGTATAGAAATCATACCAGCCCGCGCCCTGCGGCAGATAAGTCGATATTTTGAGGTCAACCCCCTTGAAAGCCGCCGCCAGGGCCTTGATCTGGCTGGGCGTCCGCCAAGCCAGGCGCAGGCTGCGATCCGAGGCGCCCTGATAATAGTCGATCTTGACCGGAACCTTCTCGCCTGCCTTGAGCGTGACCTTTGCGCTCTTGTAGCGTTTGGGACCGTTATTCCAGTCATCTATGATTTTTTCGCCCTTCAGGAACAGACGGAAGCCGTCATCGCCTTCCAGGCCGATTTCATATTCGCCGTCTTCCGGCGCGACCAGTTCTCCCTCCCAGCGGGCAGAGAAGTGGTCGAGTCCGTCAAGCCCGCCCGGTGGTTGCGCCAGCGGCGGCCCAGGCCATTTCAGGTCAATCGCCGTATCAACCGTTTTGCCTTTCGGCGTCTCGAAGTTCTCGCCGGCGAAATATTGCCCGGCCAGGCCTTTCTGCCCCGTCGGCGTCAACAGGTAGTCGGCCGGTATGGTATCGGCGGGGGGATTCTGCACATGGTACATCGGATGCGTGACCGGATGAACGAGCAGCGACGAGCCGAACATGAAGGTGTCGTTGACGGCATAGGTCGCCTTGTCCGCCGGGAAGTCCATCGGCACAGCCCGCATCAGGGTATAGCCGTCGGACGTCACTTTCCAGCTCAGGCTGTAGATATAGGGCAGCAGGCGGTAACGCAGGTTCACGCTCTTGACGAGCGAGCCGTACATCTCCGGATCAAGGTCTTTGAAGATATAGGGTTCACGCTCGATGCTCGTGCCATGCACGCGGAAGATCGGGTTGAAGGCGCCGAACTGGAACCAGCGGGCAAACAGTTCGCGATAGGCCGGGTTCTGCTCACCACCGGGAAATTCGGTGACGAAGAAACCGCCAGTATCCTGGGTCCAGTAGGGATTGCCTGTAATGGTGACATTGACGCCGCCATTGATCTGCTCGCCGAAGGTCTTCCAGTTGGCGAAAATATCGCCCGACCACGAGGCCGCGCCAGTGCGTTGAGCGCCGGCCCAAGCCGAGCGTGTCAGGGTAAAAACGCGCTTGTCGCTGGTGGCTCGCTGGCCGTCATAGGTGCCTTGCGTCGTCATCAGGGTATAGGGATTGAGATAACGCGTGAAATCGCCGAGCGCATTCTTGCCGAGGCTCTTGATATCGCGGATATTGTCGTCGGGGTCCCAGGCGGCGGTGGCGACCTCCACCTCGGTGCCGTCCATCCACAGGGCATCCACCCCCTTGTCGAGCAGGCCCTGTTTTATGTACTTGAAGTATATCTGCCTGCCGAGTGGGCTGTAGGCATCATAGACACGCGCGTGCTTCGATATCCAGTGCAGCGGTTCGAAACGCAGGCCGTGCGAATCCAGTTCCTTGCCAAGTTCGGTGTCGTTGCCAACCGATGGCCAGATCGAAATCATCAGTTTCAGATGTTCGTCGTGCAGGGTTTTGGTCATGGCCTCCGGATCGGGATAGCGCTCCTTGTTCCAGATCATGCCGCTCCACGTACCATCGGTGTCGCTGCCCCAGTATTGCCAGTCCTGGACGATGTAATCGAGCGGGAACTGCTTTTCACGGAAGGTGCGCGCCACCTCCAGCAGGCGGTCTTGCGTCTTGTAGCGCTCCTTGCTCATGAACAGACCAAACGCCTGCTTGGGGTACATCGGGGCTTCCCCGGTGAGGTGGCGATACGATTTCACCACGTCGTCCATGCTGTCGCCGCCCATGAAGTAGTAGTCGACACCACCTGGCGCGCTTTCGGCCCACAGCGTCGCGCCCTGGGCGTCGTCCTTGAACGTCATCTTGGAATAGGTATCCCAGAGAATGCCGTATTTTTCGGACGACATCATGACCGGGATCACGATGCCTGTATTGGTCTGGACCAGCAGGATATCCTGATTGCGGCGATTGAGTTCACCCTGGTCAATAAAGCCAAAGCCGAATATGCCTTCGTCGGGCTTGAGGGTGAAGGTATTCTGCGCCTCATAGGTTGGCGCGCCGGAAATTTCGAGTGACTTCAGGGCTTCAGGCGCCCTGGCGCGTTCGCTGGTATAGACCTTGCCGGCGGCATCCCTGAAGGTCAGGGCGCCGGAGTTTTTATCGACAATAATGGTCAGTTTTTCCGAGACGATCGTCAGGTCGGTCGATGTTTCCTTGATATCGAAGACAACCGGGTCGGGCTTATCGACGACGACGATGCTCGGCGCGGTCCAGTAGTTTTTGCCGAGGTTGGCGTTTACACGCACCGTCTCCGGGCCATAGAAAATGATGTTCTTGGTTATGCCGTCATGCGTAATCTGTATGCCGTCTGCCAGCCGGACAAATGAAAAGCCGGTAGTTTCAGACACGTCAACCCTTAGCAGATGTCCATTGGCATCCAGGCCCGTGGGCGTCGCAGCGACAGCCATGACGGGTGCAAACATCAGGAAAGATGCGCACGTTGTCGATAGAAGCGTTTTCATACACAGAAGTCTCATCTGGCATTTCCCCTATTCTTCGCCGGCAGCGCCTACACAGATATCAATCTGTACCAGACGAGACGAGAACCTGTTTTCTAATCATGGATGCGCTTAATTGCGCTTTTTACCGCAATCGCTGGCGATGGAACCAGATTGTTAAAACGGATTGATCGCCCTGTCCATAAAAACGGATTTCATTAGGGGGAGGCTTAGTGGGGTATGCTTCGCGGGAGAGCTGATCTCTTTTTCCAAAACAGGCCCTCAAGTCGATGAAGGGAAAGCCCGGCCGCCGGGCAACCAGAACTTTAGAGTCAAGCCGGCTGTTGGGCGCCCAACCCGGCATTCAGCAGACGGAATTTGGTGGTCAGTTTCAATGTCGCCCAACAGGAGCGGTGAGCAGCGCTTTTCTCTTAAATTCAAACCGAACAAAGTCGAAATGATTCCACATGCCTACAATTCACCCAGTCAAATGTAGTTACGTAACTACAATGTGGCGATTCCGCAACACAAATAATATGAATAAAAATAATAGCTTAGAATCGTCACAAGCCGCTTGTTCAAAATCAAATCGCCTAATAACCATTCCCCCCACGACCGGTAAAGTCCGGCATGGGGAAACGCATATATGAAGACGAAAAAGAGCGCCTGGCTCTATAGCGGCCTGTTGACGGCTGCCCTGATCACCACATCTGCGGTGGCCGAGACGGCGGCCGCGTCTCAACTGGAAGACGGATCGACCGAAGTCATCGTTACCGCGCGCAAGCGAACCGAGGCCCTTCAGGACGTGCCGCTGTCGATCAGCGCCGTTAGCAGCACCGAACTGGATCGCCGCAATGTCCAGAACGTCACCGACCTGTTCGCCCAGGTGCCCGGCCTGTTCACGTCTCCGGGCTCGGTCAGCTATTCCAGCGACCTGACCTACCTGACCATGCGCGGCGTTGGCTTCAATGCCGGGCTTGAACCGGCGGTCGGCGTCTTCATCGATGGCATGTACCAGCCGCAGATCGGTTTCGACACCGCCATGCTCGACCTGCAGCGCGTCGAAGTGCTGCGCGGCCCGCAGGGCACCCTGTTCGGCCGCAACACCCAGGGCGGCGCCATCAACATGATCACCCGCAAGCCGGGGCCTGAGGTCCACGGCCGCCTGGCCGCCGAGGCCGCCACCTTCGGCACCTTCCGCGCCCAGGCCGCCATCGATGGCCCCGTTGCCGGCAATCTCTACGGCGGGATCAGCGCCGCCTACGGTCGGTCGGACGGCTTCATCTACAACCCGCTCCTTGATCAGCACCAGGACGATTACGAACAGAGCGCCGTGCGCGGCAGCCTGCGCTGGGTTCCGCGAGAGGGGCTGGATGTCACCCTGATGGCCGACGCCAGCCAGCGCGACTATAACGAAGCCCTGCGCGGCGTGCGCCTGGCCGGCAATCACCGCGAAACCTATATCGACCAGGACAAGCCGGATTCAAAAAGCAATCATGGCGTCCAGCTCAATGTCAGCGCCGACGTCAATGAGCATATGACCTTCACCTCGATCACCGGTTATCGCTATTCGGATTCCGACAATTTCCTCGACATGGAAAACCGCGAGAGCACCGGCGGCACTGAAGTCCTGCCGACCTACCCGGTCTTCGCGCCCGAGCCCGTCACTACGCACGGCGCGACGCTTGCGGCTCAAGTCAACCAGAGCTTCACCAGCCAGGAATTCCGTCTGGAAGGCAGCCATGACAAGCTGACCTGGCTGGCTGGCCTCTACGCCTTCGAGCAGGTCCAGCACCAGACCCGCCAGCGCCAGGCCGGACCGGGCGCGGCGCCCACCATCCCGGCGGCCTTCTATATCCGCGAGGCCTACAAGGATGTGCGCAAGGGCGAGGCCGTCTTCGGCCAGCTCAGCTACCGTCCGGTCGAGAAGGTCGAACTGACGGCCGGCGCCCGCTATTCGGAAGAGAAGGTCGACGGCACCGGCAGCAAGGTCTCGGTCTTCGGCGCCCCGCTCAACCGCGCCAGCCCGCTGACCCGCGACGGCCACCCCGATTTCGACAATGTCTCGTGGATGGCCTCGGCGTCGTACAAGTTCACGCCGGACGTCTCGGTCTACGCCACCTATGCGGAAGGCTGGAAGGCCGGCGGCGTCGACCGCTATCCCGGCCACACCGACAACCTGGTCTACCGCGCAGAAACCTCGCGCAATTACGAGGCTGGCGTAAAATCCATCCTGCTGGAGCGCCGCCTGACGCTCAATGCCGCCGCCTACCATATCGATATCCAGAACCAGCAGCTCAACAATGTCATCCCCGATCCGCGCGGCGGTCCGGTGCCGATCACCGTCATCCAGGATGCTGCGAAGAGCCACGTCAACGGCTTCGAGGCCGAGGCCGCCTTCCGCCCGGTGGCGGGCCTGCAGTTCAACGGCAGCCTGTCCTACTCCGACGGCGTGTTCGACGATTTCGTGCGCACCTTCTCAGCCACCGACACCTTCGACATGTCCGGTACGCCGTTCGAGAACGTCCCCAAGATGACGGCCTACGGCTCGGTGCAATACAGCCGCGCCCTGGCCGACGGCCGCAACCTCGATCTGTCGGCGGAATACGCCTATGTCGACGAGATCACCTTCCAGAACAATACGCGCATGTCCAAGGCGCACGACCAACTGACGACGCCAGCCTATGACCGCGTCAATGTCAGCGCCACCCTGACCACCCGTTCGAGAGTCCGCTTTACGCTCTACGTCAACAACCTGCTCAATTCGTTCGACTATGTCTACGCCTCCAGCGATCCGTTCCTGGGCGGCGACGTCTTCGTCGTGCCGCTGGCGCCGCGCCAGGTCGGCGTGCGCGTCTCGAAACGCTTCTGAGGGAAATCTGGATGTCACGCAGGAAGGAAAAGACCTACACCCCCGGCCCCGTCGTCATGGCGGCCTGGCCGGAAGGCGCCTCGGGCAATGTGCTGAACGGACAGGGCGAAAAGACCTTCCGCAAGGCGTCGCCCATGTTCTGGCATCCGCCGACCCAGCACCCTTTCGGCACCCTGCAGCAGATCGCCAGCGATGGCTGCCGGGTGACTCCGGAGGCTGTCGAGGAGTTTCTCAAGGCGCGCGATTATCCGCCGCTGGTCGAGATCAATCCCGTGCGCGCCGAGCGCACGCCGCAGGAATGGACGGCCCTGGCGCGCGAATTCGCCCTGGCCAACGAGTCCGACCTGTTCGGCGTCACCACGGTCAAGGAACACTATATCGTCGAAGGCTACAGTATCGACGTGCCCAACGTCATCGCGCTCGGCTTCCCGCACAATTACGAAAACCTCAAGCAGGTGCCGAGTTCGCCGGAGAACGGCAAGGGCATCGCCGAGGTCGGCCGGCAATATGCCCGCTGTACCCGCGCCTCATACAAGCTGGCCAACTGGATCCGCGAGCAGGGATATTATGCCTATCCCTATCCCGGCCCACGCGCCGACGCCCTGCTGCTGATCCCCGCCGCCATCGACGCCGGCCTCGGCGAGTTGGGCAAGCACGGCTCGCTGATAAACCGCACCTACGGCGCCAACCTGCGCCTGGCCGGCGTGACGACCGATATGCCGCTGGTTTTCAACGAAGAAGACGTCTTCGGCTCCGACGACTTCTGCCTCAACTGCCGCGTCTGCGACGACGCCTGCCCGCCGGGCGCCATCACCGATCAGAAGCAGTGGGTGCGCGGTGTCGAGCGCTGGTACGTCGATTTCGACAAGTGCATCCCGTACTTCGCCGAAAACGCCGGCTGCGCCATCTGCCTGGCCGTCTGTCCGTGGTCGCGCCCTGGCGTTGCCGACAATCTGGTGATGAAGATGGCCAAGCGCCGCGAAGCCCAGTTGCGCGACGGTGCCGAATGACCAGACCCACATCGCCCGCCCTGGTCTTCGCCCTGTGCTTTATCGCCGGACTGTGCGAAGGCTACGACCTGCAATCGGCTGGCATCGCCGCACCGAAATTCGCCCCGGTCTTTCATCTTGACCCCACGCATCTGGGCTGGGTGTTCAGCGCAAGTACGCTGGGCCTGTTCATCGGCGCCCTGATTGGCGGCCGCCTGGCGGATCAGATCGGCCGGCGCGGCGTGCTGATCGCCTCCATGTTGATCTTCGGCCTGTTCAGCATCGGCACGGCCCTGGTTTCCGACACCAACAGCCTGCTGCTAATGCGCTTCCTGACCGGCCTTGGCCTCGGCGGCGCCATGCCCAACCTGATCGCCCTGACCGCTGAAGCTGGCAGGCCCGAGCGCGCCGCCGTGCGCGTCACCATGCTCAGCTCCGCCATGCCCTTCGGCGGGTTTCTGGTGGGCGCGCTGATGGTGGCGAGGCCCGATATCGACTGGAAAGCCGTCTTCTGGATCGGCGGGCTGGCGCCCATCGCCGTCGCCGCCCTGATGCTGTTCGCCCTGCCTGAATCGGAGGCTTTCACCCACAACCGCGCCCAAGGTATCCGCGCCGATATCCCCAAGGCCCTGGCCGGGGAGAAGCGCCTGACGCCGACCCTGCTGATGTGGGCCGCCGCCTTCTTCACCTCGCTGGCCCTCTACCTGCTGATCAACTGGCTGCCGTCGCTGCTGGTCAGCAAGGGCTTTCTCAAGGCCGACGCCTCGAAGATCATCATGGTCCTGACGCTCGGCGGTGCGGCTTCCGGCTTCGTCTTCGGCGCCCTGGCGCGCGTCCGCCGCCGCAGTGTGCTGTACCTGCTGACCTGGCTCGGCATGATCATCAGCGTCGCCGGCATGGCCGTTGTCAGCCACAATATCGCCCTCGCCTGCCTCGCCGGCTTCGGCATCGGCTTCTTCCTGAGCGGCGGCGGCTTCCTGCTCTACGCCCTGGCGACGGAACTCTATCCCTCCGCCGGGCGCGCCACCGGCCTCGGCTTCCTAGTCGGGGCCAGCCGCCTCGGCGCCGTGGCCGGACCGCTTCTGGCCGGCATGCTGCTCACGGCTGACCGTGACGCCGGTGAGGTCATGCTGTCGCTGGTCCCACTGATCGCCATCGCCCTGGTCGCGGCGCTATTCCTGTCGGGAGGCCGCCATGTGGGTCAGACAGTGGCGCGGTGAAGTTCCAAAGGCGCGCTCGGACACCTGTCTGAACTACCTTCAAACAGTTGCTGTACCTCAACACAAGCTGGCTGAGGGAAATTTGAGCGCTCACGTATTACGCATTTGTGGTGAGCTTGCAGATGAATTCCGACTGTTCAGTTACTGGTATTCTTTGGAAGCCATCCAGGCCTTCGCCCGTGAAGACGGGCCTGCGACTGCTCATGACGAAGCGGAGCGGGAGTATCTTGCTGGAATTGGGCTGGATATTCTCATCTATCAGCCATACGACTTAGATGAATACATGCGCACGGAGCAGACTGTAACTACTTATCCGCAAATTGTGACGGCGCCCCGAAGGAGGCCAGATCGACTTCGTTCCCGTGATTGATCAAACAACACCGTCAACGAGCAAATGTGTGCATTTGAGAGAAACCCTATGCGCCTTCACCCCCAAAGCGGTCTTTGAACAGACTGTTGAGAGACCTTCTGTAGGGGGCTATTGGACCTCAATTGCTTGACTTAATAGTGCATGAGCCTCATGTGTATGCCGTGAATATCTCCACCAGTCCTTTACTGTCTCGCCTGCGGGTTTGGGCAATCATGCTTAGCATGGCCCTTACCTTTGGCATGGGAACGACAACCGTTCAGGCAAACGCTTCGGTATTGGCGCACATCGCCTGTGGTGACAGCGAACTGCCCGACGGAGGTTGGGTCTGCAACTGTGAGCCTGGCAAGGGCGGCTGCATCAAGCATATTCCAGATAATGGCCAGGAGCATGGTAGTGATATGGTGGAGATGAACCACCATCATCATGGCGACACTCCGTCAAGTACAGCGGCGCTGCTTTTCGGCTCAGTTGAGCCTGCGTTAGCTGGCAACGCGTCTATTATGCCAGCCCGCGCGTCTATTCTGCATGGCATAGGCCCCTCGCAGGCCGATCAGCCTCCAAAAATCTAGAACCGTCCGTTCGACGTCCGCGCAGGGAACTGCGCACTGTTCTAAATTTTTCCGAGGTATTTTATGATCTCCCTATCGATACGACCGCTGCGTGCGGTCCTTGCAGGTGCGAGCCTGTGTGCGCTGGCCATGCCGGCGTGCGCCGCCCCAGCGCCATCTTTTTCCGAGCTACTCCGTCAGGCAGATAATTTTCCGCGTTTGCGGGAAGCCAGGGCAGGTATAGACGAGGCTGAGGGACTGTTGCGGCAGTCAACAGCCCGGCCCAATCCAACCGTCAATCTCGAAGTCGAGAATTTCGGAGGCAATGGACCTTTCCGCGGCGGTGACAATGCCGAAACCACGGCCTCCGTAGAACAGACCATTGAGCTGGGCGGTAAGCGCAATGCCCGGCGCGCCGTTGGGGAAGCTGGTCTTGTTTCCGCAAAAGCCAGGAGCGAAGCCGCCAAAGCCGATTTTACCTTCGATCTGGCGGAAGCCTATGCGGCCGCCGAGGCAGCCGATATTCGCCTGGAGTTGGCACGTGACGCGCGTTCACTTGCTGAGGAAGATGCACGCATCGCCAACGCGCTCGTAAAGGCCGGCACGGAGCCGGAGTTGCGGTCCATTCAGGCCAATGCCGCCGTCGATTCGGCGCAGGCCGATATCGATGAGGCTCTGGCGGAACGGGACAGTTCTTTCGCAAAGCTAACAGCTCTCGTCGCCGCGCCGACCCCCATTACCTCGATCCCTGCAAGTCTTCTCGCCCATGCAGATGCGGATGAAGCGCTTCCTGTCATTGATCCCCTGCAAACGCCGGCTTATCTTGCCGCGCGGGCGGAGAGGGACCGCATCGCCAAACAGATTCGGGTTGAGCAAACGCGCACGAGTCCCGACCTGACGGTCTCAGTCGGCGTGCGGCGGTTAGCGGGTGACGACGCCAATGCCCTCGTCGGTGGCGTCTCGGTGCCGTTTCCGTTCTTCGATCGCAATCGTGGCAACATCAGCGCCGCACAAGCTGACCTCAACGCAGCTGAAGAACGGCTGAATATGGCCAGACTGGATGCGCAGGCGGATGCGCAATCTGCCACCGCGCACCTTCGCGCGTCGGTTAGTCGCGTACGCGCGGTTATAGCCAACGAGCGGGCAGCTACGGAAGCCTACCGGTTGACCCGGATCGGTTACGAGAGCGGCAAGTTGCCACAAAGCGAACTGGTCACGGCGCGGCGCGTTCTGACCGATGCCCACGAACAGACCCTGACTGCCAAGCTTGATCGCCTCAGCGCCGAGGCCGCGCTGGCCCGCCTGCAAGGCATTGCCCCCTTTGGAGATGCGTCATGAAGCGCGACAACAGATTGATATATGGCGCCGCGCTTGCGGTCATTCTTGCCGGTGCCGGAGGCTTCGGCCTGGCCAAACTCACCGGCCATAAGCCGGTTGCAACAGAGACCACTGAGCATGAAGAAGAAGCGGGGCACCTCGACGGTATCAAGGTGACACCGCAAGCTATCCGGTCGGCCGGTATTGCAGTAGCGGAGATAAGCGCCGGCGGCCTGTCTTCCGAGATCCTGGCACAAGGCACCGTGATGGCGACGCCAAACGGGCAAGCTATTCTGACGGCTCGCGCAGGCGGCGCTGTGACGCGCCTCTTCAAGCGTCTTGGTGATCCGGTGAAAGCGGGGGAAACCATCGCGTTGATCCAGAGCCGTGACGCCGGTCAGATATCGGCAGATCGCTCCAGCGCAAAAGCACGGGCGGATCTGGCACAACTTAATCTGGCTCGGGAAAAGTCCCTTTACGAGCAAAAGGTATCGCCACGCATGGCCTATGAACAGGCGCAAGCCGAAGCCAGCGCCGCTCAGGCAGAGCTTCGCCGGACAGGTGCTGCCGTTAGCGCTGCTCACGTCACCGATGACGGGCAGAGCGTCGCCGTCACCAGCCCCATTACCGGTCGCATAACCAGCAGCACGGCCATTTTAGGCGCATTCGTACAACCCGAAACCGAACTGTTCCGGGTCTCCGATCCGAACCTGATACAGGTTGAAGCCGCCATCAGTGCGGCGGATAGCCAGCGGATCGTAACGGGCGACCGCGTGATCATCGAGATGCCAGGCGGCGCCACGGCTGACGCCCGCATTCGGTCGGTGACGCCATCGCTTAATGCAGAAACACGGGCGGCCACAGCCGTGATCGATGTCAATACGGCGGACCTGACACCCGGTCTGTCGCTGCGCGTTCGCATCATGCCGAGCCAGGCTGGCACATCGAACGCTATCGTCGTCCCCGATGAAGCGGTCCAAACGGTGGAGGGGCAGCAGGTTGTGTTCGTCCGCACGGCGGACGGTTTCAAACCCCAAGCCGTGGTGGTCGGACAAAGCTCGGCAGGACGGGTCGAAGTGTTGTCTGGTCTGTCTGCCGGTCAATCCATTGCCACGCGTAACGCCTTCGTCCTGAAGGCGGAACTCGGCAAGGGCGAAGGCGAGGAACACTGATCATGCTCAACAACCTCATCGCCCTGAGCGTGCGCGCGCGCTGGGCCATCGTGCTCTTCTTCGCTCTTATCGCCAGCATCGGCGCCTGGCAGTTGACCAAACAGCCGATCGACGCCGTGCCGGATATCACCAACAAGCAGGTCCAGATCAATACGATCAATCCCGGCCTGTCACCTATCGAAATCGAAAAGCGCGTGACCTTCCCCGTGGAGACCGCCCTGGCCGGCATCCCCGGCCTGGAAACGACCCGCTCGCTCTCACGCAACGGCTTCTCTCAGGTTACGGCCATCTTCACCGAAGGCACGGACCTGTACTTTGCCCGCCAACAGGTCAGCGAGCGCCTCACCCAGGCACGCGACAGCCTGCCGGAAGGCACACAGCCCCAGATCGGACCGGTCACGACCGGTCTGGGTGAAGTCTTCATGTACGCCGTTGATTACAGCCATCCCGGTGGTAAAGGGGCGAAGATTGTAGATGGTCGACCGGGTTGGCAGTCGGACGGCGGCTACCTGACGCCGGAAGGCGACCGGCTGACTGACGACGTGTCGCGGGCTGCCTATCTCAGGACCGTGCAGGACTGGATTATTTCCCCGCAACTGCGCTCGGTCAAAGGCGTCGCCGGTGTAGATACAATCGGCGGCTATCAAAAGCAGTTTGTCGCAGAGCCTGACACAGTGAAGCTCGCCGCTTACGGCGTCTCGTTCTCCGAACTGGCTGAGGCGTTGGAAAAAGCCAACCTGTCGGTGGGCGCCAACTTCCTCAATCGCGGCGGCGAAGCCTATCTGGTTCGCGCCGATGCGCGCATCCGTTCGCTTGACGAGATCCGCGAGGCCGTCATCGCCACACGCGGCGGCATGGCCGTCGCCGTGAAGGATGTGGCAACCGTGCGGTTAGGCGGGGAATTGCGTACCGGCGCCGCGACCATGAATGGCCACGAGGTTGTTATCGGCACCACCTTGATGCTGATCGGCGAAAACAGCCGGACGGTGGCCAAGGCGGTCGGTGATAAGCTGAAGACGGTCGAGAAATCCCTGCCGCCCGGCGTCAAGCTGACGCCAACACTGGATCGGTCAAAGCTGGTCAACGCCACGGTCCATACGATCCAGAAGAACTTGCTGGAAGGCGCCATTCTCGTGGCGGCAGCCTTATTCTTTCTGCTTGGCAATGTTCGTGCAGCGATCATCGCTGTTCTGGTCATCCCGTTCTCTTTCCTGATGATGGCGATCGGGATGAACGGCCTGAAAGTCCCAGGTAATCTGATGAGTCTGGGCGCGCTCGATTTCGGACTGATTGTCGATGGCACGATCATCATCATCGAAAACAGTCTCCGGCGTCTGGCGGAAAGACAGCATCACGAAGGCCGTCTGCTGACCCTGCGCGAAAGGCTGCAAGAGACCACGCTGTCGAGCCAGGAGATGATCAAGCCGACCGTTTACGGTCAGGCCATCATCTTCCTCGTCTTCACGCCACTCCTGATGTTCACCGGCGTCGAAGGCAAGACCTTCACCCCGATGGCCATCACCATCATGCTGGCTCTGGCGGCGGCCTTTATCCTCTCGCTGACCTTCGTTCCGGCCCTGATCGCGCTTTTGATCCGTGGCAAGGTGACCGAGAATGAAGTTGGCTTTATTCGATACATTAAAAAGATTTACGCACCGGTCCTGACCAAGACAGTTGCCCGCCCGTGGCCCTTCATCGCCGGCGGCTTTGGCATCTTCCTGCTGTCCGGATTTGTCTTCACCCTGCTGGGGCAGGAGTTCATTCCGCAACTCGATGAGAAGAACATGGCCCTGGCGTCTCAGCGGGTGCCCTCTACGTCACTGGAACAGTCCGTCGCCATGCAAAAAGGTGTCGAGCGGGCGATAACGACCCTGCCGGAAGTCGCCTTGATGTTCTCGAAGACGGGCACGGCCGAGGTCGCCACCGATCCTATGCCGCCCAATATCTCGGACGGCTTTGTGATCCTGAAGCCCGAAAAGGAATGGCCCAAGGGCGTGAAGACAAAGGCGGATATCCTTGGACGCATCGAAGGGAAGGCCAACGAACAAATCGGACAGGGTTATGAGATCAGCCAGCCCATCCAGCTTCGCTTCAATGAACTGATCGCCGGTGTGCGCGGCGACATCGCTATCAAGCTCTATGGCGACGATCTGGACAAGATGAGCGCGGCGGCAGCTAAAATCGTCGCGCAACTCCAGACGATCCCGGGCGCCGCTGACGTCAAGGCAGAGCAGACCGGTGGCGCGCCTGTGCTTGACGTTCAGTTCGACCGCGCCGCCATCGCGCGTTACGGTCTGACGGTTGAGGAGGTGGCCGATACGTTAGCCACCGCTATGGGCGGCAAGGAGGCAGGCCTCGTCTTCGAGGGCGACCGCCGGTTTGAGATTATCGTGCGTGTGCCGCAAGGCATTCGCGACAATCTCGATGCCCTGAAAGCCTTGCCGGTGATGTTGCCGGAAGAGGGCGGCCATGTACGGGGTTCAGTGCCGCTGTCCCAGGTGGTGCAGTTCCGCTTCACAGATGGTCTCAACCAGATCTCCCGCGAGAACGGCAAGCGGCGTATTGTCATCCAGGCCAATGTCCGCGACCGCGATGTCGGCTCCTTCGTCAGAGACGCGCTGCCGAAGGTCGAGGCTGTCGCTTTACCGACCGGCTCGTGGCTGGAATGGGGCGGTCAGTTCCAGAACCTGAAGGCGGCTTCAGACCGTCTGGTGATCGTGGTGCCGATCTGCTTCACTATCATCTTCGTTCTTTTGTACCTCGCTCTTGGAGGTCTTGGCCGCGCCATCTCCGTCTTCGCGGCCATTCCGCTTGGCCTCGCCGGTGGCGTGTTCACACTTGCGCTCACCGGCATTGCCTTCTCCGTCTCGGCGGCCGTCGGCTTTATATGTTTGTCGGGCGTAGCCGTTCTCAATGGGCTCGTTGTCATGACCAGTATCCGTGAGCGGCTGGAGGCGGGTATGGAACTAAGCCAGGCCATCATTACCGGCACTATGGCGCGCGTTCGGCCCGTCATCATGACGGGACTGGTCCCTGCCATTGGTTTTATCCCAATGGCCGTCGGTACCGGCACAGGCGCTGAGGTGCAGAAGCCATTGGCGACGGTTGTCATCGGAGGACTCGTGGCGGCCACCGTTCTGACGTTGCTGGTCTTGCCAGCCATGACCCGGGTGATTCTCAATGTGGGAGAACGTCTAAAACCCAAATCTGCCAAACCGTCCGTCGACAAACGCTGACAGAATAGAATACGAGCCTCCGGTCTTTACGAC
The DNA here is from genome assembly GCF_035497195.1 of Asticcacaulis sp. Lineage (GTDB taxonomy): Bacteria > Pseudomonadota > Alphaproteobacteria > Caulobacterales > Caulobacteraceae > Asticcacaulis. The sequence goes on from NZ_DATJDZ010000022.1 coordinate 201,027, forward strand.
GGGAGGCTCGTCCAGCGGTATACCCGATACATTAGAGATTAAGCGGCGATAGTCAGGGCTCGTTCTATGGCAGCCAGCATTTCCCCATAGGTGAAGGGCTTCTGAACAACGATCGCATTCGGCTTTAGTTCACTGACCAGCCGGATATCACCGCTGGCAAAAATATGCGGTACAAAGCCGCTCAGGCAAATCTTATCGAGTGCATCTATACCATTGCCGCCGATTAAATTGACATCAGCGATAATCAAATCGGGGCGATCCGTCGTCGCCGCACTAATCGCACCGCCCGCGGTTCGCTCCGTGCCACAGACTTTGTGCCCCATCTCCTCAAGCATCATGGTCAGTAGCATTGCCATGACGATGTCATCTTCAATGAGCAGAATACGTAAAACTCTCAATGACTCTCTCCCGAAAACGCGCGACTGGCGAACCTACTGGACACTGGATTTCCCATCCAATGAACTCAGATAACTTGACAGTTCGCCAACCCATTGCCGGGAGACGGCATTGTCTGAAGTCTTGGCCACTGTCACCAGTGCCGAATTGATATCCGTAATAATAGGGAATCCGAACCCGCCGCCAGACCCCTTCATGTTGTGAGCAAGGAACCGCACCGTTTCAAAATCGCTACGATCGAGTGCGTCGAGCATCTTTATGACATTCTCACGGCATTCACGCAGATAGGTCGGGATGTATCCCAGAAGCCTGGCTTGCAACGCGCGTGGCATGGCGACATCCGGGACGCTGATTGATGGCACCGATAATTCGTCGATGAGATTGCGGTCGCGGATGGCCTGCAACAGGACATCCTGTTTGATTGGCTTGGTAAGGAAGGTTGTGCAGCCGGCGGCCAGGCACATTTCCCGGTCGCCCTTCAGGGCCGATGCTGTCAGCGCAATAATCGGCGTGGCTGCGCGGTCATTTTCCTTCTCCCAGGCCCTGATGGCCCGCGTAGCCGCCAAGCCATCCATGACCGGCATCTGACGATCCATCAGGACCAGATCGTAGAAACCTGCCTTGAACATCTTGCAGGCAATCTCGCCATTGACGGCGATGTCCAACCGATAGGGCGTATCCTCCAGATAAGCGCCGGTGATGATGCAGTTGTCAGCGTTGTCTTCGACCAGGAGGATTTGCAGCGCCGGTAAATTGTCGTGGAGCGTCGGACCGGCCGCTGCGAGAATCGGCCGATTGGCGCCGGCCCAGATTTCGAAAGGTACGGAGAAGGCGAAGCTACTGCCCGTATCCATTATGCTGCTGACCGATATATCGCCGCCCATCAGTTCCACGAGCCGTTTTGAGATCGTCAGGCCCAGGCCGGACCCGCCGAAGCGCCGCGTCGTCGAAGAATCGGCCTGCGTGAAGCGCTCGAATATCCGACCCAGATTGTCTTCAGGAATGCCAATACCGGTATCTGTTACCGTGAAACGCAAAGCCGAAGGCACAGCCGACTGATTGTCACGTTCCACTTTCAGAGAGACGGACCCCGTCTGCGTAAATTTGATCGCGTTGCCGAGCAAATTAAGCAGAACCTGACGCAAACGCGTGGGATCGCCCACCAGATCGGTAGGTACATTCGGTGCGATCTCGCAGGTGACCGCAAGGCCCTTTTCCTTACCCTTCACGAGCACCATTTCCATGACTTTTTCGAGATGGCTGATTAACGAAAAGCCGGTACGTTCCAATTCCAGTTGCGCGGTCTCAACCTTGGAAAGGTCGAGGATATCGTTGATCAGGTTTAGCAGGTTATCGCCGGCGCGACGGAATATCTGGACATACTTATCCTGCTCCAGGGTCAGCGACGTCTTTGCCAGCAGATCGGCTATCCCCATGATGGCGTTCATCGGTGTGCGGATCTCATGGCTCATGCTGGCGAGAAAATCTGATTTGGTCAGGCTGGCGCTCTCGGCATCCGCCTTGGCCTGGCGCAGTTCGGCCTCAACCTCTTTGCGCTCGGTAATATCGCGTGCGGCGGCGAAGACACCCTGCAATTTACGATTACGATCATAGAAGGTGGTCGCATTAAATGACACGACCGTTTTCTTTCCGTCGCGGGCACAGGCAGTCAGTTCATAATCGGTGACGGATTTTTCGCCAAGCACTCGCAGAATCCCCGCTTTGGCACGGTCCTGGTCGGTAAAAAACGCCTTGAAAGGCGCACCGATCAACTCGTCACGCGTACAGCCGGTCAGGGCTTCCATCTGCTTGTTGACATCGGTGATGATGCCCGAAGGGTCGGTGGTCGTGATCGGATCTATGTTCGATTCAATGAGCGAGCGTGTGTAGAACTGTTGATCTCTCAGTCGCTGGTCGGTCTTGACCTGCTCCATCTCAACCAGCTTTCGGGCTGTGTTGTCGGTACCGATCAGGAGGTAACCGATGATCGTCGCTTGAGGATCGCGCAGTGCGGTCACCGAAACCAAGGCGGGGAACCGGCTGCCATCCTTGCGAGTATAGGTGAGTTCATAAATGTCTTCGATACCGCGAGAGGCTTTGAACACCAATGCCTCGAAGCCGGGCAGAATTAATGCTCCCAATTCCACGCTCAGCGCCTTGGCTCGTAGTACGAGTTCGTCTGGATCGGAAATGTCCGCCGGCGTGATCTTGTTCACCACATCTGTAGCCGCATAACCCAGCATCCGCTCGGCGCCAACGTTGAAGATCTGGATCACGCCTTTGGCGTCCGTGGCGATGCTGGAGAAGTTAGCGCTATTAAAAATGGCGCTTTGCAACGCCCCGGCTTTTAGCAGTGCCTCCTCGGCTTGCTTGCGCGCGGTGTTATCCGTGCCAATGAGCAGGTAGCCGATTATTGCACCACCTACATCCCTGAGGGCGGTGACTGACACGACGGCGGGAAAGCGGCTCCCGTCCTTGCGGATATAGGTCAGTTCATAGATATCCTCGATGCCGCGTGACGCCTTGAACACCAGGGCTTCGAAACCAGGCAGAATAGGCGTTTCAAGTTCGGTACTCAGCGCCTTGGCGCGCAGGAGAAGTTCGTCCGGGTCGGAAATATCGGCCGGGGTGATCTTGTTCATCACCTCGCTCGCCGCATAGCCCAGCATCCGCTCGGCGCCGACGTTGAATATCTGGATTACCCCCTTGGCATCCGTCGCAATGCTGGAGAAGTTAGCGCTATTGAAGATCGCGTTCTGCAAGGCGTCGGCCTTCAGGAGTACCTCTTCCGCACGCCGGGTTGCTACTGTTCCGGTGGCTTCGGTGGAATCTAAAGGGTTTTTGGCTTTTCTTGTCATAGAGTCCCGAAAATCTAGTTTGAGGCTTGCGTGTGACTCGCTGGGCGAGATTCGGCAGCAGGACACGGCACCTTCAATTTTTGACTTTTGGGGTCAGTATGATTCCCGATGGGACTGGGTGTTATTTATGACTTTCTTACATGTCATGTAAGTAAGCCATACCTTTTACAGATTAAGGCTGCGACGTTGCCCCCGGGGATTTAATCCAGTTTAAAGTTAGCTCTGGCCTCAAAGGAGGATCAACTACTCTCAAAAGACGCGATGGCACGCAAAAAGTCGAGCGTGACGAAGCGCGCCTGGTTTTGCAGGAGACCTGCCGCCAGATATCCGAAGAACTTGGCGCCATCCGCTGTTAAACGCGGATTTAATTTTACCTGCAAAACCTGGTTTTCGCAGGATATCAAGTCGATGCCATTGAGGGGTTGAAAATAAGCGATACTTTTAATATCTTAAATAAATACAATTCCTTATACTTCATTGACGCACTGTCAATTTGCCATATAAAAAACAACTATCCGCCATGGATACTCAGCATTCGGGCTGAAGATTGGCGCTCTTTGGCCGCTTACAGCATATGCTTTCTGGTCCGTTTCCCCAATTTTCCACGTCGCGTAATGTTGCCGCTCCCATGCCGTCCGGCGCCATGCCCGACAATGACGATCTTGCGGATGCGCAAATCCTTCCTGTCAGCTAACCGGCGGCAGGCCCGCTATATCTTGCCAGATAGTCCTCATGCGTGGGCATCTGAGATACGGCGTCGATCATGGCCACGCGCATGGATTCGACACTTGCCGTCACCTCGGGAGGCGGCAGGGTGGCCACAACCGGATCATAGGCTTTGGGAATGATGTTTTGCCCGAGGAAGACCGCCACCCAACTCGGTCGCGAGAAAAGTTCGTCCTCACATCGAAAGGCGCGCCCGCCTTCGCGAAACAGAGCAATTTTGTGCTCCAGGCTATCCGGAATTGGCATGTTGCGGCAGTAATCCCAGAAGGGACTATCCGTCCGTTCCGTTGCCGTAAAGTGCAGGATGATGAAATCTCTTACCTGCTCGAACTCCGTCCGCATATGGCGATTGTATTCATGGCGGAAAACCTCGGGCAAGGCGGCATTAGGGAAGAGGGAAATGAACCGGCTGATCCCTTCCTGTATCAGATAAATTGAGGTCGATTCCAGCGGCTCCAGGAAGCCGGCAGCGAGGCCTATAGCGATACAGTTCTTCTCCCAGAAGGTCTGGCGATGACCGGCAGTGAAGCGGATGATCCGTGGCGAAGCCAGTGCTTCGCTATCCAGCCCTGCAAGCAGGACGGAGGCCGCTTCATCGTCGGAAATGAAATCCCGGCAATAGATATGGCCGTTGCCCGTGCGCGCCTGAGTCGGGATCCGCCATTGCCAGCCCGAAGCCTTCGCCGTGGCGCGAGTAAAGGGCGGAAGTGGTCCGGCATGGCTGGAAGGAACCGCCTGCGCCGAGTTGCACGGCAGCCAATGGCTCCAGTCGTTAAATCTTACACCAAGCGTCTGGCCCAGCAGAAGCGAGCGAAAACCGGAGCAATCGAAAAAGAATTCCCCGTCGACCGAGCGGCCGTCTTCAAGTTTGACTTCGGCTATACGGCCCGTTTCCGGCGTCTGAATGACTGTCTGGACCTTGCCTTCAATGCGCCGGACACCGCGCTTTTCGGCATAGGCGCGCAAGTACCGCGCATACAGGCTGGCGTCGAAATGATAGGCATAGCGGATGTGCGAGCGTATTGCGCGCGGATTTGGATCCGGATGGGTGAATTTGCCCTGACGGGCGGCGATGGCGCACAGGCTGTAATCATCGATCGGATAAGGGTTCCCGGCGGCCCGGCTGTGCAGCCAGAACTGATGAAAGTCGAACCCGTTCATGTCGACGCCATGGTTGCTGAACGGATGAATGTAGCGGTCGCCCTTGCGTCCCCAGTCGATGAATTCGATACCGAGCTTGAAGGTTGCGTTTGTGGCACGGATGAAGTCGGCTTCATCGATGCCAAGCATACGGTTGAAGTTCAAGAGGTCAGGAATGGTCGCTTCGCCGACCCCGATAATCCCAATTTCATCGGACTCGACAAGAGTAATCGTGACATCCTTCGGCGCCAGAAGACTCGAAAGCGCGGCCGCGGTCATCCATCCCGCGGATCCGCCACCGACAATAACGATCTCTTTTATGGGAGGGACCATGGATCAGGAACTTTTCTGTAACAGGAAGCGCTTCAGCCCGGACATGTAGCTGTGATGACTGGGAAGCCCCCCGGTGCTCGCAACAATGTCACGCTGCAGGTCCGACAGATACTGCTTCACCTGCGCCTCCGGGGCCTGGTCCGCAAGCCGGTCACTGCGCCGAGGGCGGCGCCCCATACCATAATGCAGGATAGTCCAGTCTTCGGGCGTAAACGGCTCCAGATCATAGGACACCAGACTTCCGCGACTGAGGAACTGCGTGAGCTTACGCACGAGTTTCGTGTCCTCCGCAGCCCCCTGCGCTGCCTTCCAGTAGCCCGACGGCGCAACCGGCGCTGTCGCAAACAGAGCGCGCTGGAACAGCTCGGCATATTCATGGTCATCGGCAAACCGCCGGTTAAACTCCCGGCGCTCCATCGCCATGTCGCGAGACAAAGGGATCAGGGAGATCAGGCGCTCGATATCGCCCTGAAGCAGCATGATCGGTGCAGGCGTCAGAGGCTCCACGACCGCCGCAGCCTGCCCAATGGCTACGCAATTGCCGATCCAGGCTTGAGCCTGGCGGCCAGGCGCCGCGTTTGCGCGCGCATCGACATCATCGCCGTGCGCCGTGAGGGCAAGGCACTCATCCTCCTCGGAAAAGACAGTCAGTTTCGCTGTCGCCCCTTGCAGCGGAGTGATCGACTGCCATCCGAACGGCCGCCCGGTCAGGGTCCGCACGGCGGGTCCAAGGGTTTCGCCAGGCGTCAGGGACATGGCCGCACCCAACCCTCTCCGCCCCGCCGGCCTGGCGCCGAGCCGCCCCAGCAACAAGCCCTCGGGGCCGGTACAATCGATAAACATATCCGCCGAAACACGCTGACCGTCTGAGAGATGCAGAGCGCCTATGCCTTCCGTACTGGCTTGTATCTCCGTTATGCCCGCACGAATGATACATATGCGGGAAGGCGCAATGCCCAGGGCAAACAGACGGCTGTACGCGCTCGCATCCAGTTGGTAGCCGTATTCTGACCGGCTCAGCGGATTCGCCGCCTGTTCGGGCGGATGCGCAAAGACGCCGCGCTTCGCCGCCGCCGCCGACACCAGGTAGGGTTCGAGCGTATCAATGCCCTGCCGGGTCAGGTACTGATGGAATTGTACCCCGTTAAGGATGGGGAGCGGCAATTGGAATCCCTGGACCCACGACCGGCCGTCTTCACCCCACGCCTGATAGTGCGTGCCCAGCGAAAATGCACTGTTGCTTTCCAGGACCAGGGCCGGTTCGGAGACACCCACGGACAGGTTAAAGTCGTAGGCCGAAGGGGCAGTCACACTGCCATAAAAAATATCGGTCGATGGCGTCTCATCGGTGACGATGAAGGTAATCCGATAGGTCGCTGGCAAGTGGCGAGACAGGGCGGCGGCCGTCATGTAACCGGCAAGCCCGCCCCCGCAGACGGCAATATGAATAACGGGCATTTCGTGAAGGTATGTCGACATGGCGCTAACTCACACCTGCGGTGAGCGGCGCCCGGTCTGAGGTGCCGCCGGCCTGGCGTATGAAAGCCACGTGATCGGGCGTGCGTCGTGCCGCCGCCAGCACGGTCTCACGCAGCCGTCGGCTTTCCACCAGAAGCCTGTTTTCCGGTATATTCAAAACCCGTGGATCGTAGCCTCGCGGCACTAGGTTTTGCCCAAGCAGAACCGCCAGCCAGCTCGGTGGCAGGAATGTTCCGAACTCATATTTGATGATATGGCCGCGGGTCATCCAGGCCGTGATTTTCTCGTCCAGACTGTCCGGCAGGACCAGATTTTGAAAATGCAGCCAGAGTTCGCCCGCATCACGCTGGTTGGCGACGTAGTGCAGCAGAATGAAATCGCGAACCCGTTCGAACGCCAGGCCCATCCGGTCGTTATATTCGTCGGCGTCCGAGCTGTGAAAGCTGGTATCCGGGAAAAGCTGAAGAAGTTCAGTGATGCCCTCCTGGATCAGGTGAATGGATGTCGACTCGAGGGGTTCCAGGAAACCTGCCGCCAGGCCGATGGCGACGACATTCCGGTTCCAGAATTTACGGCGGCGGCCGGTGGTGAAATAAAGTTGTCGCGGCGAGGCCAGGGCCGGCCCTTCGAGATTTTCAAGCAATTGGGTGGCTGCCTCGTCATCCGAAATGAAGCGGCTGCAATAAACATGACCATTGCCGACACGATGCTGTAGCGGAATACGCCACTGCCAGCCGGACTGACGCGCTGTCGCGCGCGTAAGCGGCGTCAACGCCCCCTTGGCCTCACACGGCACGGCGATCGCCCGGTCGCACGGCAGCCAGTGGCTCCAGTCGTCGTAACCGGTTTTCAGAGCCTGTTCGATCAGCACGCCGCGGAATCCCGAGCAGTCGACGAACAGTTCCGCCGTCGCCGACTTACCATTATCAAGGGTGAGAGAGCGGACGAAACCGCTTTCAGGGTCACAGGTGGTCGAGGCGACCTTGCCTTCCGTCCGGATAACGCCGTTGGCTTCGGCATAGCGGCGCAGGAATTGGGCGTAGCGCGAGGAGTCGAACTGGTAGGCGTAGCCAAAGCCGGATTCGACGGAGTCATGACCGGCTTTGGGCCGCTGGAACCGTCCCAGTTCAGCCGCCATGATCGAATAGGAATAGTCATCGAGCCGCGCGGTTTCCCCGAGTTGCCGCAGCCGCAGCCACGCCTGATAAAAGGGAATCTCATCAATGGGCTGGCCGTAATCGCCGAACGGATGGATATAGCGATCTCCCGGCCGCCCCCAGTCGCAGAACTCGATCCCGAGTTTGAACGTCGCGTCGGTCTCCTTCATGAATGTGGCTTCGTCGATATTCAGGGCTTCATTGAATTTCCGGATAAGCGGCAGCGTGGCTTCGCCAACGCCGATCGTGCCGATTTCATCGGATTCGACCAGCTCAATCCGGATCGGCAGGCCCCTCAGCTTATGGGCGAGGGCTGCCGCAGTCATCCACCCCGCAGTGCCGCCGCCTAAAATGCAGATTGCTTCTATATTCTTCGAACTCTGCGGCATCCCAAATCCCGATCTAACTGAAAGCCATTACTCACCACCAACACCGAATTTTCCATCCGCGCGTCAGCCGCTACCCCTGGCCGTTAGGATAAAAACGTTTGCTGTCAGTCGCCCCGTGCGAGGGTCACAACTGTAACTGAAATCCGGTGGAAAATAGCCTGAGTGAAGCAGACATCCGGGGTAGATGACAAGGCGATTAAAACAGCCTTCAACCTGAAATATCTGTTCGTAGTGCGTATTCAATGTCGCTCCGGTACTTACCGGATTAGAAAGTTCCGCTTGCGCCTGCTTGCGAAACTCAGTGACGGTATCATGTCGTACCTGTTCGAGATCGCTTGCGACATGACGGTAGAATGCCGTGCCGGTGTGAGGGACGCGATGCAGATGAAGCATGATGGCCAGATAATCCGGGTCATCCCAATCGTAATGGGGAACGCGTTGTCTTGGACTCATTTTCTCCGGCGGTATCGTGACCAGCGAATAGCTCGCTTCCAAAACTCTGAAATCGTCCGCATTATAATGGCTTTGAATGAGAGGGCCCGCCGTTTTCAATATATCCATGACGCAGGACGAAGCCTTGTCGCCAGGCCCAATCTGGTGACGCCTGCCCGGATAGGCCGTCCTGCCCTCAGGAGGAAAGGCGGGCAGCGCGGCTGCCGCATCCACGGCGTCCTGGGCACTGGTCAGAAAGTCGTCAATAATAATGACCTTTGATTTCGAACGCCCGATTTCATGCACCTCGACTTCCATAGCCCTCACCTAACATCCGGTCTCACCAAAAGCCGATCATTTATTTGGTGGGGTTGCCGGTGCTGAGGACGTAGCAGGAAAAATTTCCGGCTGGTGATCCAGCCCTGGAAAGGAGGCTTTATCGCCTGCCCCCAATTCGATCACCAGGATCGTCTGGCGCACCCGGCGTGGCTGCCACCGCTCAAGCACATTGTTCGGCACGGCTTCTCCACCGAAGGTGCCCGTAGTATTTTGAGAATTGGCGCTCGGCGCACCCGATACGGGTGCCGAAGTGCTCGCGCCTGCGCCAGATCCCATAAAATTGCCCGCGCGCATCTGCAGATCGTCAGCAACCCCTGCCTGCACCATGCGATTGGTGGTCGTCAGCACAGCGAACCATTCCTTATGTTGTTCGGCGGTAAGATCTGCGGCGCGCTTCATGGCATATTCAGCAATCTCACGGTTAGACTGCCCGGCCTCACCCGTATAGCCGACTGTCCAGAAGCCGCCTTCCTCAAGCACGTTGAAATAACCAGCGGCTCCAGGTTTTTCGGCGATCTTATAGTCCTTCGCCTCGGCGCCAGAGACTGCGACCACAGCGACAAATGCGGCAACGACAAGTGAAAACGTCTTCATTGGTAACCTCACGGATCAAATAAAAACTCGTAGGTAAAAAGGGCGGGATAGAAATCTATCCCACCCTTCTCTCTCAGACTGGATCAGTAGATGTAGCGCAAGCCAACCACGATCCGACGGTCATTCTTGATGGCGAAGCGCGGAAGCGTATGTCCCGCCGCATCGACCTGCATTACCGCTTTCGTGGTCGTATCGAGCATGTTCTCGACCGAGGTGTGGAGTTGCAGGTGTTCGTTGACATTCCACTTCAGCGATCCATCCAGGAAACCTGTCGGCTCGTTGTATGTCGGGTTACCCGTCATGTAGTCGCCCTTAACAATCAGGTAGCGACTGCGCCAGGAATAGGCCAGACGGGCTTCAAACTTGTCATCCTGATAGATGCCGACGAGGTTCGCCAGGTACTTGGACTGACCGAACAGGTCGGTGATGTTGAAACGGCAGGGTTCGCCGTTGTTCGTACACGAGGCATCCGGATCCGTGCTGGCGTCGATGTAGGTGAAGTTTGCCTGCGCCCCCAGGTGTGAGAAGATGCCCGGCAGGAAATCATAGAACTGCTGATAGGCGAGTTCGACACCATTCACATCCACCGATTTGGAATTGACCTGACCACTATAGGTGATCGGCACGCTCTTTCCATCCAGCGTGACGTTGCCAATGGTTTCTGAGCCGCCCTGGATGACGTCGTGCAGCTTCTTCGAGAACACCGCCGTCGTGATGTTTCCGCTTGGGAAATACCATTCGTACGAGAGGTCGAAGTTGTCCGATGTCGTCGGTTTCAGACGCGGGTTGCCACCACCAGCGTTAATCGCGTTCAGGGTCACATTCTGGAACCCATCGTTGCATGTCACCGGCAGGCTGATGTCCGCGCAATGCCCGGCCGGCCACTGCACCGTTGTCGTGTTGGCGCTGTAGGTCGTGTAAGCCCGCAGATCCGCAATATTCGCGCGCGTCAGGTTTTGACTGGCGCCAAAGCGGATCAGCATGTCCTCGTTCAGATTCCACTTCAAGTTAAACGACGGCAGGAAGTGATCGTCGCTTGTCGTGTAGTTGATCGGCTGTGCAGCCCCCTGAAGGTAGGCGTCCGTCCCCGGCAGGAATTCCTGCGGGCTGTTATGCGAGCAGGCATAGGGTGTCGTGACCACGCCGTTGACATCCGTTCCGGGCGTACAGACCGAATCGGCAGCGAACGGAACAAAGACAAGATTCCCCGCCGACTCCAGATCGGTCTTCGCATAGCGAACGCCGATGTTGCCCTCCAGAGACTGGCCGTTGCCGAGATCATGATTGAAGTCCAACTGAACATAGAAGTTGGTCGTCTTTTCGGTGATCTCCGAATGGTTATCCGACGGGAACATCGGGACACGCGGCGCCCACGGCGCGCCGCGAACGATACCCGTTGTCGGATCCGAGTTGTCTTTGAAGAACTGCCCCATCTTGTCATAATTCAGCAAATAATCCCTGCTGATATAAACAAACTTGGTGTTGTCACCCTGGACGAGGCCGCCGCGGAAGAAGTCCTTGTAGTCGTCAACTTCGGTCATACCCGCCGGCAAAGCGCTGAACGGCGTTGCACCACCTCCAGCCCAGGGCGGCGCCACGCCTGCCCAGTTCTGGTTGGCGGTATCGTTGGTTTGGTTTCGTTCGGAGTAGCGGGCGCCGAATTTGATATCCTTGAACCACGAATGGTCCGCGAAGTCATACGACAGGTCGGCGCGCAGCGCGAAGAGATCGCCATCGCCTTTTTGCTCGTTATCGGCGTTGAAAAGCCACCAATAAACGCCCGGATCACCGGTATTGTCAGACGCGACGGTCTGAGCCATGCCCGGTTTCACGTCGGTGATCTGGTTGCCACGCGGATCCATGTGAAACCTGACAGAGCCGTGGTCGAGATCGGCCACCTCATCAACCATGAAGTGCGTTTGGCCGCCGGCCCAGACTTCGGTCTGAGCCGCTGTCGCCTTGGTGTATTGCGCGTCAAGGATGAGGTGCAATTGGCTGCTGAAATTGTGCTTCAGATTGATGCTGAAGTCCTCGGTCTTGGACCGGTCGACCACGCCACGGCCCAGCGTATTGATGCCGTAGCCATACGCGCCGCCGTCAATTCCGGCATTGTTGATGGTACCGGCAGTCATCAACTGACCGATGCCGATCGGCTGGCTACAGCCGCCCTGTGTAATGTCGAAGCCGATGTTGCAGAGCGCCACGGTACCGCTGTAAGGCCGGGTGACGACATTGGTGAGTACCGTGTTGTTGGGCGTGTTCGCGTCCGGCAAATGCTCAACGGTATGCTCAACGGTGTTGGTGCCGTTCTCAACGTTGATGTACTTGATCAGAATACTCGTCGTATCGTTCCGCCATTGCCCTGCGAGATAGTAGCTGGTGCGCTCGCGATCCTGCTCGTTGTGACGCAGTTGGAACACCGTCTGGGTGCCGATGACATCACTGACAGGCACGCCATCAAACTTGTCCGGCCCGATCGCCTCGATCGCGCCGACATTGACCTTCGGAACCGGCGCGCCGATCTGCCAGTCGTTGATATCCGATTTCAGCTCGGAATGGGAATAAGACCCCATCAAGCCAAATTCGCCCGCACCCGTTTGCCAGCGATTGCTCGCGATGACGCTATAGGAGGGTGACCAGTCTTCGCGCAGGTCGGCGTAGGTGCCATCCACGCTGACAGAAAACAACGACCCCTTACGGTCGAACGGGGCCAGCGTGCGCAGGTTGATCGTACCGCCGGCGCCACCTTCGATCAGCTCAGCCGACGCGTTCTTGTAAACATCCACGCCACCGACGAGTTCGGGAGGGATGGACGACCAATCGAGCGCGCGACCGCCGTTGGCGGTGAACTGGTCGCGACCGTTGAATTCAGACCGAACGAACGAGAGACCGCGAATCAGGTTGCCAGAACCTTCGGCCGAAGGGAAGTCACCGCTCGCGCCGCCGGCGCCGCCGGTGTTATACTGCGGCAGGATCGAGTAGCGCGTCACAGACACGCCAGGAATACGCCCGATGGCTTCCGCCACGTTGGTATCCGGCAGCGCGCCGACATCAGACGCCGTGATCGAGTCGACGAAGGTGTCCGACCTCCGCTTGATCTGCGCGGCCGTTTCCAGCGACCTGCGGATGCCGGTAACGACGACGACCTGGCTGTCGTCCTGGGCGGCAGTCTCCGTGCCTCCCGCTTTATCCGTGCCGGCTGGCGCCGTATCCTGTGCGAAGGCTCCGCTGGCTAGCAATGCCGCCGCCAGCGCCGTCGAGCCGAGCAGCAGCCTGCCGGCGCGAGAGCGGACACGCATGCCGCCCTGATTTTGGGCAAAATTATCCCTTGTAGATTTCATTAGCTTCAACTCCCTGATCTCGTGTGGCGTGTGGCCCCGAGTTAATTTTATGTTCTCTCGCAATAAGCGAGAGCGTCTAGTTAGACGTTTTGTAGGTGCCTCTGTCCGCCGGGCGCCGTGTCTTTCCACACACCAGCAAATCTGCCACGCCCCGCGCACTGTGACAGAACGACGTTATGATAGCGCTCACATTATTTCAAGCATAAAAGTCGGACATATTTTTGATAAAATGGCTGCCGTTGCCAGATTGTGACACTATTGTGTTCACATAAAGAATTTAATTTCATAAAATGCTACCGCAAGCTCACACGCGGCCGCGCAATGATGCGCACATTATTTCATTGTTTTTGTTACATTAATTAAGAAACCACTTAATAATCTGAGCAACAAAGACCGTATCAAGACCAATAGTTTGCAATTCAAAGGTTATTATGAAAATTATTTTTTCTAATGGAATATTTTTATACGTGCTTAATTGTCTGAGTTATTCAGCGGATAAAATGGCACAGATTATCGAGATCCGTCAAAGGCGAACCTCGAAAAAAACGGCCCTTACACCTGTAGTGCAAGGTATGTAACAGGCCCGTTGTAAGGCGCGTTTTATGGCGTAATCACAATCACCGCACCCCCGCCACCCGGCATTTTTACACTGAGAGACTGACCTCGCGATACGGTTCTGACTGTGCGGCTGACCTGATTGGCGCTCGCTCCATCCGACCATATCACTGCGTCCTGCGGCTTGTCCGCGAGGAACGTAAGCGGTATCTCTATGACACGCGCGACTTCGTTGTTTATGGCGCCGACGTACCACGCATTGTTCTTACGCCTCGCGACGACGACGTAACTGTCCGGCGTGCCGTCGATAAAGCGGGTCTCGTCCCACGAGGTCGGTACGGCCTTCACAAAATCGAATCCATCGGCATCGCGATAAGCCGACGGATCATCCGACACCATTTGCAGCGGACTGTCGTAAACGACGTACTGCGCCAGGGCCTGTCCGCGGGTGAAGCGCGTCGAGGGCATGACCTCGGTCTGCACGTAGGCATCCGGATAAGAATTGCGGAATCCGCCTGGGGTATAGTCCATCGGCCCCAGCAGCATCCGCGTATAGGCCAGCTTGACATTATGCGCCGGGGTCACCTTTCCCCACGGGAACTTGTTATATTCGGCGCCAAGGACGCCTTCCTGGGTGATATAGTTCGGATAGGTTCGTGACAGGCCCATCGGCGGGAAGGCGCCGTGCATATCCAGCAGCATGTGTCTTTTTGCCGTAGCGGCGGCAAGCTTTTCATAGAAGGCGACCATTTCCTGGTCGTCACGTTCCATGAAATCGACCTTTATCCCTTTGATGCCCCAGGCGGCGTAGGTGTCCAGCACTTCGTCCATGCGGGGTGCAACGTGTTGCCAGTGCACCCACAGAATCAGGCCAACGCCCCTGGAGGCCGCATATTTCGCAAGCGCCGGCATATCGATTCCGGCTTCGCCCTTAGTGATATCGGTCCGCGGGTCGGCCGCACAGCACGGACCGGTATTGAGCGCCCAACCGGAGTCGATAAGAAAATACGGAAAGCCCGACTCGGCCGCGAAATCGATAAAACGGCGGTAGCGCTCCATGGTCGGCTTGTCTCCGACCGTCGGGCCTGACCACCAGTCCCAGGCCACCTTGCCGGGCTTCACCCAGCTATAGTCGCCCGTCGCCTGGGCGGAGAGATTCCCGATCAGGTGCGATTCGATCAGGTCGCCGGCCCGGTCCGCCATCATGATCACGCGCCATCCGCTCTGCAGGCCATTGGCCGCTTCGACCGCAACCTCTTTGTGATCAAGACGGCTGAAGAGTTGAACCTGCAAGACGCCCTTGCCAGGCTTGAGCGCAGAGCCCGCATAGCCCGACAACCCGGCCTGGACGATGGCGTATTGGGTATTGCCGCTTGGCGATGGACAGACGACCGGATAATCATAAAGCTTGCTCTGGTCGATCTCTGACATCCGAACGGAATTCCAGTCCTTTTCATGAGACGCCGCGTACTCCGAAACAAGGCAGCTTGGATCTCCTGCGGGCCGATATTCGGTGGTTTCACCGGCCAGGGAGACGGCCGCGCCTCCAGGCAGGATGTAGCGCCAGGCGACCCCCTCATTATAGACGCGCACCTCGATGGAGATTTCCCGATGCGCCCCGTCATTTTCCCGGAAACTCAATAGCTCGCCATTGAAATAATCCCGCGCCGTGTCCGCCTTCGTCGCCGTCAGCGCGTGCGTCACATTTTCGTTTTGCGGCGTGCGCTTTACCAGCACAAGATGGGAAAATGCCGGCGCATTCGACAGCTGCAATCCGAGTTGCGAACCCGAAACCACCTCTTCATTCCTGCGATAGGCGGCGTAACCGGCTCCGTCATCCGCGAGGCGGAACTTCACACTGCCATCCGGGGACGACACAACAATCTGGGCTGCGGCGGCAGCAGCAATCAATTCCAACATATCCGTGTCCGTTCCTAGATAGTAACAATCGCCTTGAGCAGATCATCGGGGGTTTTGAGCAATTCCGGCACGCGCCGCGGAAGATCGGCTGCGTCGAGCGAATGAGTATGGAGCTTGTCCACAGGAATAAGGCCATCGCGGATCATATCGATCACCATAAGGAGTGCAGTACTTTTTGGATAAATTGCGCGACATAGTAAAACTTGGAGCGGGAATTTTGATTCCATCAAAAATGCATCCCGCTCTAAGCCGCGCACTCGAAGCTTGAGGCCGACTCCGGATCGCCGCCAATGTACTTCGCCGACCGGGGATAGGCGCACAGCGGCCGCGTCCGTCCCGGCCAAGGCGTGTTCGGTCCCGCTGCGGCAATGACCGTATCCGGCGCCCGGCCCTGTTCCACCCACGCCACCAGGGCGGAGAACATGTCGTAGCGATCGGTAGCGGTTCCGCCGCCGCAATGGCACATGCCGGGCACGGGAAACACCCGGACGAAATCCGCGGCATGGCCACCAACCTCCTGGTTGAGCGTGTCGAACCAGTCCAGCGTATCTTTCAGCGAAAACACCGGGTCAGATTCGCCATGCGGCACGATCAAACGTCCGCCCCGTGCCTTGAAGGCGGAAAGATCCGTGGAGCGGGCGCCGACATCGGTCCAGGCCGAACGCGGAAACAGGTCGGTCGTGGTGTAGATTTTTTTGGTGTCACGGTCGAAATCGAAGTTTAGCCGATAGGCCAGCAGGGCGTCGGGCGCCCCCAGGGCGGTCGGCGGCGAGGTGAATGCCGAGGCCAGGGCCGGGCCGCCCAGAAGCACATTCAGCGGCGGCACCTGGCCATCGGCCGAGCCGATCTTCCATATTCGCCAGTCAGGCGTATTGATCGACGACGGCCAGAACCAGCCGCTGTAAATCGGCGCCCCGCCCGATGTCATGGCCCCAGCCATCACCCGCCGCAGAACGGCGACCTGTCCCGCCATCAGGCAGGCATCGGTCTTCGCGGCGGTACACACCAGGGCCTGAAGCCCCGACAATACCCGGGCGTCCGTGCAGGTCCAGATGCTGGCGACCATGCCATCCTGCAATCCGTCGCTGCCGTCGCACGCTTCGAGAATGACACCGCGCACCAGGTCGAAATCCGTTGTCGAAAACGTCTTCGCCAGGTCGGCTATTTTCAGCGACTCCCGGGGACCGGCCAGTGAGGCGAAGGCCTGAGTATCCCAGGCTTCGGCGACTGCGGCGCGTGGCAGGGCAAAGCCCGGCGCCGAAGCGATGATCCCGTCAAACATATCGGGATAAAGCTGGGCGAAAACCATGCCCTCCTGCCCACCCTTGGAACAGCCGACGAAATAGCTGTATTTCGGTTCGCGGCCATAGACGGTGCGGAGAACCGCTTTTGCCGCTTCGGCCGCAGCCTTGAGCGACGCATGGCCATAGTCGGCGCGCGCCTGTGGATCGAAACCGAACGCCAGGGCGCCATTGTGCGCCGGGTCGGAATTGGTGGCGTTGTCGTGACCCGAATCCTGGCTGATAACGGCATAGCCCAAGGCCAGTGCGACCGGCCCCGCCGAAGACACACGGCCCAAGGCATCGCCGACATCGCCATTGCTGCCACCGCCGCCCTGAAACACCATCCGCGCGTTCCAGTTTTCCGGCAGGCGCATGTGGAAACGGATGGCGTAGGATTGACCGAACTGCCCCTTGCGTTCGTGCATGATGCCCGAAATTTCGCAGTGGGCAGGGATACCGGCGCCGGCGGCGCCGTCTGCAACCGGCGCCGCGCTGACAATGCGGGCGCTGTAGCCGGTCCACGCGATCGTTCGGCCTGTCAGGGAGGCACACGATGCGTCCTGAGCGAGGGCATGAGGCGCATTAAATACGCCCAGGCATACAGCGACCAGGGTCAAGATCGTGGCAAACGAACCGGGCGTTTTGCGATACAGCATCAATTCACACCTTCATCTCGTAGACGCCCCCGGCATTGAGCCGAACCACCTGAAGTTCACCGCCATGGCGCAACCGGACCTCTTCGCCCGGTCGGCCTTTCAATCTCAGTTGCGCCAGTTTCCCCTTAGTCCAGGAGATATCAGCAGCAATGTTGCCACGAACCCGCACGCCGGTCATCCGCCCGGACGGCCAGGCGGAGGGAAGCGCCGGCAGCAGATGGATTTCCTCCCCCCACGACTGGACGATCATCTCCATGATCCCCATGGCGCCGCCGAAATTTCCGTCGATCTGGAACGGCGGGTGGGCATCGAACATATTGGGGTAGGTGCGCTGCGGTCCCAGCAGGGATTTCAGGATAGAGTGGGCGTGATCGCCCTCCCCCGTCCGCGCCCAGCAGTTTATCCGCCAGGCCGTGGCCCAGCCCGTCGACAGGTCGCCCCTGCGTTCCAGCGTCACCTTCGCTGCCTTCACCAGGTCGGGCGTGTCGCGGGGATTGACCTGCGAACTGGGGAAAAGCGCATAGAGATGCGAGATATGGCGGTGTTGCGGTTCCGGCGCCGCGTCGTCCCAGTCTTCCAGCCATTCCTGCAACTGCCCCGTCTTGCCAATCCGGTCCGGCGCAATACGGCTGACTGTCGCTGTGATCTCTGCGATCAGGTTACTGTCGCGCCCCAGCGTCTTGCCGGCTGCAATCGTATGATTGAACAGGTCGCGGATGATCTGCCGGTCCATGGCGGGGCCGGCGCAAACCGAAGAGCCGAAGGGATGGCTGTTTTCGGGCGAAACCGATGGCGAGGTTATCAGGCCGCGACCGCCGGGGTCTTCGATCAGGGTATCAAGAAAGAACAGCGAAGCCCCCCGCAACAGGGGGTACAGTCGCGCTAGCATCGCTTCGTCGCGACTGTAGTCATACTGGTCCCACAAGGTGTTGCACAACCAGGCGCCGCCACACGGCCACAGTCCCCATAGCGGACCGTCGATCGGCGCCGCCGCCCGCCACAGGTCGGTATTATGGTGCGCGACCCAGCCCCTGGCGTTGTACATGGTTTTCGCGGTGCTAGCGCCGCTCACCGCCAGATCTTCGGTCATACCCAACAAAGGTTCGACGCAGGCCGACAGACCGGCCGGGCCGGCCAGCCAGTAGTTCATCTCGGTATTGATGTTGATAGTATATTTGCTGCCCCAGGGCGGGTTCGTGCTGGCGTTCCAGATCCCCTGCAGATTGGCCGGCTGTGTGCCTGGACGCGACGACGAAATCAGCAGGTAGCGGGCATATTGCAGATAAAGCGCCGCCAGGGCGGGATCATCCGCGTTTTCCGACGCCACAATCCGTTGGTCGGTTGGCAGGTCCGTAGCGCCGCCACCGAGATCGACCGTAAAGCTGCCGAACAGCGCCATGTAGTCCTTGATGTGCGCCTGCCTGAGCTGTGCGTAGGACTTCCGCGCGGCCGCTTCACCTTGCCGTCGCACGATGGCGATGGGTTCGCCGCTTGTATCGCGGAAATTCACATAGCTGGTCGCCGCCGAGATCAGCAGGGTCGCGGTGCGCGCGCCCTTGATGGAAAAGTGCGAATCCGAAGCCGAGACCTGGCCATCAGTAATGACCTGAACGCGCATGGCAAAGGTCAGGCCGGCCGGTATACCCTGACTGCTGTTATTTCTGCCGGTAATCAGCCAGGCCTGCGGCCCGTCCTGCCGGATGCGAATATCCTGTCCGTTCGTGCCGACCGCCTCACGCTGCGCCCAGTCCGGCGCTGCGGGTTCGAGGCTCGTCGCGGAGCCGCTGAAATTCGCCGCAGTATATTTCACCTCCTGCGGCCCGCGATAGGCGAGGTCGAAGCCAAGTCTCCTTCCCTTGGCCTCAAGCCGCACGACCACCACCTGGTCCGGCGCGGACGCAAAGACTTCGCGGCTTATCGTTCCCGATGGCGTTGTGTAGCTGACGCCCGCAATCGCCGTCTCCAGGTCGAGATGCCGCTCGTACGGGCTGGGAACGGCCTGGTCGTCAAAGGTCAGCAACAGGTCGCCGAGCGTGCCGTAGGCCATTTGCGACAGCGGCCGCGCCATCATCTTCGCGCCAGCCAGGTCGGTGGCCTCCTTGTAGCGTCCCTCTGCAATCAGCCGGCGCACCTCCGGCAGGGCTGCTAACGCCTCCGGACTATCCGGCGTGTAGGGGCCACCCGACCACAGGGTATCTTCATTAAGCTGGAGGCGTTCCTGGCCGGTACGACCGAACACCATGACGCCCAGCCGACCGTTGCCGATCGGCAAAGCCTCTTCCCAGCGCGAGGCCGGCTGGCGATACCATAACCGGTTCGGATTGCTCTTTCCGCCAGCGGCAGCGGGAAGCGCCGGCGCAAGCGAAAGCGCCGTCATTCCCGAAAGCACGACACGCCGGGACGGCCGGTTCGAATACGCCATGGTCAATCCTCCGCTGGGCAAAACGCCGGTTATTGCCTTCAGAAATTCTTGTGTTCGTAGACAATGCGCTTGTCGGTGCAGTAACCGCAAGCCTCGCCACGAAACTTGCTCGCCGCAGCGTTGTCGCCTTTCAACCGCCAGTCCAGCCAGGCGGTCACGATTTCGGCGCCGATTCCGCCGTTCGGCTCCATGTAGGTGCCGCCATGACCGACCGGAATATCGACATAGGCTGCCGGGATTTGCGAGATACGACTGTAGTCGTCGCGGCCATTGGCGTAGGCGATGTCCGAAGGACCGCCCATGACATAGATCACCGAGCCGTGCAGATCGGCCAGCATCGACTTGTCTACATTGAGGCCGGCGATGGGGTTCCCTGCATTGAAGACGCCGCTGTTCATAATGACGAAGGTCGAGATGCGCGGATCCCTGGCGATGGCGATCGCCTGCAGGCCGCCGCAGCTCCAGCCGGACGCCGCAATCTTTCCCGGCGCGAGCCGGTGGTAATAGAGACTGCCCTCGCGGGCGTTTTCGCGCACCGCCCAGTCGATAGCATCCGTCAGCGATTCCGGCGCGGTCGGCGCGCGTAGCTGGCCACCCTGCGCCGGCGCGGCATTGGCCGGCTGCGGGTGCGCCGAAGGGATATTACCCGGCGCGATCACAAGGTAGCCCTGGGAGGCGATTTCCAGCAGGTGATTGCGCGAACTCGTGCCATCGCCGCTGCATCCGCCATTGCCGAAAACGTAGACCCCGAGCGCACCGTCTTTCACCGCCGCCATGTTTTCCGGACGATAGACCACATGTTCGGGAAGCCCCGCATCTTCTTCAAAAACGGCAGGAAAGGCGCCTGAACCTTCGCCCGCGTGGGCGTTCCCCGCCATAGCCGTAAAGGCCAGCCCACATAACAGTCCGAGTGCTTTTTTCATGATCATGCTCATGGTCAGGGTTCAAGCGTCTGGCCGGACGTTATGGTGAGCGAGGCCGATACCCCGGGCGCTTTTCCGAGGCCGGACCTTTGATCGGGCTGTCCGCCGCCCAGCCAGATATTGACCTTGCCCGGCCTGACCGAACGCGAGCCATCCGGGTTCACCGTGCTGAGCGCGCGGCTGTCGAGCGTGAAGCTGACCGTTTTCGTTTCGCCCGCTTTGAGATGAATGCGGTCGAATCTCGCCAGCGCACGGATCGGCACGTCATTTTGACCCGGATGGCTGAGGTAAAGCTGCACGATTTCATCCCCGTCCATTTGACCGGAATTGGTGACATCGACCGAAACCGTCACCTCGCCGCTTCCCCCAACCTTGCTGGCCGACAGTTTCGCCGGTGCATAGCTGAAGCGGGTATAGGACAGACCATAGCCGAAGGGATACAGGGCTTCCCCCTTGAAGTAGCGATAGGTACGCCCCTTCATGGTGTAGTCGCTGAAGGCCGGTAGTTGATCGACCGAGCGATAGAATGTCACCGGCAAACGGCCGGCCGGGCTGTAGTCTCCGGCAATCAGGCGCGCCACGGCCGCACCGCCCTGGCCGCCGGGATACCAGGCTTCCACGATCGCCGGAACATGCTTGTCTGCCCAGTTGACGCCGAGCGCACTCCCGTTGACCAGGACCAGGACGACCGGTTTACCAGCCCCGCTGACCTGCTCCAGCAGCTTTTGCTGCACCGGCGGCAGGTCGAGGCTGGTGCGGTCGCCGCCGGAGAAACCCGGTGTTTCGACGTGCATTTCCTCGCCCTCGACGCGCTGTGACAGGCCGGCGACGAAGATCACCAGATCGGAAGCCTTGGCGGCCGCGACAGCTTCCTGTGCGCCGGTGTCGGACGGCAGGCTCCAGACCAGCTTCTCGTCACCCGCCGCCTGTCTCTGGAAGGATTCCACCCGGATCGTATTGTGGCTGCCGCCTTCGAGCCGGATCGTGCCTGTGGCAATCGACGGACGCCAGTCAACCCGCCAGGCATCGACGACCAATTTGTCGTTGATCCAGATGCGGTAGCCGCCGTCGGCGTCATATCGGAAACGGTATTCGCCGCTTTCCGGCGCCGTCAGATAGCCATCGAACCGTACGGCGCCGCTGCGCTGTTCGCCGGTCCAGGCCAGGTGCGGCGCAGTTTCTGTTGAGGTTGTCTGCGCGTCGCCTGACGTATCGGCGGCGGTAAAATGGCTTGCCGTGACGCCCATCTCGGTACAGGCCCGGTCGCGGCAGAAGGCCGCGTCGGGCACGGCAGTCATGACCGGATCGATAAGGCCGGAGCCCTTGGCATAGGTGACCTTTGCGTTTGGAAAACGGGCGCGAACACCGGCCAGAACCGTAACCGGATGCGACGGATCGCCATTGTAGTTGCCTATCAGGGAATCGATCGTGTCAGCATTGGGTCCGATCACCGCAATCGACTGCGGCTCGGCTTTCAGCGGCAGCAAATTGCCATCGTTCTTCAGCAGGACCATGGCAGATTCCGCCACATGCTGGGCCAGATCGCGATTGGCCTGCGTATCGTAGTCGGCGGAGGTGATCGCCGGAAAAACCTGAGCGGGCGGATCGAACTGACCGAGCCGGAACCGCGCGCTGAACAGCCGGACAAGCGCCGTATCGACGGCGCTTTCCGGCAGCAGGCCCTGGCGAACGGCGGACGTCACATGATCGGCCTCGTTGGTGTTACCGCAGATCAGGTCCGTGCCGGCCAGATAGGCAGCGGTGACGCCATCTTCCGGCGTGGCCTTATAGTGGTGCGAAGTCTTGTAATAGATGTCGCCGACCGCATCGCAATCCGACACGATAAAGCCCTTGAATCCCCAGTCCTTGCGCAGGTGCGTGACGAGCAGGTCGTTATTGGCGCAGGCCGGCTGGCCGTCGATGGCGTTGTAGGCGCACATGATGGACGCCGCCTTGCCCTCGGTGATGGTCGCCCGGAAGGCCGGCAGATAGGTATCTTCGAGATCGTATCGCGACGGCGCCACATTATCGCGGTGGCGTCCGGCTTCGGGTCCGCTGTGAACGGCATAATGCTTGGGCGTCGCCACCGTGCGGTAATAGACCGGATCGTCGCCCTGCAGACCTTCCACATAGGCCACGCCCATCCGCGCCGTCAGATAGGGGTCTTCGCCGTAGGTTTCCTGGCCGCGTCCCCAGCGCGGATCGCGGAAGATGTTGATATTGGGCGACCACACGGTCAGGCCACGGAACCAGTCGGAACCGCCGAACCGATGGCGGCTTTCCACATACTTGGCGCGGAACTCCACGCTGACCGTATCGGCAACCTGATGGATCAGCGGCACGTCAAAGGTTGCGGCGAGACCGACCGCCTGGGGAAAGACCGTCGCGTGGCCCGCGGCGGCCACACCATGCAGGCCTTCGTTCCACCAGTTGTACTCGCGGACTCCCAGGCGCGGAATGGCCGGCGCGTCGTTGATGAGCTGGGCAGTCTTTTCCTCCAGCGTCATCCGCGAAACCAGGTCCGCGGCGCGTTGCTCAGGCGTGCGCGCCGTGTCCTGATAGCCAGGCCTGTCGAGGGGGTTTTGCGCGAAAGCGACCGGCGCCGCCCCGATCAGCAAGGCGATTGCCGAGACGGCCAGCATCCGGCCGGCGGCATTTCGTATTTGAAGGCGTTTCATGACCATTCCCTGTTGTTGTATCGTCTAGGCGCGTACGAATTCGTAAAGTGCAACGCTGATCGGCGCGATTTTCAGTGGCGTCGAGGTACTGAATGTACTTTCGGCGATCACCACTTCAGGCGGTTTGCCGACCTGGTTCTGCGCCTCCAGGCTTGCGGCGGTCAGCTTCCAGCTACGGCCCGTCCTGCGCACCTTGAAGCCTTCAAGGCTCAGTTGCAGGGGGTGGGCTTCCTCCGTGGCATTGACCACTGCAACGATCAGGGCCTTGCGGTCGGCGGTCAGGGCGGCGGACAGATCGAGCGGATAGGTCGCGCTGCCGGCATTGACGCGCGGCTGGTCGCCGCCGGCCGGATATTCGGGCGCCGGCACCGGCGAATTGCCGGTAACCGCCACCGGAATGGTGCCGAAATGCTGGTTATACATCTGGTAAAGGCGGCCGGTAGCGCTGATCACCGAACGGGTACGATCAACATCCATCCAGCCGGTCGCCATAGTGTAGCCTGCCATGTCGATGAAATCGGAATGGCGGAAGAATTCATGCAGGCACATGCCCATGGCCAGGCAGGTCTTCAGCGTCTGCCGGAAGCTGTAGGCATATTCATCGAAGAAGACCTTGACCTTGCCATCTTTCAGCGCCGGGAAGCGCTTCTTGTACTCTTCCCAGCATTCCACCATGGTGAGAACGCGATTGGCCGGCTGGCGCGCCCATTCGACGAGCGGGCGCTGGACATCGAACAGCTTGCCGGTCTTGATGTCGAATTTCTTGTTTTCGGGGGGATAGGCGTGGGTGGCCAGCGCGTCGAACTTGCCCCAGGCATGTTCGAACATCCCGTAGGCCCAGTCACGATCGGAACCGAATTCGACCTGGGGCTGGCCTTCGATGAAGATGCCCTGCCCTGTCGTCATCTCATCGGCGAAACCGCCCGGCGCAATGATGTAGATCGACGGGTCGACCTTGCGCATGGCGTCGGCGAACAGGTTGTGTTTGACGACATACTGCTTCAGCGGAATATGGCCCATCTGCCAGTGGCCGTACATTTCGTTGCCGATATTCCAGTACTTGACGCGATAGGGTTCAGGATGGCCGTTGGCGGCACGTTTAGCGCCCCATTCGGTATCGGCGGCGCCATTGATATATTCGACCTGTTCCGCTCCCGATCGCGGTTCGTCGAAGCCAGTGCTTACTGACCAGCTCGGTTCGGCATTGATCAACTGGCACATTTGCAGCAGTTCATCGACACCGACATCGTTCGGCTGGGCAAAATTCCACACCGGGTCGAGGATGGGCGGTCGTTTGTCCGGATCGCCGATCGTATTCTTCCAGTCATAGCTGGAAATGAAATTGCCCCCCGGAATGCGCAGTATCTTGCAGTCCATCTCCTTCATCAGGGCAATGGTGTCGGCACGGAAGCCCTTGATATTGTCGGCCGGCATCAGCGAAACGGCGCCGATGCTGAACGTGCCGCCGCCCGTGCCGGTGATTTCCAGACGCGCCTCTTCCGTGTCAGCCTGCGGCAAGAAACGCAGGGGTGCCGTGCTCCAGTCCTTGCCAGCCGGCACCCTGATCGTCTGACGGTCCCCGGCGCCATTGCCCCAGATCAGGGTGGCGGAGATATCGGCCTGGCCGTCGGCGGCGACAACGACCCGCCCAACATAGTCTGTCCGCCCCCTCAGGATCAGGCCGGATTGCGCGATGCCCCGCGGTTCCGAAGCCGTCAGCGCAACGACGGGCGACTGCTCGCCGACCCAAGGCGTCTTCCGGTTCATCGATACGGCGTTGTCTGGCCCCACCGGAACCCACTTATTGACGACACGCATCTGCGAAACGGAGCCTTCCACCTTCGGCGCCGGCGTGGAATCGATCGCATTGTAGAATTTGCGGTCGTCGAGCACCTCGCTCCACAGACTGTGATTGATCAGGTTTCCGATGTGCTCAAGAAAACCGCCGTAGAGAAACGGATTGAGCGGCGCGCCTTCGCGGCCGACCTGGATTGTCGAGGAAATGGACGCGCGCGTCTGCGACAAAGCCGGAAAGCCGGCGAACAGGCTGGCGGTTACGCCGGCCAGAAGGGCCTGACGGCGGGACAGGGCAAGTTTGTTATCGGTGTGCATGGTAACCTCAAAATCCAGGAAA
This sequence comes from Asticcacaulis sp., assembly GCF_035497195.1. Taxonomy (GTDB): domain Bacteria; phylum Pseudomonadota; class Alphaproteobacteria; order Caulobacterales; family Caulobacteraceae; genus Asticcacaulis. The sequence goes on from NZ_DATJDZ010000022.1 coordinate 226,782, forward strand.
AGAATAAGGCCCGCCGAACGCCGGCCGGCCAGGGTGGTTACAAACTAATGGCGATCACGGTGACGGACGACGGCGCGAGCTGGACAACGGCCTTACCGTCCTTCAGCTTTACAGTCACGGCTTTGGGCGTGACCGTATTCGGGGCGTCGAAGGTGTTTGCGGAATCCATCTTCGGCGCCGCCAGGGTCTTTCCTGTCACGGACTTCGCCTTGACGCCCAGGAAGGCGGTGTCGATTTCCACCGGCTTGTTTGGATCGAGATTGGTCAGCGAGACGTAAATCCGACCGTCCGTCCCCTTGGCTGCAATGGCATCAACGCGCGGCAGGCTGATATCTCCGTAGGTATAGACCCCGGCATCGAGCTTGACCGGGATGAAGGTCGCGTCCTGGAACGGCACGTACATCTCGAAGACATGGTAGGTCGGCGTCAGCAGCATCTTCTCCTTGTCGGTCAGGATCATCGCCTGCAGGACGTTAATCATCTGAGCGATGTTGGCCATGCGGACCCGGTCGGCGTGACGGGCGAAGATATTGATGTTGAGCGCAGCAAGAACCGCATCGCGCTGGGTATTTTGCTGCATCAGGAAGCCGGGATCGGTGCCTGGCGTCGGGGCGTACCAGGCGCCCCATTCGTCGACGACGAGGGAGACCTTCTTTTCCGGGTCGTACTTGTCCATGATCGCCGAGTGCGTGGCGATCATGTTTTCCATGCCGAGGGTATCCTTGAGAATAACCGCGTATTCCTTTTCCCCGAAGCCGACGGCTTTCTGGGACACCGGAAATCCACCGCCCGTCGTATAGGCGTGCAGCGAAAGGCCTTCTATGCCCCAGGCCCAGCTACGCCCCTGATAGGCCTTCATCACCGCTTCGGTATAGGCCGTATCGCCCCCGCTGGGGCCGACGGCAATGCGCTCCATCGGTTGCGCCGGATTGTAATTGCGCACGAAGCGGGCATGCATTTTCATCTGGCTGACGTAGAAATCGGGCGTCATGCCGCCACCGCAATCCCAGCTCTCATTACCCAGGCCGACAAAGGGCACCTTGTACGGTTCCGTGTGGCCGTTTTTCGCCCGTTCCGCCCCGATGGCGTCACCGGTGCTGGCCGTCATGTATTCCAACCATTCGGCCGCCTCGCTCACCGGCGCAGAGCCGACATTGACGGAGACATAGGCATCGGCGCCAACCTGGCCGGCGAAGTCCATAAACTCGTCCGTTCCGAACGTATTGGGTTCGATAACCCCGCCCCAGTTGGCGTTCATCATCGACTTGCGTTCCGGGCCAATACCGCGGCGCCAGTGATATTCATCGGCAAAACAGCCGCCCGGCCAGCGAACGACGGGCACCTTGACCGCCTTCAACGCAGCCACCACATCATTGCGGATACCGCGGGTGTTAGGGATGGTGGAGTCCCTGCCGACCCAGATACCTTCGTAAATACCGCTGCCGAGATGCTCGGCGAACTGACCGAAGATATGGCGATCGATTTTGGCGCCCGGTTGACCGGCGTCGACCGTGACGGCGATACGGTCCTGCGCCAGCGCCGGCGAGCTGAACGCCGTCAGGGACAAGGCAGTAAATAGAGCAATCGACTTCATGATACCTCCCGATTTCGGCTCCGCCATAACGGAGCGTTTGTTATTTGCGGCCGTTGACAGCCATTATGATAGCGCTACCATTTCGTGGCGAATGGCAGCCGTGAGACATTATAATCATCGGTGGAGACCTTTGTCATTGTTTGACCGGCGCAAACGACAGGTGCTTGGCAAAGAAAGGCAGGACGTGATTCTGGAAGCGATCCGCCACGCCGCTGACGTGATCCCCGTCGTAAAGTTCGAAGGTGTTGGCGATGTGATAGGCAGTCAGCGTGTCGCTTAGCGCCTTGGTGTCAGTCTTCAGTCCGTCGCGGTCACCGACATCGAAGGCGATCGCCGCATAGCGACGCATATTGGGAATATACTGATGCACCATCGAGATCGGGGCATTTGCCGCCCACCGCGCGATGACATCCGGCTGCGCAACGCCGTCCTTCGTCGGCAGATCTATGTAGAAGGGCGGATTGTTGGGATTGGGAGACCAGGCCGAAGACACGGCAAGGGTGGCGCGAACGAAAAAGCCGAGCGATTTCGCTTCCTCGGGCGTTTTCACGGCTTCCAGCGCCAGGCCCTCCTCGGGCGAGGGCGCGCCGCGCGCCGACAGGCAGCAGGGACTCATCGCATACAGGACGCTGAAGACTTCGGGGTGCTTCATGCCGATCCGCACCGTGCCGTAACCGCCCATGGAATGGCCCGCCAGTCCGCGACTCTCCCGCTGGGCTAAGGTGCGGTAATGGCTGTCGATGTAGGCGACCAGGTCCGCGGCGATAAAGGTCTCCCAGTCCCCCGTCGTCACCGAGTTCGAATACATGGAGCCATTATGCAGCGTCTGGGCACTGGGCAGCACGATAATCAGGCCCGGAATACCGGCCGCATAGGCGCCCTCGATTGTCTGCGGCGTCTTGATTTCTTTTGACCAGATCACACTGTTGATCGAATAGCCGTGAAGGGCATACAGGACGGGATAGCGCTTCTGGCTGTCCTTGTCATAGTCCGGCGGCAGATAAACGGTCACGCTGCGGTCAGGCGAATTACCCTCGAGATTGCCTTCGAGCGCCTGGCTGTGAACCGTGATTTGCTCCGTGCGCACGGACTGAGCCGCCACGGAATGCGCCATGGCGATCGCCACAACAGCACATAGACCGAAAAACACCCGTCGCATCCACCCTCCCGTATGATTTATTTGTTTTTTCAATTCCTCTGACAATATCGGTCAAAAATCAAGCTTTGAATCTGATCAAGGCCCCATATTATGACAGTTTATTTTATTAGCAAAATTGTGCGCAATGCAGAACAACAAAGAATATTACACATAATCAACTAATTAGATGCTTGTAAAAATTCACGCCGATGTCTTGCGATAAAGATTTCTTTGATTTTGGCAAAAAATAGCGCCGCCACGATTGACGGGAATTGTCCGATATAATAGCTTGTGTGACCGCTAACATATGTTGGCGCCATTCTCCCCTGACCCGAGAGAATGTGTGCTTTGTACTATCGTCCCAACTGCTCCTTGTCTTCGGAGCATGTAGACGGGCGCATTTACGGATGCGCCCCCCTTTTTTTTTCAGTATCGATGCAGGCTCTCAGGTTTTTCCCGCCCGAGTTCCGGACTGATCTTCGCGTTGCCCAATCAAAAAATAAGCAGAGAGAAATGCCATGAAATCGGAAGTCCACAAAACAATTGTAACACGGCTGCTGCGCCAGTTACAGGCCGGCGCAGCCGCAACCGCAATCGTGATGACCTGCGCCTTCGCATCCCCTGCCAGTGCGCTGGATGACAAGATGTCGCCCATCGCCACGCCGGCGCAGCCCAATGCCATTGAACTCAGTACCGGCCCCCTGCCTGGCGCCACCGCCAAGGAGGCCTGGCACAGTCAGTATGGCAGCGTGTTCGCACGCAATGTGACGGTTGCCACGATTACGCCATTTCTGCCCGATCCCGCCAAGGCCACCGGCGCGGCGGTAATCGTTGCGCCAGGCGGCGGCTTTCGTACACTGTCCATGGAGAATGAAGGCTGGGATGTCGCTCAGGCACTGGCCGACCAGGGCGTGGCCGCATTTGTCTTGAAATACCGCCTCAATCCGACGCCGGAAGACATGGGCGAATTCGAGCGCTCGATGGCCGAGATGTTCTCCGGGGCCGCCCGCCCACCTCGGCCGGGTCAAGATAACCCTGCCGTTGCCTTGGCGCCTCAGATCGCCGACGCCCGCGCCGCCTTCAGCCTCGTCCGTTCGCGCGCGGCCGAATGGCATATCGATCCCGATCGGATCGGGATGGTCGGCTTTTCGGCCGGCGCCATGCTCACCCTGTCAACGGCCCTGTATGGTGAAGATGCCAAGCCCGCCTTTATCGGTGATATCTATGGCCCGCTGACGCCTGTCACCGTACCGGCCGATGCGCCGCCTCTCTTTATCGCGCTGGCGGCCGATGATCCGTTTTTTGCCAACGCCGGTTATGGCCTGATCGACAACTGGCGGGCGGCCAAGCGTCCGGTGGAATTCCACCTGTACGAACAGGGCGGCCACGGTTTTGGCATGTACAAGAAAGAGACCACCAGCACCGGCTGGTTCGATTCGTTCGTGCGCTGGCTGGGCATGCATGGTTATCTGAAGCCGAAAGCATAGCTGGTATTCTGGCGGCCTGGACGTTTATATGACGCGCCAGACCGCCAGACGCGCCCTTATAAGCCTGCGCAAAATGTTCTGAAACGATCGCAGGGAGGCGGTTCATGAAACGACCCAATGTCAAAACAACCATTGCCACATTTCTGCTGACAACATTATGTGAATCCCCCGCCTTCGCCACCGATGTCGCGCGCGCGCAGCCCTTTGCATCCAATGGCGACGGCACCTATAGCAATCCACCGCTCTATGCCGATTTTCCGGACCCGGACATTATCCGAGTCGGTGACGACTTTTATTTCGCCACAACCACCTTTGCCAACACGCCCGGCCTGACGATCCTGCATTCGCGCGACCTGGTGCATTGGGAATATACCGGCCATGTCATGGCGCGTCTGGATGGCCTCGACGCCTATGACCTGCGCGGCGGCACGGCATACCGCGCCGGAGTCTATGCGCCCAGCCTGCGGTATCATGACGGCGTTTTTTACATCGCCGTCACGCCAAACGGCCAAAACACCCGTATTTACCGTGCGACCGACATAAAGGGACCGTGGACCTATACCGAACTTGATCGCGCCGCGTTCGATCCCGGCCTGTTTTTCGACCGCGACGGCACCGGCTATATCGCCACCTCCGGCGGATGGGACGGGACGCTGACCCTCCTGACGCTTAATGCCGACTATTCGCAGATCGCAGCCTCGAAGGCGGTCTATTACAACAAGGGCGCCGAAGGTTCGAAACTGATCCACCGGGGCGAGTGGTATTACCTGTTCAACGCCATCCCCTCACGGCTGGGCCTCACCGTATCCCGCGCCCGCAGTCTCGATGGTCCCTGGGAAACGCACGACCAGATCGACGACCGGACCGGCGGCCATCAAGGCGCACTGGTTGATCTGCCAAATGGCGAGTGGTACGGTTTTGTGATGGTCGATGCTGGCGCCATCGGCCGGATGACCCGGATCAGTCCGATATTCTGGCAGGATGACTGGCCGGTCTGGGGCACCCCCGCCGCGCCTGGCCGCGTTCCGGCTTCAGCGACCTTGCCATTGCCAGCTCATCCCGAATTGCGACTGGCGACCTCCGACAATTTCGACAGCAAAGTCCTCGGCCTCCAATGGCAGTGGAACCATAACCCGGACGACAGCCGCTGGACGCTGACGGAGCGGCCGGGCTTCCTGCGATTGAAAGCCACCCGGTCGGACGCTTTCTGGACGGCGCGAAACACCCTGACTCAGAAAGGTTTTGGCCCCTCCAGCCAAGCCATAGTCCGTCTGGATGTAGGCCACCTGCACCCCGGAGACAGATGCGGCATCGGTACGCTCGGCAAGTTCAACGCCCAGGCGACCGTTGAAACGACCGCAGACGGCCATCGCTCACTGAGCCTGCGGCTCGATGAAGATACCGTCGAGGGACAAAGGACCAGCATCCTTGCGCCTTCCATACCACTTCAAGGCGATATACTGTACCTGCGCACCGAGATGGACTTTACCACCGCCCGCGGACAGATTGCATACGGTGCGGATGGCGCGGCCTGGTCACCGCTCGGCGGCGACTTTCCGCTTGCCTACGACTGGCGCACCGGCACCTTCCAGGGACCGCAGTTCGCGATGTTCTGCTTCAATCCCGCAGATAGCGACGGCTATCTGGACATTGACAGTTTCGACCTCATGATCGGCGCAGCGCATTAATTTTGTATAGCGCGCATCCGACTGCGAACCTCTCGAATGTCCGACGCGTAAAATCTCGGGCCAGCCATATTTTCCAGACAGGGGCGGCCACAACCTATCTGGCGCACATGTTCAGCCGGAAAACGCCCCGTCGAACGATACTTTCGTTCTTGAAAGAAAATACCGAAACCGGTCGCAACACACGAGAGAATATTCAGGGCCTTATAGCGCTTCATATCTCAGATATGAAGGCAGTCGACAAGACACAAGCCCTTCTAAACGCACAGCGTAAATGAGGCCGGCGCGCAAGGTCGCGACCTGAATTGCGGAAGCCATTCGGGCATCATTACTGCCGTTTCAACCCCGCTAAACATAAAAAATTACAAAGCGTATAGGTTGCCGATTGAAAATGACACCGGTTTCCTATAGGCTCCATTTTAACAGATCGCCCGGCAAGGGGGCCACAAAGGCCAGATCATAAAAACAAACAAACGGGGAATAAGTGAACACGTCCAGCGTCATCCTGGATCAGGTCACCAAGTCTTTCAGCGGCCACGATGTCATTAAAGGCGTCTCGCTGGAGGTCAAAAAGGGTGAACTGGTCGTCTTCGTCGGTCCGTCGGGCTGCGGAAAATCCACCCTGCTGCGCCTGATCGCCGGCCTGGAAACACCTTCCAGCGGCCGCATCGATATCGCCGGTGAAAACGTCACCTACGCTCATCCGTCGAAACGCGGCGTGGCGATGGTTTTCCAGTCCTACGCGCTTTATCCGCACATGACGGTCGAGGACAATATCGGCTTCGCCCTGCGCATCAAGGGGATGCCGCGCGTCGAAATCAAGCTCAAGGTCCGCGCCGTCGCCGAAACCCTGCAACTCGGTCACCTGCTGCACCGCCTGCCCAAGGCGCTTTCCGGCGGGCAAAGGCAGCGCGTCGCCATCGGGCGCGCCATGGTGCGCGAACCCGACGTCTTCCTGTTCGATGAACCCCTGTCCAATCTCGACGCCTCATTGCGCGGCCAGATGCGGGTGGAAATCGCCGGCCTGCACGCGCGACTGGGCGCCACTTCGGTCTATGTGACGCATGATCAGGTCGAGGCCATGACCCTAGCCGACAAGATCGTGGTGCTGAATGGCGGCCGCATCGAACAGGCCGGTCCGCCGATGGAACTCTACCGCCGCCCCGCCAACCTGTTCGTCGCCACCTTCATCGGCTCGCCCGGCATGAATATCCTGCCGGCCACGCTTGCCGGCGCTGAGCGCGACCAGGTGACCGTCACCACGGCGCAAGGGCCGATCAGCCTGCCGCGCGTCAATGCCAATATCGTAACCGGCGCTGAGGTCAGCCTGGGCCTGCGCCCGGAAAGTCTGTCGCTCACCACCGCTGGCAAGGGTCAGCTATCGGGTTACGTCAACCTGATCGAACGGCTGGGCGGCGAAACCTTCGCCTATATCGCGCTGAAGGGCTTCGAGGCGCCGCCAATCATCGTCCGGCTTGACGGCGATGTCGAACTTAGGGTGCATGACGAGGTGCATCTGGCGATCGACGGCCAGCGCGCGCATCTCTTCGGCGCTGATGGCCTGGCGCTCGGCCATGTGCCGGATACGAAGGAGCGCGGCTGATGTCCGGCGCCTCCATCTATGCCAGCCGGCGCGCGGGCTCGCTGTATATCGCGCCCTTCGCCATCGGCTTTCTGCTGTTCACCGCCTTTCCCTTCATCGCTTCCTTCATTCTCAGCCTGACCGACGCAAGGCTTCAGGATCAGCTCGGCGACGCCCACTTCATCGGCTGGTCAAACTATGCCGGCATGTGGAGTGACGCCACCTTCCGCAAGTCGCTCGGCGTCACCTTCTTCTACGTCTTCGTCACCGTGCCGCTGAAACTGGCCTTCGCGCTTTTGATCGCCGTGGTGCTCAATTTCAAACTGCGCGGCATCGGCCTGTTCCGCACCGCCTTCTACCTGCCGTCGATCCTCGGCGGCAGCGTCGCCATCGCGGTCGTCTGGCGCTTCGTCTTCGCTGGCGATGGACTGGTCAACCAGTTCCTTCACGGGGCCGGCATCGGTGGCGTCAACTGGCTGGGCGAACCTTCGACCGCCATGTTCTCCATCATCCTGCTGCGTCTGTGGCAGTTCGGATCGGCCATGGTCGTCTTTCTGGCTGGCCTGAAAGCCATTCCCGAAGACCTCTACGAAGCCGCCGACATCGACGGCGCCTCGCGCCTACGCCAGTTCTGGATGATCACTCTGCCCCTGCTGACGCCGGTGCTGTTCTTCAACTTCATCATGCAGATCGTGCAGGCGTTTCAGGAGTTCAACGGCCCCTATATCATCACCGGCGGCGGGCCGATGAAATCGACCTACCTGCTGCCGCTGATGATCTATGAGGAAGCCTTCAAATACTTCAATCTCGGCTATTCCTCGGCGCTGTCCTGGGTGCTGTTCGTCATCATCGCCCTGTTCACCGCCCTAGCCTTCTGGTCGCAAAGATTCTGGGTGTTCTACGCCCAGGAACGCAGCGATAAAGGAGGTCACTGATGAGCACGGCCTCCGTACATGGCTGGCGCCGCCACCTGCCCCTGATCAATGCCTTTATCCGCTACGGCCTGCTGATCGGCATTGGCTTCCTGATGCTCTACCCGCTGTTCTGGATGATCGGTGGCGCTTTCAAGAACAACCACGAAATCTTCGCCTCGCCCGGCTTCATACCGGCCCACCCGACGACGGACGGCTTCACAAAAGGCTGGAAGACCTCGACCGAATACACCTTTGCCACCTACCTGCTGAACACGATGAAGATCGTCATCCCCAAGGTGATCCTGACGGTGATTTCATCGGTCATCGTCGCCTACGGGTTCGCGCGCTTCGCCATACCCGGCCGCAAGCTTTTGTTCGCGCTGCTGATGGCGACGGTGCTGCTGCCCAAGTCAGTCCTGCTGATCCCGCAGTACCTGATGTTCCGCGAATTCGGCTGGCTCGATACCTATCTGCCGCTCTACATCCCGCAGGCCTTCGCGGTGGAGGGCTTCTTCGTCTTCCTCATTATCCAGTTCATGCGCAGCCTGCCGGTCGATATGGAAGAGGCGGCGGTGATGGACGGCTGCAACTCGTTCCAGGTGCTGACCCTGATCGTCTGCCCGGTCATCCTGCCGGCGATCATTTCGGTGGCCCTGTTCCAGTTCATGTGGAGCATGAACGACTTTTTGCAGCCCCTGATCTACCTGTCGAGCGTCGAGAAGTACCCCGTAGCGCTGGCGCTCAAGATGTCGATCGACGTCACCGAAGCGACGTCATGGAACGAAATCCTCGCCATGTCGGTCATCGCCCTGGCGCCGTCGCTGATCCTGTTCTTCGTGGCGCAGAAATACTTCGTCGAAGGCGTGACCTCCGGGGCGGTGAAGGGATGAACACACCTGTTACACGTCGTGCCGCCATAGCTGGCATGGGCGCATTGGCCGCCTGCTCGCCCCGCACCGCGCCCGGTCCGCAGCGCCAGGTGACCCTGCGCATGAGCTGGTGGGGCGGCGCCTCGGCGCACAAGGCGACGCTGGAAGCCCTGCGCCTCTTCATGCAGCGCTACCCTCACATCGAGGTACGCGGCGAATATACCGGTTTCGCCGGCCATCTGGAACGTCTGACCACCCAGATCGCCGGCCATACCGCCCCGGACCTGATGCAGATCAACTGGTACTGGCAGGTGCTGTTTTCGCGCGATGGAAAGGGTTTCTACGACCTCAATGCGCTGTCGAAGGAAATCGATTTCTCGCAATACGACGCCCGCACCCTTGGCATGGGCGAGCGCAACGGCCACCGCAATGCGCTGTCGGTCGGCAATGCGGCGCGGCTGTTCTATTTCAACCGCACCACCTATGACAAGGCGCGGCTGGCCCTGCCGGATTCATGGGAAAGCCTGCTGGCCGCCGGCCCCAAAATGCGCGACGCTCTGGGCGACGCCTACTACCCGATCGACGGCACCTTCCAGGATTTCATCGCCCTGGCGCGGTCGCGCATCGTGCAGAAAACCGGCAAGGCTCTGGTCGATGATATCAATAAGCGCCTCAACTGCACGCCGCAGGATATCGCCGAAATGGCGCGGCTTTACGCCGGGCTGACGCGTAACCACAGTCTGCCGGCCGCCCGCGTCCGTGCCGCCTTCGGCAATGTGGCCCAGCAGGAAATGCGGCCGTGGATCAACGGCCAGTTCGCCGGCTGCTATCTGTGGAACTCGTCGATCGACAAGTTCACCGACACCTTGCGTCCCGGCGAGCATGTCGAATTGGCGTCCTATCCGCTGATCCCCGGCGCCAGCGATGCCGGACTGCTCTACCGGCCGGCCATGATGTTCGCCATCAACCGCCAGACGTCACATCCGCAGGAAACCGCCCTGCTGCTCAACTTCCTGATGAACGATCCGGTTGGCATCCGGGCGATGGGCCTGAGCCGCGGCGTGCCCTCCTCGGCCATAGCCCGCCGCACCCTGACGGAAGACGGCATGATGACCGGCCTGAAACTAGACAGTGAGGCCGAACTGGCGAAGCTGCCGATCACCGTGCTGGAAAGCCCGTGGTTCGAGCATCCGCGTGTGCGTGATGGCTTCCAGGATATTCTGGAGATGCAGGGCTATGGTGTTATCGATGAACAGACGGCGAGCCAGCGACTCTATGATGACATCAACGCCATACTGGCGCGCGTGATCCGATGATGCTGACCTGCGTCGCCGCCCTGCCGACCGCGCTGGCGCTGGAACTTGCCAACGGGCACTGTTTCCGCAGTCCCGCGCCGCATCGCGTCCGGCTGAATGGCGTCGAGGTTTTGGTGACCGACCGCAACAGCTTCACCCTGCGCGGCCTGAAAAGCGATACGGCCTACCCTGTCGAGGTGGAAAGCGGCGGCCAGACTTACTCTCTGACGGCGCGAACGAAACCGCTCACCGCCGCGCTCGATCCGCGCGCTTTCGGCGCTAAAGGCGACGGCGTAAGCGATGACACCCGTGCCTTGCAGGCCGCCCTCTCCGCTTGCCCGCCCGATGGTCTGGTGCGGCTGGACAGCGGCGATTTCGTTTCCGGCCCGCTATTCCTGAAGAGCCATACCCGCCTGGAAGTAACGCGCGGTTCCAGCCTTCTCGGCCTGCGCGATATCGACGCGTGGCCGTTGCTGCCCGGTATACTTCCCGGTTCGGATGGCCAGCCAGTCTTCCTCGGTTCATGGGAAGGCGAGCCGGTCACCTGCCATGCCGCCTTGCTGAATATCCTGTCGGCGGAAGATGTCATGATTTATGGCGAAGGCACGATCGACGGCCGCGCCGGTTTCGATACCTGGTGGTCCGGCGATCGCATCGCCCACGAGAAGCGACCGGAGCGCGGCGCCCTCCCTGGCGGCACGGCGCTCGGCTGGCGGTCACGCCTGATCTATGCCATTGACAGCCACAACCTGACCTTCGAGGGCGTGACCCTGACAGGCAGCCCATCATGGACCCTCCATCCGCTCTGTTGCACCGATGTCCGCGCCGTCAATCTGTCGATCACCGCTCCGGCGGACAGCCCCAATACCGACGGCCTCAATCCCGAAAGCTGCACCGGCGTCACCATCACCGGCGTCCATTTCACCGTCGGCGACGACTGCATCGCCCTCAAGTCCGGCAAGATCAGCATGGCGAGACTGGCCCTGCGCCCGACGCGCGATGTCACCATCGCCAACTGCCATATGCAGGACGGTCATGGCGCCGTCGTCATCGGTTCGGAAATGGCGTCGGGTGTTTACGATGTCCGGGTCCGCGACTGCCTGTTCACCGGCACCGATCGGGGGCTGCGCATCAAGACCCGGCGCGGACGCGGCAAGGACGCCATTGTCCGCAATATCCGTTTCGAGAATATCCGCATGGAAAATGTCGGCACACCCTTTGTCATCAACAGCTTCTACTGGTGCGATCCCGACGGCAAAACCGACTATGTGGGTAGCACCGAACCGCTGCCAGTCGATGACGGTACGCCCTCGCTCGGTAAATTTACGCTGACCCGCATTCACTGCACCGGTGTCCGGCTGGCCGCGGCGTGGCTGCTCGGTCTGCCCGAAAGGCCGATCGATGGCCTCACGATCGACGGCTTTTCCGTGCGCTATGCCGCCAATGTCACGCCGGAAGCGCCGGATATGGCCGCGTCCATCCCCGCCGTGGCCCGTCAGGGAATTTATATCCGCAATGCCCGTCATGTCCGCCTCGATCATATCGATATCGAGGGCCAGGATGGCGAAATCCTCAGACTGGAGTCCGTGTCGTGATCGTTATTCCGCACATCCCCGAAGATGTCACGCGCGCGCCCGTGCAACGCGCCTTCCATTTGGGTAACAGTACGATCCGCAAACTATCGGCTTTCGGTGCGCAGGTGCCCGTCTTTGTCGAAGCCTATATCCGAAGCTGGCGCCCCTACAAGGATGCCTGGAACTACGAGGACGGCATGATCTGGCTGGGCGCGCTCGATCTTTATGAGGCTACCGGCGATGCATCCCTGCTCGATTTCGTCCGCACCGAAGCCGAACGCCGCATTACGCCCGAGGGTGTGATGACGACCTTTGAATCCGAGGAATACAATATCGACAATATCCACGCCGGCCGCGTCCTGCCGCGTCTTTACGCCCTGACCGGTGACGAACGTTACCGCCGCGCCATGGACCGGCAGTTTTCCCAGTTGCTTACTCATCCGCGCACCCAATCCGGCAATTACTGGCACAAGCAGATCTATCCGTGGCAGGTCTGGCTGGACGGCCTTTACATGGCCCAGCCCTTCCAGACCGCCTATGCACGAGCCGCCGGCCAGCCGGACCTGTTCGCAGATACGGTCCGCCAGTTCCTGGCCGTCGAGGCCAACCTGAAAGCCGGGAGCGGCCTCTATCATCACGGCTGGGACGAATCGCGCGCCGAACGCTGGGCCGATCCGGTCACCGGCCGCTCGCCCTGCGTCTGGAGCCGCGCCATGGGCTGGTGGGTCATGGCCCTGGCCGATGTCTGCGAAGCCGCCGAAGGGCTTGACGGCCGCGGCGACATAGCCCATCTGCTGACCGACAGCCTGGACGCCCTGAGGCGGGTGCGCAAGCCCGGAGGCCTGTGGTATCAGGTCGCCGATCAGGGCAGCCGCGAAGGCAATTACGAAGAAGCCTCGGCCTCACTGATGATCGCCTATGCCTTGATGAAGGCGATGCGGCTGGGCGTCACCGATACCGCCGCTGAGGGCTTGTCAGCGCTGCGGCTGGTTTGCGATCGCTTCGTCACCCCCTCAGCGCTCGAAGGCATTTGCGGTGTGGCGGGGCTTGGCAATACACCCTATCGTGACGGTTCTTACGCCTATTACCTGTCCGAAAAAATCACACCAAACGATCCCAAAGGCGTGGGCGCCCTGATGATGGCGCTATCGGAAGGCTCGCGCCTGCCTTAACCAGTTTCAAATTTGAAAAAGGTTCCCGTCACAACTATGGCAAAATTATCGCAGTTTTGACAGAACGGTGATTTTTAATGCCACCGGTGTCATTCTTGCGCTATACGGTCTTGCCAGCCCAAATATTCTATGTCTAGTTGTCAAATATCGACGTCATGCGGATTTCATCCGATTTAATGACACCGGTGTCAAATTAATAAGCCGAAGCGAAGCCAAAAGGCTTCCATTCATACGAACAGCCGGACGCTTTGATTCGGACTGTTGGCAAAACGGGGAGTAAAAACCGATGCTGAAACCGAACGACGCCAGAGTTGCGTCCAAATTTACCAAAGCCCTCGCCCTGAGCGGCTCCGTAGTCGCTATTGCTATCGCTGCCGGCGGCCTGTTCGCCGGGTCAGCCCTGGCGCAGGATGCCGCGCCGGAAACAGCCCCTGCGGCGGCGCCCGCCGACGATTCCACGCTCGTTATCGTTACCGGCTTCCGGGGGTCCCTCCAGACCGCCATCAGCGAAAAGAAGCGCTCCACCGATATGATCGACGTGATCAAGTCGGAAGATATCGGCCAGTTCCCTGATCTGAACCTGGCGGAAAGCCTGCAACGCATTCCCGGCGTCTCGATTGACCGTGACGGCGGCGAAGGCAAGCAAATCACCGTGCGCGGCCTCAATTCGGAATTTTCCCGCACCCGCCTGAACGGCCTCGAAGCCCTGGCCACCACCGGCTCCAAAGATTCCTCCGGCGGCACCAATCGCGGCCGCGGCTTCGACTTCAACGTCTTCGCCGCCGACCTGTTCAACTCGCTGACCGTGCGCAAGTCGCTGTCGGCCGAGATCGAGGAAGGCTCGCTCGGCGCAACGGTCGACCTGCAAACCGCCCGCCCGTTCGATTACAAGGGCTTCACCATGGCCGGCTCGCTCCAGGCAGGCTATAACGACGCCTCGAAACAGACCGAGCCGCGCGGCACCTTCATGGTATCCAACCGCTGGGCCGATGGCCGGCTGGGCGCCCTGCTTTCCGTCGCCTACAGCACGCGCACGGTGATCGAGGATTCGACCAACACCACACGCTGGGAAAATGCCTATGCCAACGGCAACGCCGGACGTATCGGCGCTTACAGCACCGACGGCGGCGCTACCTTCACCCCTGTCACGCCCTGCACCAACAATTCGGCTAACCAGTGCAACACGAACGAAGGCAATGCCAAGAACCCGGTCCTGACCGATCCGGAAGCCCTGGCCATCAGTCACGCCCTGCATCCGCGCATTCCGCGCTATAACCACTTCGAGACCGATCAGGAACGCCTGGGCATCACCGCCGCCTTCCAGATGCGGCCGAACCCCGACACGCTGTTCACCCTGGAAGGCATGTACGCCACCTTCGGCTCCAACCGTGAAGAGTGGGAAATCGAAGGCATTTCGTTCAGCCGCACCGGCGCTGGTTTCCCGAAATCTTCGGTTTACGACTATACGATCGACGATGAAGGCACCATGACCAAGGCGTCGTTCAACGATGTCGATATCCGGGCCGAACATCGCTACGACGAACTCAAGACCACTTTCCAGCAGCTCAACCTGACCTGGGATCAGAACTGGGGCGACCGCCTGACCTCGAAAGTGCTGATCGGCGCGTCGGATTCGTTGCAGGACAACCCGGAACAGACCACCTTCACGTTTGAATCCTACAATGTCGATGGCTACAGCTACGACTATTCGGACATGACGCATCCAAGCTATAATTACGGAACGTCCGCCACCAACTGCTCGCCCGATCAGGCCTGCTACTGGACCTATTCGAGCAGCACCGCCAACGGCGACGCCTCGCTGATCCGCCTGCGTCCGCAAACCGTGGAGAACAGCTTCGCCACCGCCAAGCTCGACCTGAAATACAAGCTGACCGACAATATCGACATCAAGGCCGGCGTCTCCAGCAAGAAGTACGAGTTCACGTCTACGGAATACGGCCGTTACACAACGGATCCCCTCAAACGGGACGAAAACGCCTCCGGCGCCATCGTCTCCGCGATCGACAGCGACATCGCCGGTTATTCCGAGACGGTTACGGTCGGCGGCAACACCTACCTGATCCCCAATCTCGACAAGATCCGCAGCACCTTCGATTACAACTGCAACTGCACTAATGCCTACGGCACCTTTACGGTCAACAATACCAACTCCTCATCGATCGCCGGCAACCGCAACGCCCAGGAAGTCGATACCGGTTATTATCTGCAAGCCGATTTCCGCGGCCAACTCGCTGCCATGCCGTTCCGCGGCAATATCGGCACCCGTGAGGTCCGGACCGAAACATCCGTCAGCGGTTATATCGGCACATCGGGCGCACCGGCCCTGACCACCATCCGGCGCAGCTACAGCGACTCGCTGCCTGCGTTGAATGTGATGATCGAACCGATCGAAAACGTCTATCTGCGTTTCGCCGCCGCCAAGACGATGGCGCGTCCGACCCTGCTGTCGATGACTCCGGGCGGCGGGTCGATCGACACCACCAAGAAGACTCTGAAAACAGGCAATCCGTACCTCGATCCGGTTCGAGCCAACACCCTGGACTTCTCGGTTGAATGGTATCCGGACAAGGACACAATGGTGACGCTGGGTGTGTTCCAGAAGGATATCAAGAGCTATATCCAGTCGCGCGTCACCTCGGTCAAGCTGAGCGATCTGGGCTATAACTATGCCGATCTCGGCGAATCCAGCGATGTGGAATATGACGTCACCACGCCCGTCAACACACCGGGCGGCGATCTGAAAGGCTTTGAAATCAACATTCAAAAGCCGTTCACCTTCCTGCCGGGCTTCCTGAGCCGGACCGGCGGCATCCTGAACTATACCCACGTCGAATCGCAGATCCAGTATTACATCGGGGCAGGCGACACCACGACGACCGCCGCCAACCTGCTCGGCCTGTCGCCGGAAGCCTGGAACGCTACCCTCTATTATGAAGGCGACAAGCTGTCCGGCCGCGTCGCCGCCTCTTATCGTGACGGCTACCTGTCGCAGCTCGCTCCCGGCTCCTCGGCCGATTTCTGGGGCAAGCACGAGACGCTCAATATCGATGCGCAGTTGACCTACAAGATCAACAAGCAACTGACTCTGGTTCTGGAAGGCATCAACCTGACCAATGAAGCGGATGACCGCTACATCGCTTACGATACCGCCCAGGGCAATACCGCCCAGAACCTGCTGTATGATTACGGCACCTCCGGCCGTCAATATTACCTCGGCCTGCGTTACAAGTACTAGAGCGCAATCCGATAAAGTGGACACCACTTTTCGGATAAATTGCGCGACAGCACAAAATTTAGAGCGGCGTTTTGACTTTATCAAAACCATCCCGCTCTAAGCGTTTTCCTTCTCTGTCATGACTGGGGCGCCGGAGTCATCCGGCGCCCCTTTTTATGAGCGGGGATGTTTTTGAAGGATAATCCATGCCGAAAACCAGCCGCCGCGACGCCCTGAAATCAGCCGGACTGGGCCTCGGCCTGTTGTTCGGCGGTTCCGCCACAACGGTTCAGACCGCGCCAGTATCCGCCCGCGGCGTCGAAGGTCAGCGCCGGGCCGATCTCGGCGATGGCCGCTTCCTCAATCCGATCATGGCCGGCGACCACCCCGATCCGTCGATTCTGAAGGACGGGGCTGATTATTACATGACTTTCTCGACCTTCGAAGCCTATCCCGGCC
Organism: Asticcacaulis sp.; assembly: GCF_035497195.1. GTDB lineage: Bacteria > Pseudomonadota > Alphaproteobacteria > Caulobacterales > Caulobacteraceae > Asticcacaulis. The sequence continues at coordinate 243,786 of NZ_DATJDZ010000022.1, forward strand.
TGATCATCTGGCACTCTAAGGACCTGGTGAACTGGCAGCCGGTGACGGCGGCGCTCACCCGCAATATCGGCTCGGTCTGGGCGCCGGAACTCTGCAGGCACAAAGGCCGCTACTACCTCTATATCCCGACGAAACAGACGAAAACGCCTGGCAGCAGGACCACCTCATGGGTTATCTGGGCCGACGATATCAAGGGACCGTGGTCGGAGCCGGTCGATCTAAACCTGCCCGACCATATCGATCCCGGCCATGCGATCGGCGAGGACGGTGCGCGCTGGCTGTTCCTCAGCGGCGGCGACCGCGTGCGCCTGTCTGATGACGGTTTATCGACTATTGGCGAAGTCGAACATGTCTACAATCCGTGGCGTTATCCGGCAGAATGGGATGTGGAAAGCTTCTCGCCGGAAGGCCCAAAGGTCACCCGGCAGGGCGATTATTTTTACCTGATACTGGCGGTTGGCGGCACGGCAGGGCCACCTACCGGCCATATGGTCATCGCCGCCCGTTCGCGCTCGATCAATGGCCCCTGGGAACAGCATCCGCGCAATCCGCTGGTGCATACGGCTTCACTTGACGAAAAATGGTGGTCGCGCGGTCACGCCACGCTTGTTGAAGGCCCCAAAGGCGACTGGTGGGGCGTTTATCATGGCTATGAAAACGGCTTCTGGACACTGGGCCGCCAGACCCTGCTGGCGCCGGTCACCTGGAGCGCCGACGGCTGGTTCGATTTTGGCGGCGGCGACCTGTCGCAGCCGATAAAAAAGCCCCTGCCCGGCCCGGCCACGCCGCACGGCCTGGCGTTGTCTGACGATTTCACCACCGACAAGTACGGCCGGCAATGGAATTTCTTCAACCCCTCAGCCGATGAAACCGGCCGCATCCGCCGCGAAAACGGCATCCTGCACCTGACGGCGCGCGGCGAAGCGCCGTCGTCCTCTCCGCCCCTGCTGTGCGTCGCCGGCGATCAGGCTTACGAATTCGAGTGCGATATCGAAATCGATCCGGGCACGCGCGCCGGGCTGCTGCTGTTTTACGATTCCAGCCTCTATTGTGGCCTGGGTTTCGACGCGCAGACCTTCATCACGCATCAATACGGCATCGAACGCGGACGGCCCGCCAATCCCTACGGCCAGCGGATGCGGCTGCGCGTGCGCAACGACCGTCAGATCGTCAGCTTCCATACCTCGGCCGATGGCGAAACCTGGAAACGCTTCGATCGCGGCATGGAGGTTTCCGGCTACCATCATAATGTGCGCGGCGGTTTCCTGATGCTGCGGCCCGGTCTTTACGCCGCTGGCGAAGGCGAGGCCCGCTTCCGCAATTTCACCTATCGGGCGCTTTGACCTGCGCAATCTATGGAGACTGACCATGAGACTGTCCATTCACGCAATTTCCGTCATGACCGTGCTTATGGCCGCCCCCGCTTTCGCTGCGGTTGTCGGCGTCAATACGGCGGCGCAGGCGATCACCGCCGAACGCATCGCCACCCTGCCGCCGGAAGCGCAGCCCGTCTGGCGGGCCTATCTCGACCGCTCAAAGGCGCAGATGAACGCTGATCGCGCCGCACTGGCCGCCGAGGGGACGCCGGGCGATATCCCGGCGGTTAAGATGCGCAGCGACAGCGAAAAGACCATGCCGCTCGACCGCGCGCCGGACTGGTACGCCACGCCGGAAGCGCGTCATATCGCCGATGTCATCATAAGCTTCCAGACCCCCGCCGGCGGCTGGAGCAAGAACCAGTCGCGCGACGGCGCCCTGCGGGTGCCCGGCCAGCCCTGGGCCGGCGACAACAGTTCGCACTTCGCCGCGCCTGGTGATTTCGATACGGCGCGTGATGAACATTGGCATTATGTCGGCACGCTCGATAACGACGCCACCATCACCGAGCTACAATTTCTCGCCCGCATTATCACCGCGCTCCCGGGCGATGACGGCCTGCCTTACCGCACGGCCTTTGCAAAGGGCGCGGCCTACCTCTTCAACGCCCAGTTCCCCAATGGCGGCTGGCCGCAGGTCTGGCCGCTCGAAGGCGGTTATCATGACGCCATCACCTTCAATGACGACGCCCTGGTCCACGCGGCCGAACTGATGTCGGATATCGCCTCCGGGGCCGGCGATTACGCCTTCGTCCCGCAAGCGATACGCCAACAGGCCGCAAGCGCCCGTGATCGCGCCATCGCCTGCATCCTGACCACGCAGGTGAGGGTGAATGGCCATCGCACCGTCTGGGGACAGCAGCACGACGCCCTCACCGAATTGCCGGTGGCCGCGCGCAATTTCGAGCCGGACGCCCTTTCCAGCGCCGAAAGCGCCAGCCTGCTGGTCTATCTGATGCAATTGCCCGATCCATCGCCAGAAGCCGTGGCAGCGGTGCATGATGGCGTTAAATGGCTGCATGAGGTCGCCCTGCACGATGTCGCCTGGACCGACGGCGGTGACAAGGCCGCCGGCCGCAAGCTGATCGCCAGTCCCGGTGCACCCGACCTGTGGGCGCGCTATTATGTGGCGGCCACAGGCAAGCCGGTCTTCGGCGACCGCGACAAGACCCTGCACGATGATGTCAACGAGATCAGTGTGGAGCGCCGCAACGGCTATGCCTGGTTCAACACCGCGCCGCTCAAGGTCTTCAAGGCCTACGCCAAATGGCGCCTCGCCCATCCGGAGCCCGTACAATGAACCGCCGCGACAGCCTGAAACTGCTGGGTGTGGCCGCCGGTCTCATGGCCGCGCCCGCCCTCGCCAAAACCGGCCAGAAAACCGGCCAGCCAACGGTCATGACGCAGGCCGGGCCGGTCATCGGGCAAGCGAGGGGTGGCGTCGATGTCTTTCTTGGCCTGCGCTATGGCCAGAATACCGGTCAAGCGCGCTTCCGGCCGCCGGTGAAGCCGGAACCATGGACCAAACCCTATATCGCCGATCACTATGGCGCGGCGGCCCCGCAGGCCGACACGCCCGATCCTTACGGCCAGAGCGAGGACTGCCTGTTTCTCAATATCTGGACGCCGGAAGCCAGCCCGCGCAAGCGGCGGCCGGTCATGTTTTATATCCACGGCGGCGCCTACAATACCGGCTCAGGCGGCAGTCCGCTCTATGACGGCACCAATCTCGCCCTGCGCGGCGATGTCATCGTGGTCACCATCAACCACCGCCTGAACGCTTTCGGCTATCTTTATCTGGCGCGACTCGAACGCGAGGTAACGGGTGCGCCAGGTCCTCTCGCTTTTTCCGGCAATTGCGGCCAGCTTGATATCCATCTGGCGCTCGAATGGGTGCGTGACAATATCGCGGCCTTCGGCGGCGATCCCGATTGCGTCATGGTCTTCGGCCAATCCGGTGGCGGCGCCAAGATCGCCACGATGATGGCGACGCCCGCCGCGAAGGGCCTGTTCCACCGTGCCGCCACTATGAGCGGCCAGCAGGTCACCGCCTCCGGCCCCGGCAACGCCACCCTGCGCGCCATAGCCTTCCTCTCCGCACTTGGGCTGAAGCCCGATGCCGACGGTCTGAAGCAGGTGCAGACCCGACCTGTGGCCGACCTTGTGGCGGCGCTGAAAGCCAACGATCCGGTGATCGGCAAGGGCGGTCTTTACTTCGGCCCGGTCCTCGATGAAGCCGTCCTGTTCCGCCACCCCTTCTGGCCAGATGCGCCTGACCAATCCGCCGCCATATCGATGATGATCGGCAATACGCATGACGAGACACGTGCGTTCCTGGGTGGCGATCCGCACAATTTCGAGCTGACCTGGGCAGAACTGCCGGCCAAGCTGCCGCCGCAATACCGCGTCGATATCGATCCGTATCTGGTCATCGATACCTACCGCCGCCTGTATCCGGATATGTCGCCATCGGATGTTTTCTTCGCTGCTACCACCGCCGGGCGTTCCTGGCGCGGCGCAATCGAGGAACTGGAGGCGCGCGCGAAATCAGGCGCGGTCACCTATGCCTATCAGGTCGACTGGAAGACACCGAAAGACGGCGGCCAGCTCGGCGCACCGCACACCATCGATATTCCACTGGTCTTCCGCACAACGAATGTGCCCGACAGCATCACCACCGACAGCGACGATGCGCGCAAAATGGCCGACCTGTTTTCGGACGCCTTCATCGCCTTCGCCCGCACCGGTTCGCCGCAAACCGCCTCCCTGCCGGACTGGACGCCCTATTCAATGGAAAAGCGTGAAACCCTGCTGATGGATTTGCCGCCGCAACTGGCCGACGATCCGCGTGGCGAGGAACGCAGGCTGTTCGCCAGGGTGCCCTTTATCCAGCAGGGCACCTGATCAGTGCTTCGGCGCCGACTTCGCGTAGAGTGACACCCAGCCGGCCTTCGGACTCATATCGTCAAGGTTCCAGTCGGCCTCGACGAATGGCGCGTCGGTGCGCTGATATTTCGGATAGCCGTAATAGTTCTGCGCCTCGGAATCGATGATCTCGCCGCGCCCTTCGGCGACATCCGACAGGATCTTGAAGTCGACATCATCGCGGTCCCATGGCCGGGCGCCGGCGGATTCGTAGATTTCATCCTCCAGCCGGGCCGCCGGAATGATCGGCATGTCCTCCGGCAGATAAGGCGTCTGCGCCTTCATGATTTTGGCCGAACCCGTGGTGTAGCGTCCGGTCTGCGCCACCGGGGTTCCATAGGGATCGACGGCTATATTGTCGCGCATGTACAGCGACACATCACCATCCCCGCCGAGCGTAAACAAAGGCGTGGCCGTGACCGTATCTGGCCCCTGACGATAGACATTGCCGATCAGGGTAATCACCCCGGTCTCGAACGGATGGGTTTCCCATTCATGGGCGATCAGGTTGTAATGGATCGCCTTTTGCCCCGGATTATAGATCATCGAATTGACCTCGGCGGCATGGACTCCGCCCTTGAAGAGGGCGTTGCGCTCCTCGTTCGAGGCATAAAGGTTGGCATAGAGCAGGATGCCCGTGGCGTTATCGTGGATCAGCCCGCCCTTGGAATGCTCGCCCTTGTCGTGGGTCGATTCCGCCAGCCCTTCATAGACGAGATTATGGCTGTAGGTAATGTCGTGCGAGGTGTTCTGCCGCCATTCGGTGACGTCCGCCCCCTTGAAGCGCGGACCTGACGCCGACAGGTTTTCGTCGGTCGCCCAGGAGAAGCTGCAATGATCGACAATGACATTATAGGCCGCATTGGTGGACAGGCCGTCGGCGTTCCAGCCGCTTTGCTTCGGGTGCCCCGCCTCGCCGGTGCGGATCATGACGTGCTGCATGATCACATCATGCGTGGCGATGTTAAATTCCCCCTTGATGAAGGTAATGCCGGGCGACGGCGCGGTCTGGCCGGCAATGGTCAGGAAGGGATTTTTGATACGCATCGAAGCGCTGTCGAGATCGATCACCCCGCCGACCTCGAAGACGACGATGCGCGGCCCTTCGGCTTCCACCGCCGCGCGAAAAGACCCCGGCCCGCTTTCATTGAGATTGGTGACGCGGATGATGCGCCCGCCCTTACCGCCCTGTGTCGCCTTCGCCCAGCCCAGAACATCATAGGTCGAACGATTGAGGTGGAATTCCGCGGGAGTGGCGGCCATTGCCGGCGCAGCGAACGCCATGACGCCACAGAGCCATAATATCTTCCTGAAAGACATATGCGTTTCCTATATAAGACCCTGTTTCGACCTTTTCGGTCTTGTCCGGTTCATCAGGTGCAATCTGCACGTGACGTCCGTTCTTTAGTATGGTAACCGGTGTCATAAAGCTAACCGGCGGCTTTTGCAAGCGCCGGAACCTATGGGGGGCCGATGACGGAAACGATCGAAACATTCCTCAGCCGTCGCAGGAAGGCCACCATCAATGATGTGGCGCGACTGTCCGGCGTTTCCAAAAAGACTGTTTCGCGCGTCATCAACAATTCCCCAAGCGTTCACCCGCAAACGCGCGACGAGATCGCCGAAATCATCGCCCGCATCGGCTTCCGGCCTGATCCGCAGGCGCGCGGCCTGGCGTTCCGGCGCGCCTTCCTGATCGGGCTGATCTACGACAATCCCAACGCGCAATATGTCGTCAACATGCAGATGGGCGCGCTCGACTGCCTGCGCGGCACCGGCACCGAACTGGTTGTCCATCCGTGCGACTGGCACAGCGCGGCCTTCCTTTCCGAACTGCGGGAATTTCTGGAAAACCAGCGGCCCTCCGGTGTTATCATCCTGCCGCCGATCGCCGAAGACCGCCGGCTGCTGGACCTGCTCGATGAACTGAATGTGCCGCATGTGCGTGTGACGGCCCGAACCGCAAGCAGCGAAGATTCGTCAGATGCCGGCCGGGAAATCGTCTCGCGTGACGATATTGGCTGCGCCGAAGCGGGCGCCCATATCGCGGCGCTTGGCCACCGCCGCATCGGCTATATCGGCGGCAATCTCGATTATCCCTCTGCCCATGTGCGGCGGCGCGGTTTCGAGGCCGGACTGGCCGCGCACGGCGCTGCTATCGCCGCCGATCTCGATGAGCGCGGCGATTACAGTTTCGATTCCGGCTATGAAGCGGCGCGGCGGCTTTTTGAGCATCCCAACCGCCCCACCGCGATCATCTGCGCCAATGACGAAATGGCCGCCGGCGCCTACAAGGCCGCTTACGAGGCGGGCCTGCACATCCCCGGCGACCTGACCCTGATCGGGTTCGATGATGCGCCGATCGCCGATCGCCTGTCCCCGCCCCTGACCACGGTGCGCCTGCCGACACGTGAAATGGCGCGCATGGCCGCCGACCGGCTCATTGCGGCTCAACCGATCGAAACCGGCCTTGTTGTCGATTCCGCGCTGGTGGTGCGCGGCTCTTCCAGCGCGCCGAAGCCCGGTTTCTGACTGTCAGGTCAGAATTGTGTTGTCAAAATAAATGACACCGGTTACCTAATAATCAAACAACGGCATCGGGTGCAACAAACGGACTCGAAAAGCCTTTTCAAACGGGAATAAGACCATGTGCACCAGCCATTACGCGAAGACGCTTTACGCCACGCATCCGGACATGATGAAGGGCGCGGATAATGCCGACCTGCGCGACAAATACCTGATGACGGGCCTGTTCGCGCCGGACGCCGTGGTGCTCAACTACACCC